>CAZYIE010000022.1:0-55470 GCA_964646755.1 uncultured Smithella sp.
ATAGAGCATCTTCCTCACTTATGCACCTGTCCAGTTTTTCCAGACCCGCTCTGTGGTTAAGGATTTTAAAGTAACCCTCGATGATATTGTTTCTTATACAGGTGGAATCGTAAAATTTGAAATTATTGATTCCAAAATGAAATTAAATGACAAGGGTTCACCCCAGTCATACTGGATCAGGGCAAAAATAAAAGCAAACCCAAACGAGGTTGCAAAGACAATTGCTGCTCTCAGAGAAGAAAAAAATACAAAGAAAGAGTTGAACGAACTTAAACAAGAATTCGAAAAAATAACAAAAGAAATGACCCGGTTAAAGGAAAGTAATAAAAAGGATAAAACAACGAAGAATAAGTATGAAACTGAGGTAAATAAAATTTCCGCATTAGATTTTGTAAATACAGGATTGGCCTTATTTAGGAAAGGAAATTATCAATTGGCGTTAGATAGCTTCGATACAGCAATTGAACTTTATCCTGGATATGCATATGCCTATGTATTACGGGGACGAACTCTAGGAATGCTCGACCGTCCTAAAGAGGAGGTGTTAAAAGCATTTGAAGCAGCTTCCAAGTTGGAACCGGAACCAACAAGAGGTTTTGTATATTATCAACTTGGAATATATTATAATTTTCGTCCTCAATCGAAATTTGAAGACGTAAGGCTAAATCAGCGCGAAAGGTACAATGATTACCAGAAGGCTGTTGATAATTTTAAAAAGGCTCTTGCATTGGAAAAGAATAAAAACAATATCAATTTTATAAATTATTATCTTGGAGTCTCTTTTTATAATATGGGGTCGTGTTGGAATGATGGCAGGTATGTGCCTAAAAATTATGCAAACGCATTTAAGTGGTTTACTGAATCTGTAAAATATAACAATAAAGATGCACAATATGAACTTGGATTTTTTTATATCAAACCATCGACAAAACAAAATGAGGAAGGTCGCATTGTTCAGGCTGATTTAATAAAAGCATATATGTGGTTTAATTTGGCCGCCGCTCAAATGCACAATAGGGCATCTATGGAACGGTATCTTGTGTCTTTAGATATGAACATGAAAGAAATTACAGAGGCACAACGATTGTCTCTGAAATTGATGCCTGAAGGAGAGACAACGGAATAGAAACCGGAACACAAGTCACGATGAAACTTGGAGTTTGTTTCACCGATCTCATTGGGAGCTAATTTGACCTCTTGTGTGTTGAACGGTATCATGTATGGCCGTCTAGGTACCATACGAGCATCCGGTTGTTACGTATAGTAAGCTGTAAGCATTAAAATTACTGTATCCTTCTATTCACTCTTTCACCGGAAATGCTTAAAATCAAATTGTCATTTAGAGATTGTTGAAGTATAAGAAATCCAGATTTCTTAATAAGGGGTATTTCTATGCAAACCATTTCTATAAGAATCTTCCTTGTCGGACTACTGATTGATAAGCGAGGTGTCATTTGAATAATGCGAGGAAATGTCTAAAAATAGCCTTGGTGTTATTATTGACTTTGGTTGTGTTGACATTCACGAGAGATATTTTACGTGGTAGCGGGCTAACAATAATCTTTGTGCCACTTATTACAGTTGGTGCATTTTATTGGATGTTTAAAATATGGAAATCAAACCATAAAAAAGAAGATGGACATTCTCTGCACGACCAAAAAACTGAAGCAAATATAGTATCAGAAGATAAGATTGTCTCCCCACAGGTTATCGGGCCGGGTATTGCGAATCAAACGAAACTGAATGATTTGCCTGCTATCAATAAAACCCCTAACAATTATATTCCACCAACAGGTGAATCACTAAAATTAACTAACCCGGTAGAGAGCAATAATGATTTTTACGCCAAAGCATGGGATGAAATAAATGACCAGAGCAAAACACCTGACAAGGCGCTATGGTCAAAAGCATTTGCTTTTGCTCAAGGCGATGAGAAAAAAGCACAGGCAAAATATATTGAATTAAGAGTAGAAAAATTATTGTACGAGCAAAACCAACTTAAAGCAGAGATTGAAAAGCAAAAAAAGGAACTGATAAAAGAAGAACTGGAATGGTGATGTAGTTTCAAGGTGGTGAATACATGCAAAATTGTCCTAAATGCGGTTACGAAAGACAGCCGAAGGATGATGAATATAAAATCATACCCGAAACTGAATGCCCAAAATGTGGAATAATATATGATAAATGGACAGTTTCTGAAAATGAGAAAACCACAAATATTCAGCCCGAAGAAAATATTCCTCAGATAAAATCAAGCAAATTTACTATAAACAAATCATCAATCAATGTGGCATTATTTATTTTCTCTGTTCTTGTTGTCGTGGCTTTCATAATTTCTCATTATAGCAAAGGTCCTTTACCAAATAAATCACAACAGATAAGCAAGATAGATAAATCAGCGACTCTTAATTCAACCGATATTTCAAATACCACTTCTTCCAATGAAACAGCGAACACAGCGGCTTCCCCAGCCGATCAATCAACTGCTACTATTTCGGATGTGTCATCTCAGCAAGTAGCACAGGATTTACCTACTCTTTACAAAACTGTTGCGCCGTCTGTTGTTTTAATTTCCACCGATAAAGGCTACGGTACCGGTTTTTTTATAAATAATGGAAATATAGTAACAAACAACCATGTTATTGCCGGGGCCAGCCAAATCAAGATCAAAACACAAGACAATAAAGAGTATGTGGTAAATCAACCCATAGCAAAAGATACGACGAATGATCTGGCAATACTTTCAGCAGCAGCACATCAAGGTGAAATAAGATCGCTTGTTATTAGCCCAACTGTACCGGAAATTGGTGAGAAGATATTCGTAGTGGGCAATCCAGGTCACTTAGAAAAAACTTTGTCTGAAGGGCTAATATCTGCGATGCGCGCAGGGCCACCAGAACGCTTCCAAATTACTGCTCCGGTTTCCCCAGGTTCCAGTGGCGGACCTGTTTTCAACATGAAAGGGGAAGTGGTCTGTGTAGTTAAAAGTACTGTAGGTATTTTGCCTGGCGGCAGAATTCCCCAAAATCTTAATTTTTGTATACCTATCGAAAAGGTAATGGCGCGTCTAAGAGGGGAAGCACCTGTCCCAACAAAAATTGCGGAGGTAAAAGTCTATTGTGCGCTTATGCATGATGGTTCAGTTATTATTACTCCTAATCCTCAGACAGTGGCATCCTATACATTAATTTCAAATCCTGATGGTTCTTTAGATAGGGCGACGTATGAGAAATGGGTATTTGAGAAGATAGGCGGAAATCCTATCTATTTCGATCCGATAACTGCGGCTCAGAGTTCTGTGGATAAAGACAAAGAGGAAATATTCAGACGCGCATTCCCATATAAATCATTATACTCAAGCATGACAGTAAATGAACAGCGATTTTGGAATGACAGAATCAACCAGCTTACGGCAGAAAGATACAATCGTGCATTATCATGGAAAAACACAGCAACGACGAGATATAAATATATGATGGATGTTTTTAATAGATATAGCCAAGGCAATTGATAAGATAAGTTATTCAGAAATTTAATAAAGTCTATCAATCTCAATTTTACCCCTTGTGCGTTACGCAGACTTCCATATAGCTGCCGGGGATACCTTACTCATCCCGCTCCCTCCCCCCCCTGCATGATGGAAATAGCAGTGGCGAAGTCGCAGAACCATTTTCATAGCTGTGCTTCCTTACCAATGACATTGCATATTCGTTCTGCCCCGCTCAGTCACAATGTTTGCATTGCTTGTTGCAATCATTGCGCCTTCGCTGCCTTGTGCGTAACTGACCGGCACCATGCATCATCACGCCGCCTGCATGACCCCGCAGGCGATCGCGCCGTGCATCGTGCCTTGCCCGGTGCCTTTGCCACCCGCATTTCTAAAAGGTGCGGCACCTGGTCGCATGCTTCACTCCTTCAGCCACGCGGACTAAGTCTAGTTCTATTTTATGGTGTTAGCTCCGGTGGCTTCATCCGTTACGCACACTCTCAAGTGCCTGCCCATTAAACAAAAGATTTTCCTTAGCTCTGACCTGTTTTTATTTGTTTTTAACTGGCTTGCTTGGATTGTTTCTAAAAGGAAACGGCGGCTTATTTACAAGTGGGCAAGTCGGCATTTTCGGCGCATCGTATAATGCTGCATTATACAACACGCTCACATGTCACCTGTATTGCAACCACAAAAAAACGCAATGCAGTCGCCATGTGAGTTCCCTCAAATGCCTAAACATAACCGTGTTATGTTACCTTGCCCAAAAGCTCTTTAAGGTGGCCGCCGCTTATATTATTATATTCCGTTCCACGTGCTGGCTTTTCTACTTCAACCCCAGGCTTGTACGCACTTCATTTCTAAAAGGTTGCTCTTCGCTTATTTATTCCCCCGCCTCCCAACCCATCTGCCCCCAGGGGCTCCCCATTCTGCGCGCCAGCGACGCGCCTCCACCCCAGCTCAAGCACAAAGGTCGTGTGCTTGCGGCTGGCGCGGCTTCTAACATTAAGAATAACGAGCATGTGAAGTGATGGTAAAAAAATCCAAAAGTGGCAACATAGTGGCAATAATTGACCGGACAAATAAAAATGGGGCTAAGCTTTTCTTGCCTAACCCCTTGATTTTATTTGGTGCCCCTGGCGTGAGTCGAACACGCGGCCCACAGATTAGGAATCTGTCGCTCTATCCTACTGAGCTACAGGGGCGTCATTATTTATAACGGAAGATGGCTGGCTTTAACATGCATTTTTCTGCCTGTCAATAATTACCATTTTACTAACCTTGAGGGGTGCAGGCGAAGGAAATTAATGCGGCGTTGAGGCTATAAAGAGAAACTTTTAATGTGCGTTTCCAGCAGCCGGTTATTATCAAAATCTTTAAGTTGGAGATACTTAGGCTTCGTGCCGGCAAAAGCCGCCTTGGGGATCAGGCCGATTAATTCCGACTCCAGAATATCGACACCACGCTCAGTTGCCAGCAGCTTCACCGAATCATAAATTGGTTTTAGCGGGGTCTCTTTATAATTAGTCAGGTTCATTGACACCTGGGCAACGCCACGGCTCTTCAAAATAACCCCGATGGCCCGCACGTGCTTTAGCCCACCGCTTTTTTCTCTAATTAGGGAAGCAATTTTTTGAGCCAGACGTAAATCATCCGTATCCAAATTAATATTGTAAGCGACCAGTGGTAAACGGGCGCCGACTGCTGTTGCACCGGAACGCTCATTAAATAAAGGCTTGCCGACATCCGGAGCATCTTCCGGAATGGACATCTTCTTCGCCAGTGCTTCGTAGCCACCACGCCGGACATTAGCCAATTCATTGCGCTCGGCAACTCGCGCCGCCTCACCGTAAAAATAGACCGGTACACCGAACCGTTCATACAATTGCTGTCCAAAACGATGAGCAACATCAACCGCGTCCTTCATCTTCGCTGTAGATAAAGGAATAAAGGGCACAACATCAACCGCTCCCAAACGCGGGTGCACCCCCGTCTGTTTGCGCATATCGATTATTTCCAGTGCTTTACCTGCGGCGGCCAGTGCCGCTTCCAGCACATCATCAGCCTTTCCCAGAAAGGTATAGACGCTGCGGTTATGATCGGTATCGCCGCTGAAATCAACCAGCCGCACACCGGGAAAAGATTCAAACACCTTGGCAATCGCGGCTATTTTCTTTTGATTGCAACCTTCACTGAAATTGGGCACACATTCAATAATCTTCATTTCTATATACCTGATTAAGTATAACCTTCGGCAATTCCACTAAGGTGAGTCTGCCGCCGGAAACCGCTCCTGTATCCATTAAGGATCAAGGTATCACATTGTTGATCAATAGCAAGGTTTTTAATTAGCCTTGGGAGCTGGCCAAAACAACCGTGAGCATCACCTATGACAAAGATTTTATTCATTAAACCTTGCATGATTTATATAAAGGTCTAGTCTAGAAGCGCCGAGACGAAATCGTTGCTGTCAAAAGTACGTAAATCATCCAATCCTTCCCCCACCCCTATATAACGTACAGGGAGCTGAAGTTCACTGGCGATGCGGATTATAACCCCACCTTTCGCCGTTCCATCGAGCTTGGTCAAGACAATACCGGTAACACCAATTTCTTCTTTGAAAATCTTTGCCTGCATGACGGCATTTTGACCTGTCGTCGCATCTAGAACCAGCAGCGTTTCGTGCGGAGCACCGGCCATTTCTTTACCCATGACTCTCTTGACTTTTTTAAGTTCCTCCATCAAATTGACTCGAGTATGCAACCTTCCGGCGGTATCTATGATGACCACACCGAGAAAACCTGCTTTAATTTTACCCACTGCGTCGAAAACGACAGCTGCGGGATCGGAATTCATTTTTTGTTTTATGACCGGCACATTTACCCGGCTACCCCAGATTTCCAACTGTTCAATTGCTGCTGCGCGGAAAGTATCAGCCGCTACCAGAATAACTTCATGGCCGTCTTTGCGTAACGAATATGCTAATTTCCCGATTGTCGTTGTTTTCCCGCTGCCATTCACCCCGACAGCCATGATCACAAAGGGCTGACCTTGAGGAATCTGCAAAGGTTTGTCAATTTGCCGTAAAATGGCGATCATGCGCTCGCGCAAAATATTTTTAATTTGTGCAGTATTCTGGAGTTCTTTACGCTTCAGACGATCCTGGACATCACTGATCATATCATGAGCAAATTGCGGTCCCATATCTGCGGTGATAAGCAATTCTTCCAATTCATCAAATAACTTTTCGTCCAGATCCTTGGAACCAAAGAGGAGATCATCAACATCGGTTGTCAGAACAGCGCGGGTCTTTTTCAACCCTGATTTAAGTTTATCCAGAAATCCCATTTTATTCACAGTAATTCCGTTTCCCAATTAGAGATGATACGCGCCGGTGCAGGCTTTGCCAACAAAGGTAACACTTAATTTGGGAAGGGAATAAAACCTTTCTTATTTTTGCTCCTTCATAGCTATTTTCTCCCGAGAAGTAAAGAAAGGGATTAACTAAGATCACTATGCAATAGAGCTTGTTGTTGTAAAAAGCTAACGAAGTTATTAGTTTAGATTAACCGAGACTAAAGAGGAAATGCCCTGCTTTTGCATGGTTACGCCAAAGAGGCTATCGGCGACTTCCATTGTGCTCTTATTATGTGTTATCATCACAACTTGAGATTTACCGGCGACATCCTTGATCAAGCGGTTAAAGAGATTGGTATTGGCATCATCGAGCGCGGCATCAACTTCATCTAAAACCAGGAAGGGCGTGGGACGGTACATTAAAATGGCAAAAATAAGCGCAATTGCCGCCAAAGATTTTTCGCCGCCGGAAAGCAAGGTGACGTTTTGCGCCCGCTTACCTGGAATTTGAATGGCAATATCCACACCTGTTTCCAGCAAATCATTCTCGTCAGTTAACAGTAATTCACCACGGCCACCCGGAAAAACATGAGCAAATACTTCTTTAAAACAGGCATTAACTGCGGCAAAAGTTTCGGCAAAGCGCGAACGGGAAATTTTATTAATACGGGTAATTGTTCGTTCCAGAGAGGCCAGCGATTCATTCAAATCGGAGATTTGAGCAGACAGGAATTGGTAACGCGAATTCAGCTCTTCATACTCATTAAGCGCCAGCAAATTAACTTCACCGAAATTATCTATCTTCTGTTTATCATTCTCCAGGATTGATCTTAACTCGGTTAATTTCTCCTCCTCAATGCCGGTATATTCAGGAAGCATATCTTCTAAAACAACATTGTGTTTTTCCGCCACGGCCGCTTTTAAATTATCGCCATGTAAAACTACCTCACGGCATTTAATTTCTATTTCGTTAATTGAATTACGTAAGTCATCCAGCTGCTTCTTAACTTCTCTTATTTCATTTTCCTGTGTTTTCAGTTGTTCATCTTCCCGATTTTTACCGGCCTGTTTTTCAACCAAGGCGGCCTCTTTCACGGCCAGGTTCCGGTATAATTCCCCAAGCGCCGCCTGCTCGGCTTCAATAGTTTGAGCAAGCAAGGTCAGCTGCTTGTCGCAGGCAACGATTTCTTCGTTTTTAATCCGAACATCATTTTCAATAGAGCTGATGTCGTTTTGCAGGCGCAACATCGTCCGCAGATCGGCATCTTTCTTTTCTTCCAGGGATGCAAGAAGAACTTTTTTCCCGGTTATCTGCCTCTCCTGTTCATCAATTGCCGCCCGGGACTGTTCTCTTTGGGCATTAAATAAAGAAATAACCTCCGTGAGCGTTTTTTCCTCTTCTTCTTTGCGCAGGGATTCAATACTGATTGTCCGTAGTCTTTCTTCGGCCTCGGCTTCCTCGGTTTTTATATTTTGGCGATTAAATTCGAGAGCGGCAATTGTTTGTTTTAACCTTACCTCTTCATCATTAAACCGTTCACAGTCTTTTTTTCTGCTGTTAACATCAATTTCCAGTTTATGGATTCTGTTTTTTATCTGGCTTAATTCTTCTTCCCACTGAGCAATTAAAGAAACCAGCTTTTTTTTCTGATCCGACTGCGCCGCAAGTTCGGGAATGAGGGTAGCAAGATCTTTCTCCAGTTCCGCTATTTCCCGTTTGGTGGACAGAAGACTTTTTTCTACGGCCGAGCCGCTACCTCCAGTGATTACTCCATGCGGGCTGATCGTATCTCCGTCCGGAGTAACAAAAGTCCCCCGGAAGCCATTTTTTTTCCACAAATTAATCCCGCTGGCGATGGTCGGTGTAATCAATACGTCTCCCAGCAGACAATCGGCAATTTGCTGAAAATCTTGATGGCAGTTAACTTTGCGCAACAGTGGTTCCGCATCTTGTAAATGATCTGCGCTGTAACTTTCAGCAGCATGGTTGCGCAATTCCACCGGCATAAAACTCCCCCGGCCCAATTGGCCGCTTTTAAGATAATCAATCGCCTTTACACCATCTTCCTGGCTTTTCACGACAACATACTGGAGTTTATCACCTAACACCGCTTCCACCGCAGCCTCGTACTCGCGGGGAACATTTATATGATCAGCAACAACACCGTAAAATTTATCGCGACTATCCTGCTTAGCAATAATTTCCTTAATTCCTTCATTGGACCACTTGTAAGCTTCCTGAAATTCCTGAAGTGAATTAAGACGGGATGTTTTGACACTGCTTTCTTCCTTAATTGCAGCAATCCGCTCTTCAATTGATTGCAAATCAGCTTTTGTCTTCTCGCCTTCATCAGCGGTTGACTCTTTTCTATCCTGCAGGTTGAGAAATTCTTCTTCATCACGAGCCAGAGCTTCATTGATGGATTGCAACTTACTTGTCAGATCAGCCAGTCTTTTTTTATCTTCATCGATTTCACGGTTTTCTCTTTCTTCCCGTTTTTTTAAATCATCAATATTTTTGGTCAAAGACGATATCATGTTTTTTAGCTTTGCTTTTTCCGTTACGACATCGATGTAAAGAATTTTCTTTTCTTCCAGTTGGCTGTTTAGCTCTTTATCCGCATCGAGAAGTTCCTGAATCTTTTGCCGTCCTTCATCATGTTCCGCTTTTAATACAGCGATACGGCCATCCGCTTGGGCTGCATTTGCCCGCAGATTTTCAATTTCCTGCAGCAAATCGTCTTTCCGGACCTGCGTGGCATTAATTTCGGCTGAATCTTTCTGTTTGCGTTCGGCTGCATCCGCTATCTGGCGGCGGGAAAATTCGATATTCTTTTCTTTAATGTTAATGGAATTTTTAACTTCGTATTGTTCCTGCTGACCTTTATTTATCAGCTCGTCATTTTCCAGAAGCCTTGCTTTCATTTCATCCAGAACGGATTCGCGAGCCTCCAAATTGGCGCGCAAGCCGGCATCACGATTCTGCATTTCATTACGCGCCGTTTGTAAAGACGATCCTTTCTCCACAAACTCAGCATAATTATGCAGGGCAAGAGTGAGGTCAGTTTCCCTCATGCGCTGTTTTATTTCTTTGTATTGTTCGGCTCGTTTGGCTTGCCGGGAAATAGCATTGAGTTGGGATTTTACTTCTTTGATGATATCGTTGAGCCGCTGTACATTTACTTTCGTTGCTTCCATTTTGCGGACAGCAGAATCCTTGCGGCTTTTATATTTGGAGACACCGGCAGCATCTTCAATAAACAATCTTCTGTCTTCGGGCTTGGCTTCAACCATGCTAGCCACGCTGCCCTGCTCGACTAAAGAATAAGTTCGGGCACCAACTCCCGTACCCATAAAAAATTCTTTAATATCAAGCAGGCGGCAGGGAGCACGATTAATATAGTACTCACTATCGCCGTCACGGACAACCCTACGGGTAATGGATACTTCCGCCAATTCCGCATACGCCCCGATAAAACTCTGCCCGTTAGCAGATAAAGTCATGGTAACTTCCGCCATGCTGACCGGAGCGGCATCCTGGCTGCCATTAAAGACAACATCATCCATTTTTTTCCCGCGTAATGCCTTAACCCGTTGCTCACCCATAGCCCAGCGCAGGGCATCAACAACGTTCGATTTTCCACAACCATTGGGCCCGACAATAGCCGTAACGCCGTTGGCAAAATCGAGAACGACTTTATCGCGAAATGATTTGAAACCGGATATTTCGAGTCTTTTTAAATTCATAAGATGTCTTTAATGCTTCCATTAAAATTTTCAGAACTCTAACAAAAGATATTTCCTTTGTAAAGAAAAAATACAACAAAATGTGTTAACAAAATATCCATACCACAACATATAGTGCTTTGGGCTTTTTTCGTGATTTTTCCCGGACTTGTCCCAAAACCCCTTCATCTTTAATTTAAAAAGCCTAAAGGCTTAAGAAATACCCTCCGAAGGCATAGGAGAGACGAATTATTCTTCGCACCCGTTGATAATCGATTCAAGCTCGGCGCGGAGTTCTCCTTCGATGGATGATCGTTTGCCCGTTTTCAGATCGACGGCGACAAAAACGACATCCGCCTCCAAAATAATCCGATTTGTCCCCTTGATAGTTATAGTCTGATGGATGGTGCCGTTTGTTTCATTTAAACTGGAGATCCGAGTCCGGATCTCCAGAATATCGTCCAGAAAGGAGGACTTTCTATAATCGATACTGATATGGGTGAGTGGTATGTAAAAGCCGGTTTTCTCCACCCGGGAAAAGAAACCGGGAAACTGATCAAAGAAATCGTAGCGGGCTTCTTCAAGCATTTCCGGATAGCGCACGTTATTGACATGTCCGAACTGATCGAGATGGAATCCTCGAACCTTAATTTCCTTGTTTTTCATGGTCTGTTCCTCCTTGCATTGAGAACCGGAATGAGACGATTCCTGGCCCGCCGGGATTTCTCTTTGTCAGAAGAAAGATACGGCGTCAAGAAAAAGGTAATGGGGCAAGGTCTTGCAAAATGGCTCATCTTTTATAAATTCGCAATACTTTTGAAATATTACCGGTCTTGGGGAGAATGTGATATGCTTGCCTCATGCTTAAGGGCCTGTACGTGAACACCCTGTTTCGTATTTGCCGTTATGGAAGGATTGTTCTAATGACCGAAGAAAACTGGGTTATTATATACAGGGCAGCAGGTATGGTTAATGCCCAGATAATCATGGGCCGTTTGCAAACCGAAGGCATACCGGCACGTCTGCAATACGAAGCTATTGGCGTAATATCATACTCTCTGGATGTTGATGGCCTGGGTGAAGTAAAGATTTTTGTCCCGGAGTTATTTGCCAGCCAGGCCAAAGAAATTTTAACTCAGCGCTTTGACGAAAATGACTTGAATTGGGAGGGAAAACATAATTAATTATCCCAACCTATACTTTACTTGACAAATAGCGTCAAAACAAGTTTGTCTCTTGACAACCATAACATCTACGAGTCAGTAATGGATAGAAAAAGAGTTATTGCATATTTCGGATTGAAATGTTCAACGGCGGAGCTAAGCGGCAGCGCGGGCTGCGATCGGCTTGAGCGATTTTGATAAGCTTTATTCAAATAATTCTATTGCACCACCTAATGTATTATTTCTGAAATGTATGACTGATACTTTACCCCCAACTTATTCGCTTTATTTTTAATTTTTTCAATGTCCTCACTATTAACCCTAATGGTCATAGTTACATCTTTCTTTCTTGCTCGGAGGGCATTTTCAATATTTTTCAGTGCCCTTCCTTTTAAAGGTTTGAATTCACCCTATATGTGGTGCACTTTGAACTGGAATGCACCATGATTATGGTCAATCTTAACCCCATGACGAATATCAAAACCGGATTTGATGGTGCTGTCCGCCTGAAGAATTCTGGTGTAAACAGCTGTCACAACAATTACGCTTGCCGCCAGAATAGAAACATTGGATATTCTGCTGTTAAACTGGCGATTTTAACGATCCAGTGAGAGCCAGCTTGCCCCCCCATTTGTACCAACAAGGACTTTGACATTCCAGCAGCAGGCTACTCCCCCTCCCCCGCAGTCGATTTTGTTTAGTGAACTTTCATTTCCTTTTAATTCTGGAGTCCAACGCCCTGAGTTTTTATAGCTCCCACCGATCCAGACGGGACAGACTCCCCCGGGAAGTTGACAGGATCCTTCTTTTCCAACGGCTACCGTAATCTCACAATCAACCTGCTGCCAGAACAGATGTTCCCCCCAAACCTTGACCTTGACATCATGATCACTGATATTCCTGAAATAAACTGTCCAGGCCCCGGCCATCGGGACATAAGTAAACATGAAAACAGCAGTAACAACGATCAGCATGATTCTTTTCATAACGTACCTTTTTTGATTAATTGACAAGAACTTTTTCTTCGTTGGTTGAATGATATGGAATATAGTTTTGTGTGTCAAGGATATTTAAGCACAATGTAAGAAGCAAATAATATGTCCGGTTTATAGCACATAAACTGTCCGATTGATAAGTTGCCTTTTGAGGAGGTAACAGATGAGGCGGACAAGCTGGCGTATTGCTTTTTGGCGGTTTGGGCGTAGGACAGGCGTCCCTATCTGTCAAGGCAATAATAAACAATCGGCAATAAGCAATTCATTGATTACTACTTGAAGTCCAGCATTTTTAACAAGCATGACGGCCTGTTTGTTACAGGAAGCAGTGCTTACAAAAAAACATTCACAACTTCAGGCATTCAGGGCAGAGTCTATTGCTAATTTTGCGACGCTAATAGCCAAGATGGTGGCGCAGTTTGACAATGAAAGAACAAAAAACGATCCACCACCGGTAGAAAAATTTCTGATTTGAGTTTATGGATATTAACCCTTCACATGGAATGGAGTGCACCATATCTAAGTGATAAGTCCGGAAGAGAATTACTGCCGTGTTTTTAGCTTTGCTTATATTAACAGTATTCCTCTCCCGGGATGGATTGCAACTTTAAAATAAATTTAATTTATCAATAAATCATAGGGCAATCCCCAGAAACTTAAGTGCATTATTGCCTAGAATTCCGTCAATCTCATCGCTGGTAAAAGGACGTTCACCTTGTTCAGCGGCTACTTTGTTAATGCCGTTCTTTATAAAGTCGATATACATGTTCAATGGACGACAAAGGGGATCAGTTCCAAACATAACTCGCGAAAGAACACCGTAATCACGCGCTGTAATCAGACATTTTGCCATACGCTTCAGGCCAGTTTCTCCTAATTGGGATATATCCGTATATAGATTGGACGCCCTAATCATCATCGCCAGAAGCTCATCTTCCCATGGCCAACCCATGTGCGGTAAATTAAATCGCACAGTGGGAAAATCAAACAAAACGCGGTCCGCATCTAAGGGTCTTGCGTAACGCAAAGATACGAACCTCACCGGTGTGCCGGCCATATGCATCGTAATCGGCACATTTAACTCGGCGGCCAGCGCATAGTAAGGATAAACACGCGGATCAACCGCACTGTAACGCTCATAAGCAGGGATTAATTTAATCCCTGTGAACCCTAATTCTTGCAAAGAATATTTGGTATTCTCCCAATTTTTTTGATTAAATGCATTGAGCTCAATAGCACTGCCCTCCAGAAGAATTGGTCTGGAAGAAGTGAATCCAATAAACCTTTCTGGATAAGGTTTTAGATAAGTCTCATAAATATGTTCGTTCGGAACCGGACCAGTATTCAGAATGACAGTCTTATCGACCCCTGCTTCATCCATTTCCTTGATGCTCTGTTCCGGTGACTGCACAAAGCCGCCACGGTCAACTACTGAGCCATCCAGCAGGTGTCGTACAGTGGCAAACTTAGAAAAAAATGGAGCGAATATTTGTGCAGATTTGAGATCATAGGGGTGGTCATGTATATTGATAATCATTGTTAATTGACTCCTTTCTAATTTTATTTACAGGTTCAATATTATGCTCTGGAGGCTGCCTCTTCTTCTTGTGCTCTTCGGCAATCATTGCGGTATATGGTGCCAATGTAAAGAAACCCCAAAAAACAAATGACTAATGCGACCTGCATATATATCATTGCATTCAGCAGACCGAAATTTTTAGACAGCACACCGATGAGGTATGGCCCAAGCATACCGATAAATTGCATTCCAAAGATTACAACGCCCAGTGACACAGACCTGTACCATGATGGTACTAGTTCCTGACTACTGGCATTGAGAGATGGATTGACGAATGTACAGAAGAAACTCGCCAGGAAAATGATAGCAATACTCTTTAGATAAAAGCCGGCAACAAAAAGGAGAGCCGCGATAATAGCCATAATTGCGGGGAACCACATACGTAAGCGAAGGTCCTTCTTTACCAGTAGATCGGAAAGATAACCGCCTAAGGGATAGCCGACTACTCCAAGGATTGCAGCAATTCCGGCAAACGTGGCGGCTTTCGGCACAGCCATGCCCATAACGCGAATGAAATACATCGGCATCCAGACAACGGTAGCAATAATGGCCATATTATAAATCCCATAGAAGAGAACCAGGAATATCATGGATTTGTTTTTGGCAACAACAGCTGCCGCACTGCTAACTGTGAGTTTAACTTCTTTTGCAGAATTTGCCTGCGCCTGCTGCTGTTTTTTAACATCAGGAATCAGCAGGGCTAAAAGGCCCAGAATAATTCCCGGAATACCCATTACAATCAAAGCCGCCCGCCAGCCATAAGTTACTGCCATATAGCCACTGAATATTGAACCGACAAAAATGCCTAAAGATGCAGCTGAATTAAAAAATCCCAACATACGCCCCCATAGGGAACGTTTGAACCAGGAAGTCAAAAGTGATGTGGCTGTAGGTGCGAAACTGGCTTCTCCTACTCCTAAACCGCACCTGGCACAAAGAAGTATAACAAAATTATTTGCAACTCCCGACACAATGCTGCAGGCGCTCCAGATTAAAGCCATAAGCGAAACAAGTTTGCTCCTCGACCAGCGATCGGCTATGTAAGACAAGGGTAACACAAAAACAGACATACCGAACAAAACAACGCTACCCAACAATCCCACCTGCGGATCAGAAAGCGCGAACTCTTTCTGAATGAGCGGGTATAGCGGGTTAACGCCGAATCTGGCGACAAAATCAATAAAGTAAAGCAACCATACAATTGATACGTAAAAAGCAATTTTGGACATCGGTAACACAACCAGAGGTTGTTCCGAAGCCAGATCCACCTCTTCTTTCTTTTTTGTATTCTGTGCATTCATAAACAATAATCTCCTTCAGTTTTTTATGTCTATTAATAAAGGATACAATCATGTACCGTTTATACAGCAAATTATGTGCCCATTAAAATATATTTATATTCAAATACTTACAAAAATTACTTCAATTATCTACCATATTTAATAGCTGTTCTATACTATTTAGTAGATAACTGAGATATTTAGAAGTTTGGCTTGGCAATTAATTTTTCCTGATGTATAAATAGCACTGGGGAAAAGCAAATGGACGAGAATGATTTTTTTATCGGTGCTACTCTACAAATTTGCAGTAGTCTTGAAATTGAAAAGGCACTATGGAAATGCTTGATACACATACGCAAATACATGCCTGCGGACCAACTTCATATCTTACATCACGACATGAAAAACAGAACCATCGATGCAATTGCTTCGGCAACCATCGAAGGTGGAACGTTCACCAAGATCCAGATCCCCATGGCGCAAGATTACTTTAAATGGTGGGAAAGCCTGGAAGATGTTTGGATCGCCAATGATGTTGAAAATCATTACATGATGAAACATTATCTTGATTATGTGGATAGGAACTCTTCTCTATTAAATCTAAGACTTATCATAGGCGAACATTTCATTGGAGCACTTAATATTATCGCTCAGGGAAAAAACCGTTTCACTGAAGATCATGCAAAACTGCTTGCCCTCTTGAAAGATCCCTTCGGTATCGCTGTGGCTAATAGCCTAAAACATCGAGACGTACTGAAAATGCAAGACAGACTGAAAGATGATAATCGCTATCTGCAGACCGAGCTTTTGCGTATTTCAGGTAATGATATTATTGGCAGGAACAACGGTCTACGCGGTGTGATGGAAGCAGTAAACCAGGTTGCATATCTACACACACCTGTTCTGCTCATCGGGGATACTGGAACAGGCAAGGAAGTAATTGCCAATGCCATTCACAGTTCGTCCACAAGAAAAGACGGCCCCTTCATTAAGGTGAATTGTGGCGCAATTCCGGAGACTATTATCGACAGTGAGTTATTCGGCCATGAAAGAGGAGCTTTTACAGGGGCTATTTCACAAAAAAGAGGCTATTTTGAACGAGCCCATGAAGGAACGATTTTGCTCGACGAGATCGGTGAACTGCCCCATGATGCCCAACTCAGGATGCTGCGCATACTTCAGGATAGCGAAATTTATCGTGTCGGCGGTTCAAAACCAATCAAAATCAATATCCGCTTGATTGCAGCAACACACCGCAACCTCGAAGAGTTGGTGCAGAGTGAAAAATTTAGGAGAGATTTGTATTTCAGGCTTAAGGTGTTCCCGATTATCATTCCTCCTCTAAGACATCGTAAAGGCGACATTCCTAATTTAACGCAGTATTTTATTGACAAGAAATCCAAGGAGATGGGTATGACGGGTCCTTTCTCTCTTGCTCCTAACACTTTGGACGACCTCATAAATTATGATTGGCCCGGGAATGTCCGCGAGTTAGAAAACGCCGTCGAACGGGCCTTGATTTTGCGGAAAAACAGCATTCTCGATTTCAAAGATATTATTGATCCATTTTCGCCTGATATTCCAATGGATAAAATGCCAAAGCAAAAACAAAGGCCAGTTTTGGATCAAGTCATAGCTGAAGAAATTACGAGAGTGCTCTCACAAACGAGAGGCAGGGTAGAAGGCAAAAAAGGGGCAGCGGAAATCTTGGGAGTAAAACCTAATACTCTGCGCAGTCGCATGAATAAAATGGGAATCAAGTTCGGCCGCAAATATTTATAAATCGCCTGTAATAATTTTTTAAGTAATTCAATTAACTAATGATTCGGGATTTTCTCCTTTGAGCACCCGGGCAATGTTTGCTGTAGCCATATTGATGATTCTCACTGCCGCTTCATCTGTCACGCCTGCCACATGGGGAGACAAGAGCAATCTTTCACTTTCCACAACCAGCAATGGATTATCCATAGTTACGGGCTCTTCTGAAAATACATCAATGCCTGCACCCGCAAGTTTTCCCTTCACGATGGCCTCAGCAAGGGCCTTCTCATCCACAAGCTCGGCCCGAGCAACATTAATGAGATAGGCACCCTGCTTCATGGAATCGAGAGTATCTTTATTTATCATATTGCGGGTTGCGTCTGTAAGGGGAGCATGAAGACTGATTATATCGGATTGACTAAGAATAGTGGCCATCTCAGCGTATTCAACTCCCAGATTCTGTTCAACAGATTCTCCCTGTCGATAACTGTCATAGTATATAATCCGGCTCAGCTGAAAGGGTTTCAATCTTTCTGCAACCGCTTGACCGATGCGGCCAAATCCCACGATACCCCACACCTTCCCTTTAATTTCTAAAGGTTTTATGCTCATCTGTTCCCATCCACCTAACTTCGTGCTTGTATGGGCATGAAACATGTTCTTAAGAAGACAAAGTCCCCAGGCTATCGTATGCTCGGCCACACTTATGGTATTTGTACCTGCGGTATTTGCTACTTTGATTCCTCTTACAGAGCATGCATCCACATCTATGTGCTGATAGCCCACGCTCGGCTGCTGAATGAGCTTCAAATTTTGTGCTGCAGATAAAATATTTGCCGTTATCTTTTGTTTGAAGGTGTAATCTCCCAGCACCACATCTGCTTCTGAAAAGTTTTTCTTAATTTCTTCCTCCGACATTTTGTTACCTTGGATAACATTGAAATCAGGCACATCAGGAACCTGACTTATAAAATACGTCAAGATCTCGGCAGAAAGCGGGGCCAGTGAAAGCACTGTTTTGGCCATAATATTCCTCCTTAGTTTTTTCAGGTGATTTGAATATGATTATATCACATGTCATTTTTCCCGAAAGGAAATCATTCCAGAATTATTAATGATTATTGTTTGAAATCCGGCATTTTCGTCGAGGTTTAAGTTCCGTGGATTTCAGGAATAAAGTCTTACAGTCGATCTTTACACATGCTGTCAAGAAAACATCACCCTACTGCAAATTAATACATGATCTAGTACTCATGTGATAATGTACAACATTGACGCTGTAAAAAGCTTCAGAGGCAAGGCGTGCAAAGCACGAGGAATGAGGCGTACTTTACGCGTACGCCGCAATGACGAGGGATGTAGCGCATCCGGCATACGAGACTGTGTCGCAATAGCTGTTTGTCATTGCGAAACGCCTCTCAGGCGTTGTGGCAATCTAATATTTTCAAGAGTTTATGAGATTGCTTCGCTCATTATATTCGCTCGCAAAGACATTACGACACAGTCTCATACGCCGGAGCTACTCTGCATACGCAGAGCCAGGCGCATGCCGGGGACTTTTTACAGTGTCAAAAAATGCCTTCCAATTCCGTTCCGCACCGATTACATTTATTGTCATTAAGATTAACATTGATAACTCGAAAACCGTAGCGTTCGACCAAACAATTCCCACAAGAAAAACAATAAGTGTTTTCACCTTTCTCACCCGGCACATTGCCGCTGTAAACATATTTCAGACCCGCCAGAAGGCCTATCTCGCGAGCACGATGCAGCGATGCAACGGGAGTAACCGGTATATTCAGCATTTTAAACTGCGGGTGAAAACGACTGATATGCCAGGGTATTTCTTTCCCCAAATCAGCGATAAAGTTAGCGATATCTTTAAGTTCTTCATTACTGTCATTTAAACCGGGAACCAGTAAGGTCGTAATTTCCACCCAGATTCCCAATTCTTTCATTTTTTGTAAGCTCGCAAGAACTGGTGCCAGCCGTGCCCCGCAGCGCTTTTGATAAAATTCATCCCGAAAAGATTTTAAATCCACATTGGCGGCAGTTAAATATGGCGAAATCGTTTCCAGGGCTTCCGCAGCCATGAAACCATTGGTGACAAAGACATTCTTTATGCCTTGCATCTTGGCAATACGGGCTGTTTCATAAGCTAATTCAAAATATATGGTCGGCTCGGTATAAGTATAAGCAATTGTTTTTGATCCGCTTTTATTTGCCCGTGCGACAACCTCTGCCGGTAGAATCTCTTCGCCCGCAATCATGCGTGTGGAACGCGGCATTTGTGAGATTTCGTGGTTCTGGCAAAATTCACAATTAAAATTACATCCGACAGCAGCAATGGAGTAAGCTTGCGATCCGGGATAAACATGAAAAAAAGGTTTCTTTTCAATGGGGTCAATATGCTCCGCAATTAATGTACCGTAAACAAGCGAGTAAAGAATACCGTCTCTATTTTCCCGGACTCCGCAAACACCCCGCCGGTCCGGCTTAATTTTACACCTATGTGCGCATAAGTTGCAGTGGACGAAATTATCCCCGAGCTTTTCATAAAGCATTGCTTCCCGGATCATCTATTGGTCTCCCGCAACATACTCCGGACGGCTTCGGGAGCCGTAACCTGAGCATCGGCTTTAAGCTGATAAGATTGCGCTAGCGGATTTTGCACCGCACGATAAGTGTATTTCACCGGAAAGGCCAGCCCGACAAATGCCCCCAGTGGATTTTTCATATGCGGCACTAATTCTTCCAGCTCTGTGGAAAAATCATAAACAATAGTCGGAAAATAGATTACGCTGCCCCATTTAATGGTCTGAGTACCAATTAAACTTGCGGCCATTTCTTTTATTTCGTCAATACTGAAAAAACGGATTTTTTCTGCAAGGGGAAATCCGAAAATTCCCTTCAACCGCTGATGTGTTCCGGCAAATGAGTACTTATTTAAAAACCCGATAAAAATTCGGCCACGGCAAACCCGAATTGCTTCGGCAATTGCTTTTTGAGGATTCTGGGCGGTCTCCAGGGCATTAATTATGGTTACAATATCAAATTCATCATCGGAAAAAGGCAGGTCTTCGGCTTTGCCTAGATGTAGCTCAATACCCGCTCCCATTTGTTTTCGGGCAATTTCCCACATTTCCGCAGAGGAAGTAAGCCCCGTAACCGAGCACCATTTATCCCGGAAAATCTGTAAGTAATTACCCGTACCACTGCTATCGATACACAGCATTCTTTCCCCGGCACAGGGCACAACGAGTTCCAGAATTAATTCTTTTTGCCGGGAAAAAATATACTGGCCGTGGGGTGTTTTTAACTGTCCAGCGGGCAAATCAGCTTTTTTTTGATCGAAAACCATTGTGCTAATCCTTATTCTAAACCTTTATCTTAAATCCGATATCCACTTCACTAGCCGGTTTTCCGCCACGCACACCCCAGTTCTCCAGCGGTACCTCGTGTAAAATTATTGTCACATCATTACCTTTAATGCCCACACGGCCAGCAAGTTCATTCACGATACTTTTATAAAGATTCCTTTTGGCCGCAATTGATCGCCCCTGGAAAGCAGTTATTTCAATAATAATATAGTCGGCAGTTTTATCGGGTGGAATTTCCCTGTTCGCATCAGCAAGCTCATAAATTTTCTGATTGCGATCATAATCAGGAATCTTAAAAGCCTCGACCAACGCCTGATGGACGCCATCGAGTACTGCTTTCTTATATTCTGCGGTTTTACCCACTTGCATTTCAATTTTTACTATCGGCATGTCAAATTATACCGCATTTTAAAAAAAATGTATCGCTTTGATTGCAAAAACAAATATTTTTTATCTGACTTGCTAATAGGGAGACTTATCGAATTGAAAGAGTGATTTCTAATAATTTTTTTCCAGAGACCCAAGAACAAAAAAATACACTTTTTGTGGGATATCAATTGCACAATCATTCCAGTGAGTGGATAAATGTTTCTTGACACCACTGCGGTTCTCGATTAAAGCAAAACCATAGTAAATTCCTCGCCTGTTTTTGAATAAGTTCGGTTCGTCATAGCAAGGCAAACAATCTGGAGATTTTATGGAAAAAATGCCCATTACCAAAGAGGGTTTTGAAAAATTAAAGAAAGAGCTGGAAATAATAAAAAACAAATCTATTCCCGAAAATATTCGTGATATTGAAATCGCGCGCGCCCATGGCGACCTTTCCGAAAACGCGGAATATTCCGCAGCTAAAGAAAGACAATCTTTTCTGTACGGAAAAGTTCAAGAGATAGAGAATAACCTTGCCCTGTCCAATGTAATTATTCTCAAAGGTCAGGTGAGCGACAAAGTTGTTTTTGGCTGTTTTGTGACAATTGTCGATAGTGAAGATGGTGAAGAAATAAAGTATCAACTGGTCGGCCCGTTCGAGTCTGACATCAACGTAAATAAAATATCCGTAACATCACCGATTGGCAAAGCAATGATCGGTAAAGCCATAGGCAGCGAAATCAATGTCCAAACACCCGGCGGCAACCGCAGTTTTGAAATAGTCGACATCAAAACTGAATAATTTTAACAAATTTATATTCACCTCATAAAATAGCAGGAGAAGTATTCAGCATAATTAATATTATCTGCTTCTTCAAATGAACAGTTTATTGCTTTTCCTGGTTTTTTATGTATAATTTGCACACGTATTTGCTAATGGAAAGATTCTGAAAAGAGGAGAAGTATTTCCGCTTTGATCATCAGGTGGAATATTTGATATAAAATTCTTTTTTGGAGGGCCATTATGCTAAGGAAACTTGCTTCATTTTTTACCTATGTCATGCGGCATTACCTGCCGGACGCTTATCTGTTCGCTATTCTGCTCACGTTCCTTTCCGCTATTCTCGCACTGATATTTACAGGCGCCGGTTTAAGCAAAGTAGTTACAACGTGGGGCGATGGAGTATATGGGATTATCGCCTTTGCCATGCAGATGATCCTGGTCCTCGTTACCGGTTATGTGCTGGCCCTGACGCCGCTGATGAAAAAGGTGCTTGATTGGATAGCGTCAAGGGCGGATACTCCTGTCAAGGGAGCGATGATAGTTGCCCTAGTCGGGGGCATCGGTTCCTGGGTCAACTGGGGATTTGGGTTAATCTTTGCGGGACTGCTGGCTTTGGAAGTGGCCAAGCGCAACCGGAAGGCAGATTTCCCTATTCTTATAGCTGCCGGCTATAGCGGTTTTGTCGTCTGGCACATGGGCTTTTCCGGTTCCATTCCCCTTCTTTTGGCGACACCCAAGAACGCCCTGAATTTGATTGAGAAGCTGACCGGCAAGGTTGTACCTGTGGCCGATACCATCTTTGCGGCATGGAATCTACTGCCTGCGGCCATTATTATCATCGGACTTCCCATACTCTTTTATTTGATCTACCCCAAACAAGAGGACGTTATTACTATCTCACCGGAAAGATTGAAAGAGATGGAAGATCAAACGGTCAAAACGCCTCTACCGGCCAACCCAACCCTGGCCGAGCGTATCGACCACAGCTATATAATTAACATGGTCTTCGCAATACTCGGCGTCTTCTACCTGTTTCTGCATTTTTCCAGCAAGGGTCTTGATCTAAACCTGAATATTGTAATTTTTATTTTCTTTATTGCCGGTGTTGCTCTCCACGGCAAACCGATAAATTATGTGAATGCGGTAAATGTTGCCATCAAGTCAGCTGGTGGCATCGCGCTGCAATTTCCTCTCTATGGCGGCATTATGGGAATTATGATCGGAACAGGACTGGCAAAGGTTATTGCCGGTTGGTTTGTTGCCGTATCCACACCGCAGACTTTTTACATGCTCCAGTTCTGGGGGGCTGGCGTGATTAATATGTTTGTCCCCTCCGGTGGCGGCCAGTGGGCCGTCCAGGGACCGATTACCATCGAAGCAGCCAAGATGATGAATATAGATACGGTAAAATCGGCCATGATGGTAGCCTGGGGTGACCAGTGGACCAACATGATCCAGCCTTTCTGGGCTCTCCCGCTTCTGGGGCTGGCGGGCTTATCCGCCAAAGACATCATGGGTTACACGACCATGACCCTTCTTTGGAGCGGCTTGGTTTTAAGTGTATTTGCCCTGATTGTAGGTTTCGGCATCATGTAAAATCTACCGGCTGATATAAACGAAGAAAAAAAGGACTGCCTTGGATAAAGGCAGTCCTTTTTGATTAGTGCAATACAATTCCTAAAACGAATCATAGCTAATTTATTAAATTGAACAATCAATTTGCCGCTTTAGTTTACCTTAATTTTACAGATAATAATTCACTTTAACCAAGAACAATAGTAGCATCAACAGATACTGCGCCTGCCGCCGTGATAATCAGCGGATTGATATCAATCTCCCTGATCCGGGGATAGGAAATACCTAATTTGCCAAGCACCATCAGAATGTCCGCCAGTTTTTCTTTATCCACCGCCGGCGTTCCCCGGAAGCCTTCCAGGAGTTTTTGCCCGCGAAAGCGTCCGATAAGATTTAAAGCATCTTCCCGGGACAGAGGAGCCATGGCAAAAACTGTTTCATTGAAAACTTCCGCCATAACGCCGCCGATACCCAGCATGACACAAGGCCCCAATATGGGATCACGGATAAGGCCCAAAATAAGCTCAACTTTGCCCGCTATTTGCTGCTGCATCAGAACCTTACCCTGGCCGTTCATCTTTTCCATTAATCCCGCAAAGATATCCGCTGCGGCCTTCCGGTTCGGAACCCCCAACTGCACAAGCCCCATTTCGGTTTTGTGGACACCACCGATAACAAGCCCTTTCATCACCAGCGGATACCCGAGACTATCGGCAGCTTTTAAACATTCTTCGATGTTGTTGACGAGCTCTTCTTTGACTACCGGAACACCATTGGCCCGCAGAATCTGCTTGGAGACATACTCGTCTTGAGGTCCCAGAGCCGATTCCAGAATTAGAGTTTGATCAGGGGATAAAGATGCGCTGGAAGAGGCCTGGGGCTCGGGAACTGGAACATTTATTAATGGTCTGGGACGAAAAACAGTATCCAGACACTCAACCATCCTGTAAAGCTCCTGAAATACAATAACTCCCGAAGACATTGCTTCCTTCTGCAAGCGAAATGCCTCATCGCGCAACCCCATGAGTAAAATAAAAACCGGTTTACCTGTACCTCTGGCCTGAGCGGCAACATCGGCAATGTCGAGAGAGATGCTGGCGTTGCCGGGAAAAGTTATCAGCAACGCGGCATCAACTCCGGGATCGGCAAGCACTGCTTTTAATGACTCATGATAAACATCGACATCAGTTCCCATATTCTTTTCCAGAGCAGGCCAGATATCCACGGGATTAGTCGCCGGCATCCAGGCGGGAAAGAGTTTCTGCAAATCACTCCTGGTCTGAGCTGATAACGAGGCAACAGACAGAGCCATTTGGTCGATAAAATCAGCGGCAACGATACCCGATGCACCACTAAATGTAAGCAGCGCCACCCGCCCGGTTCCGGAAGGACGTTGCGGATAGGCGGCCAGCGAACGGCATATATCCATCATCTGCTTGAAATCATTGGCCTCAAAAACGCCGGCCTGGGCAAGAACCGAGGCCAGCACCCGATGATTCGAGGCCAGTGATGCCGTATGACTCATTGCGGCTTCGGCGCCTTTGGGGCTTTTGCCGCCTTTCAGAACAACTATCGGCTTAGGACATTTGCGGCATAACTCGATAAACCTGCGGCCGGAAGAAATAGATTCCAGATAAAGACCAATGACTCCGGTATCCTGATCATTTATCAGATAATCCAAAATATCACTTTCATTCACATCTATTTTATTCCCGATTGAGCAGACCTTGCTCACACCCATAATCCCGTTACTCATTATATCAACGAGAAAACTGGCCGACAGCATTCCGCTCTGGACAATCAGGGAAACAGATCCGGGAATAAAGCCCCTTTTTACGGCTGAGGCATTCATAAAAGAAAATATATTGTTATTTACAGCATCCACTAACCCCATGCAATTAGGGCCCCACAGGCGGATACCGGATTTCCGGGCCAGTTCGGCAAGCTTTTTCTGTAAAACCTGTCCCTCCGGGCCGGTTTCGGCAAATCCTCCTGATTCAATCATGGCTCCGGGAATTTTCTTAGCGATGCATTCTTCAATAGCAGACAGCACAAGCCTCGCGGGAACAAAGACGATAGCCAGATCAACTGCGGCAGGAATATCTTGGAGTGCAGAATAACACGTGAGTCCTTCGATATCCTGATATTTTGGATTGACAGGATAAATTTCACCTTGAAAACAGGTGAGCAGATTTTTAATAATTGCATTGCCTCCCTTGATCGGATTGGGTGTGGCTCCGACGACAGCAACCGATTTTGGCTTAAAGAAAAAATCCATAAAAACTCCTTTGGCAATGAATCTAGTGGTTATCAATAAAAAAGGGCAACACATTATGCATAATGCGCTGCCCCTGGTCTATCCAAATCTGATTTATCTTATTTTTCGGCGACGCGAATACGTGTAACTGCCCGGATTAACGCCAGATTTATTTTTTGAAATTCGCTATTTTCCTTAGCCATCTGAGCCAGGCTTGCTTCTGCTTTTTCTTTTGCTCTTTGGGCTCTGTCTTTATCAATGCCGTCAGATCTTTCGGCGGTCTCAATCAGAACGGTGACTTTGTCAGACGTCACTTCCGCAAAACCTGTATTAATGGCATAATAGGTTTTCTTCCCGTCTTTGGTGAAATTCAATTCCCCAATATCGACCGAAGTCAACAATGCTTCATGACCACGTAACACGCCAAATTCACCTTCCGTACCGGGAATGGTAACTTCTTCCACGCTTCCGGTAAACGTCATTTTTTCCGGGGTCACAATTTCCAGTATTAATTCGTCAAACATTTACTTCCTCACTTATTCGGAAAGACGCTTAGCTCTTTCTACTGCTTCTTCGATGCCGCCAACCATATAGAATGCCTGTTCCGGCAAATCGTCATGTTTACCATCAAGAATCTCTTTAAACCCACGAACAGTTTCGGCAACCGGGACAAACTTACCTTCTGTTCCGGTAAATTGCGCCGCAACGAAGAATGGTTGAGAGAGGAAGCGTTGAATTTTTCTGGCACGGCTAACTGTCAGCTTATCTGCTTCGGAGAGTTCATCCATACCTAAAATTGAAATAATATCCTGTAAATCTTTATATTTCTGTAGTGTTACCTGCACCCGCCGGGCAACTTGATAATGTTCCAGACCCAAAACGTTAGGATCCAAAATACGCGACGTAGAATCGAGCGGATCGACGGCAGGATAAATGCCTAATTCAGCAATGGGCCGGGACAAAACAACTGTTCCGTCAAGATGCGCAAATGTTGTTGCCGGCGCGGGATCGGTTAAATCGTCGGCTGGCACATACACACACTGAACCGCTGTTATTGAACCTTTTGTTGTTGAAGTAATTCGTTCCTGCAATTCACCTAAATCCGTAGCTAATGTCGGTTGATAACCAACAGCGGAAGGCATCCGTCCTAAGAGAGCCGAAACTTCTGCTCCTGCTTGCGTGAAACGGAAAATGTTGTCAACAAATAAGAGCACGTCCTGGCCTTCGACATCACGGAAATATTCCGCTGCGGCCAAACCGGTTAAAGCAACTCTGGCTCGGGCTCCGGGCGGCTCGGTCATCTGTCCGTAAATCAAGGCTGCTTGCTTGATAACGCCGGATTGTTTCATTTCGAGGTAAAGATCGTTTCCTTCACGTGTCCTTTCACCAACACCGGCAAAAACTGAAATACCACCGTGGTGCTGAGCAATATTGTGAATCATTTCCATCATAACGACTGTCTTACCAACGCCGGCGCCACCGAACATACCCATCTTCCCACCACGGGGGAAAGGAACCAGAAGGTCAATAACCTTAACGCCTGTCTCCAGAACGTGAACTGACGTATCCTGCTCCAGAAATGATGGTGATAGACGATGAATAGGCATACTAGTCTTCGCATTCACCGGTCCGAGGCCATCAACGGGCTTACCGACAACGTTTAAGATTCTGCCTAAGCATTCTTTACCTACCGGCACCATGATGGGTGATCCGGTATCCTTGGCAACCATGCCCCGGACAAGTCCGTCTGTAATATCCATCGATATGCAGCGAACAACATTGTCTCCCATATGCAGTGCAACTTCAACAATCAGGTTATCTTCCTGATCATTGATAGCGGGGTTGGTTATAGTGATTGCATTTAATATGCTGGGCAGTTTTCCCTCTTCAAAGGCGACGTCCACAACCGGTCCTATAACTTGTACGATCTTTCCTGTATTCATAACTATCTCCTCACCAATAGTCGTATTAACAAATTTTCATCAGCAGCAAAACGCTGCAAATATTTTATCCCTTAGATAAGGCCTCGGTGCCGCCTACAATATCCATCAACTCTGCCGTAATAGCAGCCTGTCTGGCCTTGTTCATTTTCAACGACAAGGAACTGATTAGTTCTTCGCAATTACGGGTAGCATTATCCATTGACGCCATCCGCGCTCCGTTTTCACCGGCTGATGTTTCCAGGAGTGCGCGAAAAACTAAAACATGAACATACATGGGCAGAAGTTTCTGCAATAAAATTTCGTCTGACGGTTCATATTCATAATCCTGCATGTTTTCGGATTCAACTTCGACATTTTGTCCGATGGAAGGCAAAGGAAACAACCTGACAACTGTCGGACGCTGGACAGCTACATTGACAAATTGGTTATAAATCAAATAGAGCTCATCATATTCTTCATTGATAAATGGATTAATCACATCGTCGGCGATGGAAACTGCCAATGTCATGTCAAACTTGCTAAAAACATCAACTCGCTGCGTGATCACATTTACTTTCTTCCGAAAAAAATCTCTTCCTTTACGTCCAACATTGATCAGCGCAATTTCTTTGCCTTCTTTTATTTTATCTCGCATGAACCTTTCGGTTGACTTGATTAAATTGGTATTGAATCCACCGCAAAGACCGCGGTCTGAAGTCATGCAGATTACTCTAATTTTTTTCGGATCACGGACAGCCAACAGAGGATGGGACATGTTGTCCACGCGTAAGGCCAGAGAGTTGAGCACATCCATAAATTTACCGGCATAAGGGCGGAAATTTTCCATCCTTAATTGCGCTGATTTAAACTTAGACGCGGCTACCATGTTCATGGCACGCGTAATTTGTTTTGTTTTTTGAACAGCGCCGACTTTTCTTTTTATGTCTTTCAGCGAGGCCACTACTAAATTCTCCTCAACTAATTAAATTATTTTACTTATTCAGAAACAAAGACCGAATCAAATTCCGTCATCATTTCTTTCATCTTCTTTTCCAGCTCTGGCGATAAAATTTTCTTTTCTTCAATCTCTTTCATTATTGCCGGATGTTTAGCTTCCACGAAGCTCAACAATTGCTCTTCGTAGACACGCACTTTTTCCACTTCATATTTATCAATAAAACCTCGAGTTCCCGCAAAAAGCACTACAATCTGTTTGGAAAGAGACATCGGCTGGAACTGCGGTTGTTTCAGTAATTCAACAAGGCGCACACCGCGATCCAACTGCGCTTGTGTGGACTTATCCAGATCGCTGCCGAACTGAGCAAAGGCCGCCAATTCACGAAATTGCGCCAGATCAAGTTTGAGAGTTCCGGCAACTTGTTTCATCGCTTTAACCTGCGCCGCACCACCGACTCGGGACACCGACAAACCTACATTAATTGCCGGACGAATACCGGAGAAAAATGAACTGGGTTCCAGATAAACCTGACCGTCGGTAATCGAGATAACATTTGTCGGGATATATGCAGAAACGTCGCCGGCTTGGGTCTCAATAACAGGAAGAGCCGTAAGTGACCCCCCGCCCAGGTCCGGACTCACGCGGCAAGCGCGTTCCAGTAAGCGGGAATGGTTATAAAAAATATCACCGGGAAAAGCTTCACGTCCAGGAGGACGGCGCAGCAGAAGTGATATCTGCCGGTAGGCAACAGCCTGCTTGGAAAGATCGTCGTAAATAATTAATGCGTCCTGACTTTTATCGCGGAAATACTCGCCGATAGAACAACCGGCATAAGCAGCGACATACTGAAGAGTTGCCGGATCACTGGCGCAACCGGCCACAACGCAGGTATAGGACATAGCATCATGCTTCTTCAAATTTTCCACAACCTGGGCAACGGTTGATTTTTTCTGCCCTATGGCAACGTAGATGCATTTAACCCCAGTATCCTTTTGTCGAATAATTGCATCAACACAAATTGCCGTTTTACCGATTTGACGGTCACCAATAATCAATTCACGCTGACCGCGACCAATTGGCGTCATGGCATCAATTGCTTTTAAGCCCGTGTACAGTGGTTCATTAACCGGTTGACGTTGAATAACGCCCGGGGCGACCATTTCAATACGCCGATACTCATTGGTTTCAATCGGGCCTTTCCCATCCAGGGGCTTTCCTGTTGCATCAATGACACGGCCAAGCAATCCTTCACCAACCGGCACTTGTGCAATTTTACCCGTTCTCTTAACAATGTCGCCTTCCTTGATGTGTGTAACTTCACCCAGAACAGCAACACCGACGTTATCGGCTTCCAGATTGAGAACCATTCCTAAAATGCCACCCGGGAATTCCAGAAGCTCCATGGCCATTGCATTCTGCACACCGTAAACTCTGGCAATACCGTCGCCGACGGACAAGACAGTTCCGGTCTCGCTTATATCCAGCTTTTTTTCATAGCTTTTAATTTGCTCAGAAATGATTTGACTGATTTCTTCCGCCTTAATTGTTTCCATGCCTTATCTTGCCTCCCCTAAGAGATTCCTCATGTTGTTCAATTGATTTTTGATACTGCCATCGTAAAGTGTATCGCCAACCCCTATAACTATTCCTCCCAAAAGGGCGGGGTCTTTTTCCACAGTCATTTCTACCCTTCGGCCAGTTAATTTTTCCAAACTGGAGCTGATATAAGCTTGCATTTCGGCAGAAAGAGGAAAAGCAGTTTTTAAATTGACACTTACTTTTTTCAGTGCTTCATCCATCATTTGCCTGTAACATATAGTAATGTCAGGTAATACTTCAATTCTTTTTTTATCGACCAGCAGCTTCAAAAAATTTATTGTCATGGCCGAAAGCTGAAGTCTGCTGATAAGCTTTTCCACAACATTTTTTTTAACTGCCTGTTCAAAAACTGGATTGGCTAAAAATTCACGCAAATCTTTATCCTGATTAATAAAGGAAGAAAATTGCGCAAGTTCATCATAATAGTTCTCGAGCTTTTTTTCTTCTGCCGCAATATCAAAAAAAGCGCGCGCATAACGTTTGGAAATATTGCTGATCAATTTTTATTCACCGCCTTTTCCATGTATTCCCGGACTATCGTCTCGTGATCCTGCACGGTAATGTTTCTTTTTAAAATTTCTTCAGCCATTTGAACGGAAAGTTTTACTGCCTCCGCACGCAATTGGTCAGATGCTTTCTTTAATTCCTGTTCAGTGCGCAAATGGGAATCTTCTTTAATTTTCTTGGCAACTTTTTCTGCATCTGCAATAATCTTTTGTTTTTCGACAACACCCTGAGCTTTAATCATCTCGAAGATACCGTCGATCTCCGCCGAAGCTTTATCTATTTTTTCCGAATACTCCCTAAATTTTGCTTCCGCTTCGGTTTTTTGTCGAGCTGATTTTTCCAGAGAATCTTTAATATCCCGACGACGCCCGACAAAGAATTCTTTTATTTTTGCCGCCAGCAGCCAATAGAGAAAGCCTACGAGGACTACAAAATCAAACGTCTTCCAGAAAAATTCAACCCATTGCTTCCCGTCATGGCCGCCCTCTCCACCGCCGGAAGCATAAGCAATTGAGGCCTGAAGCAGAAACAAGGCTAAAAACAATAACGGTAGGCTTGCTGATTTAAAGAAATTTTTCATTGAACAGACCTCCCCATCACCTTCTGCGCAATCTCTAAAGACAACTTCCGGGATTGACTGTCCAGTGCTTGGCGAGCAGTCTGGATTTCTTTATCCATTTTTTGCTGAAATTCCTGCATCATTAGCGGAATTTCATTACGCACAGCATCGATAATCTTTTTGGCTTGATCCGCCCCCTCTTTAATGATTTCTTTTTTCAACTCGGAGGCGTTTGATTTGGCCAGCTTCAGCTTTTCCTCATATTCAGCGGCTCTTTTATCGACAGATTCATTAAACAGCTTGATTTCGCTTTCCAACTCATCAAGTTGTTTCTTGCGGCGTTCAATTATGGAAAGGAGAGGTTTATAGAGCAGGACATTGAGAATATAAATTAAAGCCAAAAAAGTAATCATCTGGATAAAAATTGTATAATCGGGGATAACGCTAACCACGGCTTACCTCACATCATTTTGCGTACTCGTTGATTTTGACCCTCGTATGAATATATTTTTTACTGTTCTTATCGCAACATGTTTTAATCTTGAAGCATCAGGAAATGCCGCCGCATCCACTAAAAACCGCGCGTTACTAATCATAACCCATTTTGCTTGTCAAGCTTTTTTCTGACCGGCAGTCTATTTTTTTTAAATTATCAATATTACCAATACTAACGGCACGTTGAAAGTAAATGGAAAGCCATAAAATCAAACTGCTTCGGCAACCGTAATTTCTCCCCCTGTTGCTTCCGACATATGCGATCTCCCCTCGAAGAGAGCACCTTCCTCCATAATAAATACGGGCGTTCGGACATCACCATAAAACTTACCGGTGGAATGGATGTTAATTTTTTCTTTGACATCAATGTTTCCCTGAACATCGCCACCAATGTAAACACTGTTAACGGCAATATTAGCTTTCACCAGGGCTCCTTCGCCAATAACCAGCGAACCCTGCCCATAAACCTCACCCTGAAAATCGCCATCAATCCGAACAGCACCGTTAAAAATAAGTTTACCGATAAACTCGGCTCCTTTGCCTAAAAAAGCTCGAACTTCTTCAACGTCTTTCTTTTTCTCCCACATATGCTTCTCCTTGCGGCTGAATAAATATTTTATCGTTGTAAAATTAGTCTGCGCACACTCACATTCATCAACAATCCAATTGCCGTCAATAAAACAATCATCGCGGAACCGCCATAACTCAAAAAGGGCAGTGGAATACCAACAACCGGCAGTATTCCCAAAACCATTCCGGCATTAATAAAAACTTCCCAGGAGATCAGGGCAGTTATTCCAAATGCTATTAATGTGCCTAATAAATCTCTGGAATGCAAGGCAATTTTCAATCCCCAGAAGATCAACGACATAAACAGGATAAACAAAAACAATGCGCCGACAAAACCCCATTCTTCGGCAAAAACGGAGAAAACAAAATCAGTCTGCTGTTCCGGCAAAAACTTCAACTGTGTCTGGGAACCTTTTAAAAATCCTTTACCAAAAATCCCCCCCGACCCGACAGCAATCATTGATTGAATGATATGATAGCCTGTACCCAAAGGGTCGTTCTCGGGATTAAGAAAAGTAATTAATCGATTTCTCTGGTAATCTTTCAGAAAATACCACCCCAGCGGCATAAACATTAAACCTCCAGCGAAAACAATAGCAACTGATTTCCAGTTCACGCCAATAAAAAAAACAATGGATGCAAAAACGATTATTAAAATTAAGGCCGTACCTAGGTCAGGTTGCTTTAGAATCAACAAAAAAGGCACCATAACCATTAAAAAAGGGATGAAAAGTTCTTTTAAGGTGTAAGGTTCATTGGATTTATGATCATCAAAATACCGCGCTAATGCCAAAATTATCGTCAGCTTCATCAATTCCGAAGGCTGAAATGAAAAGCTGCCGAGAGCAATCCAGCGCTGCGAACCATTAGCCGTATAACCGTAAAGGAAAACAACCACCAGAAGAGCAACGGAGATACCATAAATTACATAAGCACCTTCACTGATTACACGGTAATCAATCAGAAAAACAATCATCATGAAAAATGAACCCATTAAAACCCATTGGACCTGTTTGAAATAAAGAGGAATTTGCTTCTCGTTCAGACTGAAAACGGCGGAGTAGATGTTTATAATGCCGATCGCACAGATACCGAGCACAAGCGCCAGAAGCGTCCAGTCAAAATATTGAAAAATACGGCGATCAAATTTAAAAAAAAGCATAATCCACCTGAAAATATTTTTAATTACCGGCAATCGGCGTTGCGATCATTGATGAACACTTACTGCCGACTGACTAGGCAGAGCAACTTGCGACTGCTTTATTTTTTTCTTACCTTCAAAATAAGCATCCAAAATTTTGCGGGCAATGGGGGCGGCAACGACACCACCGTGACCGGCATTTTCCACAATTACCGCTACCGCTATTTCCGGATTGGCAAGCGGCGCGAAGCAGACGAATAGGGCGTGATCTCTTTGCAATACACCAATTTTCTTCGTCCGGCGGGACTTTTCATTTTCCGGCAGACCAACAACCTGGGAAGTTCCGGTTTTGCCGCAGACATCGGCATTGGGCCTTCGTGCAGCCTTACCGGTGCCTGTTGGTTCATTAACAACACCCCACAGGGCATGACCCAGCAAATCAAGTGTTTCTTTGCTCAAAGTCAATTTCCCTTTCTGCTCGGGTAAAAATTCCTTATAAATCTTGCCCTCTACCGTTTCAATGCTTTTCACTAACTGCGGCTTCCACAGGATTCCACCATTGGCTAAAGCACTATAAGCGGAAACCAGTTGCAATGGTGTCACCAAATCAAATCCCTGGCCGATTGATATCGATATGGTTTCGCCCGGCTGCCAGGCTTCTCTCCTCTTCGCCAATTTCCATTGTTTTGTCGGAATCAATCCGCTTTTTTCGTTGGGCAGATCAATGCCTGTCATCCCACCGAGACCAAAGAGCTTGGCATAATGAGCTATCTTATCTACTCCCAGCATCCTCCCGACATTGTAAAAATATACGTCACACGATTCGACCATTGCCCTATGGAGACTGACAGGGCCATGACCTTTTTTTTGCCAGCAACGAAATGTCCTGTTGCCAAATTGATAAGTACCATCACAAACAAATTTCGTATCCGGCGTGATTAGCCCCTCCTCCAGTGCTGCGGCGGCAACTATCAGCTTGTACGTTGATCCCGGAGGATATTGTCCGGTAATTACTCTGTTGTTCAGGGGAGTCAAGGGATTATTGGCAATCTTGTTCCACTGTTCACCGGAAACTCCACTGTTAAACAAATTGGGATCAAAGGAAGGTGAGCTTACCATAGTGAGTACAGCACCGCTACGAGGATCCAAAGCAACGGCCGCACCTGATCTGCCTTCAAATGCCTCCCAGGCAGTTTTTTGCAAATCGGCATCAATGTTCAATACAACATTATAACCGGACACAGGATCAATTTTCCCTAAATTTTTAATCTCTTTGCCATGAGCATTAACCTCTACCAATTCCGCTCCCCGGCTGCCCCGGATATAAGGATCTAAAAACTTTTCTACTCCATGTTTTCCAATAATATCACCGGAAGCATATTCGTCATCCTTTTCCAGCTCTTCCTTGCTGATTTCTCCGGTGTAACCTATAACTGGAGCTATTGTTTCACCATCGAGATACAAGCGAACAGGAGAAACGTCAATATAAATACCGGGCAAATCCAGCGAATTGGTCTCGATAAGAGCAACTTTTTCCATGCTCACATTCTTCTCCAGCCTAACCGGCAGATAGGGTTTCATTTGCCGGGGAAAAGGCTGGTCGTAAGAAAATTCCAGTGATCGGCGGGAATAAAGTTCCTTGATCTTTTCAACTAAGCGATCGGGATGCTTTCCACGGCTCGGCATGTACAGGACATCAAATGAAGGGCGGTTATCCACCATGACATGTCTATTGCGATCCATAATCAGACCGCGCAAAGGCATAATTTTCCGGAAACGGATAGAATTATTTTCCGATCTTTGCTTTAAATCATCGCCTTTAATAACTTGTAAATACCAGAGCCTTACTAAAAGGATAGAAAAGGCAACTAGAATAAAAACAATAATGATTTTAAGTTTCTGCCGGAATTCGGCCGGTTCCGGTCCATTCAGCAGATTGTGCCGGTTTGCCATAGAAAAAAACCTCTACTCTGCGCATCAGATAAAAGAATACCGGAGCAAGCAGGCCGATAATTAACGCTTGCGGCAAAAAAGCAACCGGTGTATTATGTAACATATCAAAACCATAGGATAAATTATAAAATAAAACTACCGCAAATTCTTCTAAAAAGGCACAAAACAAAGTAAACAGGGCAATAAAAGGCATCTTTTCGGTAATTAATCGAGTCGATACAAAAAACGAAAAAAGAAAAATCAGAACATAAATTAAAGTAAACAACCCCAACACCGAACCGGAGATACAATCAAGCACAAAGCCCAGAACAAATGCCGATATTGCCCCTTTAATCAAATTAAAGCGAAATCCGGCATAAACTAAGACAATGATCGATATTTCCAAAATCAACCGGCCGGAAAATATTACATCCGCTATAGTATTTTGTAAAACAATCAAGAATATGGAAAGAAAAGGCAATAACAAATAATAAACCATTAATGTTCACCTTCGTTTTCATCTTCAGCGGAAGTTGCTACCGAGACCTCTTCCAGCTTAGAAAAATCAATAGACGGAATCACATTAATTCTCAAAAAAAGTCCTGCTTCTTGTCTATCAACATGGTTGACCTGGCCAATCATCATGCCCTTGGGAAACACTCCCCCCATTCCGGAAGAAACGATAATATCTCCTTCTCTTACATCCTGAGTTTTAGAAATATATTTCAAAACGCAACCACGGGAACCGGCGCCGCGAATCATTCCCTGTGTGCGGTTGCGCTGCACAATGGCATCGATATTACTGTTTTCGTCGATAAGGGGAAGCACCTTGGCTGAATGCCAAGAGGCGTCAATTACCCTGCCGACTAATCCCGGAGCCGCCATTACCGGCTGACCTGCCTTAAGCCCGTCGGCAGTGCCTTTATTGAGTAAGATTGTTTGAGAAAGTGCAACCTGTGCACGGCCAATAACGCGGGCGGTTACAAAATCGAAATCATTGTCATCTTCCAGTGCAAGAAGGTTTTGCAACCTTTTTGCCTCAAGATACCCCTCTTGATATAAAATCAACTGAGATTTCATATCTTCGATTTTCTTCTTAAGATTTCTATTTTCTTCTTCTGTGCCCACCAACAAAAGATAGCGGGACCAAGGATCACTTACGCTTTTGACGGAAGCATCCAAAACATTCTGCAAAGGTGCAGCTACTTCTAAAACAGCCTTCGTTATTAAACCGGCCGGAGATCTCTGTCTTAAGTTATAGGAAAGAACAATAAGAACTGTAGCCAGAAGAATTACTATCAAAATGATGGTTTTATAATTCTTAAAAGAAAACATTTTTTACCCGTGAGGACAACATAGATTACACCTGAATAGTAACCTCTCTGAGCACATCCAGTTGATCCAGAGCCATACCGGCACCACGGGCTACGGCACAAAGAGGATCATCGGCAATCGTTATGGGCAATCCTGTTTCTTCTCGAATGAGAACGTCTATGTTTTGCAGTAGAGCTCCACCGCCGGTCAGAACTATACCACGGTCAACGATATCACCGGCAAGCTCCGGGGGAGCATTTTCCAGTGCATCTTTGATGGCATCGACAATAAGAGTAACCGGTTCGGTAATTGCTCCCATTATTTCTTCGGAACTGGTTTCAATAGTTTTGGGAATTCCGGAAATCAAATCCCGTCCTTTTACATCTATTGATTTCATGTTTTCCATGGGATAAGCACAGCCAATCTGTATTTTAATGATTTCCGCAGTTCTTTCTCCAATGAGCAGGCTGTATTTACGCTTCATATACTGGACAATTTCTTCATCAATTTTATCACCGGCCACCCGGACAGATTTCGAATAAACAATGCCGGCAAGCGAAATGACTGCCACTTCCGTAGTGCCGCCACCGATATCAACAACCATTGAACTCGTCGGTTCGGCAATAGGCAGCCCGGCGCCAATGGCCGCAGCCATCGGCTCTTCAATTAGATATATTTCTCTGGCACCGGCTGATTCCACCGTCTCGCGCACAGCGCGGCGTTCCACTTGTGTGATTCCTGAGGGGACAGAAACAATAATACGGGGACGCACCAGAGATTTGCGGTTATGCACACATAAAATAAAATGCTTCAGCATTGCTTCAGTAATGTCAAAATCAGCAATAACACCATCTCGCATCGGACGAATGGCCACAATATTGCCCGGAGTACGACCCAGCATTTTTTTCGCTTCATTGCCGACAGCAAGGACTTTTTTCATCCCACGGGCATCTTTATGGACAGCCACAACCGAAGGCTCATTTAAGACAATCCCTTTACCTTTGACATAAACCAGCGTATTAGCCGTGCCAAGATCTATAGCCAGATCATTGGAAAATTTTCCCAAAATATAATCGAACAGCATCTTTCCTCCTGTATTTCCGAAGCTTTAAAATAATGACTCCTCCACGGGTTTTTTCCTATACCGTATTTCCTTACCCTAATCAACGCCTTTTTAAATTGTATTTGCTTTTTGTAAATGACTGTAATACTAAAGCAAAACTTTTATTGTCAGAAGACAGTTTTTTTACGTTTGAGGTGATTTTATGCTTAGTTTTTTGCGGCGCCATGCACGCAGCTGGTTGATGTCTGTAATATTGGGAATAATCATTTTTGTTTTTGTGCTCTATTTCGGCTCCAATAGAGACAGTCGGGCTACGCAAGCCATTGCCGTAGTGGACGGAAAAGCAATCAGCGAAGGGGAGTTTCACGACGAATATGGGAAAATGATGGATATGGCCAGGCTTCGCTATGGCGCGAAACTAACACCGGAAGCACTCAAAGAAATGGGGCTGAAGAAAATGGCCTACGACAGCTTGCTAAACCGGCAAATAATTATTGCCAAGGCCGCCGATTTAAAAGTCCAAGTCTCCGACGGGGAGTTAATGGAGATGATCATGTCTTTGCCTGCGCTGCAGACAGACGGCGTATTTGATAAACGGAAATATCAGCAGCTATTGCGCTATAACAAAACATCAGCGGAAGATTTTGAAAACTCGCAGAAAATTAACTTAACAGCAAGCAAGATTGAAGCTCTTATTCGTGATGGCATTAAGGTTTCCGATAAAGAAATTTTTGATGTCTATGCCATGCAAAACCAGAAGATTAATATCAATTTTGTCCAGATTGCGGGAAAAGATATAAAAAATAAAATTATCCCGACCCAAGCCGAATTAGAAAACTATCTGAAGAACAACAGCAAGCTGTTTAGCAGGGCAGAACAGGTCAAGATTAATTATCTGTCTTTTGTAGGCCTTGATTTTGCACCTGCCAATATAAGTGATTCCGATCTTCGTGATTATTACAATCGCAACACCGATAAACACAAAACAAAAGACGGCAAGCAACTTCAGTTTAACGAGTCCAGAAGCGCGGTACATAAAGAATTAATGAAGTTGAGGGGCATGCAGATTGCCTCTGTCGAAGCGAAAAAAGCACATGATACCATCTATCAGGAAGATAATTTCGCGGCCTACGCAGCAAAAAACAAGTTAACGGTTAACAGTTTGGACTTTTTCCCGCTGAATAAATCTCCCCAAGAATTTGCTTCCGCCAAAGACCTGGCAGCAACGCTTGCGGATTTGCAGAAAAATGAAATCAGCAAAGTTATTAAGACCGATAACGGCTTCTATATTATTAGGGTTGTGGACAAGAAGGCCTCGTACTTGCCAAAACTTGCGGACATCAAAAATGAAGTGGAAAAACATTTTGTCGAAAGCGAAAAACAAAACATAGCCGAAAAAGAAGCCGACGCAATTTTAGCCGGCTTAAAAAAGGGGGAAACCCTCGACAAAATCACCAGGGATAAAGGATTAAAGATAAATGAAACCGGTTTGTTTCAGCCCGGCAACATCATTCCGAAAGTCGGAGTCAGCCCGGAAGCTTCGGAGGCCATAATCGCGCTTACCGCCAACAAACCATATGCGGACAAAGCGTTCCGGATAAATAATTCTTACCTGATTTTCAAATTCAAAGATTCCAGCAATATTGATCTAAAAGATTTTGAGGCAAAAAAAGATTTATACAAAAAAATCCTTACTTCCCTCAAGCGGGAAGAAACCATGCAAACATGGCTCACAGGAAATAAGGAAGCCATGAAAAGAGAAGGCCGGATTAAGATTAAGAAGGACCTGAAAGATTTATAGATGTAAAGCATACTTTTTTATCGACGCCGGCATAGAAAAATTGCATGTCCGGCATGTAGGTGTAGACGGTCGTCAGCAGTACGATCGCATCCATCTTCATCGCGGACAATTGAAGCAATATCTGGCTGAGGAAAGAAATGTCCTGCTGCAAACGACGGCAAATAACGGAGAGGATCCCGAGATATATTTGACGGGAAAGCTTTCGGCCCAGACACAGGACTTTTTCACATACGGAACACGTCTGCATCCGGAAGCGGTTCTCTGGCAAGCAGCAAGTTGCCTTCTGACAAATCCATCTGACGGTTTATCGCCCCCGGAATCCGTTGCGATAATTGATTTTTCCGCATCAGGATTTTGCATTGCCGCAGCGCGGCGCAATCTCGACCTTACCCCACAATGTCTGGAAAAAAACCCTTCCTGCGGCGCCGGATCGGGAATAAATCTGCAGCGCGTGCTGGAAAAATTAAACATCTCCGCCGAAGATGTAGATTCTCTTCTTCGGGACTACTTGGGCCAGGCCGGACGTGCTTTGCGCAGCGCCTTGCCGGTTCGAATGGAACGCTGTGGCGTATTTAGCGTTTCCGCAACTGTTTCCGACAAAAACCAGGGAATTCCGATTGAGCATGCCCTAGCCGTAACCATGAAATCAGAGGCCGCCAAAGCCGCTTCACGCGTGCCCGCGAATATCAGCCGTACTTATCTTACCGGTGGTGTTTTCCGCTGGCAATTCCTGCGGGATTGTGCCGCCGACTTTCTGCGTTTACAAGGCATTGACGATATCGTCTACGATGAAAATCAGTCGCTTACGTTTCTGGGAATGGAGGCCTTGAGAGAAAAGCTTTCCGTTAAAAAAAATAATGCCCCCCGTCTCGCAGGACTACAGCCTAAGAAAGCAGTACAGCTGCCCTTTCCTTCTTTCCGGAAACTTCGAAAACGTCTCGCCAGCGCGGGAAGATATGTCAACCGGCGGACTGAGGAAGAACAGACTGAGAACTCCACCCTTTTATCAGGACAACCGGTAAACATCGCTCTGGATATCGGCTCCAGCATGGCAAAGATGATAATTGCTGATGCCGCGAGCGGGAAAACAATATACCTCAACTGCATTGCCAACAAAGGGGATGCGCTGCAGACAGTCCGGCGATTTCTTACGACCATAGAGGAAGCAGGTTGCCTGGGCCTGCCGGTTCAGTCCTGGGGACTTACCGGCAGCGGCCGTTACCAGATTCAAAGAATTCTCCAGACGGTTTATCCCCACTTGCGGGAACGAATTTTCACAATGGTGGAAAATGAAGCCCACGTTCTGGGCTCACTGGAAATACTGCGCGAACATATAGCAAGCCTTAAGCAGCAGGGACATACTTCCATCAATGAAGACTGCGGCATCCTGGTGGACATCGGCGGGGAAGACACAAAAATATCCGTAATCGACTTAAAGTCGCAATCTCTGCGGGAAAACGCCATGAACTGTAAATGCTCAGCCGGCACCGGCAGCCTCATGGACATTCTCCGCGATTTACTGGATATCCCTGATGTCGCCACAGCTTACCGGATGGCGGCTGAGGCCCCGCACGCCTGGCGGATAAACGCCACCTGCGCTGTATTCCTCATGGAAGAAGCCCGGAAGATGCAGGCTGCGGGAGTAGCTGTCGGCGAAATCTTGGCATCCTGCTGTTATGCCATCGTGGAAAACATGGCCAGGACCCTATGGCATCAAGTGAATCTTTTGCCGAATACGGTCGTCCTCCTGCATGGTCAAACCATGCAGAGCGATCCGCTGGCGCTGGCAGCCATCAACCGGCTTATGACCCATTGCCGTGGACCGATCTATGGTTTGATTCCGCCCCATCCCGGCTACCGCGCCTGTCTTGGCCTGCTTGCCCGGATACCGGCAGGCGAAGGAGCTATTGATCAAATCTGCACCTGGGAGAGCGTCACCGGATGGTCTTACCAGCGAAAGCTATTTTCTTGTTCCGGAAATGTCTGCGGCAATGATTTGATGCGTTGTACACGCACAACAATTTCTTCGCAGCGAGAGCAACTACCAATTCGACTGAACATCGGCGGCTGCACTTCCGTCAATGACCGGGAAGCACTGCGCGAGTCCGGCAACAATAACGTACCTGACGCCTACCGGGAAATCTGGCAATGGATAGCCAGCCGGCACCCGCAAACACAAAAAACCGACCGACTTATCATTCCCCGGTGCTTTTCCCTGTCGCAGCAGGCGTATTTATTTGCCAAATGTTTGGAACTCTCGGGCATCCCCGTACATACAGATACCGTTTGCGCCGAAGACATCCGTGCGGGGCAAGCATGTTTCGATCTGGATACATGCGCACCCAACATGGGAACAGCCGGGCAACTAATTCGTCTGGCGTCCTCGCCCCACGGTTTGATTTTTTTACCGCAGATTGATTTTCTGCCGACCGCAGGTACCAGTCTCGGCAGAACCTGCACAACTAATCAGGGCGGTATCTGGGCGGCAATACAGTTTGCCCGCCTGACCCAGAAGCGGGCAAGGTTTATGGTGAAACCAGTAAATCTGGGAGAGGCCGACCCACAGGCCATGGTGCGCCAGCTTTACCGGTCACTGCAGGATGTGTTTGCCGTCTATGGCATTCAAATCAGTTTGCCGCGCTTTCGCGAAATCTGGCACGCCGCACTCGCTGCCCAGGAGGAAATGGACAGGGGCAAGGCAGATCTGACGGCCGTTTACCTGGAAACGGCGATTGATGGCGAAATTCCTGTCACGGTTGTCTGCGGCCGCGAATACGTACTTCACCCCGGCATCTATGATCAACACATCAGCAAAATTCTCCGGGACAAGGGCATAATGCCCATACCGTCCTACGCCCTGGATGCGGCGCTCGATCCCGAATTTGCCCATATTTACTGGAAAAATGCTCATGAAGTATTAAGCAAGGTTAAAGCTATAACTGCTGGAACACTTCATGAAAACATCCCGCATCCCCGCTTGCAGGCCGCCGTCCGGCGGTTGGAGGCAGCGCCTTCCCGCAGGCTTTTGAGTCATGCCCTGGTGACTACATTCCGGTGCGGCCCCGACAGTGTTACCGCCCCGCTATTACAGGAAATAGCCAAATCAGTGCCTTCTCTCTGGATTCAATCGGATGGAACAATTGCCGAATTGGCCCACCTGGAAAACAGGATCAGTACGCATCTGCGCCGCCTCCAGCAAAAATCAGACGCAGGCCCAGGTCGTCCTCAAAATCTGCAAATTGCCATACTCGAAGAGTTCAACCTCGATGCCTTAAACGGCCAAACCGATGTCGTTTATTTTCCAACTTTAAGCGACAACCGCATCATGACCGCAGTTGCCCGGGCCATGGGACTTACGGCCATCGACAATTATACGGACGAAAATTTCGATCTCGAGCAAAAGGGATGCCTGGGACGCCAGTATGTGGGCAATGATGTTTGCCTGCCGCTTGCCGCAGTATTTGCCGATATGCTTGCAGCAGTCGAGGATTTTATGCAGCGGCAATCCTTAAATGATCCACTCCTCACTGGCAAAAACCGCATTATCCTGTTTATGAACGGCGGGGACGGCCCCTGCCGGTTGGGACAATATCTTCAAGTATTTAAACTGGCTTTCTTACGGATTTTTGGCTCACCTATGGTTTCTTATGCCGGAGGCCACGGCGCTATTAATATTCGGCTTTTGGAAAATCTTTCCAGCAGCATTGCCGGAAAGAATGATGTCTCCGCCTCGCTGGAACCCTGGGCCGGAATCTTGGGCTACCAGGCGGTGATAGTCCACGGGCTTTGCCACAGCTTACTTTTGCAGGCAGCGGCAAACTGCAAAGATGAAAAAACATATGACGCCATGACTGAGCATTACCGGCAGCTCCAGGAGACAATTCGCTATCAGATTGAACATAAAGCGCCGCCGGGCAAGGCAGCCCGCCAAACTGTGGACATGATCTGCCGGCAATACCCGAATCTGAGTGGAGCGGTAAAATATTTCGGTTATGGTATCTGGCACAATTTCGGACTGAGAAAAATACTCCGTCCTTTTGCCCAAAACTGGATTCTTCCCGGCCCCAAAAAACGGCAGCAGAATAAATCTCTGCTGCGCATTCACCTCGATGGAGAAGTATATATGCGGACAAGCCAATCCGGGGAGATTTTGCGCTTACTATTACAAAACTTAGGCTTTGGCACTTTCAGTATGACCATGACTCCGACGTGGAGTTTTTTTGAGGCCGTGCTGCATACAAGGCTGCTGGCGGCCGAGGAAAGGATTGCCGACCTGAATGTCGCCGGCGCCGGCAATGACCTGGCTGTCGCCGGGGAAAAGAAACGTCAGCAAATCATTATCCATGATGCCGCAAAAACCATTAACAACTTAAGAAATATACTGGCGCGCCCGCTTTATGCCGCAGCGGGAATAGCTATGCCGCATCCCATGCGTGATGTTTACGCTGCCGCCGCACCGATCATTTCTACGTCAAAACCTTATGGAGAATTAGTCCCCTTTGTGGGCGAGGCTATCTTGCGCTGCCGGGAAAATGTTGATCTCATTTTAAATTTATCACCGGAAGGGTGCATGGTTTCCGGCATGGGAGATATGCTGATACCTTCCATCAACGCTCAGGCCGGAACAAGAAGCAAGACGGCAATTGTCTCCCTTTTTTCCCGGGATGGAGAGGTACAGGAGGATCAATTACGCCTTGCCTTGCTCAAAGCGCCGGGCTTTCATTGGGACGGCATTCTGCCCGACAAAATTGCCTGATCTTTTCCGCTTTGCTTATTAAACAGGATCAGCAAATTTCGTTTGACAAATCCGCCCTTTTTACATACTTTTCTACGCGAGCCTACTCGGCATAGCAAAAGCCAATAATTTATTGGCCGTTAAAATAACTATTAGACGATTAATTATAGGTAATAACGTGTTCACTAAGTCTGTTCGCTCTTTTTTCCTGGCTTTCAGTTTATTGTTTTTGTCATGGACAACTGCAAGTTTCGCACTCGAACAGTCAGCAGTTACCGGTGGCCCAACGTCTGTTAATGCCGCCGGGCCCCAGACGCCCTTACAGAAAGTACCGGAAATATCCTTATCCGATGCGGTATTGAAAACCCTCCGGGCCAACCCCGGCATCTTTGTCAGCCAGGAAAAGGTCTTGCAGGGTGAGGGATTACAGCAAAAAGCAGCAGGGCAATTCGACTGGACGATCAGAAGCCAGGCTTCCGCCGACCACAAAAAAACACCTTTAGACAGTTATGACAGTAAGACAGCACAAGCCGCTTCTCTCTCCAGCAATATTCCTTATAATGATTACATACGGCAAGATACAAATACATATTCACTGGGCCTAGCCAAGCAATTCCGTTCGGGCATTACCGTAACTCCGAACGTTGCTGTTGTCGATTACCAAACCAGCTCCGATATCTACAAAGTCCCAATCAGTCGTTCAGAAATGCGCATCGAACTCAATGTTCCTTTGTTGAGAGGACTGGGAGCACAGTCCACCGGAGCTGATGAACTGGCGGCAATATCGCAGGCCAAAGCTACCCGGCTGCTGGCCCGGCAAAACGTCGCCCAGACCATATACACCACTGCAGTAAATTACTGGAACAGCCTGGCTGCCAAAATGAGCTTTGAACTGACAGCCGACACGCAAGCCAGATCAAATAAATTGCTCGATCTGGTCGAGAAACTTGTGCGGGCCGGTTTGCTGGAACCAGCAGCATTAAATCAAGCCAAAGCCAACTCGCTTTCCGGCCAGGTAGGTGTAAGCACCGGAGAAACTGATTTTTACCGCAGTCGTCAAGCCCTGGCCCTGTCCATGGGAATGACACCACGGGAATTGCCGGATGCTCCCAACCCCGCAAATAACTTCCCCGCTGTCATCGATGCAGCGACATTGAACAAAGCCGGTATCAGCCTGTTCATCGATGAAGCCCTTAAGAAAAGGGGCGATTATCTTGCCGCCCAGACCGACATAGAAACTGCCAGAACTCTCCTGGCCAAAGCGCAAAACGAGACTAAACCGAAATTAGATCTGGGGGTAAAAGTTGGTTATGCCGGGGAAGATGAAGTTTCCACTTCCAGCCGTTATTTTAATTCCCTGGGCCGCAACGTCACCGGGCTTAATTCCTTCGTATCTTTGTCCTTGGAGTTGCCCATTTTCAACAATGTGGCGCGCGGCAATCTGGTTTACCGAAAATCGCTGGTTCGGGAATCTGAACTTATCCAGAATGATCTAGCCAACCGCATCGCTTCTGATATATTAGTGGCCTACAGGGCACTCTCTTCAGCAATCAACGAGCATCAGCTTGCTTCCGAATCTGAAAAATCTTACAAAAAGGCCGTGGAATTCGAAAACCAGAAATATAAAGCCGGTTCGTCTACGTTAACGGCGCTGATCGATATTGAAGATCGTTATTTCCGGGCCCGGATAGCCACCATCGAAGCATTACGTAAATATTCGGTAACCATGGCTCAATTCCGCCTGGTGACCGGAACCATGCTGGACGTTGGAGATAGAAGTTTAAATTTTGACGAACAAAAATTACTGCAATTTCCTCTGGTCAATCAGGCAAGCATAAATAACGACATGGTGAAAAAATGAAGAAAAAAATCTTTCTTTTCTGTTTTACATTCGTCTGGATATTTACCCTTTTGACGGCAACGGTAGCGGTTGCCGCCGAGAAAAAAATCGGTGCTCTGGGCAGAATAAAACCCCATGGCAGTGTTATCCAAATCGGCATTCCCCCGGGTAACATCATATCTGCCGTTTTGGCGAAAGGTGGCGATGTCGTTAAAAAGGGCACACCACTGGTCATCTCCCGCGAAGCATACCCTAATGAGGCGGAAATATCCGGAGCGGAAATGGATTTGAAAGAAGCGAATACCGCCGGGAAAAAAGCAATCGAAATAAAACAACTGGAAGCAACTATTGCCAAAATGCAGCTGGAACATTCGCGGTCAGCTTTAAACCGCATGCTGGAAGGGGGAAGCGATACTTATTCGGCATCGGCCAAAGAAGAAAGAGAACATGCGGTCAGCCTTGCCGAAGCCAAATACAATCTGGCCACCAAAGAATTGGAGAGGCTGAAATTAAACCAGGAAATTAACACTTCCCGAGCATCGGCCAAAGTTAAGGCCGGCAGAATCAAGGCGCAGCAATCCAGGGTTTGCGCACCCGTTGACGGAACAATTCTGGAAATCAGCCAGAACATAGGCGGTTCAGCCGACGGCGAACCGGTCGTAAAAATGGCTGATCTCAGCCGAATGGATGTCGTGGCGGATGTCTTTGAAGGAGATATTTTCCTGCTTTCCATCGGCACAAAAGCAGCTATCAACAGCAAGGCGCTTTCTCATTCCTTGACAGGTAAAATCACCGCAATTGGGAAAATAGTTTCAACAAAATCGCGCAATGTCGAGGTTATTATTCGGCTGGATAATGCGGAGGCGGCTTCAAGATTAATTAATCACGAAGTTAATGTTTCCTTTGATGTGCCAGGAAAAGAACGGAAGTAATAAAAAACTAATGAGCGCACAAACAAAGTCCCCTGATGCAACAACCAAAGCCACAGGCCCGAACTCCAAGACTCCGGTAGTCGAGGTTAAAGGTGTTAACTTTTCTTTCGGACAGGGCGAAGGACGCAAGCAGGTCCTTTACGACAACAATCTATGCTTATACTCCGGTGAAATCATTATTATGACCGGTCCATCCGGTTCCGGGAAAACAACTTTATTGACGCTTATTGGAGCCCTGAGAGGATTGCAGGAGGGTAGTCTGAAAGTTTTCGGCAACGAACTTTCCGGGCTGAGCGCCTCCGAACAGGAAAAAATACGCCGGAACATTGGCTTTATCTTTCAGGCTCATAATCTTCTGGATTCCCTGACTGCCTATCAGAACATCAAACTGGTAACGGAACTGATCGATTACGCACCGAATGAAGCCGACAGCCTGACTTCAGATATCCTGACTAAACTCGGGATGCAGGACAGAATGCTTTACAAACCCCAGAATCTTTCCGGCGGGCAAAGGCAGCGTGTGGCCATCGGACGGGCACTCGTCAACCGTCCCCGGTTGATTCTTGCCGACGAACCGACTGCCGCCCTGGACAAGGAAACCGGACGCCAGGTAGTTAATCTTTTAAAGGATCTGGCGGAAAATAAGGGCTGCACCATAATGATCGTTACCCACGACAACCGTATCCTGGATGTGGCCGACCGTATCGTCACCATGGTGGACGGTTATGTCGCCTCCGATGTCGATGTCAACGAATCGCTGACGATAGTCCAGTTCCTGAAAAAATGTTCCGTCTTTGAAACGTTCTCGCCGACGCTTCTGGCCGATGTGGCCAACAAGATGCAGCGCGAAACACATCCGGCCGGCACAATCATCATTCGGCAAGGGGATGAGGGAGATAAGTTTTACATTATCCGGCGGGGTAAAGTAGAAGTAATGAAAGAAACCATGGGAAAATCGGATGTGGTTGCCGCTCTGGATGCAGGCGCCTTCTTCGGCGAGCTCGCCCTCTTAAAGAAAGAGCCGCGGGCAGCCACCGTCAGAACTACAGAAGAAGTTGAGTTGCTGACGCTTTCCAAGGAAATATTCATGGATGTTGTGCAAAAGAGCGCAAGCTTCGAGGAACAACTGCGCAAGGTCTATTTCGCCCGATAGCCTGGTTTCGACAAAGCTGTCACTTATCCATACTGCTTGCAGTCAGAACCGCATCAACGGCGCCCGAAATCCGTTTACCCTTTCCCCTTTTTTCATCTGGCCGGGGAACTTGACAATCCTAATTTAATGATCATTATAACGCCGTAAAAACTGTTGATCTGCACAATCATCTGAATAAATTAAATGACATATGTTTGGAGGTATCATGGAAGGAAAAATCGAAACCCATCAATTTAAGACTGAAGTAAAGCAACTCATGAACATAATTATCAACTCCCTCTATTCCCACCGGGAAATTTTCCTACGGGAACTCATTTCCAATGCGTCAGACGCCATCGATAAGCTCAGGTTTCGTGCGCAGACGGAATCCGAACTCTTTGGTGACGATACGGATCTTAAGATCCGCATCACTGCGGACAAAAAGAAGAGAACCCTGGAAATCACGGATAACGGCATCGGTATGACCTACGATGAAGTTGTGGAAAATATCGGGACCATCGCCAAAAGCGGGACCGCGGGATTCCTGGAGTCTCTCGGCACGAGCGATAAACAGGGCGCTGTGACGCCCGAACTGATCGGCCAGTTTGGTGTAGGATTTTACAGCGCCTTCATCGTCGCCGACAAGGTAACCCTGATCACGCGGGCCGCAGGCCACGAGAGGGCCACTAAATGGGAATCCGCCGGGGACGGCTCTTATACCATTGAAACTGTGAACAAAAAAACCCGCGGCACAACTATCCTTTTGAAGCTGAAAAAGGCGGAAAAAGACGAGGAGGATTTTACCGAGGAATGGACAATTCGCGGCATTGTGAAGAAGCATTCTGATTTCGTTGCCTATCCCATCGTCATGGACGTAGAGAGGACGGAACCAGTTCTCAACGCGGACGGCAAACCGGAGAAGGACCAGACCAAAAAAGTAATACGTGAAGAAACCCTCAACTCCATGAAGGCAATCTGGACCAAGGATAAAAAAGAGGTCACGGACGAGGAACATAACGAATTCTATCGCCACATCAGTCACGACTGGAATCCCCCGCTTACCCATCTTCACCTGAAACTCGAAGGGACAACGGAATACAACGCCCTTCTGTACATCCCCTCGAAAACCCCTTTTGATCTGTTCACCCATGAGGCCAAACACGGAATCCAGCTCTATTCCAAACGTGTCTTCATCATGGAGAACTGCAAAGAGCTCATGCCCCAGTATCTGGCCTTCATTAAGGGAGTCGTTGACGCTCCGGACCTCAATCTGAACGTCAGCCGCGAAATTCTCCAACAGGACGCCCTCGTCCGGAACATTAAGAAAAATCTCGTCAAGAAGATTCTGGATCTTCTGACCGGCATGGAACAGGAAAAATACGAAACTTTCTATGGAGAGTTCGGCCACATCTTCAAGGCCGGAATTTCTCAGGACTTCGATAATAAGGATAAGATTGCATCACTCCTGCGTTACAAAACCACCCGGTCTGACGGGAAATACTCTTCGCTTACCGATTACATAAGCCGGATGAAGCCGGACCAGCAGAATATTTACTATATTACTGGCGACAGCCTGACCACGCTCTTAAACAGCCCCCACCTGGAACAGCTCAAGGAAAAGGATCTTGAAGTACTGCTCATGACTGACCCCATTGACGAATGGGTCATCCGGGATCTCCAGGAATTTGAGAAAAAAACCTTCAAGAGCGCCGAAAAGGGAGATCTCGAACTGGACAAGGTGGACGACAAGAAAAAAGAGCAATACACCGCCCTTTTCGATTTCATCAAAACCAGCCTGGAGGAGAAGATCAAGGAAGTCAAACCTTCCACCCACCTGAAAGATTCAGTGGCCTGCCTTTCGGGAGATGCTTATGATATGAGCGCCTATATGGAGAAGATCCTCAAAGCCGGCGGCCAGGATGTCCCCAAAACAAAACGTGTACTGGAGCTCAACATGGATCACCCTCTACTGGCCAAGATTAAGGCTCTCTACGAAAAGGATAAAGATTCCCCTGCCCTGAAGGATTACACGGACTTGCTGTTGGACATGGCGGTCATCTCCGAAGGCGGCAAGCTGGATAATCCCTCCCGGTTTGGCAAAGTAATTGGTGACTTGATGGCCGGAGCCATCAATAGTTAAACGGACAACGAAATTTTCCTGTAACGAAACGGCGCCCCAAGACGGCGCCGTTTCTCGTTCATTCAGAGCAAATCTCTCAACTGAATACTTGAAATAAAATAACATTCTTTAGCATTATATAGTCTCTTGACCGGCGAATCCGAAAGTATTATACAAGCAGCGCTTTGACCGAATGCTTTTTCAATTAGGAGACGTAGCGAGTTTCAATCGTCCTTCATTGAACTTGAGCACTTAGTCATCACAGAGTGACGAGGCGCAGAGACGGCTCCGACCACAAAGGAGTTTAATTTGTAGAATATGCTGGGAAAAATATTATCGATATCACTGCTCGCTTTCATCGGGATAACATTCCCCTTTTTTTATCTGGGCGCGGTCTTAATCTGGCTTTCGACATATCATCTGGATTCGCACCTCAGATTCCTGCATTACTATACGTGTTTCTGGGCATCCACCTATACATGGATTATGCCTACCTGGCGGATTAAAATCGAGGGAAAAGAAAAATACCGGAAAGATGCAACCTACATTATTGTATCTAATCACCAGTCGCAACTCGACATCCTCGTTCATTTCCGCCTTTTTTTCTTTTATAAAATAGTCTCTAAATCAGAGATGTTCCGGATTCCTTTTATGGGCTGGAATATGAGACTTAATCGATATATCGAGCTGGTTCGCGGGAGCAAGGAAGGCGTAAAAAAGATGATGGAAGACTGTGATAAAACCCTGGCGGAAGGTAATTCCGTGTTCATTTATCCCGAAGGAACACGTTCCCCCGATTGCGAGATTAAAGACTTTAAGCCGGGCGCTTTTATTCTGGCCCAAAAGGCTCAATTGCCAATCCTGCCGATAGTGTTAACCAATACCGGCAAAGCATTGCCGAAATGGAAAATGAATACATCGGGCATCCACCGGATGAGGGTACGCGTTTTAGAAGAGATACCCTACAAGCAATTTGCGAATCTGACCGTCCAGGAAACTGCCGATCACGTTCGCCGGATCATGATTGCCGAGCTCGCCCGATTAAACGCCGACATCAAAAATAATTAATAAAATAGTTCACGACTTTCAATATTGCGCATTATCAAACGGCAGATTGATTTCTTTCATGATATATGACGTATGGACAAAATAATAAAAAGGAACCGGTTATGAAAAGAATTTTTATAATGGGTTGCATGGTTATTTTTGGGGGGATGTTGCTTATTCCCAGGGGGGCAGTGTCATTTAATCCGCTGGATGTTCAAAAATTAAAGGATACTAATCAATGTCCCAATTGCGATTTATCTGGGGCATACCTGAGAGAGGCAAACCTATACCGGGCAAACCTGACCGGGGCTTACATGAGCGGAGCGGACCTGACCTGGGCAAATCTCAACGGTGCAGACCTGACAAGGGCAAATCTGCAGAAGGCGTCCCTGCGAAGAACAGACCTGTGTATGGCCAATCTGGCCGGGACAAACCTGACCGGGGCAAACCTGAACATGGCCAACCTTGCCGGCGCAAACCTGGCCGGGGCAAGCCTATACAAGGCAAACCTGCTTAAGGCAGACCTGACCAAGGCAAATCTGACCAGGGCAAACCTGACCGGAGCAAATTTGCAAAGGGCAATATGGATTGACGGCTTGAAATGTAAAGATGGGTCTTTTGGGGAGTGCATAAAGTAACCTGTTCATTAAGGAGAGGGGGATGGAGATAAAAAGATGAAAATGTTGAGGGTAGTTTTTTCGTTGATGATTGCATTTGCGGCATTTTTTCTTACAGCACAGGATTCCCCGGCGCAAAATCCGCCGCCCTTAAAGGTCGCGCTCATCTATGATATTGGCGGCAGAGGAGAAGGCGGGTTTATCGATTCCGCCCGCAATGGTCTGGAAAAAGCGGTAACTCAACTGGGAGTGCAGGCGGTCTATATAGAGTACAAAAGAAATCTGGAGTTGGACCGTGCCTTAGATGATGCGGCGGTATCCGATGCGGGACTGATTATCGGTGTCGGATTTACATTTTCGGATAAGTTGCATAAACTGGCTGTGCGATACCCAGATAAAAAATTCGTCTGTGTTGACTATAACGTGAAGTATGACGACAAGGGCAGGATTGTCTCACTGCCTGCCAATCTGTACGGACTAACGTTCAAGGAAGAAGAAGGTTCTTATCTGGTTGGGGCGATAGCGGCACTGGCAAGCAAAACCGGCAAAATAGGTTTTATCGGCGGCATGGACAGTACGCTCATCCGTAAATTTCAGACAGGATATGTGGCGGGCGCAACTGCTGTCCGTCCTGCCATCCGCGTGTCTGCAAAATTTTCCGGAATAACCGGTAAGGCGTTTAATGATCCGCAAAAAGGTTACCTGATCGCCACCAGCATGTACGGTGAGGGGGTTGATATCATTTATCACGCAGCGGGGGCAACGGGCGCCGGCATCTTCCAGGCGGCAAAGCAGAGCAATCGATTGGTAATCGGTGTGGACATGGATCAGAGTGCACAAGCCCCCGGACTTGTCCTGACGAGCATGACAAAGAACGTAGATGTGGCAGTATTCGAAAGCATAAGAGCGTATGTACGCGGATATTTTTCCGGAGGTTTGAAAACTTTCGGCCTGCAAAAGAACGGCGTTGGATTTATCTATAATGATCAAAACAATAAACTGATTACCGCTGACATTTATAATAAAGTTTTGGCGCTGCAGGCAAAAATTATTGCGGAGGAATTGGTCGTTCCCGCCGGAAGTCAGCAGAAAACACTTCTTTCCTCAAAAGATTTGCAGGATGTTCTGTCCCAGTTGAGAGGAGAGATCGCGACAGCATTGAACAAGCTTAACGGAGATCTTAAATCCAGTGCCGAAAGGCTTTCCGGCAGGAACTTGAAAGATGATCACGCCCGGAACGTGCTCAAAGAGTTGTACGGGGCGAATCCGTATATCATCGACTGCGAAACGGTAAGTAGTCAGGGAATCATGCTGGCCGTTGAACCTCTCCAGCACAAGACATCCGAAAGCGCCGACATCAGTGCGCAGGCGCACATGGTCAAACTGTTTAAAACTAAAAAACCCGTATTGAGCGGTTCGTTTTGTTCCGTTGAAGGTCCGGCAGCTGTTGTCCTTCACTATCCTATCTTTTCGGCGGATCAGCGTTTTACCGGGTCGGTGGCGGCGCTCTTTGCCCCGGAATATTTACTATCCAGTATTATTGGACCTGTCTCTTCGAACCTACCGGTCGATATCTTCCTGATGCAAACGGACGGCCTGGTGATCTATGATGTGGATGCTAAGCAGATCGGTCTCAATGTGTTTAGTGATCCTCTATATAAACCCTTCCCTCAACTGCGTTCGCTGGCCCGAAAAGTAGCCGCGAAAAAAGAAGGAATGGGCACATATCGGTTCTATCAGAAGGGCACGGGAGTGCCTGTGACTGAAGTCGCTTACTGGAAAACCGTCGCCCTGCAAGGAACTGAATGGCGTCTCGTAATTACCTGTGCGCAGGACAGTATCGAAAAATAACGTCTCGGCCGGTGGCGTATAGCTGTAATCAGTAGAATGTCAATCCAGATGAAAATGCGGGATTTCAGCAATCAACACAATTCAAGCCCGACAAACATCAAAAGCACAAATTTACAGTCCATATTTCAGCGGTATATTTCATGTTAAAAATGTTTCCCCAGTATTTACATTCCCCAGTATTTACATTGACAGCCTCTAGGCATTAGATTAATATTATCTCGATGTTCTATATTATGCCATCCATACTCACTCCTTGGTAAAAACAATGGAGGTAAATTGTCATGTCGCTGAAGATTCAAGATTTAATTGACATTGAGCAGTTTCAAATTCTTCAAGATAGGTTGAATCAGGTCTGTGCGTTTCCAGCATCTATTGTCGATAACGAGGGCAAAATTCTCACCGCCACTGCCTGGCAGGAAATATATAGTCGTAGATCATGAAAAAGAAGATAAAGGAGAAATAAATGAAGAAAAGGCATATGAAGAAGGAACAAAAGAAGCTGACGTTGCTGGCAGCTCAAGAAGTTTTAAATGCTTGTTTGGAAGCTGATGATCCTCTGGCAACATTGAAGGAAATCAAGACAAAAGGCGAACAATATTTCAAACAAATAGGACTTGATGTTCCGCCGGCGGTATTTAATGAACTCATGATTCAATTGGAACCAATTGTCAAAGAATTGGGAACCAACCAGTAAATAGTGCGACCATACACCCACAAATGAACCCCATTGGAAAAATACAGTGGGTTTCTGTTGTTGCTAAAAATAATTCAGGAAAAGAATTTGAAAGGAAGTCAAGCCATGGAGGAACTGCGTGTAAATTTATGGAACAAGCGGAGATAAAACCATGAACAAGCCAATGACCTATAAAGGCTATACCGCAAAAATTGAATACAGTGATAAAGACGAATGTCTTATAGGCCGTGTTTCCGACATTCGCCATATCATAAATTTCCAGGGTGATTCTGTGCAGGAAATTAGACAAGCCTTTGAAGAAGCCGTTGACTTTTATATTAAGAGTTGCGCCGAAAAGAACGAAGAACCGGAAAAGCCTTCTACCGGACGCTCTGTTGTTCGTGTTAGTTCAGCACTTCACAGTATGATAGCGTTAGCCGCCAGGCAGGAAAATAAGAGTATCAGCGAGTGGATTGCCGAAGTCCGTAAAGATCCGCGCGACACAGAGGATTAAGAGTTATAAAATGAAAGATTACGGCATCTCTCTTAAGCGACAAGGACACATAGCAGTTATTAACCTCAGTCGGCCGGCAAAACAAAATGCCTTCGACGAGCACATGTGGGACTGTCTGGATAAAGTGACTGCCGAGCTTACGACCACCCTTCCACGGGTTATAGTTCTTGCCGCTGCCGGGTAAAAGACTTTCTGTGCCGGATTTGATGTTAATCCGGATAATCTCACAGTGAGTGGCGAAAGCATTCATGGGATTTCCGCTTTTCTCCTGCGTCTCGAGCCCGAATTGCCGGAACCAGGGGAATGCTGGGAATTACCACTAACGAGTAATAATGGGCCGTCCCTTTATTTGCAAAGAAAATATTTACAGTATTTTGTTCAACAGCGGAATCGAAATCAGGCCGGCCAGTGCCCACTTGAATACCGGTAGCATATC
>CAZYIE010000023.1:0-11268 GCA_964646755.1 uncultured Smithella sp.
TTCATGGCCATCGGCGCCTATGCGGCAGCCATATTAGCTACGCGCGTGGGGCTGGATTTTTATCTGGCCATACCGGCTGCCGGTATCATCACTGCGCTTGTCGGCATGATTATCGGAATTCCCTCCGGACGTTTGAAGGGCCTCTATTTGACCATTGCCACACTGGCCGGACAATTTATCATTGAATACGTTCTCATCCATTGGGACAGCATGACTCAGGGAACAATGGGTATTACCCTTCCTCCGGCGAAAATATTACAGTGGGAAATAGCGGGAGATAAATCTTTTTTCTTTCTGATATTCATTTGCCTTGTTTTAATGACCTGGTTTGCCGTTAATGTCATGCGCAGCAAGTATGGACGTGCTTTTATTGCCATTCGGGATAATGATCGGGCAGCGGAAGGCATGGGCATTCCGATCTTTAAATATAAACTGCTATCTTTTGCCATGAGCTCTTTTTATGCAGGATTTGCCGGAGCGCTCTGGGCTTATTATATGGTCAGCGTAACCTCAGAACCTTTTAATTTGAGCCTATCCGTAGAATTTATTGCCATGGTTATCATCGGCGGCATGGGCAATATTCCCGGAGCAATATTCGGGGCAACATTCATCACGTTACTTAATGAACTGCTGCGCTACATTACCGGCTTTCTCATGAATATCGGTGTGGTAACCAGTTCCGGTTTAAATATGGCGCCTTTGCGCGAATTTGTTTTTGGATTATCCATCGTTTTGTTTATTTTGTTGGAACCACGCGGCATTGCCGAATTATGGAGAATAGTGCGCTCCAACTTTAGGCTCTGGCCATTTTCATACTAGCAGGCTGTTGAAAAAGGCTCATCTGCTGTGTTACGCTGCAAACCTCATCGCTCAACGTATTGCCATATACGCCTCGCGATGCGGTTTTTGCGATGCCTTGCAGCTAAACCTTTTTGAACAGCCTGTAAATCAGGATAAAGGTAAATTATGGGTGAAATACTTTTACAAATAAATAATATATCCGTTGTTTATTCAGATGTTATCCAGGTATTAAAAGGTGTTTCTTTAAGTGTGGATAAAGGAAATATTGTATCTCTTCTGGGAAGCAACGGCGCCGGGAAAACAACTACCTTAAAGGCGATCTCCGGTTTACTCAAACCGGAAAATGGGGAAGTAACGGATGGTTCAATTATTTTTGCGGGTAAGAACATCCAGAATCAAGCGCCGGAATACATAACACGTCAGGGTATCATTCAAGTTTTGGAAGGTCGGCAACCCTTCAAGTATTTAACGATTGAAGAAAATTTGCGGGTGGGCACAGCAACACGGGCGGGAAAGCCCTATAAACAAGACTTGGACATGGTTTATAATTATTTTCCTGCCCTGGTGCAAAGAAGAAAAGCATTAGCCGGGTACTGCAGTGGCGGTGAGCTGCAGATGCTGGTTATCGGCAGGGCGCTGATGGCGCATCCGCAGCTTTTAATGCTCGATGAACCGTCTCTGGGTTTGGCTCCAATTGTAGTTAAAGAAATATTCCATATAATAAAAAAAATTAACGAAGATCAAGGCGCTACAATCATCTTAGTGGAACAAAACGCCAGCATGGCGCTCCAGGTTGCCCATTATGGTTACGTTATGGAAAACGGCAAGATCATGATGGAAGGAACAGCTCAAGAATTATCCGAAAATCCGGATGTCAAAGAATTTTACCTGGGAATGGCCGCATCCGGCATTGCCAAATCCTATAAAGACGTGAAGTCATACAAGCGCCGCAAACGCTGGCTATGAATAATATCCGGACGGAATATTTTCTGGAACGCCGGAAGCATCTCGTTACGTGCTGGAATTTAGAATTAGTATAAGGGATTTAACATTGTTCTTCCAACCAAGCAGCAAATTCAGCCACTGTTAAAACATTTATTGGCCCAAGTTCAGACTTCACTGCCAGAAGATGTGCATCCCCGGTTATTAGAGCCTCAGCGTTTCCATAAATGGCCAGCTCAAGAAATATTAAATCATCCGGGTCTTGTAACGTCGGTAAGTTTTTCGGTACTATTTCAATGTGCACCACTTCGGCATAGGGCAGAAATTCTGTCAGAATTATTTCTTGCTCATTTTTATCGAGTTTAAATTTCGGATAGTTTAAAACCCTTATCAGCTCATTTGCCGTATCGCGGCTGATAAGCGGGATAAAGCGCTGGCGCATCCAGGCATCCCTGAGCCAGGAAAGATTGCCTTTAGCGAACAGTAGCGCGGAAACAATACAGTTGGTGTCCAGCACCACACGGGGTTTTTTCATCGTCCTTTTCGTGCCCATGTAATTGCGTCCTTTACATCATCTTGTGTAATGCCGAGTTCAGCAAGCTTTGATCGTAAAGCATCCGCTTTCTGAATACGCAAAGGGGTAAGAATGATACGGCCATTGTCAGTACTGACATCGTAATAGTCAGTCTCACCAGTGGCCGCAACAATGGCCTTAGGCAATGTCAGTTGATTTTTTGTGGTTCGTTTGGCTAACATATATACCTCCATAGTAATGAAGTAAGGTATTCTTTATTCCCATATTAAAGGATATGTGTCAAGGTAAAAGGCAGGGTTGCTCTTAACGTTTTGCACCTGAGTTCATAATAATTATTTGATTTTGATAGTAAATTGGCGTAAATAATTAGCCACTAAATCAATGGCGCTCTTGGAAAAACCACAAAAGAGAGAAAAAGAATCAAATAATGTTCTATAAAGAAGGTGCCAATGTTTGAACAGGCGTTCAAGAACATCGACGACATCCTCCGGAAAGAGGCAGGTTGCACAACGGAACTCGATTATACCGAGCAGACTTCTTGGCTCCTGTTCCTGAAATACCTTGACGGGCTGGAGCAGGACCGTGCCGATGAGGCCGCTTTAGAGAAAAAAACATACACATATATTCTCGACAAACCCTACCGCTGGGAAACATGGGCTGCGCCAAAGGGGAAGGACGGCAAACTGGACCATAACAAGGCCATGACGGGTGACGACCTTCGCGACTTTGTTAATCTGAAGCTCTTTTCCTACCTTCATGGATTCACGCAGAAGGCAACGGGCGCGAACACCATTGAATACAAAATCGGGCAGATTTTCGCGGAGATAAAGAACAAAATTCAAAGCGGATATAACCTGCGTGAAATCATCGACCATATTGATGAGCTGCGCTTCCGTTCCCAGATTGAGAAGCACGAGCTATCCCACCTTTACGAAGCCAAGATCAAGAATATGGGCAACGCTGGCCGCAACGGCGGTGAATATTACACCCCCCGCCCGCTCATCCGCGCCATTGTTCAGGTCGTGCAGCCGAAACTTGGCGAAAGCATTTACGATGGCGCCCTCGGCTCGGCGGGCTTCCACTGCGAGACGTTCGACTACATGAAGAAAACCTATCCCCATCGTACCGTCGCGCAGGATCGTTTCCTCCAGACCAAAACATTCTACGGCAAGGAAAAGAAGTCCCTGGCCTTCGTTATCGGCATTATGAACATGATTCTGCATGGCATCGACGCGCCGAACATAATTCACACCAATACGCTTACAGAAAACTTGGCCGACATTCAGGAAAAAGACCGGTACGACATTATCGAGACAAATCCGCCCTTCGGCGGCAAGGAACGCAAGGAAGTACAGCAGAACTTCCCCATCCGCACCGGCGAGACTGCCTACCTCTTCCTCCAGCATTACATCAAAATCCTTAAAGCCGGTGGTCGAGCTGGCATCGTCATCAAGAACACCTTCCTCTCCAACACCGACAATGCCTCCGTCAGTCTGCGTAAGCACCTGCTGGAAAGCTGCAACCTCCACACCGTGCTCGACTGCCCCAGCGGAACGTTTCAAGGCTCGGGCGTCAAGACCGTGGTGCTGTTCTTCGAGAAGGGTGCGCCAACCCGAAAGGTCTGGTACTACCAGCTTGATCCCGGTCGCAACATGGGCAAGACAAATCCGCTCAACGATGACGACCTTGCCGAGTTCATCGAATTACAGAAGAACTTTGCTGATTCCCCAAAGAGTTGGACTGTGGATATTCGGTCACTGAGCACAGCCGAAGTGGACCTCTCCGTAAAGAACCCGAACGGTGGCAAGGAAATAACGCACCGGAGCCCAGAGGATATAATGGACGAAATCGCCGCGCTGGATGCCGAGAGTGTGAAGCAAACTTCGGAAATGCGCCCACTGAGGAATCTTGTGGAATTAATTATGGGACAAGCCCCATCTAGTAAGGACTGCAACTTCGATGGACAAGGAACGCCTTTTGTAAAAGTTGGTGAATTCGGTGAATTTCGCCCCTTGATTAGAGAGTGGACAACCAATCCTCTGCGCAAGGCACGAAGCACAGATGTCTTAGTGTGTGTGGTCGGCGCTACTTGCGGTAAAATAAACTTGGGTGAGGACTGCGCGATCGGGCGCTCTGTGGCCGCGATCCGGCCGAATGTTTCCAAACTAGATCAATTTTACCTTTACTATTTTATGATGACGCTAGTTGAGAAGCTGCGGTCAGGTTCAGTCGGCGCAGCACAGACCGTTATCTCGAAGGAAATGATTGAGACGGTTCAGATTCCTTTCATACCGCTTCCCGAACAGCAGCGGATCGTCGGAATCCTCGACGAAGCGTTTGACGGCATCGCCACCGCCAAAGCCAACGCCGAAAAGAACCTCCAAAACGCCCGTGCCCTTTTTGAAAGCTACCTACAATCAGTATTTACCCAGCGTGGGGAGGGGTGGGTTGAGAAATCTCTCGAAGAACTCGGTACGATCACTTCCAGCAAGCGCATCTTCAAAAGTGAGTATGTGAAGCAGGGAGTTCCATTTTACCGCACAAAAGAGATCAAGGAATTGGCTAATTGCCGAGAGATTACCACCGAGTTGTTCATTTCCGAGGCTCGATACAAAGAGATAAAAACGGGGTTCGGCGTGCCGACACAGGGAGACATTCTGCTTACTGCTATCGGTACGATTGGCGAAATCTATGTTGTTGAGGGGAATAACGATTTCTATTTCAAGGACGGGAATGTTTTGTGGCTGAAAGGGTTCACCACTATCAATCCGCATTTTCTGAGATACGTGTTGGTCTCATTCGTTGAGAGCCTGAACAAGATGGCTCATGGTGCTGCTTATAGCGCGTTGCCGATTCAGCGACTCAATGCTCACAGAATCTTCGTGCCGTCACCAGCAGAACAAGAGGCGATTGTTTCACAACTTGACTCCCTCAATGAAGAAACCCAACGCCTCGAATCAATTTACCAACAGAAGATCACTGCACTGGAAGCGTTGAAGAAGTCGCTGCTAAACAAAGCATTTACAGGCCAACTATAGGAAACTGTCCATGAACGAAGCTGAAACCAGAGCCGAATATATTGATCCCGCTTTAAAAGCGGCAGGTTGGGGCATTGTCGAAGGCAGCCGCATCCTCCGCGAATATCCCATAACGCCAGGGCGCATAGAAGGACTCGGTCGTCGAGGCAAGCCACTTATCGCCGATTATGTTTTGGTCTATCGCAACCACAAACTGGCCGTGATCGAGGCCAAGGCGTGGGACAAGCCGCTGACTGAGGGCGTGGGCCAAGCCAAGGACTACGCAGAAAAGATTGCCGTGCGTTTTGCCTATGCCACAAACGGTCAAGGCATCTATGGCGTTGACATGGAAACCGGCAAAGAAGGCGAGTTGCAGAACTATCCGACACCGGACGAACTCTGGAGCTTAACCTTTGCCGAACAAAATGCCTGGCGTGACCGTTTCGCCGCTATACCATTCGAGGACAAGGGTGGTTCGCACCCCAGCCGTTACTATCAGGACATCGCCGTTGAGCGGGTGATGGAGGCCATCGCTGAGGATCGTCAAAAGATTCTACTCACCCTTGCCACCGGCACGGGCAAGACATTTATCGCTTTCCAGGTTGCATGGAAGCTGTTTCACAGCCGCTGGAACCTTTCTTCGACAGGCTCAGAAACCGATTATGTTTCGCGACGACCTCGTATTCTATTTTTGGCTGACCGCAATATCCTCGCCGACCAGGCATATAATTCTTTTTCCGCCTTTCCAGAAGACGCGATGGTGCGGATCGCACCGGAGGACATCCGCAAGAAGGGCAAAGTGCCCACAAACGGCAGTATTTTCTTCACTATCTTCCAGACCTTCATGAGTGGTCCGCCAATAGACGGACAGCCCTCACAATATTTCGGCGAATACCCTTCTGACTTCTTCGACTTCATCGTCATTGACGAGTGCCATCGAGGTGGCGCAAGAGACGAAAGCAACTGGCGAGACATTCTTAATTACTTTGCACCCGCCGTCCAGATGGGAATGACCGCAACGCCCAAGCGCAAGGATAACGTGGACACCTACGCCTACTTCGGCGATCCGGTTTACATCTACTCACTCAAAGAAGGCATCAACGACGGCTTCCTCACTCCCTTCAAGGTGAAGCAAATCTCGACCACACTGGATGAATATGTTTACACCCCCGATGACACGGTGATGGAAGGTGAGGTTGAATACGGGAAGATCTATCAGGAAACTGACTTCAATAAGATCATCGAAATCAAGGCACGGGAAGCCCACCGCGTGAAATTATTTATGGAGCAGATCAACCAAAATGAGAAAACCCTGGTATTTTGCGCCACACAGGACCATGCGCTGGCCGTGCGCGACCTCATCAACCAGATGAAAACGAGCAAGGAACCGAGCTACTGCCAACGGGTAACAGCCAACGACGGCAAATTAGGAGACCAGCACCTGCGAGATTTTCAGGACAACGAGAAGACCATCCCGACGATCCTGACCACATCCCAGAAACTGGCCACCGGTGTGGACGCTCGGAATATCCGTAACATCGTTCTCATGCGCCCGATCAACTCTATTATCGAGTTCAAGCAGATCATCGGACGTGGAACACGACTCTATGACGGTAAGGACTATTTCACCATCTACGACTTCGTGAAGGCGCATCACCATTTCAGCGATCCGGAATGGGACGGGGAACCTCTTGAACCAGAAGAATCAAAAGTGTGCCCGCTATGCGGTTGCCGACCCTGCAAGTGCGAACAGTCTCCGCCTCAACCATGCCCAGTCTGCGGCCAGCAACCTTGCGAATGCCCGAAAGAACCTTGCCCTAAGTGCGGCCAGCGTCCATGTGTATGCAAGAAGAAAGCAAAGGTAAAACTTGCCGACGGCAAGGAGCGGACTATTCAGCATATGATGATGACGAGTTTCTGGCATCCCGACGGCACGCCAATGTCGGCGCAGCAGTTTATGGAAATGCTCTTTGGCAAACTGCCGGAATTTTTCAAAAACGAAGAGGAACTCCGTGCCTTGTGGTGTGCGCCGGACACACGGAAGAAATTATTGGAAGGGTTAGCTGAGAAAGGCTTCGGCAGAGATCAACTTGCCGAAATGCAGAAAATTATCGACGCGGAGAAGAGCGACCTGTTCGACGTGCTGGCGCATATCGCCTATGCCCTGACACCTCTCACACGTGAGGAAAGGGCCACCAAGGCCAAAGTGGTAATCAGCACCCACTTTAACAGTAAGCAGAAGGTGTTCCTCGATTTTGTGTTATCACACTATGTGAGCGTTGGTGTGGAAGAACTCGACCAAAGCAAACTTACTCCTCTGCTGCGTCTAAAATATCACGACTCTATTGCCGATGCCGTAGCTGATCTGGGAAGACCGGAGGAAATTGGGCTAGTATTCACAGGCTTCCAGAAATATCTGTATCAGCAACGGGCTAGCGCATGACAAGCATGAAGACAAAGAGTAATGTGAGGTGCTATATCCTGGTGGGAACAAACGGAGGGATAAAATAATGGCAAAAGAAATTATAAAGACAACTGGCGGACATGCATCACCTTTCGAGCGGATCAAGCGCACGAATGAAGCGGGGATGGAATTTTGGTCAAGCCGTGATTTTTCTGAAATATTGGGTTACGGTGATTATCGTAATTTTGAAGGAGTAATCGAGAAGGCCAAGTTGTCCTGTTTTAACAGTGGTCAACGCATCGACGACCATTTCGTTGACGTCACCGAAATGGTCGAGATTGGAAAAGGCGGGCAGCGACTAAGGTATTCGATAAAAAAATTAATGTAACTATTTTGTTTTCAGAATATGCTAAGATATAAATAAAGTTGATGGAGGTATGTATGGAAGCGTTAAAAGAAAATGTAATTACAATGATTAAAAATATGCCTCAAGATGTTTCCATTGAAGATATTATGGCGGAGTTATACTTCAGATGTGAAGTAGATGAAGGGCTGAAACAACTGGATGAAGGCAAAGGAATTACTCATGATGAAGTGGAAAACCGGATGAAAAAATGGCTGAAAAAATAAGATGGTCGCCAAAAGCTGTAGATAATTTTGAAGAAATATGTAGATTTATCGGCAAAAATTCAGAATATTACGCAGCCATTTTTGCCAGAAAAATTGTTTCCATAGTTACAAACATTCCCTCCTTTCCGGAATCAGGCCGCATTGTTCCCGAGTATCAGGATAAAAATCTGAGAGAAAAAATATTTCAAAATTATCGGATTGTTTACCGGATAAAAGGTGAAGTTATAGAAATTGTAACCATTTCTCATGCTGCAAAGCAGTTTAAAATTGAAAACGTCTAAGAAATCAATTTGTGACCGCTGTATTCTGTGTATAAGGATATGAAAAAAGATAAGTCAAAGAAAATAACTTGGGATAATGTTGAAAAATCGATAAAAAGTTTTGAATCTTCTCAGCTAATTGAACTTGTTTACGATCTTTACCAACTTTCAACAGAGAATAAAAATTTCCTGCATGCTCGTTTTTCCCGTGACGACACCATCCTTCTTCGCTACAAAGAGATAATATCAAATTGCCTGTACCCGGATGCGATGGATGAGAATGATGATTTTGCTAAAGCAAAAAAAGCTATAAAGGATTATGCCAAAGCTACTGGTAACGCAGATGGAACTATTGATTTAATGATATATTACGTAGAATCCGGAAATCAATTTACGCTTGATTACGGCGATATCAACGAGTTTTTTTATGATGACTTAATCGCAATGTATGAAAAAGCAAGCAAAACTGTCCTGAAGCTTCCCCAGGAGAAACAGGAATTGTTTCGTAAAAGGCTGGAAAAAATAATGAAGTCTGCCAATGGCATTGGCTGGGGGTATCATGATGAACTTTGCGACATTTACAATGAGTCATTTGAGTAGAATATTAAAGGAGAGTACATGAACCATTTATTTGACGAAAAAGAATCGAGGGCTAGGGAAGAAAGAAAAGTAAAGCAAGATCAAATGCTGTCCCGCATGGTGAAGCTGGGGTATGAAAAGTCGACCCGGATACAACAAATATTCGATGCACATAAAATTAATCCCCTAGACATCAAATCAAGGGAAGATCTGGAAGTGCTGCCGTTTACTTCGCGGGAAAAGCTGGTGGATATGGAGATGCAACAGCCTCCTTTTGCCGGGTTAGAAAATCCCGAAATAAAAATTGACCGGATTTTTACATCGCCCGGTCCGGTCTATGAGCCGCATCTTTCGGAAACGGATTATCTGTGGGCACGCGCCTACCATGCTGCCGGTATCGGCCCCTCTGATATCGCCCTTTGTGCTTTTTCTTATCATCTGGTGGCGGCAGGTCTAACATTCCACAATGGTTTGCGCAAAGTAGGCGCCACGGTAGTTCCGTCCGGGGCTTCATCATCGCAGATTCAAGTGCAACTGATTAAAGATTTAAAAGTCACTGCTTACACGGGCAAACCAAGTTTTCTGATGTCGATTATCAGCAAAGCTCAAGAGCTGGGATTCGATTTTAAGAAAGATTTTGGTGTGAAGAAAGCCTGTTTTGCCGCCGAACCACTGTTTCCGGATTTGCGCCGTCAGTTTGAAGAAGAATACGGCATTGATACCTATCAAATGTACGGAGCGACGGAAGTAGGTGATGTTGCCTATGAATGCAGCGAGAAAAAGGGCTGGCATATCTGCGAAGAAACTATTGTGGAAATAGTTGATCCGGAGACAGGCCGCAATGTGGCGCCCGGTGAGCTCGGTGAAATTGTTGTTACGAGACTCAATGATATTTTCTTTTTGCTGCGTTTTGGTACCGGGGATTTATCGCGCCTGATTACTGAGCAATGTTCCTGCGGACGCACGTCTTACCGGTTGGCCGGAATTGCGGGCAGGGTAGGGGATGCTGTCAAAGTACGGGGAATGTTCATCGCCCCCAGCCAGTTAAAAGCGATTCAGGCAAAGTATAATAATTTGCCAATGCAGGCTCTAGTAGATAGAGACGGCCATGCCGATAAACTCAAATTACACCTGGAAAAGATTTTACCGGAAATAGGCGATGCCCAATGGGAAGCCGGATTTAAAAAATATTTCCAGGAAATCTGCACAGTGAAGATTGATCAAATTGAATATGTGTCGGCAGGTGCGATTAAGTCGGAAGAGAAGATGATCGTTGATCTGCGGAAATGGTAAGTATTTCCATATGCTTTTTGCCCAGCATATAGGCGTCGAATATTGAATATATCCACAAAAGAATCATAAACAGCAAGACAAACAGAATAGAACAAGTGGTTGCAACCCCTTGTTCTACGATTGCTTTTGTTGAATCCGTTGACAGCTTGAGAACAGCAGCTATATCTACTGTCCCTTTTTGCAAAGGATTCGCCTTTAAAAAATTAATGGCAACTTGAATTATCACCCAGCAAATAGCTAGCATTCCGGCCAGAACCGGCAGCATAAATACCATACCGCGTTTATATTTTTTTAAATAAAAATGCCCCCAACCGGGAAAGAGCAAGGCGTTGTATAGTGCAGCACGAGTTGCCAAATTCATACGTCGTTCCTCCCTGTATTAATATTAAGTTAAAGAGATAAGCTCATTAAGAGAGAATTGTCACATCTTTCATTTTTAGTTGAATGTCAGAAGAACCATTCCATTGATTAATTTGCGGAGTAAAAACAATATCAAGATTAGCGCCGGTAACTGCCTTGGCGTAGCGTCCCATCGTAAACCAAATGGAGTTGCAGGTCATGCCATTACTGGATAGGCACATTTTTAAATGATTATTTCCCACAATCGATGTCGAAGAAACTTTAATGTTACGGGCACAGAGCACCGGTTCGGGATTCATGCTGCCAAAAGGCGCCAGCATTTGCATTTGATTGATAAAACTCAAGTTTATACTAATAATGAAAATAATCGATTGTTTCTTATTTTACAATGAACTAACTCTTAGAATTTAAATTAGAAGAATTATATGATCATATCGATTATTTCAT
>CAZYIE010000023.1:11278-19007 GCA_964646755.1 uncultured Smithella sp.
GATAAAATTTAAGTTTATGTCTTTGAGCTGGCATTCGGCATCGATAATTGTTTGAGATACTAGATCAGTGAATTGACCGCTGTCGCGGATTATATCATCTAATAAAATGGTAAATTCGGCAACATCGTCTTCCTTGATGGAAATACCCGCGGCATGATTATGCCCGCCATAGGAAAGCAATAGAGAAGCGCACTGCTGAATCCCCTTATAAATATTAAAATCAGAAATGCTGCGGCCTGATCCTTTGCCGATGCCATCTTTCAGGCTGATAACAAAAGCCGGACGGCTAAAAAGATCAACCAGCCTTGAGGCAACAATACCGACAACCCCCGGATGCCATCTATCCGAGGCAAATACTAAAGCATTCATTTTTTCGAAGTCAGGATTGTCACTGATTTTGGCCAGTATTTCATGCAGGATGATTTTTTCCATTGATTGCCGGCGGCGGTTGTAAGTATCGAGCTTAGCCGCGAGCATTCTGGCCTCTTCCATGTCTTCTGTCAAAAGCAGGGCCACTGCATCCAGCGGCGAGGCAATGCGTCCTGAAGCGTTTATGCGCGGAATAAGGCAGAAAGACGCTTTGAAAGAATCAATAATCTGACCGTCGATGCCACTTATCTCTTTGAGTGCTTTAATTCCCGGACGCTTGCCTTCGGTGATTAACTCTAATCCGATTTTGGCAAATATTCTGTTCTCATCGATTAGCGGCGCAATGTCACCGATAGTTCCCAGGGCAACAACATCCAAATATTCTTTTAAATTAGGAAAATCTTCATTCTTCCAGAAGCCTTCTTTCCGTAAGCTGCCGCGCAACGCAATCAGGAAATTATAAGCTATACCTACGCCGGCAAGATCTTTAAATGGAAAGAGACAGTCTTCCCGCTTGGGGTTGATATTGGCAACAGATGGCGGCAGTGCACCGGATATGGCATGATGATCTAAAACAATTGTATCAATTCCCAGGGTGTGGGCATAGGCAATCTGGGTGTTGTCGGAAATACCGCAATCAACAGTAATAATCAACCGGACGTCGTTGCTTTTAAATTTGTCAATCGCCGGATTTTTTAAACCGTAACCTTCCTGAATTCTGTCAGGGATATAGTAAGTAACATCGGGCGTTATTTCTTTAAGAAATTTGAAAAGTATAACTACGGAAGTTATGCCATCAGCATCATAATCGCCATATATGACAATTTTTTCGTGATCGTGAATGGCTTTAAGCAGGCGCGAAATGCCCGCTTTCATATCTTTCATTAAAAAAGGACTATACAAGTCATTGAGCGAAGGCTGAAGATAATGGCGGACATCTTCCATATCCAGCCAATCCCGATTGGCAAGTATTTGAGAGATAATCGGGTGGATACTAAATTCATTAATCAATGAATTTTCTATATCTTTATTAAGAGGTTTCTTAATTTTCCATTGTGTTGCCGGCAGAGGTTTTACTATAGTCATTATTCATTCTTTTAATTATTGTCTTTGATCGTCATCATATCAAGGTTGATCACGATGTCAAGTTTTCATTAATTCTATTTCCAAGATAATGGTTTAACAATGGATCAATTATTGATGCAAACCAGTTAGTTATCCTCTGGTTCTTGATCTTTAAAATGATAAATGTTAAAGAAAATCATGATAAAAAAATGGTTTAAATTAAAGCGAAGCAACATTGCGCAGGTTCAATTTATTATCGAAGGATATGAGGGAATGGCCACTGTAACAACTATTGATCCTCATGCTGCAATTCTTCAAGTTTCTATTGTGCCTGATTTTCTTCAGGAAATAATCAATCTTCTGGATAACATGAAAAACAAATATTCTCTGGAAGAAATAGAATGTTATACGGCAAATATTTAAAGGCTAAAATCTCATGCTCATGCTAACCCATACATATATTTTACAGAATATCCTGGGTATGTCCGGTATAAAAAATGATAATTTAGATATTTTTGTTTATAACATAGTACCGGATTTGCTGACTATCCATCCTAATATCAATTCTCAACAAACTCATCAAACAAGAAGACTGCTGCAAATTCCGCCGCTTTATCCGAAAGCTGCCTATATCATCTTCCATCTGCTGGTTGATGATCTGGCCCACTATGGCGAAATCTGTCCCGGCATACCTGAGGAATTTAACCCGGATTCGCAAGGTTATGCTTATACTAAAGGAAAGCCACTAATTAATGCGATTTTGGATTTTCAAAAGAAAGTAAATAAGGAAATCTCATACAACGAAGCAGCTTACCGCTCTCATTTAATTGTCGAAATGATTTATGATCTGGCAATTATCGATCATATTAATAAAAATCAGACAATTGAGCTATTAACAGAAGCTATTTGTATTACGGCAGATGAGAAAATTGATGAATTTGCCGCTACTATCAACTGGCTGTACGGTCTGGGTAAAAAGGAAGTTCTTGAAGTTATGAAAAGGGCCCAATCTTACATGACTGAAGAAAAAATTCAGAGCACCATGAATATTGAAGGCCGAATTCGCCTTTATGCATTCAAATTCGGCCTTCCGATGAATGAACAATTTTATCTCGCCGGCATTAAAAAAATATTTCTTCAAGCAAGAGAATTACTCGATGATAACGAAACCTTTCTTAGGGAAACTGCTGAAGCTGTAAAAAAATACGGCTGGTTGCCGCCAATTATATAGCTTTTTTCACGAAGCCCGAACGGATGCAACGCGTACATACTTTTACTCTCTTCACTGCTCCCGATTTATCGTCAACACAGCGCAATTTTTGCAGATTTGGGTACCATGCCTTTTTGGTTTTGTTATTGGCATGGCTGACGCTATTGCCGATTGATGGTTTTTTACCGCAAACTTCACAAATACGAGACATAAAAAAATCCTCCTAGAAAATGTGCGTCGTTACTAAACTATAAGACGTTATAATGCAAGCATTTTTTTCGTTTTTATTAATTTTTCATGGAAGAAGGCTGGCCTGTCGTTTCTAAAACACGCAACCATACGTCTCCCTGGGGATCTATCTTCCGGCGAGAGACAGCAGCGTTCAGAGGCAGGTGAACATATTCGCTTTTCATCAGGGCAACTAAAAGGCCTGTTTTGCCGGCCATTGCGGCATGCACTGCATCTTGTCCCAATGAGCTGCAATAAATGCTGTCCGAAGCACTGGCCGGTACGGAGCGGATCATGTAACTGGGTTCGATATATTTTAAATTAATTTCCCGATTGGTTTTCTGAAAATACGTTTCAATTTCTTTTTTTAAAAAGATACCGACATCATATAAGCGAAGATTCCCGGAAGGATCAGTTTCGACCGGATCATCAATCTTGCGCATAAGATCCTGACCTGCGCCTTCTGCAACCAAAACGACGGCATGGCCACGCGATTCAAGCCGCTTTTCCAGTGACATGAGAAATCCGTTTTTACCTTCAAGATCAAAAGGAACTTCCGGTATTAAAACAAAATTTGTATCATTTTGAGCAAGTGCGGCATTAGCTGCAATATGTCCCGAGAGTCTGCCCATTATCTTAATCAGGCCTATGCCGTTTACAGCACCTTTGGCTTCCACATGGGCACATTGAATAGCATGAACAGTTTGGGCAATTGCCGTATCAAAGCCAAATGATTTTTCGATCAGATTAAGATCGTTATCAATTGTTTTGGGGATACCGACAACAGCAATTTTTAAATTACGTTTCATTATCCCTTCTGCTATTTTTTGCATTGCCCGCATGGTGCCGTCACCACCAATGCAAAAAAGAATATCTATTCGGAAGTCCGAAAGCGATTTTATGATTTGATCAATATCTTGATGGCCCCGCGAACAGGAAAGAATGCTTCCGCCAATATGGGTTATATCTTTAACTATTTCCGGTGAAAGCTGCACTATTTTGTGTCCATATTCCGGAATTAAACCTCTGAATCCATATTTGATGCCGCAAATATCTTTTACACCGTAGCGGTAATATAGCTCCATGGTAATTGATCGAATAACATTATTAATGCCCGGGCAGAGACCGCCACAAGTGACAATCGCTGCTTTTGTTCGGCCTGGATGGAAAAATATTTTCTCGCGGGGTCCGGCTAATTCTATGGAAAGGGGCAGACCTTGCCGATCTTCACTTCCCGTGTAGCTATCAAGAAAACAATTAAATAATAAGCGTTTGTTGTCCGGGGTGAAATTGGCAATATCCAATGGTGAGGCAACCGTTCTTTCACCTAAATCAGCTATGGCAAAATCAGAAATTGGAGAAATCATAATTAATCAAACTTTCTTGCCAATTACTCTCGACGCGGCATTAATGCCGGATATTATTTCTCCCTCAAAACCAGCGTCAGCCAACAAAGATGCGCCGGTCAGATATACATTCTTGAAACGTGTTTTGTTGGTTCGGGCTGCCAATCCGGTAATAAAAGAACGCCTTATCTTGTATTTTGGATTAAATACGCTACGGGATATTTGGGATATTTCGATCGATTTATCCAGATCAAAAAATTCTATATTCTCTTTTAAAAAGGGAAGAAAATATTCCAGACGGTCAATAATTGATGAAGCACTAGCTGTCAGATTTTCCCGGGTCCATGACTCGGGATCAGAAGATAAAAATACCGTTGCTGAAAGCGGCACCTTATGGACAGCAGGTACCATTTCATCTTCCGGCATACTATATTCCAGAATAATCAGATTGTTATCGAAAATATTTTTCTGAACATCAGAAACCACGGCCAGATGACGTGCCATTTTTTCCGGAATGCATTTCCGGGCGCAGCCCAGATGAATTGTAAAAGGCAAATGCGAAATTTTAATCGGGCTGATCCAGTCGCCAAAATTGATTTTCTTTTTACCAGCGAGCAATAAGTGCATTGACTCCCACTTGGCGCCTACAATCAAATTATTTGCGGAAATACTGGAAGTATTGCCCACGTTATCGGCAATTTCAATTGCAATCGATTTTCCTTTTTGTACATTTAAAACTTTGCAACTACTCAAGTATAATCCGTTTTTCGATTCCAATTTTTTAATCAAGGAATTGAAAAGAATCTGTTTGCCTTGCGGGAAATAATAAATACCCCGAAAAGGGGTACAATGCTGAAAGCCGGAAGAAAAACTTTTTTGATCGGATATCGTAATGCCGAGCAAAGCTTCCTGGGCTTCAAATACTTTTTTTAAAGAAATATTGCGGTTTAAAAGGCTTTTGAATTTAGCTTTTTCCAATTGATGCATAAATAAAAACGGCATAATCTTTAAAAAGTTATAATAATCCTTAATGCTAATGGGCTGAATAAACGGATGATTATGCAACCAATCGCCGAAGATTTTGCATTTTTTTACAGCTGATTCATAGAAAGCATTAATCTCCCGGGCATATTCGGGAAACTCCCTGGTCATTTCATTGACCAGTGCTTCTTTTTCATTAAAAAAATCAATCCTGTGTTCCGGTAATATGATTTGATAAGCGGGGTTTAATAATCTGCTTTCCCGCTCAATGGGCGGAATATCGAGCTCTGCTAAAAGAGAAAGACATGTCTGGTTTAATCCAAAACCACTAAGCGGTGTCGGGTCCAGATTAAAGGCGAAGTCACCTTCCAAATGAAAACCTCCGGCACCGCGCTCTGCCACCAGAATCGTATCTAATCCATAGCTTGCAGCAACAGCTGCCGCTACATGGGAAGAAAGATCATCGCCGATAACTATTAAATCATGCATGCAATTTATCTATTTCCTCTGATGATAAAACAGCAAAACCCTCAAGTGTGAGTAACGCACTAGTAACACCCATTCCGGCAAATAGATTTTTGCCTAGGTAAAGGTGATGCACCGCACAGGAAGGGCTCCGTTCCTTTAAAATTACCCGGTGAACATTATGAAGTCTGCTAATTCTTAATACCTCTTTTGCGCCCTCTATAAATTCTGAAGTTACATCGAGACCCGAAGCATTGACAACTCGGGCCCGATTATTCAAAACATCAAATCCATTCCCGTCAATAATTTGGGCCGGTTCACGTGGCGTGGGAAGCCCTCCTAGTTGTTCCGGACAAACGGCAATTAAATTAGTCAGATTCATTAATTGCTTTTCCGGCGGACAAACTTGGCCGTCCCAACGGCATTTCAGGCCTAATAAACATGCACTTACAACAATCATGGTCATTAAAAACCTGTTAAAGATGGGTTATGCAGTGCAATTAAAGGCGTTTCTGCTGAATCTTTAATATGAACTTTTCGTCCTGTAATTATAATCTTTCTATCGGCAAAATATTGAATTGCCTGGGGATATATCCGGTGTTCTTCCTTTAAAATGCGATCAGCCAGAGTTTCTCTGGTGTCATCCTGTAATACCGGGACAACACTTTGAATAATAATCGGCCCGGTATCGATTCCTTCATCTACAAAATGTACGGTACAACCGGAGAATTTCACGCCATATTCAAAGGCATCTTTGGGGCCATGAGTACCCGGAAATGAAGGCAAAAGGGCAGGGTGAATGTTAATTATCTTCTGGGGAAATGCTTTCAGGAAAACAGGAGTAAGGATGCGCATGAAACCGGCCAGAACTACCAGATCAATCTCGTTACTTCTTAAAATTCGAATTAATTCCTCATCAAAATTTTCTCTGGTTACGAAGTTGTCATGCTTTAAGACGGCAACGGGCAGGTCATGCTTTTGTGCTCGTGTTATTCCATAGGCATGAGGATTATTGCAGATTACTATCTTGATTGTTGCGGTTAGCGTGCCTTTTTCGATATTATCAATGATCGATTGGAGGTTGGAGCCGCTGCCGGAAATTAACACCCCCAGTTTCAATGTTTGGTCCATTTTTTGTACCATTAAGTTTCACTGAAACAAACCAATGCTTGCTTTCTCTCTCTCTTTTCCACAGCACCGATTAAATATGCCTTTTCTCCTAACACTTCCAGCCGATGAATGACTTCTTCAGATTCTTTTTCCGGAACAACGATCATCATTCCGATACCCATATTGAAAACACGGAACATTTCTTTTTCTTCAACCTTGCCTATTTCTTTGATGACTTGGAAGATAGGCTGTATATCCCAACTGTTTTTAGAAATCACGCAACGACAGGACTGGGGAATAATCCGGGGAATATTATCGTAGAAGCCGCCGCCGGTTATATGCACGAGTCCTTTGATGTTAAAATTCTTGAAAAGATTGAGCAGCGGTTTTACATAAATTCTCGTTGGTTCTAAAAGTTCCAGACCAATTGTTTTCTCCAGACCGGAGACTTTGTCGGTAACCTGAAGTTTGCCCTTATCGAGCAAAACTTTTCGGGCCAGAGAAAAACCGTTGCTATGTAAACCACTGGAAGCAACTCCGATAATCCGGTCATTTACACTGATTGCTGAACCGTCGATAAGCTTTTCCGATTCAACTACTCCGACACAAAAACCGGCTAAGTCATATTCACCGTTTTTATAGAAACCGGGCATTTCAGCGGTTTCACCGCCAATCAATGTACATCCAGCCTGCTTGCATCCTGAAACAATACCCTCGACAATTTTTACACTTTTTTCCAATTCAATTTTGCCCGTTGCCAGATAGTCCAGAAAGAATAGCGGTTCGGCACCTTGAACTACGACATCATTGACAGACATGGCCACAAGATCAATGCCGATAGTATCATGTTTATCCATTAATTGAGCAATTTTGAGCTTAGTTCCTACGCCATCGGTGGAAGAAACCAGAATTGGATTTTTAAATTTGCCGGAGTCAAAGCGAAAAAGTCCACCAA
>CAZYIE010000023.1:19017-31168 GCA_964646755.1 uncultured Smithella sp.
CAAAACCTCCTATTCCGGAAACAACTTCTTTCCGCGCCGTTGTTTTAATGAACGGTTTGATTCGTTCGATAAAATCGTTGGCAGTATCAATATCGACGCCTGAATTTTTATAGGTAGATTTAGTTGGCATATTACCCCATATGATTATTGCTTTTTTTAATAAACTTAATGCTGGCTCATCTAACGTAAATAAGCATTTAAGTCAAACATTCCTTGCGCTAATAAAATATATTTGTTAACTGAATTTGTCAATTGCCTAATAATAATTAAGGTTTGGAAACTCCAACAGTTGCGGTGCGATAAATGGAAGCATTTAAAAAAAATCTGCAAAAAATTGAACAACCGTTGCATTTTGCTTCTTCTAACAATTTTAAAAATTTAGCTCATATTAAAGATTTGGGCAAATCTCTTTTAAATTTGTTGGCGATGTTGAAAGCTTCGCTGCCTTCTGGTCTCCAGGATAATTCATTAACGCTGGTGGACAAACTATTAACTCTATTTTCCAATTACGATGAACTCGAACTGGAACGAAGAAAACAAACAATTGAGAAAGCAACAGGATTATTAGATGAGCTCAAAACAGCCGTTAAGTTAATTCAGGCAACAGTTGCTCAGCCAGATGAACAATCAGTCCAAAGAACAGCGGATTTGAAGGAGACACTGGCTAAGCTGGCACTTCCGGTACAATATCTAAAAGGCGTAGGGCCGAAGATGGCACAGCGTTTCGGCGCAAAAAAAATTGATAATGTGGAAGATTTGCTCTTATTCCTGCCACGAACTTATGAAGACAGGCGGGAGGTAAAAAAAATTAATCGCCTGGAAACCGGAAAAAATCAAACAGTTCTGGGAAAAGTAATTCTGACTGAATATAAATATTACGGTAAAAGACGTATTTTGGAAATTACAATCAGCGATAATACGGCCAACCTCACGGCCAAGTGGTTCAAAGGCCAGACTTCCTATCTTTTGGGCTTCTTTAAAAAAGGAACAAATGTAATTTTCACAGGTCTTGTAACGCCCAATTACTCGGGTCACGCCATGATCCATCCTGACTATGAAATACTAGACGACAATGACGAAGAAAATCTTCTTAATTTCAAAAGAATAGTTCCCGTTTATTCTGAAACGGAAGGGCTCCATCAGAAATACATGCGTAAAGTGATGCATCTGGCGTTGACCAATTATGCCCGCTACCTTATTTCGCCAATTCCGCAGGATTTTTGCCGCAAACGCAATTTAATCGATCTGCAAACCGCGATCAGGGCAGTTCATTTTCCTCCAAGCAATGAAAATCCGGAAGATTACAATCTCCAACGCTCTGCTGCTCATCACCGCTTGATTTATGATGAGTTCTTTTTTTTCCAACTGGGTATGGCCATAAAAAAATCAGGGCGGATTCTGGAGAAGGGAATTCGTTTTACAACTTCGACTAATTTATTAGAGAAGTTTTTTTCCAGGTTGCCTTTTTCGTTGACTTCCGCACAAAGCAGGGTAACCAATGAAATACTGGCGGATATGGCCAAAGACACGGCGATGAACCGGCTTTTACAGGGAGATGTCGGCAGCGGTAAAACCGTTGTTTCAATGGCAGCAATGATTATCGCCTGCGAAAATAATTATCAGGCGGCAATGATGGCGCCTACGGAAATATTAGCCAAACAGCATTACAGGAATATTAAGGAATGGGCGGTTAATCTGGGATTGAACGTTGTTTTGCTTACCGGCAGCAGAAATACGGCGGATCGTAAAGAAGCTCTCGAACAGATTAATTCCGGTAGCGCCAATATCATCATCGGAACTCATGCCCTGATTTCGGAAAATGTTGATTTTCATCGGCTGGGACTGGTTGTTATCGATGAACAACACCGTTTTGGCGTAATGCAGCGGGCCACGTTGCGCAACAAAGGAATCGATGCAGATGTGCTGGTGATGACGGCTACCCCGATTCCGCGTACACTGGCTATGACAGTTTACGGCGATCTGGACGTATCGGTAATAGATGAGATGCCTCCGGGAAAAATACCCGTATCGACAACAGTTCTGGGTGAAAATAAGCGCGATAAAGTTTATTCGATCATTGCCAAAGAACTCGCTTGCGGCCATCAGGCCTTTATCGTTTATCCGCTGGTGGAACAATCCGAAAATCTGGATTTAAAAGACGCAACCAATATGGCGGCTCATTTACAGAAAGATATTTTCCCCGATTACAAGGTTGGGCTGATTCACGGCAAAATGAAAGATAAGGAAAAAGATACAGTGATGCAGGCTTTTCAGGAAAACGAAATTAATATTCTTGTGGCGACTACCGTCATAGAAGTTGGTATCGATATACCACAGGCATCGTTGATGATTATTGAACATGCGGAGCGGTTCGGCCTTTCGCAACTGCATCAATTGCGGGGAAGGGTAGGCCGAAGAGATATTCCTTCGCGGTGCATTTTGCTGGCTGATTATGCACGTTCCGAAGTTGCCCGCAAGAGACTCAAGGTTATGGAAAAAACAACGGATGGTTTCGTGCTGGCCGAAGAAGATTTGGCCATTCGCGGCCCAGGTGATTTCTTAGGCACAAGGCAATCAGGCCTGCCGGATTTCCGTATCGCCAGCATTATTCGCGATGCCCGGATTTTAAATGATGCCAAAGAAGATGCATTTGCCTTAGCTGCCCGCGATCCTTTTTTAGAAAAACCCGAGCACTTAATTTTGCGGGAAACGCTGCTTTGGAAATGGCAAGGCAAGCTGGATCTGGCCAGGACAGGATAAAGATGGTATTTTGATCCTGCCATTATCGCAAAGAGCGCATATCCCATCCGTTTAACTAATTGACTTTTTTCGGATACATGCTATCTTCCGCCAATGTTAAACCTCGAAAAGATTATCAATAATCAGGAGAGAAATGTAATGAAAATAGTTGTTAAAAAGGGAAAACTTCAGGATGTTAAAAGCCAGGCAGTTATTTTAGCCTTATTTCAAGATCAAAAGGAATTGACTGGAACTTCATTATTAATTGATCAGGCGTGCAAAGGATTAATCACCGAATTAATAAATAATGGCGATTTTACAGGAAAGCCGTCACAAATAGCAGTAGTTTATACCCGAGGGGCAATTCCGACACAAAGAATAGCCCTTGTTGGTTTAGGTAAAAAAAGTGAAAATAATCTGGAAAAAATTCGGGCTGCTTTCAGCAAAGTGATGCAGCATTTGCGCAGCCTGAATATTAAAGAAGTAGCAACCTCTATCGATTTAAATTTACTTCCCCAGGGAAAGGATAAAATTGTGCAGGCTGTAGTTGAAGGCACACTCCTGGGTCTTTATCAATACACACCTTATAAAACGGTGGGACGCGAAGACATCAAAGAAATAGAGCAATTAAACATTGTTAGCGATGCGGAAAACTATTCTGTCGTTGAATCAGCTGTTAAAAATGCGCAGGTTATTACCGGGGGTGTTTACTTTGCCCGTGACATTATTTCCGCTCCTTCCAATGAAATGACGCCTTCCATTATGGCGCGAAAAGCAGGGGAAATCGCCCGGAAAAAAAACGTCAACTGCAAAGTATTGGATCGGGCCAAAATGAAGAAAATGGGAATGAATGCCCTGCTTGGTGTGGCTTCGGGAAGTAACGAAGAGCCCAAGTTTATTATATTGGAATATTCCGGCAGCTCGAAAAGTAAAGCTCCGGTTGTTCTTGTGGGCAAAGGTTTGACCTTTGACAGCGGTGGAATCAGTATCAAACCGGCAGAGAAAATGGATGAAATGAAATCGGATATGTCCGGTGGAGCCGCAGTTATGGCAACGATTATGGTGGCCGCTGATCTGCGGCTGCCGTTAAATATTATCGGTCTGATACCGGCCACCGAAAATATGCCCAGCGGTACAGCTTATAAACCGGGAGATATTTTAAAATCGTATTCGGGTAAAACTATCGAAGTTCTCAATACGGATGCTGAAGGCCGTTTAATTCTGTCCGATGCTCTTCATTATGCCTCTCAATATAAACCGGCGGCGATAATTGACGTTGCCACTCTCACTGGCGCTTGCGTTGTTGCCTTAGGGGAAGATGTTATCGGAATGCTGGGGACTGACAATAATCTTAAAGAAAAAATTAATAAGGCCGCCCGGGAAACTGGTGAGCTTGTCTGGGAACTTCCCTTGTGGGAAAACTATTTCGAACTTATTAAAAGCGATATTGCTGATTATAAAAACAGTGGGGGGAGGGTCGCCGGAGCAATTACAGCCGCAGCATTTTTAAGCAAATTTGTTGGTGATTATCCCTGGGTTCATTTAGATATTGCCGGTCCCGCCTGGAGTAGCAAAGACAAGTCGTATGTCCCGAAAGGAGCATCAGGAGTAGCTGTACGCCTGCTTACGGAATACCTGCGTAACTGTACTTCAAAATAAAATATGCCGCCTCTACTGGAAATAAAAGAATTAATAACCGTATTTGATACGAATCATGGCAGAATAAAAGCTGTTGACGGAGTTTCTTTGAGTTTGCAACCGGGAGAAACATTGGGCATTGTCGGGGAATCCGGTTGCGGGAAAACCATGCTCGCACTGTCGATAATGAGGTTAATTCCTGCCAATGGCAGTATTATAAACGGTACAGTATCTTTTCAGGGGCAGGATTTATTAAAATTATCCGCCGAAGAAATTCGCGCCAAGCGCGGCAATGAAATCGCCATGGTCTTCCAGGAACCGATGACTTCACTCAATCCTGTTATTCGTATTGGTGAACAAATTGCGGAAGCGATCAGGCTGCATCAAAATCTTCCCGCAAAAGACGCTCTCGCTTTGAGCATTGAGCAATTGCGGGAAGTAGGAATCCCTGATCCGGAAAGAAGAGCACAAGATTACCCGCATCAGCTAAGCGGTGGCATGCGGCAACGGGTAATGGTGGCAATGGCTATGTCTTGTCATCCTCTCTTACTTCTGGCCGATGAACCAACTACGGCATTGGATGTCACCATTCAGGCACAAATTCTGGATTTGATTTCTGATCTCAAAACGAAAAATAATATGGCAGTTATTCTCATCACCCATGATCTCGGGATTGTTGCCCAGACTGCAGAAAATGTGGCAGTAATGTATGCTGGAAAAATTGTGGAAAATTCCCGGGTTGATGAAATGTTTGCTAATCCGTTACATCCTTACACTAAAGGGTTGATCGATTCCCTGCCGACCGGATGCAGCAATGGCAGGCAGGAACATCTTAAAACTATTCCCGGTTCGGTTCCCAGTTTATATAATCTTGCGGCAGGGTGCAGTTTTCGGGAGAGATGCTCCTGGGCAGAAAGTCTTTGTGCCGAACTCGAACCAAAGTTAATAGAAATTGAATCCGGTCATTTTGTGGCCTGCTGGATTGCTCAACAAACAATGAAATTAAGTTAGGAAGCTTATAATGCCTGATGTTCTTGTGAATATTCAGAAATTAGATAAAAAATATACCCTCACCAGCGGCATGTTGAATTCAAAAAACAGAGTTGTTCATGCGGTTAATAATGTTAATTTACAAATATTTAAAGGAGAAACTTTAGGTCTGGTTGGTGAATCAGGTTGCGGAAAATCAACACTGGCACGCCTGATAACAAGGCTGGAAAAACCATCGTCCGGTTTTATCAGCTTTAAAGGTGATAATATAAATTCCTACAATAAAGAATCCCTGAAAGCATACAGCCGCAATGTCCAGTTGATATTCCAAGACCCTTATTCTTCACTCAATCCTCGCAAATCAGCCGCCGTTATAATTAAAGAACCATTAACCATTCATCACATCGGTAATAGAAATGATCGCCGACAATCAGTATTGGAATTAATGGCGAAAGTCGGCTTAAGTGTCGAACAGGCTAATCGCTATCCACACGAATTCAGCGGGGGACAGAGACAACGCATTGGAATTGCGCGGGCACTAATTCTCCGTCCGGAGATGATTGTCGCTGACGAGCCTGTTTCCGCCTTGGATGTATCTATACAGGCGCAGATTTTGAATTTATTAAAAGATTTAAAACAGGACTATGGTCTTACGTATTTGTTTGTTTCTCACGATCTTAATGTGATCCGCCATATGTCCGATCGTATTGCCGTGATGTATTTGGGCCAAATTGTTGAACTGGCGCAAAATCAGGATATTTATAATTCCCCGCTCCATCCTTATACGCAAATGCTGCTTGCGGCTGTGCCGGACTGTGACCCGCTGAAGAAAAGAAAAAAAGTAGCAATAAAAGGAGAAGCGAGGATTGAAGGTGCCGAGGGGTGTAATTTCCAGAACCGCTGTCTTTATAAAATGTCTGTTTGTGAGGAGAAGCAGCCCGTATTAACGGCGCTAAGTAATAATAGATTTTGTGCCTGCCATTTAGCAGGAGCAATAAATGAGGAACAATGATGAACGAAGAACAGGTTTATATAAAAAATAATGAACTCCTCATCGAAGGATTATTAAATAAATCATCGGAAGACAAAGGGGTTGTTATCTGCCATCCTCATTCTTTAATGGGTGGCTCTATGCATAATAACGTTGTGCAAGCAATTCAGGAGGCTTTTACTGCAGAAAAATATTCCACACTGAGATTTAATTTCCGGGGTGTCGGTAAAAGCACAGGTGCTTATGATGAAGGAAGAGGGGAGCAGGAAGATATTTTAGCTGCATGTAAATATTTGCAGAGCATCGGAATATTAAAAATAACTTTTGCCGGCTATTCTTTTGGTTCCTGGGTTGGTTCAAAAATTATTGAAAGAGCTGATCATCCTTTTGCTGCCGCCATATTTATTTCGCCACCCATCAGTTATTTTGATTTTGATTTTCCAAAATTAACCAATAAAATTGATATGATCGTTTGCGGAAACAGCGATCAGTTCTGTGATATGGCAGTTTTAAAAGAACAAATAAAAAATCTTAATTCGAATTTAAAAATAATGCCATATACAGACCATTTTTATATTGAAAAAGAAAGTGAACTGAGAAACATATTACGTTCCAGTTTAAATAACGAAAAAAATTAACAAAATTACAAAAAAAGCTTGATTTCAAAAATAATAGATGTTAGAAGTACTGCCAATGCGTGTTGGTCCTGATTTTGTCAGGAAGTGAAAAGTGTAATGTTTATTAGGAAGTAGTTAGTGCTGAGTTTTACAAGAAAAAAAATTAACCGCTGAGAATTCTTGAATTAAGAAAGAGAATTCGTGCGGTTTTTTTGTTTCTGTCAGGAATCAACCTGTTTGGAAACGAATATTTGAAAGGAGGGTTTTTAACTGTGGCTGAAGGAAAAGTAAAGTGGTTCAATGAGAAGAAGGGGTTTGGTTTTATTGAAAACGATGAAGGTGGCGATGTATTTGTTCATTATAGCGCTATCGCAGGAACCGGATTCAAAACTCTTTATGAGGGTCAGAGAATTCGTTTTGACATTGAGCAGGGCAATAAAGGTCCCAGCGCAACCAATGTGCAACCACTGTAATATTTAACTAATCAAAGTTGACTCTAAGTTGAAATGCCCCGGTTCACGGGGCATTTTTTTTAAAAACAATTAAATCTCAATATCAAAACGGCGCAGTTCTTTTTTTGCCCAGTATAGAATTGCAAAAAAAGCAATAATGTTGGCTATCGGCAATGCCAGCCAGGCGCCAAAAAGACCAAACCACGATGACAAAACAATTAATAATGGAATAAGTAAAAGAACATCGCGGAAGAAAAGTAAAACCATGGCTTGATTTCCCTTCCCCAGGCCCATAAACATGTTAATGAAAATTAATGTTGGCGCCATAAATATTAAAACTGAAACATAAAGACGTAACGCTGGTGTGGCAATTGCAGTGAGTACCGGATCATTAGAGAAAATTCCGACAATAGCTTCGGCATATATTTCCAATAGAACCGAAGAGATTACAGCAATGGTAATGGCTAATTTCAGGGCAACAAGCACTGATTCTTTCAGACGCCCATAAAGCCTGGCTCCTTGGCTGTATCCGACAATCGGCATTAAGCCGAAACCAATTCCAAATAGAATCATGGTCACAAGTCCGTTTACGCGAAAGCAGATGCCTAAAGCAGCTATAGCCAGTGAACCGAAATGAGATAGCGTGTGGTTGTAAATAACTAAAACAACGCTAACGATCAGATTAATAACAATAGATGGAAATCCGGTAGAGTAGATTGATTTAATAATGGATATATTAGGGATCAGATAATGCCATTTAAGATCATAAATGGATGTTTTTAATAACATGAAATAAACAGAGAAGATGCTTGCTGCAAATTGGGCAATAACAGCGGCTAGAGCTGCGCCTTTAATTCCCATGGAGGGGAAAGGGCCAATCCCAAAAATCAACAATGGGTCGAGGATTGCACTGAGAATTGAAGAAATCAGGACAACCCACATAGATAAAAGGGGTCTTCCCTCAGCTCTCAATAAATTATTGGACATCATCGAAAAGAAAATAAAAGGTGAACTGAACGCAATAATAATCAAGTAATCACGACAAAGAGGCAATATTTGCGCATCTGCGCCAAAAAAACGGAGAATGCCGTCATGAAAGAATAGAATTGCAATGATCATGACAATTCCAAATAACAACGAAAGCGTAAATACATGGCCGGCAGCCTGTTTCGCTTGAAATAACTTACCTGCGCCGAACATCCTTGCTGAAAACGAGCCGGCACCAACACCCGTACCAATGCCAATAGCGGCAAAAATCATTTGAATGGGGAAACAAATTGTAAGTGCAGCCAGAGCGTGGGGACTTAATCTGGCCAGCCAGAAAGTATCAATAAAATTGTAAAGAGACATGGCAACCATTGCTATAATCGATGGCCAGCTCATTTTAATAATCAAAGGGAAGATTGGTTCTTTGCCCAAATCCAGTCGTTTGTTCATATTTTTATAGCCGTTAATGGTAAATTATTAATAATTATTGTATTACATTTCATTAATGCTAGATAATTTCAAGGCAATAAAATGGCAGAAAAAATGATAATTCTTCTGGGAGCGACTGCGTCGGGTAAAACCAAATTGTCTGTACGTTTGGCACATGAGCTGAATGGTGAAATAATCTCGGCAGATTCCCGGCAAGTATATAAAGGCTTGGATATTGGTACAGGCAAAGATTTGCAGGAATATATTATTAATGGCTGCAACATACAATATCATTTAATCGATATTATCAGTGCCCAAGAAGAATTTAATCTCTTTGAATTCCAGGCAGGATTTTATGAAGCATACTCCAGACTACTCCAAAGAAAAGTTTTGCCCGTTGTGGTTGGTGGTACCGGACTTTATTTAGAGTCAATTATTCTGAATTATCAGTTGCCCGAGGCGCCACCGGATCAGGAATTAAGAAAAGAGTTGCAAAATAAATCAATAAAAGAATTACAAGCAGGTCTCCTGGCCTTGAAGAGACAACTTCATAATAAGACGGATATGGAGGATAAAGACAGATTAATTCGTGCCATAGAGATTGAAAGAGTGCGCCTGCGACAACCTGCTGATATATTTCAACGGCCGATTCTAAATGCCGCCGTATTTGGTATCCGCTACGAGAGATCAGTTCTGCGGAAACGCATTACAGCCAGGTTAACGCAAAGATTGGACCAGGGAATGATTGATGAAGTAAAAGCACTACAAAATTCCGGATTGTCCTGGGCAAAGCTCGACAGCTTCGGTTTGGAATATCGTTATGTTTCTCAGTATCTGCAGGGGCAAATCACTTACGGTGAAATGTTTGAGAAATTAAATACCAGTATACATCAATTTGCGAAACGTCAGGAAACCTGGTTTCGACGGATGGAAAGAAAGGGCATAACAATTAATTGGATTAACGGAGATGATTATAATTTATTAAAAGAAGGTGTAATGAAATTTTTAAATGACTAAGCCTTCCTCATATAATCAATACATGCAAAACTATTCGGTGGCCGACAATTGGAAGTTAATCGCCGGAAATACTGAAAACATATCTCAGGTGGTGGTAATACCTGCTTATGCCGAAAAGAATATGCTTCTTCCCACACTGGCTTCTCTTGCTCGAAATATGCCTGCGTCTTTAGATTATTCATTTATCTTATGTGTGATCAATAATAAGAAAAATTCTCCGGAAGAAGTAAAAATAAATAATCAACAGACGCTGAAATATCTTCAGGCATTGGTGAAGAAAACGAGTCTGGGAGATCGAAATCTGAATCAAGATTCAAAAGATATTATGCAACTTATTGCGGATTCAAGATTAAGACTCGGATATATAGATGCCTCATCAGAAGGACAGGAAATACCAGAAGAAGAGGGCGGAGTTGGAATGGCGCGCAAGATTGGGATGGATAAGGCGCTTAGTTTATTGTCGGAATGCTGTTCTTTGAAAAAAAATATTCTAAGCCTTGATGCCGATACTTTAGTGCAAAGCAATTATCTGGCCGCTATCAAAGATTGCTTTATTAATAAAGTAAAAACGGCGGTTATTGCTTACGAGCATCAGGAACCAGCTGATGACGAGGAAAGAGCGGCGATTTATTGCTATGAAATATTTTTGCGTTACTGGATATTAGGATTGAAATATGCAAAATCACCTTATGCTTTTCATTCGATAGGCTCAGCAATGGCTTGTTCTACTAATGCTTATCTGGATGTCCGGGGAATGAACCGGCGGGAAGCAGGTGAGGACTTTTATTTTCTCAACAAGCTGGCCAAAGTCGGAAAGATTAACTATGCTAAAAAAACATGTGTCTTTCCGTCAGCACGGGCATCTTTGCGAGTTCCATTTGGAACAGGCAAAAGAATACAAAGATTTCTAACGCACGAGCAGGAAGAGTATGTTCTGTATGATCCGCAGATATTCGCAATATTGGCCAATTGGTTGCTGCTTATGGAAAAGCCTTTCCCTTTCGATGCAAATGATATCATTAAAAATGCCGAATTGATTCATCCTTTGCTTGCCTCTTTTTTATCTGATTGCTCATTTGAGCAGGCATGGACGAAAATACGCCTTAATGCTAAAGATGAGCATGCCTTGATTAAGCATTTTCACTGCTGGTTTGATGGCTTCAAGACATTGAAACTGATTAACTATTTGTCCAGAGAGTTTTATCCCCCCATTAACATGTTTGCCGCATTGGAGAGTATCTTGAAGATGCAGAAAATAGATATTCCTGAATTTGTTTCTGCCGGCAATCACCCGGAATTAGCCCAGCAGAAAAAAATTGTCCAATATTTGCGACATATTACATGAGTAAGTTTAGTGCTTATTTCAGTTAAGATTATCTTCTTGACGTATCCTGGTATTTTGAATATAGCTCGAAGCATCAATAAATAGCGCTGGCTAACAAATTTCCGGAGGACTTAATGAAAAACAGGATAAATATGAATTGGTCGATCATTTTCATTGTAATTACATTTGCCCTTATGGCTGGTTGTGGTAATACTGAAGAGAAAAAGAAAAATGTCCAAAATCCAGCTGTTAGCACCAATCAAGTCCAACCGGCAGTTCCAGCAGCCAGCGTTGCACCGGCAGTAGCTACCCCAAAACCTGAATCAACCGATATTGCCGTGAATGTCGATGGCAGTATTCTGAAGAAAGCGGAAATTGAAAAAGAGATCAAACAGAAACTTGCTGCTTATAAAGGGCAGATTCCGACCGATAAAATCAAAGAAGCGCGGGCAACATTGAAGAAACAGACGATTGATGAATTTGTCATGCGCACTCTTCTGACTAAAGAAGTGGAAAAAAGAAAAATTGCAGCAACTGATAAAGAAATAAAAATGACGATGGATCAAATTAAAGCAAGTCTTCCACCTGATCAGAAACTGGAAAAATTTATGAAGGATAATAAAATTACCAGAGAGTATGTTGCCCTGGGTATTAAAGTAAAAAAAATGGTGGCTCAGGAGTCGGGTAATAAAGCAAAGCCATCGCAAAAAGAGATCAGTAAGTTCTACGATGATAATAAGGACCAATTTATTATTCCGGAAAATGTTCATGTCCGCCATATCCTGCTGGCATTTACCAAAGAAGATAATGATAATACTAAAGCAGAAAAAAAAGTGAAGTTGGAAAATTTACGTAAGCAGATAGTTGATGGTGCTGATTTTGGCGAAATTGCCCGTAAGAATTCCGATTGCCCCAGTAAAGAAAATGGCGGCGATCTCGGTCAGATCAGAAAAGACCAAACAGTGAA
>CAZYIE010000023.1:31178-39295 GCA_964646755.1 uncultured Smithella sp.
AATCATTAGTCACACTGGCACCAGAATTTTTGAATTTAGACTTTTTTAGTCGTGGGCAAATGGTGAAGCCTTTTGAAGATGCGGCTTTTTCCCAGGAAATTAATGCCATTGGTCCTGTAGTTACGACTGAATACGGTTATCATGTAATCCAGGTATTGGCGCGCAATCCCCAGAAGACAATGCCTCTGGAAGAAGTTAAAGGGAAAATATCGTCTTACTTAGAACAGCAAAAGCAAACAGAAATCTTCAACGCTTTATTAAAGAAATTGCGTGAAAAGGCGAAAATTGTTGTTTATGAAAATTAACGGCTATTTAAAGCTATGTTCAGTATCCGGGAAAGTACAATTTTTTACCTCGGCAATGTAGCTTTTGACCGCTTTTTTAATCTCCGGATTTAAGTTGGCATATTTTTTCACATGCTTCGGTGTGAATTTATCATACAGTCCCAACATATCATTTATCACCAGTACCTGGCCGTCACAGTTAACTCCACCGCCAATGCCAATCGTGGGAATGCTGATTGTTTTCGTTATTTCTTCAGCAAGTTTTTCCGGTACTAATTCCAGAACAATCGAAAAAGCTCCGGCCTCCTCCAGTATTTTGGCATCTTCAATTATTCGCTGGGCCGCATCTTCTTTTTTCCCTTGAACTTTAAATCCGCCGATTTGATGGATCGACTGGGGCGTCAAACCGACATGAGCCATAACCGGAATTCCGGCTGAAGTTATTTTACGAACAGTTTCCGCAGTTTCCCTGCCGCCTTCTAGTTTAACGGCCTGCGCACCTGCTTCTTGCAGAAAACGACCGGCATTGGCTAATGCCAACTGGGGTGAAACTTGATAAGAGAGAAAGGGCATATCGGCAATGACAAGAGAATTTTGCGCTGCCCGGGTAACTGCTTTTGTGTGGTGCAGCATATCTTCCATCGTGACCGGGAGAGTAGTGTCATATCCCAAAACAACCATGCCCAGTGAATCTCCCACGAGGATTATATCAACACCGCATTCGTCAAGAATGGAAGAAATGGCATAATCGTAGGCGGTGAGTACGGTAATTTTTTCACCAATCACTTTCATTTTCTTAATGTCCAGAATAGTTTTGCGGCTGCTTTTATTTTGAGTACTCATGTTCGGGAACTCCTTTCAAAAGATCATTAATTATTTTGGCCTGTTTTGAGGTTAATGTGCCTTTTTGTTGGGCAATATCTACTGTAATCAGTCCCAGTGCGGAATAGAGAGAAGAATATTGCGGCTGTGTCTTTTCAAGAGCGACGATATGTTTTTTAATTGTACCGGAATCTCCGCGGGCAATCGGACCGGTGAGGGCAGAAATTGAACCGGAGTTTTCGACATTTTTCAGAGTACCGTAAATTAATGGTAGATAAGCTTTTCGGGCATTTGCTTTACTAATGCCAATAGATTCGTAGATGGACTCGACAACGTTTAATAATGAAACCAGGTAATTGGAAGCAATGCAAGCCGCAGCGTGGTAGAGCGGTTTTTGAGCTGGCGTAATAAAAATAGGAATGCCACTAAGATCGCGGACAATTAATCCAGCTTGTTTCTTAGCTCTTTTATCGGCTGTTATTCCAAAAATACTTCCGGGAATGTCATTAATGGCAGTATCGATTGAAGAAAAGCTTTGTAGGGGATGAATACTGGCAACAACAGCGCCGGCTTTTTTTGCCGAATTCAGAAGATCAAGGCTTCCGGCGCCGCTCATGTGAAAAACAAATTTTTCTTTGACCAGTTTAGAATGCGCAATTTCAATACAAGCACTTCTGATTTTATCATCGGGAGTAGTAATCAAAATGCAATCAGCTTCCATTACGGCTTTTCTAGGATCACGAAAAGCTTTGCCCCCGGTGTAGGGCAGGGCATTCTGGAGGGCAGCAGAAGATTTGTCGGAAATAGCGATAATCTCGTGGCCTGATTTCTGCAATAAATGGCCAATTGCTGTTCCCACCATACCCAGGCCGATAATGGCAAATTTATAAGAGATTTTATTTTTCATAAATCCACAAAAAAAAGGTCTCCCGCACACGGAAGACCTTTGTCAAGACAGTATAATGTACTTTACATGCCGTCTCAGTCTAATAAAGTGATCCAAGCGGTGATATTTGATAACACAGGCGATAAATGTAGTCAAACAATATTTAATTATTCCATTACTTCTTTTTTAACGTACCTGGTGAGCTTCGCAGTCATGTTGTAATAAGAAAATGGGGTCATAAAATAGAATCCCTGGAAGCACTGCCGGGCTACATCCACCAGCTCTCTGGCCATGTCCAGACCTTCCCGACGTGCATCTGGTCCTGCTGCGGGATACTTGCTTATACGCTTCAATGCATCTTCCGTTAGTCGAATTCCCGGCACTTCGTTGTGGAGGAACTCGGCGTTGCGGGCGCTGGTGATAGGCATGATACCGATGAAGATAGGCACAGGCAGATGCTGCGTTCTTGTGGCGATCATCTCGATTGTGGCCTGATCGTAAACAGGTTGGGTCAAAATGAAATCCGCGCCCGCATCAATCTTTTTTTCCAGGCGCTTGAAGGCGCTGTCCAGATTGGTGACGTGAGGGTTGAAGGCAGCCCCGACGACAAAACGGCCCCGTTCACGGAGAGACTGGCCGGAAAAGGAGATGCCGTCATTGAGCTGTTTGACCATACGGATCAGGTCGAATGAAGAAACATCAAAGACGGAACTGGCGCCGGGTAGATCGCCGAAGCGCGCGGGGTCTCCCGTGACAACTAAGATCTGATGGATGCCCAGGGCATGAAGCCCCATCAGATGGGACTGCTGACCGATGAGGTTACGGTCACGGCAGGCTATGTGGACGAGAGGATCAATTCCTAGACGCATCTTGACGATGGCCCCCAGGGCCAGATTGCTCATCCGCGTCTGAGCCAGCGAGTTATCGGCCAGAGTTATGAAATCAGCTCCTGCATCCTGAAGAGATGCTGCGCCAATCATATATTGTTCGATATCGAGATCTTTCGGCGGATCGAATTCGACCAGCACCGTGGGACGTTGCTTTACCTTATCCAGAAGTGTGTCTGTTTTTTCGCTCACGGAGACAACAGCGTGCGGCGGCATCTCTGACTCCTGAATTTGTTCCGGATTAATACGGGTTACGGGGTGCAGACCGTTCAAGGCGCGGGCTATGGCTCGGATGTGTTCTGGTGTAGTGCCGCAGCAGCCGCCGATGATTCTGACCCCTTGGTCGCGGAATCGTAGGGCACGATCGGCGAAGTATGCAGGAGATGAAGTATACCCGAATTCCCCTTCCATGAGTCCCAATCGACCGGCGTTGGGGAAAACGGAAAGGATAATGCCCTCGGGTACGATAGTCTGTTCAATGGTACGCAGGATCTCGCCGGGGCCAAGACGGCAGTTGATGCCTAGAATGTCGGCTCCGGAATCTGACAGCTGCCGAAATGATTCGGTGACGGTAAAGCCGTCACGGGTCTTTCCCACTTCCATGCAAGCCAGTTGGGCAATGATCGGTAAATTCGTGAGGGAGCGCACTGAAGTTAAGGCCAGCAGTAATTCCTCGTGGTCAAGGAATGTTTCCAGGATCAGACCATCAACACCGCCGGACAAGAGGGCTTCAGCCTGTTCAATAAAAAGCTCGCGGTGTCCCGGCAGGATTTCATGACGGACTCTGCCGGCGCTGATGGCAGTCATGCTGCCCACGACCCAGGCATCCGGTCCCACAGCCTCTCGGGCCAGGCCTGCCGCTTTCCAGTTGATTCGGTAAACACTATCTTCGAGGCCGTGGCGGGACAAAGCGTCGCGGTTTGCCCCGAAGGTGTTGGTTTCAATCAGGCGGGCGCCGGCTTCGTAGTATTCTCTATGTGTTTCCCGGATGATATCGGGCCTGGAGAGAGTCAATTCCTCGCAACACAAGCCTATCGGGATGCCTTTCTGGTATAGCCAGCTGGCCATGGCTCCGTCACCTAACACCAGATGCTCCCGAGCATATTCCAAAAGAGAGCGTTTGTTTGCCATTTGTTTTAACTTCCTATTGAAGAATTCAATAAACAATCTTGTGTTTAGTAATTACTTGGCGATATAATACCAGCAAGGGAGAAACAATGAAAGAGATTGATTTATTAATATTTGATTTCGACGGCACACTGGTTGCCACAAGTACTGATCTGGCTGCCTCAGTTAATTACACATTGGAACAGCTGGGTTTCAGGCTCAAACAGGAAGACGAAATAATTTCCTTTGTCGGAGATGGAGTAAAAAAATTAATTGAAAGAGCACTGGGTAACGATAATCTTGATTATTATCCCGAAGCGATTAAAATATTCAGCAGGCATTATAGTGAGCATCTCTTGGATAATACTTTACTTTATCCGGGAGTAGAAGAAATATTAAAATATTTTCAGCATAAGAATAAGGTGATTCTAACAAATAAGAGGTATGATTTCACCCGGGCAATCAGCAGAGGTTTAGACATAGAAAAATACTTTATAGAAATAGTAGGGGATGGTACACTACCATACAGAAAACCGGATAAGCGTTTAGTGGATTATTTATCTGAGAAATATTCTATGGAAAAAGGGAAAATGGTTATCATCGGTGATGGCATCAATGATATTGACTTGGCTCAAAACTCCGGAATCTTTAGTTGCGCATACTTAAATGGTTTGAGTAAGCCAGAAGTTTTATTGGCGGCTAATGCAGATTATTATTTTGAAAACATTTTGGAGATTAGTTCATTATTTTGTTGATTATGATTGAAAAGATAAAACAAACCATAGCCAAATACGGCTTATTAAAACAAAATGACAGGGTAGTAGTGGGACTCTCCGGCGGTCCTGATTCTACGGCGCTTGCAGTGACCCTTGCGCAAATAGCGCCGTCGATGGGTGTCCGATTGATGGCAGCCCATTTTAATCACGGATTGCGCGGCCGCGAGGCCAATGAAGATGAACGTTTGGCCGGTAGATTGGCAAAAAAATTAGGCATATCTTTCATTTCGCGAAAAATGGAAAAAACAGCAGCGCCGAAGGGGCTTTCCCCCGAAGATTTTTACCGGCAGCAGAGATATCAATTTTTTGACGAAGTAGTTAAAAGTAATCATGCCTGCAAGATTGCTCTGGGACATAATTTACAGGATCAGGCGGAAACTGTATTACTTCATCTCTTGAGAGGAAGCGGTTTAGAGGGGCTAAAAGGAATTATGCCTCTGCGTAACGGTAAATATATCCGGCCACTGATTGAAGTATCGCGGGAGGAGATTATTCTTTTTCTGGATAAAGCCGGCATCGCTTATCGACAAGACAGTTCGAATGAAAGCAGTCTTCATTTACGCAACAAAATTCGCCTGGAACTATTGCCCTATTTGAAAAATGAATACAACCCGAAGATTAATGAAGCTCTGTCGCAGATGGCTGAAATTCTTCGAGAGGAGAATAAATTTATCAAGGAACACGTGGATAAGTCATTAAAATCAACCTGTGTTAAAAAGCTCAAAAACAAAATTGTGTTAAATATAGAGTATGTAAGCATGTTACCGCTAGCTATTCAGCGGAGATTATTAAAAGAAATTTTGGAAAATTTCAGTTCACAAAGAAATGGAATCACTTTTTTACATATAAAATCTATTAGCAAACTGCTGCAGAATTCGGAATCGGGGAAAAAGCTCAGTCTTCCTTTCGGAATTGAGGCGCGGCGCGAATATGAAAATTTAATTCTGGAAAGAACCAAAGAAGGCAAAAAGCAGATAGAATATGTATATCAAGTTGAAATTCCCGACACAATTTATCTGACGGAAAGAAACTTGACTGTTCGTTTACAACTGGTGAAAAAAAGTAAAATTAATTTCAATGTTAAGAATAAAGATTATTTCGATCTGGATAAAATAAGATTTCCCCTGGTTTTGCGCAATCGTAGAGAAGGTGATTGGTTTCAACCTCTGGGCATGGCAGGCAGGCAAAAGCTTAAGTCGTTCTTTATTGACCATAAAATTACTCAGCAAAAACGTAGTGAAACAATGTTGCTGGTAGATCAGCAAGAGGTCATCTGGATAGAAAATATGCATTTGAACGAGCAGGTCAAAATAACTCCGAAAACAAAAAATGTTCTGGAGTTAGAAATTATTTGAGATAAATGAGATATTATTATAAGGGCTAATAAACATATTTACTTTAAGGAGAAAAATCTTGAACCAGCTTCAAAAAAACATTGCTCTTGCACTTACTGTCCTGCTGGTTTTTTTACTAGTCTGGCAACTTTTTAATCAGCCCAGGAATTCACAAAAGGACATAATCTATAGCGAAATGCTATCTTCTCTGGAAAAAGGTGAGATCAGCGAAGTTACCATACAGGGTGAAAATATAACCGGCAAATTGACTAATGGTAATATTTTTAAAACATATGCTCCCAAAGATGATAAAGTTGTCACTCAGTTTCGGGAGAAAGGTGTAAAAATTACCGCTAGGCCACCGGAAGAGTCTCCGTGGTATATGACTCTTCTCGTTTCCTGGTTTCCGATGCTTTTGCTTATTGGTGTCTGGATTTTCTTTATGCGTCAGATGCAGTCCGGTGGCGGTAAAGCGATGGCTTTTGGAAAAAGCCGGGCCCGTTTAATTACTGATAAATCTAAAAAAGTAACTTTTGCCGATGTTGCCGGTATTGACGAAGCCAAGGCAGAATTAGAAGAGGTAATTGACTTTTTAAAAGATCCCAAAAAATATACAAAACTCGGCGGAAGAATTCCCAAGGGTTTGTTGCTGGTCGGTCCTCCCGGTACCGGTAAAACCCTTTTAGCGCGAGCTATTGCCGGTGAAGCTGATGTCCCGTTTTTGAGTATCAGCGGTTCTGATTTCGTGGAAATGTTTGTCGGGGTTGGAGCATCGCGTGTCCGCGACTTATTTAGCCAGGCTAAGAAAAATGCGCCCTGTATTATTTTTATTGATGAAATCGATGCGGTTGGCCGGCATCGTGGAGCAGGCTTAGGCGGTGGTCATGATGAAAGAGAGCAAACACTCAATCAATTGCTGGTAGAAATGGACGGCTTTGAATCCAATGAAGGGGTGATACTCATTTCTGCAACCAACCGCCCCGATGCTCTTGATCCCGCCTTGCTGCGTCCCGGAAGGTTTGATCGCCAGGTCATAGTACCACTGCCGGATGTTAAAGGCCGGGAAATGATTTTTGAGGTTCATTCCCGTAAAGCACCCATCGCAGAAGACGTTGATTTTGCCGTTCTGGCCAGAGGAACACCAGGAACATCAGGAGCCGACATTGAAAATCTGGTAAATGAGGCTGTTCTTTGTGCTGCCCGTGTAAACAAAGATAAAGTCAATATGAGCGACTTTGAATTTGCTAAAGATAAAATATTAATGGGTACGGAAAGAAGAAGTATGGTCATAAGTGATCTGGAAAAGCGCAATACTGCTTACCATGAAACAGGCCACGCTCTGGTTGCCCGTTTGATGCTGGGCACTGATCCTATCCACAAAGTGACGATTATACCAAGAGGAAGAGCTTTAGGCTTAACCCAGCAATTGCCGATTGATGAAAAACATACTTATCCCCGGAAATATTTAGATAATAACATAACAATCCTTTTAGGTGGTCGCGCTGCGGAAGAAATAGTCCTGCATGATTTTACAACAGGTGCGGGAAATGATATAGAACGGGCAACCAATCTTGCTAGAAAGATGGTCTGTGAATGGGGGATGAGCGAGAAGTTAGGGCCGTTAAGCTATGGAAAAAAAGAAGAACAAATATTTTTAGGCCGGGAATTTGCCACGCATAAGGATTATAGCGAAGAAACAGCAAGAACTATCGATGTTGAAGTTCAATCCTTAGTTATGGGAAATTATGAGAAAGCAAAAATGCTTCTGAATGGACATATAGATATTCTGAACAAAATAGCAGCTGAACTTCTGGAGAAAGAAGTATTAAACGGTGCGGAAATCGATGCTCTGATCGGCGATGCTTTGCCAAAACAACCGCCAAAAGAAGACTTCAAAGGCGTATCATAATAATTTATTTCTGTGGCAGATTTATCTCTGAAAACATTTGAATTTGAGATGTTCGTGTGAAAATCATTAATATTAGAGATTTAACTCAAGCAAAATCGATTTTGCAACAAAT
>CAZYIE010000023.1:39305-55001 GCA_964646755.1 uncultured Smithella sp.
AACAAATCGACGTTGATCCTTATGGGATTGACGCTATGTTGCCCAAAACAATAAATATTAATATCTTACTTGAAAATAAATCATGTAAAATAGCAAATATAATCAAACAAGAGATGTTGTCAGTTGGCGGAGATGCCGCTGTGGCCCGCGGAAGTGTCGGGAACAGTGTTTTATCGACCGATATTTTAATTATGGGTACAATTAAGCAAATAACAGCTCTAGCTGGAAAAATCGCCAAACAGCCTTTTGGATTAAATCTGATTTCGCATGATCTTTTGGCAGTCCTCAATAATGCCAGTCAAATAAAATTTGTTTTAAAGACATCACGCCGGGAAATTACTTTAGGGAGCAAAACACAGATTATGGGTATTTTGAATGTTACTCCCGATTCATTTTCTGATGGCGGTTTTTTTTATAATCAGCAAAAAGCAATAGATCATGGATTGCAAATGATTGCCCAGGGAGCAGATATTATCGACATTGGCGGAGAATCAACACGACCGGGCGCCGCAGCTGTTTCCGCTAAGGAAGAATTAAAAAGAGTTCTCCCTGTAATTAGTGAGATTACCCGGCAGTCAAAGATACCAATTTCAATTGATACGACCAAAGCTCTAGTTGCCAGAGAAGCAATTGCCGCCGGTGCAGAAATAGTTAATGATGTAAGCGCTGGCCATAACGACAAGAAAATGTTGCAAACCGTAAACGAAGGGCGGGCCGCCATGATTCTCATGCATATGCGGGGTAAGCCGCAGAACATGCAAAAAGGAGACTTAGCCTACAGTAATTTAATGGGTGAGATAATAGCTTTTCTCAGAAAAAGTATTGAAAAAGCAATAGTTGCAGGAATCGAAAAAAAATATTTAGTGATTGATCCAGGGATTGGCTTCGGCAAAACCTTCGAAGATAATTACCGGATAATCAACAATATTGCCCAACTAAAAACATTGGGATTGCCGATGATGATCGGAACATCTCGCAAAGCATTTATTGCTAAAGTAACCGGTGGTGAACCGCAAGAACGCATAGCAGGTACGGCAGCAACAATTGTTGCATCAATAATGAATGGTTGTCATATTATCCGCGTCCATGATGTTGCCGCAATGAAAAATGTTGCAGCGGTTACAGATGCAATTCTTCATACATAAAGAGGAAAAATGATCTGTGGCATTGGAATTGATTTGGTGGAGAATGATCGTTTGGCTGGTATTATTGCCAAGTGGGGCTCTAAATTTCTGCACCGAGTATTTTCTGATGGTGAAATAAATTATTGTGAAAAACACGCGCAGGCATCTGTCAACTATGGCGCGAGATTTGCCGCTAAAGAGTCCTTTGTCAAAGCGTTAGGCATCGGCCTGGGGATGGGTGTAAAATTAAAGGAAATTGAAGTTGTAAATGATAAAAGCGGCAAACCTGATCTGGTTTTATGGGGTGAAGCCAAAGCACAAATCGAAAAAAGAAATATTGTGAAAGTGCATTTGAGTTTAACTCATACTCGAAGATATGCCACTGCCATTGTTTTGTTGGAAAAAAATAAATAAGGTGATAAATTACCGCCATTTTCTATGGAACAGGAAAAAACAATTTCGATAATAACATGCAGTGAGAGTGAAACTTCTGCGTTTGCCCGCAGCATAGGAGAAAAATTACAAGAAGGCGACATACTTGCATTATCCGGCGAGCTTGGTTCCGGGAAGACTTGCTTTACCGGTGGCTTGGCCAGGGGATTGGGAGTTAGTGAAAACTATCAAATTACAAGTCCAACCTTTACTTTGATTAATGAATATCCCGCTAAATATAAATTGTATCATTTTGATGTATACCGACTTACCGATTATTCTGATATGGAAGATTTAGGATATGAAGAATATTTTGCAGGAAAAGGTGTGGTAGTTATTGAGTGGGCGGAAAAGATTGCGCAAATTATTCCCCAAACGGCAATTTTTATTAATTTTGAATATATTGACGACAATAAACGAAAAATAACTATTAAAGGGCCTCAGCACAAGCTAAAAGAATTTTCAACGGATATGAAAAACGGAGGATAAAAAATGGCATTGATTGTTCAAAAATACGGCGGAACATCGGTTGCAGATATTGATAAAATAAAAAATGTAGCCGCAAAAGTTATCCGCGAAAAGAAGGCCGGCAATGAAGTGGTCGTTGTCTTATCGGCAATGTCCGGAGAAACAGACAAGTTGATTGCACTGGCTAATAAGGCGGCTGAATTCCCCGACGAGAGAGAATATGATGCGTTAATTTCCACAGGCGAACAAGTTACCATAACTTTACTGGCAATAGTTTTGAACTCGTTGGGTTATCGCGCAAAATCATTTTTGGGTTCCCAGGTTAAGTTCCTGACTGATAATGCTCACAAAAGAGCCCGGATTTTATCGGTTGATACCGAGATAATTAGAAAAGAACTAAACGAGGGGACAGTCGTTGTAGTGGCCGGTTTTCAAGGTGTAGATAAGGATAACAACATAACAACTCTTGGTCGCGGCGGTTCGGATACCAGCGCAGTAGCACTGGCGGCAGTTTTAAATGCTGATCAGTGTGATATATATACCGACGTGGATGGTGTTTATACAACCGATCCCAATATCTGCAATAAAGCAAGGCGGCTGGATAAAATTTCTTATGATGAAATGCTGGAGATGGCCATGACCGGCGCGAAGGTCTTACAGCCGCGTTCAGTAGAAATGGCAAAAAAATATGATGTCCCAGTATATGTAAAATCAACATTTTCCGATGAAGGCGGAACGCTTGTAACTAAGGAGGATAAGGATATGGAAAGAGAAATTTTATCGGGTATAACTTATGATCGAGATCAGGCTAAAATTACTGTGGTTCACGTTCCGGATAAGCCGGGTGTGGCGGCGACTCTGTTTACGCCATTGTCTGAACACAATATCATTGTCGATATGATTATTCAGAATGTCAGTTTGGAAGGTTTTACCGACGTAACTTTTACGGTTTCCAAAAAAGATTTAAAAGAAGCACAACAAATAATCCAGAAAACTGCTGAAACAATCGGCGCTAAAAAGGTCGAAGTAGATGATCAAGTTTCCAAAGTATCCATAATTGGTGTTGGTATGGCCAGCCATGCCGGTGTTGCTGCAAAAATGTTTTCGGCATTGGCTGATGAAGGAATTAATATTATGATGATTAGCACATCGGAGATTAAGATTTCCTGCATTATCCAAAGAAAATATACGGAACTTGCTATAATGGTTCTCCATGATACATTTGGTTTAGAAAAAAAATCTTCATAATTATTAATAGAATATATGTTTGAGAATCAAATAAAGGGGCTAATCGTAATATTTTTGATTTTAGCGATTATTCCCTTTATTATTTTTTTTTCTAATATTTTCTTAAGTACTAAAATACCTCTCCTAGCTGACCAGCATAAAAATGCACTGACAGTTTTGGTTCAGGATAAAAATATCGGCGCTGGTATCTATTTTACAAAACCCGGGACTACCACCAATCAATTATTATACCTGACTGGCAGTGGCCATAGAAGTTTGAATGATTTCGTGCTCGAAAACGGAATGACGTTATCAATAGATTCCGATAAGGTAGAGAAAATATCATTTTCAAGGATTGATAATGCCCGAAGACTGGCACTGGGGATGCCTATCGATATTAACTTGGCAACGTTTGATGACTTGATTTTAATTCCCGGCATTGGTGAAATAACGGCACAAAAAATTTTAGCATTAAGAAACAAAAAAATTCATTTCACGAACATTGAGGAATTAATGGACGTAGACGGGATAAAAGAAAAGAAACTGGCCAAATTAAAACAGTATCTATACTTATCAAAGAGTGGTGAATCTATCTACTGAAAGAGTTATATAAACTCAAAACACGATTTACATAGTTTTTAGTTTCTCGATAGGGTGGTACTTGGTTATGGTATTTGGCGACTGCTCCTTCACCGGCATTATAAGCAGCCAGGGCAAGTGTTAAATTGCCACGATAAAGAGTGAGCAGATATCGGAGATAACGTACCCCGCCTTCAATATTTTTTTCCGGATGAAAAGCATCATCAACTTGAAGGTGAGAGGCGGTAGCAGGCATTAGCTGCATTAAGCCCTGAGCCCCCACCGGTGAAACTGCCTGATGATTAAAGTTTGATTCTGCTTTAATAACTGCTTTGATTAAAGCGGGATCCATTTTGTGCTTGTCAGCCGCCTTCATAATAATTTGGTCGAAATTGTTTATATCTATATTTTTACGAAAAAGAATCCTTTTTTCTTTCAGGACAAGAATGTATTTGGCATTAGGAATAGAAGGAACATTTGTCAAATGCAATACACCCTCATCATCAACATACTTAAAAATATCTGCCTGCGCAAAATTAGCTGTTATAAGAAGACAACAAACAGCAAATAGAGAAAAAAAAGTTTGCAGAACAATATATTTATTGAGTATTTTTAACATGTCTGAATTATTACCCATACTTGAAGGTTACTTTATTGTTCTTATTAGTTCAAGGTATATTTTCACTGTTTTCATTAGTTGTACATCATATTCAAAAAAATAAATTAATTATTTTAAAATGAATTGAGGATATTCGTTTGTTCTTGACACGATTTTATGATGATGGTAATGACCTCAACACTTTAAACCTTTATGAAATGTCGGGGCGTGGCGCAGTCTGGTAGCGTATCTGAATGGGGTTCAGAGGGCCGGTGGTTCAAATCCACTCGCCCCGACCATTAAAATCAATAAAAAGGGGAGCTAATCGGTAATCGCATGCTCCCCTTTTTGCTTTTTACGAGAGGACGATTTATTGTTTGATTGATACTCCCCCCATTGGCACATCTTCTTATAGCTCTCAACCTGAGTATTAGTGACCATTTTTTCAACTAGTCACAGTTTATATATGTTTGACAAAACAAGTGTAATTGTTATAAGAAATAACGCTGAAAATGATCGGCTAGCCGTCAAATAAACGGTGAAATATAAACTGATTCAGGTGTAAATAATGAAAAATATTAATATAGGCTTAATCGGCTTTGGCACTATAGGTTGTGGTGTTGTCAAATTACTGCAAGATAATGAAAAGCTGATTGAAAAAAAGCTTGCTGCCAGGGTGGTACTGAAGAAAATCGCTGATATTGATATAACAACATCTAGACCGGTGAAGGTAAATAAAAACATCCTGACTACCAATGCCCACGAAATACTCCAGGATAAAAATATTGATATAATTATCGAATTGATGGGCGGATATGAGCCCGCAAGGACGTTTATTCTGGAAGCCATTGCCAATGGCAAGCAGGTTGTAACCGCAAATAAGGCACTACTTGCCGCGCATGGCAACGAAATCTTCAGCTTAGCCGAGAAAAAAAAGACAGACATCGGATTTGAAGCATCCGTTGGCGGAACAATTCCCATCATTCGAACACTTAAAGAATCGCTTATTGCCAATAATATCAAATCAATTTACGGCATTATGAATGGTACCGCCAATTTTATTTTGACCAAGATGACTGACGAGGGAAAAGATTTCGAAGTTGTACTCAAAGAGGCGCAAAAACTTGGCTATGCCGAAGCCGATCCCACCTACGATATTGAGGGTATTGACACGGCGCATAAGCTCACAATAATTCTTTCTTTGGCGTATGGCTGTAAAGTAAGCTTGGACGATATTTTCCGCGATGGCATCTCGGCAATCAGCCGGCAGGACGTAATCTTTGCCAGAGAATTGGGCTATCGTATAAAACTTCTGGCAATCGCTATTTTGCATAACGATATTGTGGAGGCAAGAATTCATCCGACGATGATTCCCTCCCAGCATCTTCTAGCCAACGTCAACCGGAATTATAATGCGTTTCATCTGATCGGTGATGCTTCCGGCCCGGTTTTTCTGTATGGCCAAGGTGCAGGAATGATGCCTACCGCCAGTGCTGTAGTCAGCGATATTATTGATATCTCCCGCAATCTACTGCATGGGGTTACCGGATGTTCCCCGTTACGGACACAAAAAGAAAAAACGATGTGTGATATCAAGCTAATGCCCATGGATAATATCGAAACAAAATATTATTTTCGCTTTTCTGCAGTGGACAGGCCCGGTGTTCTTTCAAAAATATCCGGTATCTTGGGTGAAAACGACATCAGTATTGCCACGGTTATCCAAAAAACAAGACAAGAAGAGGGTGCCGTGCCTGTTGTTATGACTACTTATAAGGCCAAAGAAAAGAATGTACGCAAGGCTTTAAAAATAATAGATAAACTGGACATAGTGCTGGACAAGACCATCATCGTGCGCATCGAGGATGAGTTGCTTTAAAAAGTAGGTAAGAAAGCTGAAGACTGAAGACTGAGGGTTAAAATGAAGGCGCGGAATGTGCCCTTCCTATAACAATTGGCCTTCAGTCTAAACTCCTTCAGCCTGAATAGTCATCAGTAAAAATAATTATTAGAAAGTAATATTCCATGAAATATGTGATTTTGCTTGGCGACGGAATGGCTGATTATCCCTCAGATAAACTCGGCGGAAAAACACCGCTGCAATGCGCTCTCACGCCTCACCTTGATGAGATCTCCGCTTGCGGCACAATCGGTCTTGTTGACACAATTCCTGCAGGTCTTGCTCCGGGTAGCGATGTCGCCAATTTATCTGTTCTTGGCTATGACCCATTGCAAACCTATACTGGCCGCGGACCTTTGGAGGCTGCCAGCATGGGCATCAATCTTGGACCGAATGATATTGCTTATCGTTGCAATTTAATCTCCGTTGGCGCAAAATATACTGCTGATGCTTTCATGGATGATTTTACTGCCGGCCATATTTCCACGGTCGAGGCTGCTGAAATTATTAAGGATATCAATAAGCAGTTGGGATCAGCTCAATATCAGTTTTACCCGGGCGTCGGCTATCGGCATTTGTTTGTCTGGCGTAATGCAACCGCTTCGCCGCAAACAATACCTCCTCATGATATAATAGGAAAATCCATTGCATCCTATTTGCCCACAGGCGATATGGCTAATGAAGTTAATTTAGTCATGCAGAATGCGGCCGAAATATTAAAGAACCATCCAATCAATATTGCCAGACTCAAAGACGGGAAAAAAACTGCTAATTCCATTTGGCTTTGGGGGCAGGGTAGAAAACCTCAGATTACACCTCTTACTCAAAAATACGGCCTGAAGGGTGGGATGATTTCTGCTGTTGATTTACTCAACGGTATTGGAGTAATTGCCGGATTAAAAATAATTGGTGTGCAAGGAGCAACAGGATACATTGACACTAATTATGAAGGTAAAGCTAAAGCGGCATTAGATGCCTTGAATTTCATGGATTTCATTTTTGTTCATCTGGAAGCTCCTGACGAGATGGGTCATGAAGGCAATGTAGAAGGTAAAATTCAGGCTATAGAATTTTTTGATGAAAAGATCGTCGGAACTATTATAAACAATATAAGTTCCTTCGGTGATTTCAGAATATTGGTTTTAAGCGATCATCCAACGCCGCTGGATTTAAGGACACATACAAGCGATCCTAGTCCTTTTGCTGTTTTATCTTCATGCAAAGAAGAAAATAAATTATCTGGTGTACCTTTTAATGAAATTGCGGCGAAAAAAAGTGGGATCATAATTTCTCCCGGTCATCTACTCATGGACAAGTTTATTGCGGATTGGAGAGCATTCGTTGGTTCATAATCTAACGCAGGTAAGAGTAATCTATGCAGATACAGACGCGATGGGTATCGTTTATCATACGAACTATATCAAATGGTTTGAAATAGGTCGTACTGAAATATTCCGGCAAATGGGTCTTCTCTACTCAGAAGTAGAAAAATATGGCTTTAACCTGCCTTTAACCGAAGCATATTGCAATTATCTGTTGCCGGCAAAATACGATCAGTTATTGGTTGTGGAAACAATTATAGAATACATAACACGAGTTCTCGTTAAGTTTAATTATACAATCTGGGATGAAGATAAGAAGCATCGGCACGCCACCGGCTATACCATGCACGCCTGCACCAATAAGGAAGGTAAAGTGCGCAGAATACCGCCGATACTTCTCGACCTAAAAGCTAAATATAATATTAAAGGGGAATAAGATGACAGCGAAATTGTCAAAAAAAGAACTGGAAGGGCCGGATGCTTTTCAATCAAGCATTGAAAGACTTACCTTTTACTTTATGGAGAACAAGGCACGCGTTTATGTAATTGTTACCGCAATATGTTTAGCAATCGTCATTGCGATAGCTACTTACTTTTATTGGAGTAGCTATCAAACGTCAGCACTGGGATTATACACGAAAGCTCAGGATAATCTGATCAGAAACCCTGAACAACCACAAACAGCAAAAGACAGTATTCCGATTTTCAAGGAATTAATCGATAAATATCCGCACAGCTGGAGTGCAAAAATTGCGTGGTACAGTCTGGGTAATATTTATTATAATCAAGGGGATATTGATAATGCTATTGCCTCATACAAAAGCTACCTTTCCAGCACGACAGCAGATAATGCCGGAATTCGCTTTCTGGCAATGACTTCTTTAGGATACTGTTATGAAAGCAAGAAGGATTTTAAGGCTGCACTGAGTTATTTTGAACAAGCGCAAAAGAGTAATAATAGCGGATTTGAAGCCATCGGTTATCGAAATATTGCCCGTATATATGAACAAATAAATGATAAGAAGAAAGCTTTAGAGAACTATTCAAGTGCTTTACAAAAGACTACGGATCCGTCCATGACTCTTTTTTTAAAACGGAAGATTGCTTCTCTTAGCTAACAAAGCATAATTAATCTGGAGGCTAATGATTTGAAAATATTAATGTCAGGAAACGAGGCCATTGCCCGTGGGGTATATGAAGCCGGTGTCAGATTTGCGGCAGCATATCCAGGCACTCCCAGCACGGAAATTATGGAAGAATATTCCAAGTATGAAGGGGTTTACGCAGAATGGTCGCCCAATGAAAAAGTGGCTCTGGAAGTGGCCATAGGGGCTGCTTTAGCCGGTGAAAAAGCAATTGCCATCATGAAACATGTCGGAGTTAATGTTGCCGCCGACCCACTTTTTACCGTTAGTTATACCGGGACCAATGGAGCGCTAGTCATCATAACTGCCGATGATCCTTCTTTACATAGTTCGCAGAATGAACAGGACAATCGCAACTATGCTAAGTTTGCCAAAATTCCGATGCTCGAACCGGCAGACCCTCAGGAAGCAAAGGAATTCATTAAGCTGGCATTTGAGATCAGCGAAAAATTCGACACGCCTGTTTTTTTACGAACTACAACCAGAGTTTCACATTCCAAAGCTGTTGTTTCGCTGGAAGATCCCTCGCCTTATCAGGATAAGACTAGCATTACTTACAATTCAGCAAAATTCGTTATGGTACCGGCCAATGCCCGTATTCGGCGTATTGCAGTTGAAAAACGTATGCAGGATTTAAAAGCATTTGCGGAAAATTTCAGCGAAAACAAAATGGAGATCAACAATCCTGATATAGGTATTATCACAGCAGGAATGCCATATAATTATGCCAAAGATGTTTTTCCGGATTACTCTTATCTGAAATTGGGCATGGTTTATCCATTGCCGGAAAAAATGATTCGAGATTTTGCAGCTCGTGTTAAAAATATTTATGTTATTGAAGAGTTAGATCCGTTCCTGGAAGAGCAAATTAAGGCAATGGGTATCAACGTAATTGGGAAGGAAATCTTTCCCTATACCAATGAATTTGATCCCGGAATTATCCAGAATGCAATAAAAAAACTGGACAAACCGGTGAATATTTCTGCTAAGAGTATTCCACCGCGTCCGCCAAATCTTTGTCCTGGTTGCCCGCACCGTGGATTATTTTATACTTTAAACAAACTTAAGCTTTTTGTGACCGGCGATATAGGATGCTATACGCTTTCTTATATGAAACCCTTAGAAGGATTGCATTCCTGTATCTGTATGGGGGCTAGTATCGGAATGGCTCATGGGATGAGCAAAGCTTTAAAGGAGAAAGGGAAGGGCAAGATTGTAGGCGTTATTGGTGATTCGACGTTTATCCATTCCGGAATTACACCTCTTTTAAATATGGCTTATAACAAAAGCAATGCCGTGATTATAATTTGTGACAACAGCACAACAGCTATGACCGGTATGCAGGAGCATCCGGGAACCGGTTACACGATTTTGGGAGAAGAAGCAATACAGCTTGATTTAAAGGTTTTAGTATCAGCCCTGGGTATCCAAAATGTAAGAATTGTTGATCCCTATGATCTCAAAAACACCAGGACTGTTATAAAAGAAGAACTGGCCAAAGAAGGTCCTTCAGTAGTAATTTCCAAAAGACCCTGCGTGTTATTCAAGCGGGCTAAATCACAACCGCAAAAGCCATTACAGGTTGATCCGGATAAATGTACGGGCTGTAAAGTATGTCTTGGTCTGGGATGCCCGCCGATTTCCTGGAAAAAAATGGAGAAAATAGAGGGTTCTAAAAGGGAAGGGATATCGGTAATTGACGAAAATCTTTGCAATGGTTGCGGCCTGTGCCTGCAAGTATGCAAATTCAATGCGATTAAATAATTAATGAGGTCAATTTGATGACGGATAAAGATGTAAAAAGTATTTTGCTTGCAGGCGTTGGCGGACAGGGCATCCTGAGAGCCAGCGATATTATGTGTATGGCAATTATAGAAGCTGGTCTTGATGTCAAAAAGAGCGAAGTTCACGGTATGGCTCAACGCGGTGGTTGTGTGACCAGCCACGTTCGCTATGGCAATAAAGTCTATTCTCCACTGGCAAAGCCGGGAAGTATTGATTTACTAGTTGCTTTTGAGAAAATGGAAACACTCCGCTATCTAAATTATTTAACAAAAGATGCTACAATAATTGTTAATGCCGAAGAGATTTATCCGCCGGCAGTTAATTCCGGCGATGTTCCCTATCCGGAAGATACTATTTTATTTTTAAAGAGTCATTATAAACAAGTAAGAGAAATTGATGCAACGGCATTAGCCAAGCAATCAGGTAATATAAAGACTGCAAATGTTGTCCTTTTAGGTGCAATATCCACTTTACTGGATATGCCGGCATCCATTTGGGAAAATGTCATCAAAAAGGCTTTTCCTGAGAAGTTAGCAAAAGTCAATTTGACAGCTTTCCAAATGGGAAGAGATGCTTAAATTATTAGCGAATTGTTGCAATGATCTTTCAATAACACTTTTAAATACTAGCCATTGCAAAATATATTTAAATCATTGGATTAGGTGATATTATGTCCGAAGATTATTATCAAATACTGGGTTTAGCAAAGCAGGCATCAGCCGATGAAATTAAAAAAGCTTACCGGAAATTGGCCGTGAAATGGCATCCTGATAAGAATCCTAATAATAAAGCCGCCTCAGAAGAAAAATTTAAAAAAATCAGTGAAGCATACGCCGTTTTAAGCGATGCGGAGAAGCGTCAGCAATACGATACTTTTGGTTCAGCAGACCAGTACCGTCAGCAGCATTCTCAGGAGGATATTTTCCGCGGAGTTGACCTCGATGAGATTCTGCGAAGTTTTGGATTCGGAGGTACCAGGGGAGGGGGCCGTTCAACAACCTTTCGCTCGGGCAGACGGGGAGGCTCTACTTCCCGGGATAACGAAGATCCATTTGCCGGCCTATTCGGTGGCATGGGTGGTGGACAGCAATATGCCCAAATGCACGAAAAAGGACAGGATGTTGAATATAATTTATCGATATCACTGGAGGAATCTGTTTTAGGTGCCGATAAAAAGCTGTCACTACAAATCGAAAATAGGATTGAAGAAATTAGTGTTAAAATTCCCGCCGGTATCAGCACCGGGAAAAAACTGAGATTACCGGGAAAGGGACTGTCCGGTTATAACGGTGGTTCCAACGGAGATTTGTATTTAAATATTAATGTGTTGCCGCATCCAATTTTTTCTCGCGACGGCAACGATTTGTATATAGAAAAAAATATTAAATTTACCCAGGCAGTACTGGGTACTATCATAGATATTCCGACTCTGGATGGTACAATTAAAAGATTAAAAATATCTCCTGGTACGCAAAACAATACAAAAATTAGAATGAAGGGCTACGGCGTTTCCGGACTCAAAGGAGCACTTAAAGGCGATCAATACGTTAAGATAAATGTTGAAGTTCCCAAAAAACTATCCGAGCGTCAGCAAAAAATATTTAAACAGTTAGCGGATGATGGAATTTAAGAAAAAGACTGAAGCCTATTAGGCTGATAACAGAAGGTTGGATTGGAAACCGCTATATTATCCTTGAATTCAAGATGATAGATTGGTTTTGTCATTTTAACTCCCATTTCCCCGAGTATATAATATTTACTTAAAGTCGTATAAGATATGTTATGTCTACATGAAGTAAAGTTTAACTCACTGGTATTGGAAATGTTTTTTGCTGAATCCTTCTCTACCAAGCAAAGCTTCAATTGTGAAGGATTTGCTTTAACAGCTTCTTCGATGCCCGATTCGAGTACAAAATAATTATCGTCTATTTATTTTTTCGGGTAATTATCTTTTTGAACCTTCAGTCTTGAGTCTAATATCCTTTTCTTAAATGAGCTCCACCTCCCCTATTACTCCCATATCATTGCCGCAGATTATAACTATACCGCGTACGCCGGGAATTTTTATTCCGTAACCCAGAGCTGGTTTTATATCTTTTTTACTTTTTACACGGTTCCCGATTGCAGAAGCAGCAGCGTCGGCAAGTGTCGCGGAATGCGAAATTACACAAACGGCATCGGCTTTGCCGAAACTTAAAGATGGCCCGACTGTAGCGGACGATGTGCAAATTCCTAACGGTGTTTCCTCTTGTTTTATAAGGACATTGACTTTATAACTTAAAGCAGATTCTCCAGCATAAATGGAAACGGTTAGTTTGTTTTTCGTTCGAAGAAAGATATCTCCGCCGTTTTCAATAATGAGATTTTCCGTCTGATTGAGGAGATTATATCCTACAAATTCGGATATGGCGCCGGCAACGGAGGCCATCGGTCCTACCCCGCAGATTTTTGATTTTCTGAGCATATCCCGGATAATCGGTGAAGCTAAATTATCTTCAGGAAGAGGCAAAAGTGATGTGCGGAATTCCGGATGATTTTTGATGTATGTTTCTAACCAATTACGATGTTTTAATAATGATTTTTCAGCTGACTTGGCCAGGTTGGTATCCGAGCTGATAAAAAGATCGCTCTCGGCTATTTTTACATTATATGAAGTTAGATTTTCCTTATTAATTAATGATCTGTATGTTCTTTCTTCATATTTCATATTAAATAGCTTTAGCAATAAGTGGTGGCACCCTCCCCTAATATGCTATCTGCTTCCCGCTTTAACTTATCGTTGATATCTAGGCGTAGCTGCTCGCCTAAATAAACAATTGTTTCACTTTTTCCATTAACAATATGAATGTAACTCTCGTATTTACCGGAATATTTTTTTATGGCATTATAAAAGGAAAGAATATTGTCCGGAGAAATCTTTTCCGAATCGACCATAAAACGAATTTGCTTATAAGGATTTTCCAGTGATTTGGCCAGAGGGATAACATCCTGGGCAATGATCTTGAGCGATTCATCACCAACGTCAATAGTTCCCGTAATTACGACAGGTTCATCTGCATGGAGGAGTTCATAATATTTTTTATACGTATCCGCCCAGAAAATAATATTAACTGAACCCTGCAAATCTTCCAGAACGACATTACACATGATGTCTTTTCGCCTGGTCGGTCTCTCGTTAAGTGTGCTGATTACTCCGGCGATGGTAATGTTGTCTTTATCCCGTTTTGTGCTCAAAGTACTGGAATCTGTGTTGGCAACCAGCTTTAATCTATCGGCATAACCATGTAAAGGGTGGCCGGTAATATAAAAACCGAGAGTTTCTTTTTCGATGGAGAGTAGTTCCTTACGATCCCATTCAGGAAGATTGGGAATCTGATATGATCCTGCCCCATTTTCATTCGACGATCCTGAATTTTCCAAATCGTCGAAGAAACTAGACTGATTACTTAGTAATTCCTTTTGTTTGCGTTGGGCCTCTTCCATGGATTGATCCAGGCATTCCATCAGTTGGCGTCGGTAATAACCCAGTGAATCAAATGAACCGCACTTGATCAAACTTTCAATAACCCTTCTATTGACTTTGCGCAGATCAACGCGGCTTAAAACATCCATAAATGAGGAGAAATTTACTTCCTGGCGCATAGCGATGATAGATTCAATAGCCGCCTCGCCGACATTTTTCACGGCAGCCAGACCAAAGCGAATATTCTCCCCGGAGATGCTAAAGTCTTTTTGTGATTCATTAATATCCGGCGGCAGAACATTAATTCCCATTTCTTTACAGTTGTTCATGTGTTTGATGATTTTGTCGCGGTTGTCTTTTTCGGATGTAAGCAACGCGGCCATGAAAGCAACGGGATAATGCGTTTTTAGATAGGCAGTCTGATATGTGATGATGGAATAAGCGGCACTATGAGACTTGTTGAAGCCATACTCAGCAAAAGTCTCCATCTGGTCCCAAATGGTTTTTGCCTTGTTTTCATTAATTTTTTGTTTTTTTGCACCTTCGAGAAATTTTGGTTTCTCCTTTTCCATTGCTGAGACTTGCTTTTTGCCCATGACTTTGCGCAATGTGTCAGCTTGGGCCATCGTGTAGCCACCGATCACATTGGCAATTTGCATGACCTGTTCCTGATACAAGATGATGCCGTAAGTTTCCTTTAAAATCGGTTCCAGCTGGGGAAGCTCATAAGCGATTTGCTGTTTTCCATGCTTACGAGCTATAAAATCAGGAATCATCTTCATCGGGCCGGGGCGATAAGCCGCAATTAAAGCAATGATATCTTCAATATGATCTGGTTTAAAATTTACCAGAAGATCCTTCATGCCGGAACTTTCCAACTGGAAAACGCCGTCAGTTTCACCTTTCATCAATAGTTTATATGTTTCTGCATCGTCGAGTGGTAAGTCATTGATGTCAATATCAATATTATGAGATTCTTTGATAAAATTGACGGCATTTTTAATCACCGTCAGGGTCTTGAGTCCCAGAAAATCAAATTTTGTTAGTCCGACTGCCTCAATATCTTTCATCGAGTATTGAGAAACGATATCGTCCTTGGGCGCGAACAGAGGAACTCTTTCGACCAGTGGCGCATCGGAAATAACAACACCAGCGGCATGAATCGATGAGTGGCGGTTGAGACCCTCCAGAACCAGTGAAAGTGAAAGCATTTTGTCAATTTGCGGATTCTTCTTGCGTTCCTCGGCAAACCGCGGCTCCATTTTAAAAGCATCTACAAGTGTGATATTCAAAACACTGGACGGCACCAGCTTAGCGATTCGATCTACTTCGCCATAAGGTATATTGAGTGCCCGTCCTACATCCCGAATTACACCTTTGGCCATCATTTTTCCAAAAGTGCATATTTGCGTGACTTTATCCTTGCCGTATTTCTCCGTCACGTACTTGATGATTTCACTGCGGCGTTCCTGACAAAAATCAATATCAATATCAGGCATACTAATGCGGTCCGGGTTCAAAAATCGTTCAAAAAAAAGCCCGTAACGCAGGGGATCAATGTCGGTAATGCGGATGGCATAGGCCACAAGGGAACCAGCAGCTGAACCGCGTCCTGGTCCCACGGGGACGTCATTGTGTTTGGCATGCTTGATA
>CAZYIE010000024.1:0-50228 GCA_964646755.1 uncultured Smithella sp.
AACTGGCTCCATTACGGCGAAAAACGCTGGCCCGATAGCGGCGGCATTTGACACCGCTCTTCCCCAAGCTGCTCTTCTCCAAGAAAAAGGTAAAGGAAAGCGATTGGCCGAACACAAACGTCAATGAAGGCCATTTATCGATGGTTATTGACCGGTTCGCCACTAAGGTCCTGACGCGCCCCGTAGGCCAGAGCGTGGGCAGTTTCAGTCTGCATAATCTGCTGGCGGAATACCGGACAACCTTTGACCTGAAAGGCGATATGGCGACCTGGTCAAGAAAAATTATTCCTAATCAAAATAATGAGGTTCGAGAAGACGAAAATTCGGCGTGCTTGATCTATGAGATTGTTGATCGGATGTTGCGTCTTTCTGCTTGCTTTTTCAATTGGGGGAATGCACTGGATGAGATCCCGGCCGTCCAATTGGAACTATCCGCCGTGGATAAGTACATCATAAACCATGTCCACGAAAATTCGGATTGGGTCTTAACGATTGATCGCAATTTCGGGATCGAATATTTTGACAATCCACGTAAATCCAGCGGCAGCAGTTATCTCATAGATTACACACCTGAATTTTTAGACAGTGTGGGGCATCGGTTGATTGTGTCCACCTATTGGTTGAGCGAAATTGAAGGTCTGATCAAGGATGGCCTCAAAAAAATGGGCATCCCGGGAACGGGCTTTCATGCCGTCCATATTTTGGATATCTTGAAATCCATCTCCGGAAAACTGGCCTTGAAATTGATCAATAATCCCAAAGACGCCAGGGAGATTATCGGCCTTGCTTTGACAAGGCTTATTCTCGAAGAGCAGGGTGATTTAGCACATTCTGTCCTTATCCCCATTGATTCGCACATTTCTCTTTTTACCGAGCATAAACGGCAAGTCCAGGATGAAACCTTACGGTTACAACGTTCTGATTTGCTCATGGTGGAATTTGATCAGAATGTCATGAAGCTTCGTTTAATCGAAGTAAAATTTAGGAGCGGCGCCGGTGTCGGGGAAGAATACGGGCTGAAAGAACAGATCGTATCCAAGAACGAAGACACACATAAGGTAATTGAGGCCCTGTTCCAACCCAAGACGGATAAGGATCGTTTTGATCGCGATATTCAGAATCATGAACTTGCCCGCTTGCTGGCATTCTATCTTGAGCGCTGCATTCGCCACGGCCTCATTCAAGAGAATTCCTCTCAAGAACAGACTATCCTCACAGGAATCAGCAAGGTTACTCAGAACGACTTTCATTTAGAATTTGAAAAAGCTGGTTATATCTTTAACTTGCAGGGTGTCAGCAAAGAGCCGGAAAACTACAAGGGCAACACCATTTATGTCATCGGCAAGGATAAAATATCACAATTGTTTGATATCGATGAAGATACGATAGAACCACAGCAGGAAGAGCCGGAAGAAGTCGTTTCACCAGATCGAGATTCAAAAACAGACGTAAAGGAAGTGAAACCCGATAGTGCTGCATCACCCGGCAGTTTCACTCCGACAGAGGAAACAGAAACCATTCGGGTTACCGCTGCGGATGGCGACAAAGAAAAAGAATCAACAAAAGAAATCAAAGCAGAGGGAAGCAAAGAGGAGAAGACGACTGCCTCGGAATCTCAAAAAACTGATCTGCAAATCTATTTGGGAAAGAACAGTGATTCCGGAAAGGCGGTCCACTGGAATCCCTTCTCCAATACGCCGAAAAAATTATCCAACCAGCATATTCTGATTGTGGGAACGACAGGGGCCGGGAAGACACAGACGGCCAGCGCTTTCATTGACAACCTTAGTGAACAAAGTGTCCCTGCAATAATCTTTGATTTTCAAGGCGAATACATGGATGCTGAGCTTAAAGATTCCATCGGACAAACCTTTCTTGAACGGACAAATGCACGTGTCGTTGATGCATCAGACGGAATCCCGATTAATCCCTTTGAAGTGCCCCCGGATAGATTAACGACCAAGAAACAAAATTATCAAAAGGTCGTATACCAGGTTGCTGCAAGTTTGAAGAGGATCTTTGGATTGGGTGATATTCAACATGCCGAATTGAGAGACGCCATCAGCCAAGCCTATGCCGTTAAAGGCTTTATTTCCGGGAAAAAAGACACCTGGGAAAACGAGCCGCCATCTATTGCAGATGTCTGGTCGATCTTGAAAGAAAAGGAAAAAGTAGGCAGCGCAACAGTGCGCAACCTTAATCTGCGAATTGAGCCGCTCTTTGCCACGGGTATCTTTCAAGATGTGGGCGGCGATTTAACATTCAATGATATTTTGAGTCATACAACAATTGTTCGTCTTTCCAATTTGGCAACGCCTGAATTGATGGTTGCTGTAAGCCGCTTCATGCTCCAGAAGATTTATTCAGATATGCTGGCAAAGGGACCGACCAATCAAATACGAATTATGGCTGTTATTGACGAGGCCCATAAACTGTCTTACGACGAAACCCTGACGGAGTTGGTAAGGGAGGCCAGAAAATACGGTGTTGGTTTATTGCTTGCTTCTCAGAGCCCAAAAGATTTTGATCGCGTGGCATTTGATCTTATGGGAACCAAAATAGCATTGCACCTGGAAGGTGAGGATGCCAGAATCATGGCGGAAAATTTAGGTGTCATTGATAAGAATGACCGCGACATTGCCCGCAAAATGATCCTGAAGCAGCCTAATCTCCAGGCGCTTATACGGAACAACCATTATGAACCGTATATTCAGGTGGACATTGTGCCGTTTTTCAAAAAAACTTGATTGGCTGCAAAGACTGAACTTAATTTGGAATTGAAGAAGGCAAAGATACACCAACATGATTTAACATTCATAATATTTGCACTTAACTGACTAAGATTTCATGGGAGGCTCTGATGTCTGAACCAACAGCAATCACTACCGTTGACGATGTTTATCTTTGCCAAATTATTCAGAGTGTCAAAAGGCGTCTCGTTTATATGACGCCCGGAATGTCTGACCAGGTAGCCGAAGCGGTTTGCAGGAAATGGGAAGAATTACCAGCAGAAGCCATCAACATTATCCTGGATGTTGATCCAGAAGTTTGTCGGATGGGCTTTGGTACCATCGATGCCCTTAAGAAATTACACAAGCAAGCTGAAAAATACAGAAGTTCAATACATGAACAGCCTGGGGTCAGAATTGCGCTGCTGATCGCAGACGACATAACTCTGTTCTATGCACCAACACCATTGCTTATCGAAGGCGGTTCAGATACACAGGTGCGCCCGAACGCCGTAAAGTTAAATTTGGTACCCACCGACATCGCCGCGGATTTGGGGCTCGAAAAGGCAGGAGGAAAAGCTACCGTAGGAACAAATTCCGTAAGCCCTGCAAAAATAATGGAGACTTCCAACGATTTAGTTCGCAATCCCCCAATGAAATTCGACATTGCCAGGAAGGTGCGTGTTTTTAATGCACAGATCGAGTTCGTAGAATTCGAGTTAAGGGGGCATCAAATCGGCAAAAGGAAGGTCAATATTCCCAGCGACCTGCTTGGTTTAGCAAAGGATGATAAAACCAAGAAGCTGTTACATAGTTCGTTTCAGTTAATCGACGATGAAGATGCCAAAATATCAGGTGAGGAAATTACTGAGCACAAAGAAAAGATTGCCGATGATTTTCTCGTCAATCTGCCAAACTTTGGAAATGTCATTCTCCGGAGTAAAAAAGAAGAGTTTGAAGCTGCGGTTGATGAGCTGAAAAAGCACATTGAAGCTTTTCAAAAGGAGCTTGAAGCAAAACTACAGAAAGCCATAGACAAAAATCGTGTTGCTCTCGTTAATGCGCTTGCTCCAGCCGTCATCGCGCAAACGCCAGATCGTTGGAAGAAATTCTTACCTTCAAAACCTTCCAAATCTGATATTCGACAGGTATTGGATTGTGAACTCGCAGACCATTTCGGTACTGCGGAAAGAAATCTCAAGAAAATAGACGTGTCTTTAATCTTCAAAGGGGTTACATATGAAACGCTGAACGATCCAGATTTTATAAAGACAGTGAAGAAGAGAATGCCCATCCTCAAACTTTATGAGGAGTATGAAGCAGCTAAGGAAGCTCAAGGAAGTTTATTCGGTAAATGATGGGGATGCAGCTATGCCTTTATTTCAACGCTATATCGGCATCGATTACTCCGGAGCCCAAACACCGACTGCGAGCCTTAAAGGGCTACGGGTTTATAGAGCTGATTTAGAAACGCTGCCGGTAGAGGTTATACCGCCGCCGAGCCCCCGGAAATATTGGACAAGAAAAGGAATTGCCGAGTGGCTGGTTGAACAACTCCAAAAGGATCACGCTACCATTGTCGGTATTGATCATAGTTTTTCTTTTCCCTTACGTTACTTTGAGGTTAACCATCTATTGCAGGACTGGCCGACGTTTCTCGACGATTTCCAGCGTCACTGGCCGACAGATGATGATAATACATATGTTGATTTCATAAGGGATGGTCTTCGCGGAGATGGCGCCAATCGCATGGGTAATGCCCGGTGGCGCCGATTGACGGAAGAAAGAGCTGGGTCTGCCAAATCCGTCTTTCACTTTGACGTGCAAGGGTCGGTGGCCAAATCCACACATTCCGGAATACCTTGGTTGCGATACCTCCGCCAGAAGTTGACGGATAAAATCCACTTCTGGCCTTTTGATGGTTGGGACCTTGCACCAAGTCGTTCGGTAATCGTGGAGGTTTATCCGTCTCTATGGAGCAGGGGTTTTCCCCGCGACGACCGCAACCCGGACCAGCATGATGCCTATTCAGTGGCGCGGTGGCTGCGGCAAGCTGATATAGATGGCAGCCTGTCAATATTCTTGTCACCTTCGCTGACTTCTGCAGAACGCACGCTTGCCCAGGTAGAGGGCTGGATACTCGGTGTGATGTGAAAAAATGAAAAGCAATCTCAATATAATAAAATCTTAGAGAGGAGATAAGATGACCGGGCAATACTCAACAAAAAGCTTCTTCAGACAGATGCCGAATGCTCTGCATAGATTATTCAGCTAAGACTTAAATCTTCCCAATCTTTTCACTGCAAGCAAGAAATAAATTGTTCACATTTTGTGCATGAACGGGTAAAATTACTACCCGTAGTGAACCAAAACGTCAACTCAATCGGTCTTTGTCGTGTTGCCGTTTTGTTGCGGAACAGGGAGAAAATTTACCCGCATCAACAGCAACTAAGGGCCCGGCTGGCGGCGCATCGAAAAGGTTCCGGTTCCGCCAAGCGCCGGAAAAAATCCCTGTCGCTTATCCCAAACATGAATCACCTGATTAAAGTAACGAAATATATTACTTTCCTGTCATTTGTATTTATTGTCGGCAGTGGTAATCCTGGCAAATATTTTCAGAGGTGGGGAAAATGGACGATGAAACAATTTTTCTAAAGCGTGAGGAGTTATACAAGATGGTCTGGGTTGAGCCTGTATCCAAGCTTGCACGGGGGTATGGAATTTCTGATCGTGGTTTGGGAAAAATCTGCAAGAGGCTGGAAATTCCTGTGCCCGGCAGGGGATATTGGCAGATGAAGAAGAAAGGGTTGAAGATGCCTGTGCCCCCTCTACGACCGACAAAGAAATCAAATACCACGGGCACATATATCCACAGAACGTCGAAGCTCCAGAGAGAAGGCAAGGAAGATAACGAAACATGTGGCTTAATCAATGCCGAAAAAATGCCGGAGAACAAAATAACAGTGCCGCCATCATTGGATTCCCCCCATTCCTTGATCGTGATGACCCAAAGGAGTCTGATAGGGGCAAAGGTCGATGCCAGGGGCTTGAAACAACCGAGGGCACGAGGATGCCTTGATATACATGTGGGGCAGGATAGTATCGATCGAGCCATGCTCATCATGGATACGCTTATTAAAGCCTTGGAGACCAGAGGATTCGATATATCTGTTAACAAAGAGCTACCGTTTTCCACCTCAGTATCGGTCATGGGTGAAGTTATAAAATTCATACTCATTGAAGACCTCGACCGCACCGAGAGAAAATTAACAGCTGCCCAAATGAAAGAAAAGGAAAAACACCCCTGGAGGTATAGCACTCAGGAGTATGACTATTCTCCGAACGGGATATTATACCTGAGAATTAAGAACGATGATTCCTTGAATACCCGCAAGACATGGTCCGATGGGAGGAGACAGAGGCTGGAGGACTGCTTGAATTCATTTGTCGGTGGTCTGATCAAGGCAGCCATAGCCATAAAGCATCTGCGCACGGAAAGGGAACAGCGAGAGCTTAGGTGGCAGGAGGAAAGGCGTCAGAGGGAAGAATCGGAGAGAATCAGACGGGAGGAAGAGGAAAAAATGAAAGTTCTGGACATGGAGGTTGCGTCTTGGCAGCGAAGCCAACAGATCCGTTTATATATTGAGGCCGTAAAGAAATGGGGACTTCAGAAATACGGAGAAATAAAACCGGACAGCAACCTCCAGCAATGGCTTACCTGGGCCACTAAACAGGCAGACCGCCTTGACCCATTGGTCGAGTGATCTGTCTCAGAGTGAGATTCATTTACCGCCGCTCCCCGTTAGAATCCAACAAAGTCCAGAGAAGTACAAAGCCCGTTAGAAATAGCGGGTTATTTGTTGTCAATTGAACCTTATTTTGTATCTAAATATTTTACAAGGTGCGTCTAGTAAAAATACTAGACTTGTCTAGCAAAAAGTGGAGGTCAAATCCGGTCGTCGAAAATTATTGCGGGGCTTCAATGTCTTTATGAAAAAGTATCCGAAAGCTTGTGCCGTCATCATCACGCCGGACAATTTTGCCGCCTTTTCAGAAAATCCACGTAAGTTTCTGGATATCATTGCCGGTGAACAATAAAGTGCCAATAAAATTTTTAAATCACTTCATAAAGCAGTCCAATATGAGATATGGGGTGTATGCGGGAAAATTGAATAGCTGATTACTTAATTATAATAAATTACTGGCTTATTTGTTCGCTCCCCTGTTGACTCCAAAGAAGATCATTGTAAATAGCATGTTAAAATATTTGCATTTTATGCCAATGTAATGTATTTATATTAGGAAATGTTACAATATTTATATAAAAAAGATTATATAATATTACATCGTATTGTAAAATTAAGTATGGATATGTTACATGTTTCGTAGAAATATAGATAATTTGCTGCTTGCTTGGAAAAATAAGAAGGGAAGAAAACCTCTTATTATGCGTGGCGCTCGTCAGGTCGGTAAGACTTCTGCTGTTCATCAATTCGGGAACACGTCGTTTGAGACATACATCTACATTAACCTAGAGCTTGCAGATAACGCCGCTCTATTTAATCGCATGCAACCTGTGCGGGATTTGCTCCAGCTTATTCAGCTGAAATTCAATACAAAGATCACGCCTGGTTCTACGCTTATCTTTATTGATGAGGTGCAGAATTCAGACGTTGCCATGAATCAGCTTCGCTACTTCTATGAAGAGATGCCCCAACTTCACGTGGTTGCTGCGGGATCGCTTTTGGAAGTGAAGATGAAGTCAGAAGGATTCTCTTTTCCCGTTGGGCGGGTAGAATATTGCTATCTTCATCCGGCAACATTCGATGAGTTTCTTGTCGCGCTGGGCGAAAATGAAGCGTTCAAATATCTTGCGTCGGTTAAGCCGGATACTTCCATCCCCGAAGAAATACACAAGATGATGATGCAACAGTTTCATACGTATCTCCTTGTTGGCGGCATGCCCGAGGCTGTAGCACGGTTTGCGGAAACGCATTCATTTATCGATGTCGATCCGGTATATGAATCAATCCTTGCCGGGTTGCGAGATGACGTCTCCAAGTATGCAAGCATTGCGAAGACAAAATATATCCAACACATTATCGAACATGCCTCAAAATATGTTGGCCTTCAGATTAAATATGAAAAATTCGGCGAATCCAATTTCCGCAGCAGAGAGATGAGTGAAGCATTTGATGTGCTGGAAAAGGCGATGTTGATCAGCCGGGTATTTGCATCAGCATCAAAACAACTGCCTGTGATGAGCAATCTCAAAAAATCTCCCAAACTTTTGCATCTTGATATCGGACTGGTCAACTACCAGGCCGGTTTGCGGACGGATATTGCCATGATGGATGACATTAACGCCGTCTATCACGGACAGGTAGGAGAGCAGATCGTGGGGCAGACATTGCTGGCAATGAATCCTCTCCGGAATGTGAATTTGAATTACTGGTTCCGCGAAAATAAGGGGTCAATCTCGGAAGTGGACTATCTCCTGGTCATCAATGAACGGCTTATTCCGGTGGAGGTTAAATCCGGCAAGACGGGAACATTGCGATCACTGTATAATTTTATGGATGAAAGCAAAAGTGATTTTGCTCTGAGAATATACTCGGGTAAAAAAAGCACGGAACGAATTACAACGCACGCTAAGAAAGACTTTACACTTTTTTCCGTGCCTTTTTACCTGCTGTTCAGGATCAATGAGCTTCTGTCGTAATTAGTCGTCGGTGATTTTTATGGGGGTATATTTGGGGGTATGTGAAAAAATTGAATAGAAGATTACTTAATTATAATAAATTTTTAGCTTATTTGTTCAATTCCCGCCGCCCAGTTTTTATATAATACAGGAAAGTGTCTCATGATTATTGGCACATGAAAAAGGAACGCAAAGTTGGTCTGATAAAAGATGCTGTGCCGAAAATCATTCATAATCACCTGATAAAGCAGTTGCCGCATATTCTTTGACTATTTAATCTCTCTGGGTTAAATTCCCCGTCGCTTGCGACGAAGAAGAGAGCGTTGCTGCTCCCATCAAGATACCCCGCTGCTTGCGGCGGGGAGATTCATTTTCATAAGGAGATTTTTATGACAGAAGCGAGCCAACAAGCTTTATGCGGACTGCGCGATCTTTCCCTGATCAAATGGTATATAATTCCTCTGCTGTCCTTAGTCTTTTATGTTTACGTCCGGGAAATCAAAGAAGCGCGCGGCAGTGGAGACTGGAACGCGGTACTGGCCGGATTGACCATTTTCGGCGTTGATTTTTTTAACGAGACCTGGAACGGCTGGATTCTGCATTTCACCGGGCGTTCGGCATTCTGGACAACTCCCGGTGATACGGCCTTGCGGACAATGGTTGGGTGGAATATCGAGATCATGTTCATGTTTCTGCTGTTGGGAATTATCTACTACCACACCCTGTCGGATAGCAAGAAAGAGAAAATATTAGGCGTTCCCGAAAAATGGTTCTGGGCCATTGGCTATACTATCTTTTGTGTTTTTGTCGAATGTCTTTTAAACATCGGCGGACATCTCGTCTGGGAATACCCCATCTGGTATTTATCCTTTAAAGGCATCTGGCTGATCTTTCTGATCGGTTACTTCCATTTTTTCTGCTTTGCGATTTTAGTCATCAGCCTGAAAACAATGAAGGCTAAACTGACGACCGTGAGCATTATTTACGCTGTACCATTGATAATGAACATCCTCGCCTTCGGTTTCTGGGGCTGGAAATACTAATTCCAATTGTTGCGGTTTTTTTACGGTTAATGTATGAAGTGACATCCGATTCTAAGGAGGATGTACGATGAAATCCGTCATGGGAAGAATGATTCTTGTTTCTCTCCTTTTTGCCTTAATGCAGGCTTTTCCTGCTCAGGCAGCGCCGGAGCAGCGTTTGGCGCTGGTAATCGGCAACGCCGTTTATGGTTTTTCTCCCCTGAAAAATCCCGTGAATGATGCTTCCGATATTGCTTCATCCCTCCAGAAGCTTGGTTTTACAGTGATTCTCAAGAAAAACGTCAACATTAAAGAGATGGAATCCAGCATCCAGGATTTCGGCAATCGTCTGAAACGCGGCGGTGTCGGGCTTTTTTACTTTGCCGGCCATGGTCTTCAGGTGGGCGGTGTCAATTATCTTATTCCCGTCGGCGCCAAAATCGACAAGGAGTCGGACGTCAAGTATGAAGCAGTGGATGCGGGAAAAATTCTTGATGAAATGGCCAATGCCGCCAACGGCTTCAATATCATAATCCTTGATGCCTGCCGGGACAATCCTTTTCATCAGCAGTTCCGTTCTGTCAGCCGCGGTTTGGCGATTGTCGGCAGCGCTCCCAAAGGATCATACATTTCCTATTCCACCAGTCCCGGCCAGGTTGCCCTCGACGGTGATGGCCGTAACAGCCCTTTTGCCGCCGCATTAATAAAATATATGAAGGAACCGGGCTGGACTATAGAACAGGTCTTCAAAAACGTCCGTCATCGACTGAGCCAGGATACGGCTGGTAAGCAGGTGCCCTGGGAATTGTCGTCTCTGGAAGGTGATTTTTTCTTTGCCGGGGAGGATGGCAAAAAGACGGTTTTTCCCAGAGAGTTATCTGATAGTAAGGAGGCCTTTGCAGCACGGACTAAACAATTCACCAAGGAAAGATCTTTTTTGGAAGGTGGCGACACTTTTAAGGACCCTGTTACCGGTATGGAATTTATCCTGGTTCAAGGGGGATGCTTCCAAATGGGAGACAGCTTCGGTGACGGATGGGTTGACGAGGAAAAACCACTGCATGAAGTTTGTTTAGACAGTTTCTACCTCGGCAAACACGAGGTGACCCAGGGGCAGTGGAAAAAGATCATGGGGACAAACCCGTCTCATTTCAAAAGCTGTGGAGAAAACTGTCCGGTAGAAAGTATAAGCTGGACGGATGTACAGAGCTTTATTGCGGAAATGAGCAATCTGAGCGGCCAGAAATACCGGCTGCCCACGGAAGCGGAATGGGAGTATGCCGCCCGCGAAGGCGGAAAAAAGATAAAATGGGCGGGGACAAGCATCGAAAGCAGACTTGGCGAATATGCGTGGCACGAGGCCAATACTGACGACAAGGTACGCCCGGTAGGGCAAAAAAAACCGAATGCGCTGGGGTTCTATGACATGTCGGGAAATGTCTGGGAATGGACGGGCGATATATATTCAGAAACATATTATTCGAAAAGCCCCCGGGAGAATCCCCGCGGTGCAGAAGAAGGTAAAAGGCGGACATTACGTGGCGGCAGCTGGATGGACAAGACCGGTAGTGTGCGTGCTTCTATTCGCTATTTCTATTGGGAGCATCAGCAAGGTTTTAGAAATGTCGGGTTGCGCCTGGTAAAGCAGATAGGCAATTCCAATTGATTCCAACCGGTGTTTTCCAGTCCGCTTTGGGTCTCCAGGCATCACAAATAGTTCTATCTTGCAAAGGGGATTGATTTTAATCGATTTCCATTAGATGAGGAGCAATCAAATGAATATTTCATGGCGAAAATTGTTGGTTCCTTCCCTGGCGATTATCTCAGTTCTTCTGTTTTCGTCTCCGGGTTATGCGGGTTATGCCGACGAGTGCACAGATCAGAATACCTGGAAGCCTGATTTCCAGAAAGGCCAGTCTGTCGAAATAAAAAACGCTACAGTTTGCATCGGTCCGGGAGAATATTCTTACGACTTCGTCAACATCCACTCTAAAGGCAAACTGATTTTCAAGGACGCCAAAATTGATTTCTGGGCCAGATCTATTCTGGTGGAAAATGATGGTAGCCTGATTGTGGGATCGGAAAATGAACCAATCAGCAGGAATACAGTGACATTCCATCTTTACGGCAAGGAAACCGACGACGGTATCACCTGCAAGACAACGAGCAACGGGAATGATCCCGACTTGATCTGCGGCGTTCCGCGGACTCAATGGTCCAAGGGTGACCAAAGTCCGTACAAACTGCCATCGGGTATTGAAGACTATTTTTACCCATACAAAAAACTTCCCACTGACGACAATTTGGCGGAACGGGCCTACTTCGGCCGCAAGGTGCTGGCTGTTTCCTACGGCGGAACCCTCCAGATGTTCGGAAAGAAAGGAGCCACCTACGAGAAAGATTTAAGCTTATTGAAGCCTATGGAAGCCGACGCCTCCCGGGTATTCCTTTACAATAAGCCCCTGACCAGAGGTGCTTCCCATTTTGATGTTGACCGGGTCATCGATTGGGAAAAGGGGCACCCTGTACTTTTCAAAGATAAGTTTTCCGGAAAATACGAGGTCCGGAAGCTAAAGGAGATCACCGTTTCCAGAGACACGAATGACTTTCACACCAGTATCATTATTGAAGAGGGGTTGACTCAAGACATCAGTCCAGAAGGCGGCTACATCGTCCTTCTCCACAACTCCGGTACAAGCTGGGCCAGGCTGGCGGACAACCTGCCCGCTCAAACCATACCACAGACCCTCATCCTGGACAGGGATGTTGACTGGCAGAAAAATGATCAGATCGTGGTGACGACGACGGACTACCTGCCCGGTCATTCCGAGGAGTTGACCATTGGCGATAAAACAGATGGAAGAAAAATTACCGTCAATGAAATTAAATATCCGCACAATGGCCGGAAGTATTCTCTGGCCGGGCATAATATTCCCGATCGCATGAAGAATGCCGGATTTCGTATTGAGGAAGTGGAAACAAGAGCGGCCGTTGCCCTGCTCACCAGGAATATAAGGATTGTTTCTGAAGGCGATAATTATTCGGAACAACTCCCGGGCGACAGTTACTTTGGCGGCCATACGATTATCCGCCAGGGATTTAAAAATTTTCAAGTGCAGGGAGTGGAATTCCAGAAGCTTGGTCAGGGCGGCCGCCTGGCCCATGCGCCCGTCAATTTCCATTTGACGCGGGAAGTTCCCGACGGAACCTTTGTCAAAGATTGTTCAATCAACGAATCGATGACCCACTGGATCGAACTGCGGGGAGCACAGAAGGTGCGCCTGGAGAGAAATGTCGGCTGGAAATCAATCGGTCACGGATACTATCTTTCCGACGGCACTGAGGCGGATAATGCTCTCATTGCCAATATCGGCATCCATGCCCGGGCCGCTGTGGACAGTGATCAAAACCCCCGCAAAGTTCCGGGCGTCATGGCCATGACTTCCAATGAAAACCCTCCCCCCGGAGCGCAACTCATGCAGTTTGCAAGTGACGCCATGCATCCCTCCGTATTTCAGATTGCGAACGCCTGGAATACGTTCGATCATAATATGGCGGTGGGCGCCGGAACATGCGGGGCGTGCTACTGGATCGTGCCTTCCCGGATCAGCGGCCTTTCGAGTGACATGACTTGGTCGGGCTACGCCGGCATTCAGAATCCCGGAGCGAAGCGCGATCAGCCTTATGGAAAGGCGCCGCTCAAGTCTTTCCGCGGGAACTTCTGCTCTACAGCCCAGTATTCGTTTATCACCGTCGGCGACACGGCAACATGCAACGGCGTCGTCATGGATTTTCACGATGGGAACAAAAGTTACAAATTGCAGCCTATTCCCAACAAGTATGCCCAGAGCTATTATGATCAAAAACCCACACTATATCCGGATACCAGCAATTTTGCCAATTACACACCGGTTCTGTGCGACGGCAAGCAATGTGATCAAGCGGTCTGCCTCCAGGGGAATACCGATAAATGCCCGGTCAGTGTCATCGATTCCTACACATCGTCTTTCCACTGGGCGCAGCAGAATTTTGCGGCGATCTGGCTCAGAGCCAACTGGTTCCTGGTGACTGACAGCGCCCTGACCGATGTGCTCAACGGCGGATTGACAATGGTGTCGGGCGGCAGCTACGATCAGGTCATCAACGGCTATTGGGCCCTGACGCGCAACAGCGTGTTCATCGGCAACACGCAGTCCTGGGATCCTGCCAAAAAGGAAAATCCCGGCAACGCCTATGCCTCACCGGCCGGTCCATTCAATACATACCCCAAAGGCCTGGCCTGTGCCTATTCACCGGACAGAGGTTACTGTCTGTCCAAGGCGGAGGGAATTGCCATGCCGATCGATACGTTCGGCGTGTATCAGCGCCTCTATAATATCTACGACGGTCCTGTTTATCAGGAAAACAACGCCTATCTGCAGATCAGGAAGCTTCCCGTGGATAATTGCGGCAAGGGCAAGTGCGACAGCCAGTATATGTACGGCTCGGGGTTTCGAGCGCTGAGCATTCCCCGCTCCAAGGAGGAACCGTATAAAGGCCAGTGCATCCTGCCCAACGCGGCCATCGGCTGGAAACAGCCTAACGGGTTTTACTATCCACCCGCTTTCCATTCGCGGAATCTCTATTTCGACAAAGTTGACCTGCGCCATTACATTATCGTGCCGCTCTTCAAGCCGGGTACTGCTGAGGTGGATGACTCATGGGTCGAGCGCGACTACTGCTATTATCCCGGGATAAAATCGGAACTGTTTGCCAAAGACTTTACCGATGTGGATCGCCAGACGGAACTCAATGACAACGACGGCTCCCTCGCCGGGCTCGCCGGTGCCAAGAGTCTTCCCTATTCGGATTTCGAGGGCACTATCTCGGTGAATAAAGACAAATTCTTTCTGGCGCCGACCATGACCATGGAATGCGGTTCCGATCAGACCTGTTTTCAGGCGCCGTATGACTATGTGACAGCAGTGGTTTACCCCAACCAGTTTAAGGACGGCGCCGGGGATGACTATTGCAAGGATAACACCTGGTGCAATTCGTGCGATCAGCGCAATTGCTATGGTATACCTATTTACCGGCAGTATTACACCGCCGAAGAAGAAAAGGATGGGAAAAAGAAGGACGCCGGACAAAGCATCCGCATGATGGGGGCGGGCATCTGGCAGCGCAGCACCCTGGTGGCCAATATGGGAAAATACTATATCGATACCGCCGTCAGCAGCAAAACCCAGGTCAAGGAAACGCCTCTCTACGGGGCTCCCGACAAGATATTTCACAACCTCAGTGTCTTTGAAAAGAACAAAAGCTACAACTTTTTCCTGCTGTACGCCAAGCCGTCCACGCGCGTAACCTTCCAGATATACGTCGGCAAGGATCCGAAATTTTCCAGCGCCGCCAATGTACGCATGGTGCGAGTGGGCACCAAAGTGAAGGATGGTGAAGATGAAGTTGTGATTCTGCGCGGGAACAAGCTGAATTTCACTCCCGTGGATTTCTGGCCGGGCAATTGGAGCAGGGAATACAAAAGCGATAAGGGCATTCTGGAAGTAACTCTGGATATGGGGTTTGGCCGGGCAAAGGACGATACGACCAAAAAGCTGGCCGATGATTTTGGAAACAAGGCGAAAAAGGAAACCTGCAAACCCAAGTCCTTCTGCCGGTGGGATGCCGGTCTGAATAAGTGCTGCTCGGCGGACAATAAAAAAGATTGTGACGACTCCGTGTGCAGTTGGTCAAACAAGGCCCTCGACTGCCCCAGTGGAGGCTGCATGGGCTTCCAGGTAACATTTCCGGAGAAATTTGAAGCTGATCATACAACGGGTGGAGTAGACCGGCCCGATACCGAGCCATATCCCGCTAAAGACTGGAATGTTGGCTGGAAATACGCCGATAAAATATATGATGGCGACCTCAAGTCCTGCATCTATTCCGATACGAACAAGCCCGAGCAGGTAACTCCTGATTTATGGAATAATTGAGGAATCTCTGCCGCTCAATGAAGAAACGATTTTTCAGCGAAACAAATAAATTTCGCGCCTGCGCCATACTCATCGCTTTTTGCATGGGCCAGGCGTTAACGGCGATATTTTTCGCATTCCCGACATATGCGTTTTCAGCCGCTGTAATCTCTGGTTCGGTATTTGACGAGCGGGGACCGTTAGTCCAGGCGCGGGTTCGTGTGCAGGGAACAGAGAATGTGGTCGTGACGGACCGGGACGGTCGTTTTGTTTTGTCCGGCGTTTGCGCGGGAAAGGTTGTCAATGTCAGCGCCTGGAAGGAAGGATACTACAGCGCGCTTCTTAAAGATGTAAGAGCTCCGCAGGAAGGGGTGCGCCTGTTGATGGTCCGTTATCAGATCAGCGACAACCCGCACTATGCATGGATTCCTCCCGAGGGTGCCAAAGGCAGCTGTGTGGAGTGCCACCCTGCCATAACCGCAATGAGCCTGAACGACGCTCACTTGAAAGCGGCCGTCAATCCCCGTTTTCTCTCTATGTATTACGGGACGGACTTGAAGGGTAATCAGAGTCCCCTCACTCGTTATGAAAAGGGAGGGAAATTCAGCGCCTGGGGCAACACTGTCGTGCCGGGCCGTCCCGACAGATCCAAGCCTTATTACGGCCCCGGATTTCAGCTCGATTTTCCCGGCGCAGTCGGTGATTGCAGCTCGTGCCACATTCCCGGCGCATCCATCGGAAAAAACGTGGACCCGCGATCAGTTAAGGGGGCAGATAAATATGGCGTTCACTGCGATTTCTGCCACAAGGTGGGCAGTGTCCGGCTTGATCCCCAATCTCGGCTGCCTTTCGCTAATGTTCACGGAGTTCAATCCATAAAGGTCAATCGTCCCTTTACAAACGATCCGCATAGACAACATCTCTTCTTCGGTACTTTCGAGGATGTCAATGCCCTGGAAGGAGATACGAACCTTCGTTTGCTTTCGGAAAGCAAATACTGCGCCGCCTGTCACTACGGGGGGTTCTGGGATACGCTTATTTATAACTCCTACGGCGAGTGGCTCGCCAGCCCCTATGCCGATCCGGAATCAGGAAAGGCGAAAACCTGTCAGGAATGCCATATGCCCTCACCCGCAATTTATCAGGGCCGGCCGATTACGAACATTGCGCCGGGGAAAGGCGGTATTGAACGCAACCCGACTGCCATCCATAACCACAACATGACTGTGGACGCGGAACTGCTGCGGAATTCTCTAACGATGAAAGCATCGGTAAAAATGCAGAACGGCAGGGCGGTGGTTACGGTAACATTGACCAACGACAAGACAGGGCATCATGTTCCAACGGATTCGCCGCTCCGCCAGATGATTCTGCTTATCGAGGCAAAAGATTCACGGGGAAATACGCTGAAGCAGCAGGCCGGCCCTGTGCTGCCCGAATGGTGCGGTACCGGTAAGGTGAAGAAGAACCATTACAGCGGACTCCCCGGCAAGGCTTATGCCAAGCTCCTCAAAGAGAAATGGACGGATGTCTTCCCAACTGGGGCCTACTGGAATCATACCGAACTTGTGAGTGATAACCGTATTGCCGCTTTTGCCCGAGACACGACTGCCTTTGAATTTATAATTCCGGAGCAAGGGAAGATCATAATCACCGTTTCGCTCTTTTACCGTCGGGCATTTATTGAATTAATGGAGCAAAAGAAGTGGAATGATCCGGATATCCTGATGGCGCAGCAGAAAATCGTTGTTAAGAAGAGGTGAGGGTTCCTTCAACTAACCCAGCTCGAAGCTGGTTATGCCGAATATCTTCTCAAGGGGCAGGGAAGGGGCTGCGCCGGAATACATACGGGCGGTTTCAAAAACCTTTTGCATGTTATGGCGTTTCACCAGCGCGCAGGCTTTGGGATTTGGTTCGGGAATATCCAGAAAATATTCTTCCCCGGATATAGTTCCGGTAAGAGCGAGGAATAAATTTTCGGCAATTTCTTCATTATCGGCGAATAACGGACCTATTTTATAACCAAGCCTGCACTTTCTAATAACCCCGTATCCTGATAACCGACTGTCCCGCACATAACCCAAGGCTCTTGCCTCCGGTTGATTAATCCAGGAATTAAGGAAAGCGGGGCGTTTAGCCGGAAACATAATCCGGTCATAAACTGTTACTTCATTCAAAGGTATTTTGCGCAGGTCGATTATTTGTAAAGCTTCTATGCCTGAATCAGAAGCGATCCCGCGATAACGAATATTGCGGTAAGCCATGCGGAATCCGTATTTTTTATAGTTCTCCTGCTGGGCGACGACCGCGTCATTACCAATAATACGTTTGCCCAGGTATGCCGATGCTTTCCTGATTAACTGCCGGCCGATTCCCGAACTGCGCAGTTCCGGCTTGACAATATAAAATCCGGCAAAGCCAAAGTGCTCATCATAAGCTACCGCCGACAAGCACCCTGCCGGTTGGCCGCTTTGCAAAGCTAGAAAAAATCCGTTGGGATCGGCTGCATAAAAACACCGGGCATCATTGATGCCGGGATTCCAGCCTTCCTGGGCGGCCCAATCGACGGCTAAGCTAAACTCTTTCATATTCATGTTGCGAATAATTAAATCCGTTGACTGTGTCATTGGTGTTTATCCTTGTCCTGATTAAATATTGATAATTTTCTACATCATAAACTTACAACCCGCCATATTTTTCTTTGGGGGGGCAGAGAAACCATAATCGGGCAGCTGCCTGGTATTGATCTTCCCTGCTGAATATGTGATACTGGATCCAGCAAGGAAGTGAGGCAACATCTGCATGACTGGCTGTCCGGGAATCGGGCAAAATAATAACCTGTAATGTTGCCGTAAGCCTGCCTCCCTGACTTAAAATTTATGGTGGAATTTATGCGATCCAAATTGTACATTAGCTCTCCGATCAATGCCCTCCTGGAGGGTTTCTATCGGGACGACATCACGATTAAAACGCTGAAGAAGAAGGGCGATTTCGGTATCGGCACGTTCAATAACCTGGACGGTGAAATGATCGCCCTGAAAGGTTCTTTCTTTCATCTTGACATCGATGGCAATGCCCGCCCTGTGCCAGGCAAAATGAAAACTCCGTTTGCGACGGTGTGCCATTTTCAGCCGATGCTGACGGAAGAAATAATGACGCATCTGTCCTATGCGGAATTCACAGAGCGCTTGCGGCGCATACTGCCGTCGGATAATATGTTTTACGCCATCCATATGGAAGGGCGGTTTGAGAAGGTCAAGACGCGTTCCGTACCGCGAACCGAAAACTACCAGCCGCTATCAACAGCTACGGATCACCAGAAAATCCGCCATTTCCAGAGTGTCGAAGGACACCTGATCGGCTTTTATACACCATCCTTCGTGCCGTCGGTCAACGTACCAGGATACCACTTTCATTTCATCGATAAAACGTTTTCGGCAGGCGGGCATCTGTTGAGCTGTGAGCCGGAACATCTGGATATCCGCTTGCAGATTTTTTTCAGCATGGAGCTGACCTTGCCCAAAACCCTTGATTACCTTACCGCTTCCTTCACACGCGATGCGCAAAAAGATCTGGAAAAGGCCGAGCGCTAAAAAAGAAAAGCAAAAGTTGGCAGTTAAGGGAAAACGCAATAAGAAAACTTGAAAATGAACGTGAATGCTGTATATTTCCGAGAAAGTGAGAAAAGCCGTAGAGATGTTGCCTGCATCTTCTCTAGTTTCTCCATGGTAAACTGAGGTTAATTCTATGAATCATTTTTTTGTTCCAATGTTAGCTGTCGCCGGTGCGCTGATCCATATCTGTCTGGATCGCCGGCAGCGTTCGGCCCACAGGATTCTGGAGATAATTCTGGTGTGGTTTTTGTCGGTCTTTTCCGGGATATCCAGCATAATGGCTTTTTTCGGCCACACATTTGCCGCCGATAAAATTGCCGCCTACATCGGATGGCTGCCGGGAAGTCCCTTTCAGTTTGAAGTGGCTGCAGCCAATCTGGCTATCGGAGTGCTGGGCATCTCCTGCATCTGGCTGCGTGGGAATTTCTGGATCGCAACGGTAATGGCCGGAGCAGTCTTCGGTTTCGGCGCGGCATTTGGCCACATCCGGGATATAATGATAAATAACAACTATGCTCCGGGTAATGCGGGTGCGATTTTGTATCTGGATATTGGCGGCCCCATTCTTTTGATAGTGCTTCTGACTATTTTTAAAATACTGGAAAAAAGAGAACTGCAAAATAGGTCCTGCTAGGCTGGCAGTGCCGACGAAGCCATCCATGAAACAAACGTAAAAAAATAAATCCTACTTCCTGACCAATAAAAGGAAGATCTGATCAAACCATGAGGGGTGTGTCCAAGATGAAGTATCGCATCACCGGTAAACAGGAGAACAGCCCATACCGCTCAATGAGGAGCTCAAGGCGGTAGGCAGGGTGATCAAGGATTCGAGCCGGCTGTTTGAAGGTCGCGGAGAGATCCTGCTGCAAAACGGAGAGGTTGTGGGCAGCCCTGCTTCCACAGAATTCATTAATGTCGTTTTTCTTTACAGTCGACAAATATTTCCGTATTTTACCTGCCAGGTATATAGTCTTTATTGCCGCAGAATGCTTGGCTGTAAAAGTTCAATTACATTGATTTTATGGTGTATTTATTCTTTTCATTTTTTCTGAAATGAAGTAGTGAGATCAAAAAATATCGGAAAAAACGTGTCAAGAATACTAATTGTTATCTAAGAATGACTTGACAGATATGCATAGTTGATGCATATTAAGGCATACTAATTGTATGAGGTGAAGCCATGAGAACAACTTTGAATATCGAAGATAATCTAATGAACAGAGCATCGAAAATGACTGGAATCAAGGAAAAAACCGCCCTCGTTAAGCTTGGGCTTGAGGCGCTTATTGCCAGGGAAAGTGGCAAGAGGCTCGCAAGACTTGGTGGAACTCAGAATCATTTGGAAGCAATACCAAGAAGAAAGGGGGCATTGTAAGAAATGGTTCTTGTGGATACATCGGTTTGGATTTCACATTTCAGGGATGGAAATGATGAACTTGCAAGCCTGCTCAATGATGGAAGAGTGCTATCCCACCCATTAATTGTAGGTGAACTTGCCTGCGGGAATCTTAAGGACAGAGCAGTCATCCTTTCGTTTTTGCAATTGTTACCGATGAGCATTGAAGCCGAACATGACGAAGTATTGTCACTTATAGAAGATAACCGTTTAATGGGAAAAGGTATGGGCTATGTGGATGTCCATCTTATTACATCCGCTGTATTGACAGGTGTACCTATCTGGACACTTGATAAGAAACTGGCGCAAACTGCGGATAGCTTGCATAAAAATTACCTAAAAATTTAGATAACAACGGCAATCCAGCCGATCGCTAAGCTCCGGGTGATTTCGTCGTTGCACATTTAAAAGAATAATCGGCAATTCTGACAACTGCCCAAAAAGGATAATTAAATATTCGAATGTTCACAGACGACCAAATATACAGGCAACTCCAGATTCAATTAGACAAGTATCCTATTGGCTATCCCGCGACAAAAAGCGGCGTGGAAATTGATATACTGAAATATTTTTTTACTCCGCTTACGGCGAAGCTTGCTCTTTGCCTTACGCTCCGTTCCATCCCCGTCTCTGCCATTCACAAAAGGTTTAAGAAAAAATTCGACGGGGAATTGTCCCGGGATGCTCTGGAAGCGATGCTCGATGAAATGTTCGCCAAAGGCGTTATCCGGCGTTCGGAAAGTATAGGGGAGCACCGCTATGGCATTGCCATGCTGGCCATCGGCATGTTTGAATATCATGTGGATGATCTTACACGCGAACTGGTGGAAATGATGCACAAATATTTTGATGAAGCATTTGGCGCTGAATTTTTTCGTTCATCTCTGCCGCAATTGCGGACAAGCCCGCATCTCCAAGCGATTATTCCGGAATATATTGTCGATACCTATGACAACATGCGTCACTTCATCACCAACACTAAAGAAACAATCTACGTTGCCAACTGTGTTTGCAAGCAGGGTGAAGCCATTGTGGGAAAACCTTGCCGGCAGACAGATAATATTGAAGTCTGCCTGCTGATCGGATCAACCGGCTACTCGGAGCGCAGCCGGGCCCGGCAAATATCAAAAGAGGAATGCCTGGGAATATTAGACATGGCTTGCGATAAAGGGATGGTGCTGCAGCCCGGAAACTCGCTTAAACCAAGCTGCATCTGTATCTGCTGCGGTTGCTGCTGCGGAGTTTTAACTACCGCCAAAAAACAATCCCGACCTGCCCGTTTTTTCGCTTCCAATTATTACGCCCGAATTGATATGGCTTTATGCAAAGGCTGTGGGATATGTGTGCAGCGCTGCCAGATGGATGCAATTATTCAGGAGAATAAAAATTTCCGGGTGGATTTGGACAGGTGCATCGGGTGCGGTTTGTGCGTGACTAAATGTAAACCTCAGGCGGTCGGGCTTATCAAAAAAGACAAAGTCACGGCGCCGCCAATAAATACCGAGATTTTATATTTAAGTATCCTGCTGGAAAAAGCCGGCAAGAAAAAAATGATCGTCAATATGTTGAGGCTGCTATTGGGAAAGCCTCTATAAGATCAGGGGATAGAGATAATGGTGTTGAAGCAAGGCATGGGCACATTTATAAAACCAGCAGCGCCCGGTGCCATGCCTGGTTCGAAATAGGGACATATCACCCTATCAGTGCAAACGCAATCAAGGCAGAAGACGTCGTATGTGCCTCCGATACCGACCAAAGGCTGCACGGCCAATGCCCACAATTTAAGATGAGGTTATTCATAAAAGAAGTGGCAAATGGTCAAGAGATGATTTCTGGTGAAAAACGATAAAATATTAATATTATTAGTTTTTTAATGACGAAAGTATTGAACCTTGTTTTAATGTATAAATCCTGAATTTATGAGTCAGCTACCCTTACTTTTGCCAATTAGGTAATGTTTCCCTTGAGTTCATAAGAAATTTACAGAAATTTATTTCGCCTTGACACTGTAGGGCAATTTAAGTATATTTTCGCCGACCGGATTTACACGCAAATCTAGTCAATATCAATTTCTTTACTGCATTTTTAAGATTAAAAAATACGAAGGTTTTAGACAGGTGTTTTTATGAAGAAAGCAGTTATTTTCCTCGTCCTTGTTTTTCTTGCTATGTCCATTACACCGGTTTATGCCCAGCACAAAGTTCGAGCCAAAGGCATGGCCACCATTGCGAAAAATTTTGTTGATATTGCCCGGAGCAAAGCACTCGATGAAGCCCAGCGTAACGCCGTAGAAAAAGCAGTGGGAGTCATGATTACCAGTGCAACCAGCGTAGAGAATTTTCAAGTGAAAATGGACCGTATTCTGTCCGAATCTAAAGGTTATATCACCTCTTACAAAATAATTTCCGAAAAAAGAACCGGCGATAACTATGAGGTGGAAATCGACGCGGAAATCAGCCAGGGAAGACTGCGCGATAAAATGACGGCAATCAACTTGATTATGGCGCGCAAATCCAAGCCGAGAGTAATGTTGGTCTTTCCTGAGCAGGCGCTCAAAGATGCTCTGGCGGAATCAGCTATGACCAAATATTTTATTGCCCAGGGTTTTAAATTAGTTGATGCCCGGACGATAAAGAAAAATAAGGATTATGAAAAGTTGCAGGACATTGCGGAGAAGAAAACTATTTCCAGTATCGCCCATCGTTACGGGGCGGAGGTTGTTATTGTCGGTACTGTTGAGGCAGTCAGTAATTCCTATAATATAAATAATGTAGAAATTAATAACAATAAGGTTGCGATTTCGGGTAAGGTTATTAATGGCGATACCGGTGATATTATTACTACCGGATCTGAACAGAAAGCAGCTCCCGGCATGAAAGGTGATTTTAAAGCTTTAACTGATGAAGTGGCTACTAAACTGGCTCGCAACTTAGTTGATAATGTTCTGGAAAACTGGTCAGCGGAATTGGCCAATACCGCAACAGTCAAATTAGTGGTAAGCGGTTTTCATTCCAATTCCGAGCTTCAGGAGTTCAAATCCTTATTGTCTGAAGAAATTAAAGGATACAAAGGAGCTAGCCAGCGTTATTATTTCCGCGGCAAGGTGGAATTGGATCTGGAAATTGAAGGCGATGCGCAAGCAGTTGCTCATGATTTAGAACAAATCAAAGTTAAGAAGAAAAAGATGAAAGTTTTAGAAATAAGCTCAAACAGAGTTGAGGCAGTTCTTGAGCCTTAAAAGAGTTATATTTAAAGCATAACTTATGTCGGAGGATAGTATGAAATATAAAAAAATGAACAGAGTAATTGCAATTGGAATTATGATCTTTTTTCTGGCCGCCTGTGCCGTCAATGAAAGTTATAAACAGGGGCAGGAATTTGTCAAAGATAACCGTTGGGAAGAAGCGATTGCTTATTTTGAGAAAGCTGTAAAGGACGAACCGGAAAAGCAGGAATTTAAAGACGCACTTACCCGTGCCAAACAGGATGCGGCAAAGGCTCGCTTGACTAAAGCAAGACAAGCCCTTACTTCTGCGGGACAAAACCTTCCTATGCTGGAAAAGATTTCCAGAGATGTTGATGTCATGGCGGTAATGGATCCATCCAGTACCGAGATAAAAGCGCTACGCAGTGATTTAACCGTAAAGGTAAGTGATTTGAAAGCTTCCTTGAAAAGTTTATATCAGCAGGCCGAAATGGATATGCAAAAAGAAGATTGGACTGCCGCGTTAGCCAAGTTGAGTCAAGTAAACAAAATATTCCCCAATTATGAAGATACCGGCAACAGAATTATGCGCAGCCGGCAGGAAGGTGTGAAGGTTCTTTATCAGCAGGCTAATAATCTGGGCAAACAGGAAGAATGGAAAATGGCTGCTGAAGCTTTCAAAATGGCCATGGATATAAATCCGAGTTTTCTTGATGTCGCCAAAAAATATGAAGATGCCAAACAAAAAGATAATTTGGGCTATTACATGGTTGCCGGCGGCAAAGCGGAAACGGCGAAGAATTGGGAACGTGCAATAATCCTTTATGAAAAAGCAATGGACTATCCGTCAGTTGATCCTGCTTTGGCCGGTCGACTCGATACAATTAAAGCAAAAGCAAGCCAGGTTTATTTTGATGAATCCGTGAAGTTGGTAAGACAGGGAAAACTTTACGCCGCAATGAAAAAACTGGAAATAGCGCGCAAGTATGCGCCATCGCTGCAGAGTGATCCTCTTTACAAGGAACATCTGACCGTTGCTTGTGATGCTCTAATGAAAAGGGCGGAAAAATCATCAGAGAAAGAATTGTGGGGTAGTGCTTTGGTCTGGATGCAAAAAATTGAGGCAGTGAACCCTAACTATCCTGAACTATTCCAAAAAATGATCGATGTTAAAGATTCAATTAACAAAAGAATTCGAAAATCAATTGCTGTGTTTGATTTTAGTTCCCCCAGCGCCGAGAAAGATGCCGGTAAAATTGCCGCTAACAAGCTGATTGCCTTTCTCCATAAAAATGCCAGTGCTGATTTGCGTATAATTGAGCGCGAAAATTTGCAGTCAATTTTAAAGGAAATGCAACTCAGTCAGACCGGTCTGGTCGATATTAAAACAGCCCAGAGCGTCGGTAAGATGCGCGGTATAGATACTTTTATTATGGGTGACGTATTGCATTTTTCGACGAAGTACACAGACTCTCCCAGCCTCAACCAGGTGAAGGTCTTGGTGGATGAAGAAGATGTGCGTAATCCGGAATTTTCCGACTGGCTCATGATTAACCCGAAACCGAATGAAGCAGATCTTAAAAATGCTCCCCCGCGGACAGTTAAGAAAAGAAATTACCAGCTAATCTCCTATAAACAAGGTGTGGCCAAAATCAGTGCTCTCCTGGAAATATCATTTAAACTGGTAGATACACAAACGGGCGAAAATATTTTTGCCAGTACTGTTTCCGGCAAATTAATTAAGGAAGATAAATATCAAGACGGACTACCGATTGCCGGGATTGTTCAAGATCCATTGGAGTTGCCTACGGAAGCGGAAGTGCTCGACCAGATTACCAATGAGAAAGTCTCTGATATGGGAAGTGGAATTCTTAAACATTTCCAAAGCCTGGAAGTTGAATATTATAACCAGGCACAATCCCAGCAGAAACGCCGCAATCTGGATATGGCTATAGAAAAATATACCGATGCTGTTTTTGACGAGAAGCTAAAAGGGATTTCCACACCAATATCCCAAAAATCTTTAGAAATAATAGATAAGCTGGTTGCTGATAAATAAAATTCAGTTTGCTTAAAAACACGGACGGATTTTAGTGGAGACAGCAGATGCACAAAAAAATTATTGTTGCGCTTGTGTTATTATCTCTGGTGATTTTTGCAGGCGCGGGAAAAGCAAATGCCGGTAAAATATCTGTTTTCAATTTTGCGACCGCAAATCTGGAAGCTTCCGGATTGGGCACCACTGTGACCAATGCGCTGACTAATGCTTTAAAAAATAATTCAGCTATTTCTTTGCTTGACCGTAAAGATCTCGAAGCTTTTTTGAACTTTAATGATTTACAGCAGAATGATCAACTCGACAATGTTGTTAACATAGGAACACAGCTGGGACTTGATTTTATCATTGTTGGTTCGGTGGATAAACGTGGTTCAGCTATTTATGTCCAATGTAGTTTAATTCAGATTGATAAAAAGAAAGAAGTTTATAGTGAACGGGTAAGGGCTTTTGGCGAAGCGGCATTATCAGCGGAAATTGTTAAATTAGGTTCCTTAATATCAGCGGCATTAAAGAAAAATAGTCCTGCTGATTTCAGAGCATCAGGATCAGGTGACAAGGCGGCAGCTGTTAGTCCTGCTAATTTCCAAAAAATACCCGGCAATAAAAAAATTATATTGCGCTGGCAGGAAACATCTGGATTTGCCGGCGCCGGCTATGAAGTCTATCGCGCCCTGAATTCAGCCGGTCCTTTTGCCATGATCGGGCAGACAGACAAACTCGAATACAGTGACTCAAATGTTGAAAATGGCAGTACCTATTTTTACAAGTTAAGGGCATATGACAAAGCGGGCCGGGTAAGTGATTTTACGCCGGTACTTTCCGGCAGTACTGATTTTGCACCCAATCCGCCGATAATTTTAAAGACTGAAGGGCGTGCCAAGAGTGTTTTAATTATTTGGGTTGCTAATCCATTAAAAAGCGAAGACACGGCCAAACTGTCCGGCTATAAAATTTACCGTGCTAAAGCTGAAGATGGTCCTTATCAGGAGATAACTAAAATTTCTGCAAATAATATTGCATCTGATAGCTCCGACGGGAAAATATTTTATCGCGACAAAGCACTTCCTGATGGCAGCACATTTTTTTATCGGCTGGCTGCATTCAACGAAAAAGATATTGAAAGTGAATTCAGCCATCCCTTGAAGGGAACAGCTCTGGCGAAAATTGTTTCAGTCAATACGCAGAGCGATTTAATCCGAGAAGTCAAGATTACCTGGGCTGGTGTTCAATCTCCCTTTATCGCGGCCTATAATATTTATCGCGGCCTTAAAGCGGACGACAATTTTACTAAAATTAAAAAAATAAGTGCTGCGGAACTCAAAGATAATTTTTCATATTCCGATCTGGAAGGTTTAGGCGACAAAATAAATTATTTTTATTACGTGACTGCCGAAGACGATTTGGGGATAGAGACCAGCCCATCACCGTTAGCCCAGGCGACAACGAGAGATATACCGCCGAAAACAGAAAACTTTGCCGCCCGCAGTGGTCTCGTGAAAAAAGTTGAGCTTACCTGGGTGGCTGCAAAACAAGAAGAGGTTGAAGGATACAACATTTATTGGGCGCCGGAAAAAGAAGGCCATTATAATTTGCTCAAGAAAATAAGTGGGCGGGAAAACAACAATTATCTCGATAATGCTCGCGGTTTTGACTCGTTGGCAGACAATAAAACTTACTATTATAAATTAACCGCTTTTAACAAAGTGGCTGCGGAAAGTTTACCTGTACTTGCTTCGGCGACAACCAAACCCAGGCCGCAAAAGCCTTCGGGCCTAATAGGTGAGGCGCAAAAAGTCAAAGAAGTGCCGCTTACATGGCAGGCTAATCCGGAAAAAGATATTGCCGTTTATTATGTTTATCGGAGTCTTGGTGAAAAAGATGATTTTTCCAAAATTGCCAAAGTTGATAAAGCTTCTTATTTAGATAAAAGCTTGAAAGACGGAGTTGCTTATCGTTATAAAATTCAGGCGGAAGATAAAGACGGATTGGTGAGTGATAATTCCGAGATCATCTCCGTAAACACCAAATCAAGACCGAAATCACCGGAAGGCTTGAGCGGAAGATATGAAGCAGGAAAGGTGGAGATTATCTGGAACGCCAATAGGGAAGCAGATATTTCTCAATACATAGTTTATGAAAAACGTTTCTTCAGCTTGGAGAAATATGCGGAAGTAAAATCAACAAGCTATACAGATAGTTCTGTCGTTAAAGGAAAGAGCAAAATATATGTAGTTACGGCGGTTGATCGTGACGGTCTGGAAAGCGAACCCAGTACAGAACTGAACATTTCAGCAAAATAAACAGCGCTTTTTTGATTAGAAAGGGAGACCTTCTATGAAGAAGTATTTTCGATTATTGACTCTTTTGTTTCTTCTGCCGATTATTATCGCATTACAGAGCTGTCTTGTGGCCACGCAAAGTACAATTATAACCCCGGAAATAAGATCTTTATATGAAGGAGATTATAAAATTGATCCTTATATGAAAGATCATGTTCCTAAATCTGTTGCCGTTATGCCTTTTGTTGACTTATCCAAAAGCAAAGAAGGTTTTGATACAATGCGGCGAGGATTTTACAACCATTTCAGCTCTCTTCCTTTCAAGGATATGGAACTTTACCGGGTGGACAATTCTTTGAGAAAAGCCGGATTAACCGACCCCGAAGCAATTCGTAAGATGCCACCACAGGAACTAGGCAAGCTTCTAGGTGTTGATGCCGTTGTTTTTGGTGAGGTCTCGAATTTTGATAAATTATTTCTGGTCCTGTATTCCAATGTTTCCGTCGGTGCGGAAATTAAGATGTACGATACGAAAACCGGCAATTTCCTTTGGAGCGGAAAACACATTGTCCGCAAGCATGAAGGCGGTATATCGACGAACCCGATAGGTCTCATTGCCACTATCATTGCCACATCAATGAATGTGCGTGATATTCAGCTGCTGCGTGCCAATGATGATCTTTTCCGCGAAATGGTTAAAACAATTCCGGTGCCGCATATTGCCGATATGCTCCGGCCACCGACTATAACTCTTCTCACTCAGGATTCTAAAGGTCTGCCGAAAAAGGCCGGAGATGAAATCAAAGTTGTCATTCAGGGTACGCCGAAAATGCAGGCATACTTTGATATAGGTGATTATAAGAAAAATATCGAGATGCAGGAAGTTGAACCGGGCGGTTATTACGGTGTTTATAAAGTAGTGCCGGGTGACAACATAGATAAGGCGATTATCACCGGTTATCTCCGGGATGATGCCGGCAATACGGCGCAATGGGTAGATGCGATCAGTTCCGTAACTCTGCTGACAACACCTCCGCCGCAGCCCAATAATCTGACTGGTGTGGGACGCAATGCCCTGGTTTTATTAAACTGGGAAAAATCGTCTGCTGCATATCTTGCCGGTTATAAAGTTTATCGATCCTTGACGCCGCTCAGCGGTTATGTCGAAATCGCCAAAACAGAAGTTAACGAATACCGTGATGCCGGACCAGCTCTTATAAATTCGCAGAAGTATTATTACCGGGTTTCTGCTTATGATGTTGCCGGCAATGAAAGCAAAATGGCACAGATAACAGGCATGCCGGTAGCGCCCGGGCCAACTGCTGTTTCCGGAGTAATTGAAGCCGATACAATCTGGTATTCCGGCGCCAGCCCCTATATTCTGGAAAAGGATGTTATTGTTAAAGACAAAGCGCTGTTAACTATTGAGCCAGGAACAGAAATTAAATCCAGAGTAGGTGCGTTGATTATTGAAGGAAGAATTAACGCCCAGGGAGACAACGATCATATCATTAATTTCGATTCGGCAGGCGAAGGTCAGTTATGGCCGGGCATCGTTTTTGCCAATGTTAAAGACAAAGAAAATGTCATTAAATTTGTGCGGATTAAAAATGCAAGGACAGCGATAAATTGTCAGGCGTCGTCGCCCAGAATAGAAATGTCCGAGTTTACCCAAAATAATGAAGTTCTGAAGATTCAGGGGGCATTTTCCAAACCGGAAGTTTCGAAGAATTCCATTTATAAGAACAAGGGAGTTTCTCTTTCTGTCAGTGATGGGGCAGTGCCAGTGATTAAAGAAAACTCTATTCAAGATAACGAAAATACCGGTTTGCTGGTTCAATCTGCGGCTCCGGAATTTGTGCGCAATATAATAGCAAGAAATAGCAATAACGGTATCGTCGTGAAGGGCGCCGGAATAAATATCAGCAGGAACAATATTGTCGATAATAAACCTTATAATATTGTGGGCAATATGGCCGGCGCATCAGTCAAAGCGCAGGACAACTGGTGGGGGAGTTCCAAGTTTCTGGAAATATTAGCCGGTATTCAGGGAAGGGTAGATATTGCCACCGTGCTGGATGGCGCTTACCCGCAGGGAAAATCTCTGGCCATTACCGCACTGGGCAAACAGTTGAGTGGTGCAATCAAGACGGATTCCTATTTGATCCTGTCCAACAGCCCTTATCGGGTAACTAAAGATGTGGTTATTAACGGCGGAGCAACGCTTTACATTGAGCCGGGAGTTGTTGTCGAATTTGAACAAAAAACTTCGCTCATTGCGGAAGATGGCGGCATTATAGCCCGCGGTACGAAAGAAAATCCCATAACGTTTACCGCTGCCGCTTCTTCACCAACGCCGGGCTTTTATAACAATGCGGTGCGTTTATCCAAGCAATCCAAGGTGAATAGCTCTTTTGCTTACTGCATTATTAAATATGCCACTACGGCCTTTGATATTTATGCCGGAGCGCCGGAAATCTCTTACTGTCAGATAATTTATTCGGCGCAAAATGCAGTTTTTTGCCGTAACGATGCCACGCCGATTCTGTTCTATAATACCTTTGCCGAAAATTCCGGCGAAGGAGCTATTAAATGTGTAGGCATGGCCAATCCCAAGATTAATTTCAATAATTTTACCAGCAACGCATGGGCAATACAGAGCTTTTCCACAATTTATATCGATGCCCGCAATAACTGGTGGGGAGCCAACCCGCCGGACCAAAACATGATTATGGGTGATAATGTGAATATCAAACCATGGCTTACTCAAGAAGAACCTAAAGCTTTTCCGGGGAAAAAATAATAATGGAATTCTTATTGCAACATCCTGGGGATTTTGATATTTTTGCAAAAATGGCTTTAAAAACGAATGAATTGTTTTCCGGGATGATTAATCTCAGACAAACAAACAAAGGAGGATGTATATGAAGTTAAGATTCATGTCCGTAGCAGCAATTACCGGTTTATTGCTTCTTTTTACCGGAGCGGGTATTTGTCAGGAAAAAATAAGCGGATCGGAATGGACAGAAAAAATCGGCCAAGGTGCAGTTAACTGGTCAGCCGGTTACATTGAAGCGCTTGGGATCGGCGCTCCGGCTGATAAGTCAATCGGCAAAGCCAATGCCCGACCGATGGCTTTACGTGCCGCCAAAATTGATGCCTACCGTAATTTACTGGAAATTACCAAAGGTGTGCGGGTTGATTCCACGACAACAGTAAAAGATTTTACCGTCGAAAGTGATGTAATTAATACGCAGGTAGATGGTCTGGTTAAAGGTGCCGTTATTGTGGATCAGCAGTATATGTCCGATGGCACCGTCGAAGTTCGATTGCGCATGCCCCTTTACGGCAATCTTTCCCAGGTTATTATTCCCGCCTCTATTGAAAAACGCAAGTTAGCGCCACCACCCGAAACACCGGCACCAGTTGCGGCTGCACCGGCAGGACCTCCGATGACCTATACGGGTCTGGTTGTCGATGCCCGCGGTATTGCGGCTCGTCCGGCGATGTCGCCACGGGTTTTTGATGAAGACGGCAAAGAAGTTTATGGTTCCGCCAACGTTGATCGTGAATACGCCGTACAACAGGGAATGAGCGGTTATGCCCGCGATCTGACGGCTGCGCAGAGCAACCAGAGGGTAACCAACAGCCCCGTTACTGTTAAAGCATTGAAGACAAGCGGCGCCGGGAAAGCCGATCTGATTATCAGCAACGCGGATGCCCAGCAGATTCGAGCTTCGGCGGAAAATGCCTCCTTCATGAAGAAGTGTCGCGTGATGATTGTTCTGGATTAATCGCCCGCAACCATGCCCTGTTGTCTTCCAACGGTAACGCGGCTTGGTATAAAGGGATATTGAAATAATAAATAGCCGCAGTCACTATGTAAGTTCAGTGGCTGCGGCTGTATCATTTTTGATATAGAATCGGCATAAATTGATAACTTAAGCAGCTTATTATGGTTTGTCCGTTTAATGCTTGTCCGTGAAAATTTTCTCCTTAGCTCTTCAGTTGATGAGATTTAACAGATATGCAAAATAACACCTACAGGAACAATTAAAAAAATAATGAAATTAGCTGATAAAATCAACATTATATTCAATAAATTAATAGCCTCCAGGCATTCTTTAAGTATAGAAGAAATTGGCAGGAGAAGGCTCCTTGCCGCCTTCCTGCTAATGAATATTCCCGCTGATATTGTTTTCGGGATATATTATATTGTAAACGGTTCTTATATTCTTGCCATTTTGGATATTATTCTTGCGCTGATTATGACTTTACTTATTATTTTTCTCCGACATTTCAAAAATGTGAAACCGTTGTACCGAATAATAACATTACTTTTTTCGCTCACTTTTCTTTACTGGATAAAAACAGGCACAGCGCAGGGTTACTCTATTATCTGGGCAATGATTCTTCCCCTTTTCTCGTTTTCTCTCCTCGGGAAAAAAGAGGGCTTCATGTGGTCGGCTCTTTTTACTGTTACTATGTTATATATCATTATTAATCCATATTCTTATTTATCATTTTTTCCATATTCTTCTCAATATATATCACGTTTTCTTTATACCTATTTCGTGATCGTTTTATTTGCATATAGTTATGAATCTATTCGTGAAAAATATAAATCAGTAGTGGAAGCCGAACAGTCTAAACTGCTTCTGGAGAAAGAGAAGCTGGCGGAGGCAAAAGATGAAACTGATAGAGCAAACTCGCGCCTGAAATTTGAAATAAAAGTCAGAGAGCAGGCTGAGATTGAACTGCGCAGACATCGTGATAATCTGGAGGATATCGTAACGGAAAGAACTCTCGAAATCAAACAAAACAGCAACAAACTCGAGGAGAGCGAGAAACGTTACCGTCTTATGGCGGATAATGTCGATGACCTGATATGGACAACAGATCTGAATCGCAATTTTACATTCATCAGCCCATCGGTATACAAGAGTTTCGGATATACTGTTGATGAAGCTATGAAGCTAACTCCTGATAAATGGCTTACACCTGAGTCTTACATCAGAACAATAAATCATTATATTGCCGAGATGGAACTGGAAAAAGCAGGAAATTCAGATCCTGACAGGTCTGTGGTGCTTGAGGTGGAGCGGGTTAAAAAAGATGGGACCGTTTATCCTTCAGAATTAAAAGTTTCATTTATTCGGGAGAAAAATGGCGAACCAATAGGCATAGTAGGTATATCCAGAGATATCACCGAGCGCAAACGGGCGGAGAAAGAACATGAGAAGTTACAGGTTCAGTTGATCCAGGCCCAGAAGATGGATGCTGTAGGCCGTCTGGCGGGTGGTGTAGCCCACGATTTCAATAACATGCTGGGTGTCATTCTGGGGAGGGTGGATATAGCCATGATGAAGACAGATCCCGCTCAACTTCCATACAAAGACCTGCTGGAAATTCGGAAAGCCGCGGAGCGCTCCGCCGATCTCACCCGGCAACTGCTGGCTTTTGCCCGCAAACAGACTGTAGAGCTGAAGGTGCTGGACTTAAACGAGACCGTGGAGAGCATGCTCAAAATGCTCCGGCGGCTCATCGGTGAGGACATTGATCTTGTCTGGCTGCCCGACAAAGGCCTCTGGCCGGTGAAGATGGATCCCAGCCAGATTGACCAAATCCTGGCCAATTTATGCGTTAATGCCCGTGACGCAATTGCCGGCGTGGGCAAGGTCACCATTGAAACGGGATCTGCCAGTTTCGATAAAGCTTACTGCGCCGATCATGCTGGGTTTGCCCCCGGAGAATACGTGTTGCTTGCTGTGAGTGATGACGGTTGCGGCATGGACAAAGAAACTCTGGGTAAACTGTTCGAACCATTCTTTACCACGAAGGGTGTGGGCAAAGGCACCGGTTTGGGGCTGTCCACTGTCTATGGCATAGTTAAACAGAACAACGGCTTACTAAATGTATACAGCGAGCCGGGACAGGGAACGACCTTCATGATCTATATACCCCGGAATATGGGCGAGGCAGAGCAGGTTAGCAAAGATGATCCGGTATCAATTGACACAACGGGGAGCGAAACCATCTTGATTGCAGAAGACGAGCCGGCGATCCTGGAAATGACCACGACGATGCTCCAGAATCTAGGTTATACCGTGCTGAAAGCAGATACGCCGAGAGGAGCCATCCGCATAGCTGAAGAGCACGTAGGCCCGATTCATCTGCTCATGACCGATGTAGTCATGCCCGAGATGAATGGTCGGGATCTGGCCAGGAACATACTTTCGCTTTATCCGAACATCAAGTGTCTCTTTATGTCTGGATACACGGCCAACGTCATTGCCCATCACGGAGTTCTAGACGAGGGTGTGCATTTCATTCAGAAGCCGTTTTCGGTGAGTAATTTTGCCGCCAAAGTGCGCGAGGTTCTGGGTTAGTTGCTATCGCTTGTTTCCATTATGTTGCCAATAGAAGGCGAAAATTGTCAGGACGTATAGTCGTTCTATCCGAAGAAATAGCCAATAAGATCGCCGCCGGTGAAGTGGTGGAGCGGCCTGCATCAATTTTGATAATTGACAATGGGGCAGTGATCGAATACGAAGATGTCGCCCAGGTTTTTGATGAAGACGGAATGCCGTTGATTGATAATTAAGCAACTTTATGTTAGTATTTTTGAGACGAGGGAGGTAATTCAATGCCCACAATGATAGTTAAAGAAGAAGCCCATAAAATTATCGATAAAATGCCTTCAGGTGCTACCTGGGATGATTTGATGCATGAAATATATGTGCGGGAGGTAATTGAGCTTGGGTTGGCTGATAGTAAAGCAGGCCGCACAAAAGATGTTAAAGAAATCCGGGCAAAGTATGGATTGCCGGAATGAAAGTCCACTGGACAAGTACTGCTGAAGGGCATCTCGCTGCCATCTTCGATTATATTGCGCAGAATTCTCCGGAGTATGCCAAGAACACGATTGATCGTCTTACACGGCGATCCCAGCAGATTGCCGAATATCCACTCTCCGGCCGCAAGGTTCCTGAATACGATTTTAATCAAATTCGGGAAGTAATTGAAGGTCACTACCGTATTATCTACCACATCAAATCAGACCAAATTGATGTTCTGGCAGTTATCCATGGTTCCATGAATATCAATATAATGCACTCGCCAGAATAGGCAGATGATTGAGCCGAAGCAATTAAAAATATCAGAAGAAAAACAAGAATTTATTATAGATTAAGGAAAGGAAAGTATAGAGCAATTTTTTATATAGAAGATGGGAATATATACGTTGTTGCTCTTGATAAGAGAGAGGAGGTTTATAAGAAATAGCGGTAATATCAATTCGTTTAAATTCTGAAGAAGAAAAGATGATTGCGTTTCTTTCTGATCAATATGAAAAAGATAAACAAGTTTTATTAAATTTTCGCTGAAAGAAATGTATGAAGATTTTATTGATAAAAAAGTGATTGATGAATTTGAGAATAAAGAAAAGAAACGTTCTGTAAAGTATATAAAGGCAGGCGAAATCATTAAAAATTTATAGCACATTAGGTCCTTCAGTCTTCAGCCTAAATACCTCCAACTAACAGGAGCTAAAAATTGTCCAATCGCATTGTCATTTTATCCGAAGAAATAGCCAACAAAATCGCTGCCGGTGAAGTGGTGGAGCGGCCCGCATCAATTGTCAAAGAGATGGTAGAAAATTCCATTGATGCCGGGGCTCACGATATTCGTGTGGAGCTGGAGAAGGGTGGCTGTGCATCCATTGCGATCGTTGACAATGGGGCAGGGATCGAATACGAGGATGTCGCCCTGGTTTTTGAAAGGCATGCCACCAGCAAAATCCAGCAATTTGAAGATATTTATCGGGTGGCATCTTTTGGTTTTCGTGGTGAGGCAATGCCCAGTATCGCTTCCATTGCCCGGGTGGAATTGTTAACGAGGCGTTCCGCAGATCTGGCCGGTACAAGAGCTGTTGTTGAAGGGGGCGTAATTAAAGAAATAGCGCCAGCCGGTTGTCCTGCCGGAACACAAATCCGGGTGACAAAAATATTTGCCAATGTTCCGGCCCGCCGCAAGTTTTTGAAAACAGAACCAACGGAACAGGGTTTGTGTCTGGATGCAATTACGCGTCTGGCCTTAGCCCATCCGGAAATCAGTTTTAAAGTTATAGCCAATGGGCGGGAGATATTTACCGCACCGGAAGCAAAAGACATATCCGAAAGAATTGCTTTTGTTATGGGCGCTGATTTTTCCGACCATTGCTTACCCGTCGATGGCGAAAAAGAAAACGTTCAATTGTCCGGCTTTATTTCACGGCCCGAATTTACCAGGTCCAATTCCCGAAATATATTTTTGTTCGTCAATAAACGCTTTGTGCGCGATAATACGATAAATCATGCAGTATTGTCGGCCTATCGTCAGATCATTGAAGCTAGAAGATATCCTGCCGCTGTTTTGTTTCTGGATTTACCGGGTGACGATGTTGACGTTAATGTCCATCCGGCCAAAATGGAAGTCCGGTTTAAAGATTCCCGCAATATTCATGATTTAGTTTCCCGGACGATCGCCCAGAGCCTTGCTGCGGATGATGCGCCCAAAGGTAGTTTTGTGTATCGTTTGTCGTCCAGGGAGAAAGCACAGCCAACGACTTTTCGGCGGCCTGCCGAAAACTTACCGCCAAGTTCTGCCGGATTATATTCCCGGCAAAATCTGCAACAGGCAATTGCTTCTGATTTGCTGTTCCGTTCGCAAGTGGAATCGGGAGGAGGAAAAAAATCGCCAGTAAACGGCATTGACTACCCTCAAAAGGAACAAATAGCTTTTGCCAACTTTTCCTATTTAGGACAATTTGCCAACACTTATCTGATTTTTGCAGGTAGAGACGGTTTTATATTAATTGATCAACATGCCGCTCATGAAAGAATTGCTTTTGAAAAATTAAAGAAATCTTCGGGAGAGAAAATTATCAGCCAGCCCCTGCTTTTGCCCGAAGTCGTCAGTTTAAGCCCCGGGCAGATCGCTCTTTTCTCCGGCTACATTGAATTTTTAAAGGAAATCGGCCTGGACGTAGAAATATTCGGTCGTGATGCCGTTGTGGTCAAGGCGCTGCCGGTAATTTTACCGCAAATACAGGCCAGCGAAATAATCGCCGATATCGCGGACCAGCTGGCTGAGCAAAATTCATTGCCGAACTTACTGGAAAGAAAAGAAAAAATACTGGCGGCACTCGCTTGCCGGGCTGCGATCAAGGCCAATAGTGTTCTTACGTCGGAAGAAGTAATGGCGCTCTGCCGCAATCTGGAGGCAACGCCAAATAATGCTACCTGTCCGCATGGGCGGCCGATTATTGTTAATTTTTCGTTGGGCGAAATAGAAAGGATGTTTAAGAGGAAGTAAATGACGGCGTCGTAAAAAGGCCGGATGCTGCGTTGCTCTTCATCCTTCGTCACTGCGGCGTACATTGAGTACGCCTCATTCCTCAGGATTTGCGCGCCTTGCCTGCGGCCTTTTTACGACGCCGTCCAGTAGTTGCTATCTTTAGACTTTTCAAGAGGAAGTAAAATGAATAAATTGCCTTTGGTGATTATCAATTCGCCCACAGCAACAGGCAAAACAAAATTGGCGATGGATTTAGCCTTGGCATTTGGCGGCGAAATCATCAACGCTGATTCCCTGCAAGTTTACCGCTATATGGATATCGGTACGGCCAAACCAACTATCGAGGAAAGAAATAAGATTAAACATCATTTGATTGATGTTGTCGATCCGGATGAGGAATTCAATGCCGCCGTTTTTACGGAACGGGCGCATAAAATTATTAAAAATATTGCCAAGTCGGGGAAACCAGTTTTTCTTGCCGGGGGAACAGGTCTTTATATCCGCGCGCTGCTCAAGGGCATTATCGAAACACCCAAAGTAGATGAGAGTATCAGGAATTATTATCGCCAGTTGCGTGATTTAAAGGGCAAGGAGTATCTTTATAATCTTTTACAGCAAAGGGATAAGGAGGCCGCGGAGCGCTTTAATCCCAATGATTCAGTGCGGGTCATTCGGGCATTGGAAGTTCTGGAGCAAACCGGCGAATCCATTGTGGCTATACAGAAAAGGCATGCTTTTCGGGATTGTAATTACAATACATGCAAAATCGGGCTGAAATTTGATCGCTCGGAACTCAAAAAGAGAATAGCCGAAAGGACAGATAAAATGATAGCGGCGGGATTTCTGGATGAAGTTCGTGGGTTGCTTGCGCTCGGCTATGGAGAAAATCTTAAACCGATGCAATCATTAGGATATAAGCAATCTCTTGATTTTTTAAAGGGAAAACATGATTGGGAAAAGGCTTTACATCTAATGAAGCAAGAAACATGGCTCTATGCTAAACGGCAAATGACCTGGTTTGCTGCAGATAAGGAAATTTCATGGTATTCTCCTGAATTGTCGGATGAAATAAATAAAAGTGTGGAATCATTTTTAAAGGGGGCAGCGAAGTCTTACGAAAAATGCAATATTGCTTGACTTCGGCAGCCGCTGCGGCTAATTATATACGGCGTTTGAGAGAAAAAAAATTTTTATCGAGTGTACATCGAAGCCTTCAATAAAAGGAGAATTATATGATACGACAAATGAGAATAAAAAAATTAGTCACTTTCTTCATGCTTTTCACGGCAATTTTATTGTTGATTTCCTGCGGACCTAAAGCACGGGTGCCGACTAGTCAGTTAGATACTCCGGAACATCATACTTATACCGGTTTGCGTCTTCTTGATCAGGCTAAATATGCCGATGCGCAGCGGGAATTTGAACTGGCCACTTCGCTTGATCCCAAATATTCTAAAGCTTATACAGGTATTGCCTTGGTTAAAACTGCTACCGGCGATTTTGCTGCCGCCTGGGAAAATCTTAAAATGGGCTGGAAATATGCCAAGGCCGATGATGAAAAACTTTTCGTTTATGTCAGCCGTATCCGTTACTATACTTACAGCAAAGTTGACAAGAAGTGGCTGGATCTTGCTAAAGATGAATTTGATAATGCCATCCTCACAGATGCAAAACATGCTCCTGCCTATTATTTCATGGGATTGGCCTATAAGGCCGGTTTAGAATTCGATTTGGCCGGCAGAATGTTTGCTAAAGTGCTTGACCTGAAAACTGATTATATCAGCGAAGCCGATGTTCAATGGAATTTGATACAAAAAATTCAACGCGCGATGCCCGGAACAATTAACGGGAAAATAATTGCCATTGTTGACCGCATCACTCGCGCGGATGCAGCGGCATTATTCCTGGAAGAAATGAAAATTGATGTGCTCTACAAAAAACGGACTATCAAGACTTTTGACACATCTTTCAAAGATCCGGAAAAGGCTGCCGCTGCCGGACCAGCCAAAATTACGGCTAAGGATATCGCCGATCATCCCCTGAGGGCTGATATTGAAGGCATCCTGGAAATTGGTGTGCGTGGTTTGGAAAACTATCCTGACGGCAATTTCCATCCGGCGGAAATAATTACGCGGGCTGCCTATGCGATGATGCTGGAAGATATATTAATCAAGGTCACCGGCGACAATTCTTTGGCCACGAAATTCATCGGTTCTACCTCGCCTTTCCCAGATTTAAGAGCTGATTTGCCCTATTTCAATGCGATTATGGTAGTTACTTCCCGCGGCATTATGGAGGCCAAAGATATGACTTCCGGTGAATTTGCACCCTTGAATCCGGTGCCTGGTGTGGACGCTCTTTTGATTATTCGAAAAATTAAGCAAGAGTTAAAATTTAATTAATTTTAATTGATTAAAATGAATTAAATGCAGGCGGGACATTAATTATGCTCCGCCTGTATTTTGATTAAGACTTTTCGAGAATGGATAAACTAAAAGGGCGAAAAGCCCTTTTGATTTTTATAAATGAGATTGGAGAGTAGCATAAAATGGCAACAAGAGAGTTAAGTAAAGCATTTGAGCCGCAGGAAACAGAAAAAAGATTATACGACTACTGGATAAAAAATAAGCTCTTCCATGCACAAGACAAGAGCGACGCTAAGGCGTTTTCCATCGTTATTCCGCCTCCCAACGTAACCGGAATGCTGCACATGGGGCATGCCTTGAATAATACACTTCAAGATATTATTATCCGCTTCAAAAGAATGCAAGGCTACAATACTCTCTGGATGCCGGGAATGGATCATGCGGGGATAGCCACCCAGAATGTTGTTGAGCAGGAGTTGGCTCGAGAAGGGAAAACACGCCATGATTTAGGCCGGGAAAAATTTGTGGCCCGCGTTTGGGAATGGAAGGAAAAATACGGCGGCGTCATTATTAATCAACTTAAACGACTGGGATGTTCCTGTGATTGGGAGCGGGAGCGTTTCACGATGGATGAAGGCTTGTCCAAGGCGGTGCGGGAAGTATTTGTGCGGCTTTATAATGACGGCATGATTTATCAGGGTGATTATATTGTCAACTGGTGTCCGCGTTGTCATACGGCCATTTCCGATTTAGAAGTGGAGTTTAAGCAGGATCAAAGTTTTCTCTGGGATATCCGTTATCCTTTTGCCGATGGTGAAGGGGAAATAATAGTGGCCACCACCCGTCCGGAAACTATGCTGGGCGATACAGCCGTAGCAGTTAATCCCAATGATGACAGATACAAGGATGTAGTCGGAAAATATGTCATTCTGCCTTTAGTTAACAAAAAAATACCAATCATTGCCGATGATTATGTTACGACCGATTTCGGTTCCGGCGCCGTCAAGATTACTCCGGCTTCTGATCCGAACGACTTTGCCATTGCTCAGCGGCATAATCTGGAAATAATATCGGTTATTGACGGCCTGGGCAATATTAATGAAAACGGAGGAATTTATAAAGGACTCGATCGCTATGAAGCACGCGATAAAATTGTTGCCGATCTGGAGAAGGGCGGCTATCTCGTTAAAACCGAGCCTTATATCCATAGCGTGGGCCAGTGCTATCGCTGCAAAACAGACATTGAGCCGATGGTTTCTAAACAATGGTTTGTAAAAATAAAGCCGTTGGCCAAGCAGGCTATAGCGGCTGTTGTTAAAGGAAAGACAAAAATACTTCCCGGTACCTGGGAAGCTACTTATTTTGAGTGGATGAACAACATTCGCGACTGGTGTATCTCCCGGCAGTTGTGGTGGGGACACCGAATTCCCGTTTGGTATTGCGGCGGTTGCGGTAAAGTCATTGTAGCGACAATCGATCCCGATAAATGTCCGGATTGTGGCGGCACATCTTTAAAGCAGGATGAAGACGTGCTCGATACCTGGTTCAGTTCTTCTCTTTGGCCCTTTTCCACGTTAGGCTGGCCTCAGAAAACTAAAGCCCTGAAAACTTTTTACCCGACTTCACTGCTCATTACCGGCTTCGATATCCTTTTCTTCTGGGTTGCGCGGATGATGATGATGGGAATATATGTAATGAAAGAAGTACCCTTTAAGGATGTTTATCTGCATGCCCTGGTACGGGACGAAAAGGGCGAGAAGATGAGCAAATCCAAGGGCAATAGTATTGATCCGTTGGTGATGATTGACCAATATGGTACCGATGCTTTTCGTTTTACACTGGCGGCGTACACTGCTCAGGGGCGCGATGTCCGCATGTCTCCAGAGAGAATTGAAGGCTACAAATTTTTTGTCAATAAAATATGGAACGCATCTAAACTGACATTTGCTAATCTGGAAGACTATGATGAGAAGAACACCGCGACAGTAGAGGATTCTCTTTCTGATAAGTGGATTAAAGCCAGGCTCAACCGCGCCATTTCCGAAGTCACGCATAGTCTGGATGAATATCATTTCAATGATGCCGCTGCCGCCATTTATCGCTTTGTCTGGCACGAATTCTGCGACTGGTATCTGGAATTAAGCAAACCCGCATTTTATGGCAAAGTCAGCCCGGAGCAAAGATTCGCAACGCAGCGAACATTGCAGGATGTATTTAAAAATATGCTGCTGCTTTTGCACCCGTTTATGCCTTTTGTCACAGAAGATCTCTGGCAGGTGTTAAATAGGAGTGATGAAAAATCTATAATGGTTAGTTCTTTTCCGGTTGCAGATCTTGCCTGGGAAGATGCCCCAGCCGAAAAAGAAATGGAACTCCTGATGGATATCATCACCAGTATCCGCAATATTCGCGGGGAAATGCAGATACCGCCTTCCCGCAAGTTACAGGTGCTTATTTCCGTTCCCGATGAAAAAACGAAAAGTATTGTCGAAGACGGAAATAATTATATTATTAATCTGTCTAATCTGGAGACAATGGTTGTCGAAGTAAATTTGGCCGAACCCAAAGGAGTGGCAACCGGTGTAGTAGGCCCCTTACTGATTTTTGTACCGCTCGCCGGAATTGTGGATATTGCCGGTGAAAAAGCGCGTCTGGAAAAAGAGATTGCCAAGGTGCAAAAAGATTTGGATCAGTGTTCGCGCAAGCTGGCGAATCGAGACTTTTGTGAAAAGGCCGCCGAGGCAGCCATCAAGAAGGAAGAAGATAAATTAAAAGACGCTCGGGAGCGCCATGCTGCTTTGGAGAAGGCGTTGAATAAGTTGAAAGAAATTCAATCATAATGGTTTCAAAACAAATTCGGAAAATTATTGAAATGGCGCTCGCCGAAGATATCGGTACCGGCGATATAACTACCACCGCTATTGTCAACCGAGCACTAAGAGGCAAAGCGCAAGCCATTGCCAAAGATGATTTTGTCGTGGCCGGTATTGAAATATTTCAAGATGTATTCGTCTTTCTGGATGAGCATACTAAAGTTAATTTGCCGGTTCGCGATGGAGAAACGGTAAAAAGCGGAGATATTATTGCGGAAGTATCGGGCAGTTTGTTTTATATTTTGCAGTCCGAGCGCGTGGCTCTCAATATTTTCCAACGGATGTGCGGCATTGCCACTTTGACCACAAAATATGTCGAAGCTGTAAGTGGCACAAAAGCTAAAATTCTCGATACCCGCAAGACTATACCCGGCCTGCGCCTGCTCGATAAAATGGCTGTGATTATTGGTGGCGGATTAAATCACCGCATGGGACTATATGACGGTGTCCTGATAAAGGATAATCACATTGCCGCCGCCGGCAGCATTACTGCGGCAGTCGCAGCGCAGAGGTGCAGCCTGCCCCACACCTTGAAAATCGAAGTGGAAACAAAAAATCTGTCGGAAGTTAAGGCCGCTCTCAGTTGCGGTGTTGACATTATCATGCTTGACAATATGACGACAGCGGAAATGAAAAAAGCGGTAGATCTGGTTTGCGGTCGGGCGCTGCTAGAAGCTTCCGGCAATGTAAATTTAAACAACGTTGCGGCAATTGCCGCCACCGGTGTGGATTTTATTTCGATAGGCGAACTTACCCACTCTGTCCGCGCCGCCGATATTTCATTAAAGATTACTTAATAAGACCTGCTTAGAGGATAACCACTCGAAATAGATAAACCGTCCCAAGTGAAAATGAGGCGGCAATGACAATGGAAATTTTTCATGGCCAACCGCCGGTGAAGTTGATGACTTGACCTGTTACAAATGGAGAGCGTCCCGATGCCAGAAAAGCGATTAATTCTCCAATTTCTTTAGGTTCACCCAGGCGGCCCATGGGAACCATTGATGCAATTTTGGCGCGTCCCTCAGGTTCATCAATAAATATTTTGCGGGGATAATAAGCTTCGCTATAAAGATAATTTGGAGCCACCACATTTACCTGAATCCCGAAAGGCGCAGCCTCTCGCGCCAGAGTCTGGGCAAATGCCGAAGTGCCTGCCCGAATGGAGGTAGCCACGGCAAACCCCTTCTCTGGTTGAAGATACCGGGCAGAAGTAATAAAAACAAATCGTCCGGTCCCTGCGGCTTTCATAGCGGGTAATAACAGTTGCGTTAACCTCATAGGAAAAATCAGCAAGGCCGAGAAGCTGTCCTGGAAAATTCTCAGAGGAATCTCCTCAATGAGCAGAGGGGTATTGGGAAAAACGTCGTTGTGAATAACAGTATCAATGGTAATATTGCTAAGCTTCAATTCATCAACTATAGCTTCGGGTGTCTGCGCTTTTAAGCAGATAACACCGGGAAAGTTTTTTTCAAACTGTTCAACCTCTTCCTGTTTGATAAATGAAGCGTCATGGCAAATCAGCTTATGCTGATGCCCAACCAATACCGGTACAGTTCCCGGGCCTGTGTACTGACATACATGTGTCATTAGTGTTGCCATTGTTACTCTCCTTTTTATGATTTAATGAACGAATTAAAATCGGATAAAATCCATTCAGCAAATTCTCTTGATTTTATTCCGAGGACAAAACAGGCGGATTTTCGCCATTGCATCGATGGACAATAGCGTAGTCGATCAGACTTTTTCGAATTTCAAAATTATTTTTTGCTATTTCAAACTTAGGCATGTCAAGAAAGCTCTGATGCGAAGGATACCAATAGGCCAAAATCTCATCTAATTGTTCATGAGAACCATTTACTAAAATATGTCCCTTTACTTTCAAAGTCCACAGGATCTTCCCGCCAACATTTCCTATCATTTCAGCGTTAATTTTTCTCCATTCATGATACAAAGAACCATCCGGGAAAATACCTGGTTTATAACGATTTAAATTCATCATTAATACCGGATGGTCTTTAGTCCTCGCAATTTCTGTTATAATATCTTTTTCCTTTTCCATTAAAATATCCATTTTCTCATCATCCGGTTGTCAATCATTGTAAATATATTCCTTTCCAGAATATCCGGATAAAATGGCATCATTATGCCTGGGATTCCGTTATGACTTCAATATGGGACGGAAATCCGCCAGCTTGTCATAAAAATGCCATATATAATCGGATGTCCCGTTAATGCGATGTGGATGCAGGTCTGCCAATTGTGGATCATCGATATAATTCTGCAGGGCCTTGCGCGATTTCCATTCGACTAGAATCATCACTTGCCGGGGTGAAATATTCCCAACTTCCGCATCTCTGAACTTACCGATTGCTATAACTTTGCCACCATGGATCGGCAACTCCCTGGCTGATTTCCGCACATATGTGAGATATTCCTGGCGATCCTTGATGTTAAATAAGTTTAATGCATAAACTGGGCTATCATTCATTTTAAATCCTCCTTGCTTATTTTTAAATATTAATAAATCAACTTGCCTTGCAGTATGGTAAATGCAAAGTCAACATAGAATCATATTGAAATTACCCCAGTTTAACGGGTTACTATATTCCCTGATGGAGTTTGTAATTTACGCAGCCCATTATTGACCCCTGTCAGTGGATGAAAGGGATTGCCCGGAAAATCGGCATTAAGGTTTTGGAGTAAATAAGTATTGATGAATGATAAGTTAAAAGATTTTGTAAAAACAACTTGAACAATTCGTCGGAGGGTTATAAATTTGTGATGCTATGAATTGGGACGAAAGACTCTTAAAAGAAAAACTGATCGACAAATTAATCGGCCATAAGCTTTATTATTTTCCAGAAATTGGTTCGACTAACGATGAAGCGTTTCGTCTGGGAATGGTCGGCGCGCCGGAAGGCACGGTTGTTATTGCCGACAGCCAGACCAAAGGCAGAGGTCGCATGCAGAGGGTATGGCATTCACCTGCCGGTTCCAATATATATACCTCGCTTATTTTGCGTCCTCATCTCCCGCCGGCGGTAGCGCCGCAAATATCGCTTGTTGCCGGTGTGGCCGTGGCCGAGCTTTTAGAGCAATATTGTCCGGGTAAGATTGAACTCAAGTGGCCCAACGATGTTCTGGTAAAGAGTAAAAAAATCTGCGGCATTCTGGCACAAATGAAAACTGCGGCGGAAGATGTTGATTTTGTGGTGGTGGGCATAGGCATCAATGTAAACATCCGGGAAAATCAATTTCCGGCGGAAATACGCGAAATTGCTACTTCTTTAAGTTTGGAAGCAGGGCAGGAAATTTCCCGTCAGGAATTAATAATCAGCCTGTATGAAAATTTCGCCAAATGGTATAAAAAACTGTTGCAAAATGGCTTTGCTGCCATTAAAGAAAAGTGGCTTAATCTGGCGCCGATGATCGGACAGAATGTTCAGATAATGTTTCAAAAAGAAAAAGTAATTGGAAAAGCTCTTGATCTGGCAGAAGACGGTTCTTTAATAATTCTTACTGCCAGGAACGAGGAGATAAATATTTCTGCGGGAGACGCCACAATATTGAAAAAGGGGTAATAAATATGCTGTTAGTAATCGATGTAGGTAATACAAATACGGTTCTGGGTTTGTATGATGAAGATAAGCTGATCCATGACTGGCGCATCCGCACGGAGATTGATCATACCATTGATGAATATGGTATTCTTATCTCCAATCTGTATCAGTCCAGCCGGATGCGAGCAAAAGAAATCAAAGCCGTAACAGCGATTATTATTTCCTGTGTTGTTCCGCCGATGCTCAACATTCTGGAACCTCTCTGTGTAAAGTATTTCAATATCAAACCTTTGATTGTGGGGCCCGGAATTAAAACAGGAATGCCTATCTTTTACGACAATCCCAAAGAAGTTGGCGCCGATAGAATTGTCAACGCTGTTGCCGCTTTCCACAAGTATCGCCGGGAATCGATTATCGTTGATTTCGGTACAGCGACAACTTTCGACTATGTTTCGCCTAAAGGCGAATACATGGGGGGCTGTATTGCTCCGGGAATCGTAATTTCCAGTGAAGCTCTTTTTAAGCGGGCGTCAAAATTGCCGCGCGTAGAATTCAGCATACCGAAAACGGTAGTCACCAAAGATACCGTTACCGCCATACAAGCCGGCATTATGTTTGGATATGCAGGTCTGGTTGACGGGATAGTTGAAAGGATGAAAGCGGAAGTTAAAACAAACCCACTGGTTATCGCTACGGGCGGGCTGGCACGCATAGTAGCTGCGCAGACAAAGAGCATAGACAAAATTGAAGATATGCTAACGCTGGACGGATTAAGGCTTATCTATGACCTCAATAAGAAATAAATTATGTTAAATGTCGGATTGACGGGCGGTATCGCCTGCGGGAAATCTACTGTATCAGAGATGTTTGTCCGTCTGGGCTCCTATCTGATTGACTTCGATGTGATCGCGCACGAAGTTCAGGAACCGGGAAAACCTGCCTGGCAGGAAATTATCGACTATTTCGGTCGTGACGTTCTGGATTCGGACAAAAAAATTAACCGCGTTAAAATGGCTGCCATTGTATTTAGCCATCCAGAATCGCTCAAAGTGCTCAATAATATTGTTCATCCTCGCGTCTATGAAGAATGGCAATCCCGTCTGGAAAAGATAGAAGCAAGCGATCACCACGCGATTGCCTTGTCCGATGTTCCTCTTCTATTTGAAGGTCAGATGCAGTTTTTATTTGATTTGACGATCCTGGTGATGATTCCGGCGGAAGAACAGATTAATAGGCTTATAACGCGTAATTGTATTAGCGGCGAAGAGGCAAAACTGCGGCTGGTTTGCCAGATGCCTATTAACGATAAAATAAGTCTGGCGGATATTGTCATCGATAATCAAGCATCAATTGCCGATACCGAGAAAAAAGTGGAAGAGGTATGGCAGGAATTGATCAGGCGCGAAAAAATAAAGTCAAACAACTAATATTTTGTTCCTGTCATTTCGGCCTAAGGGAGAAATCTTAAAGGGTGTAAATTATAAATAATAAGCCAATGGAGACAACGGCTTTAAGAGAATAAAATTACGGAGGCGGAAAAAATGATTGAAAAAAATGTTGTAACTGATTTTAGCGCTCAGGTTTCTGAACCAGTTATCGACCCTACCTGTTATATTCATCCCCTGGCAGCGGTTATCGGCAATGTCATTCTGGGGAAAAATATAATGGTGTCGCCCGGTTCTTCGGTGCGCGGGGATGAAGGTCAGCCCCTTTTTATTGGCGATAATTCCAATGTGCAGGATGGCGTCGTTATCCATGCCCTGGAAACTGAAATGAATGGCAAGCCGATAGAAAAGAATTTAATGGATGTAAACGGAAAGAAATATGCTGTTTACGTTGGTAGTCGTGTGTCTCTGGCTCATCAGGTGCAGATTCACGGACCGGCTGTTGTGCTGGATAATACGTTTGTCGGAATGCAATCACTGGTGTTTCGGTCTTCTATCGGGAAAAATTGTGTTCTGGAGCCGGCATCAGTCCTGATGGGTGTTAAAGTTGCCGATGGCCGCTATGTACCCGCCGGATCGGTTATTAAAACCCAAGCCGATGCTGACAATCTGCCCGTTGTTACGGAGAGTTACCCGCTGAAAGATCTGAATAGCGGCGTTATCCATGTCAATGTTAATCTGGCGCGCGGTTATCTCGCCGCAGGGAGAAAATAGCCGGCTTGAACATTTAATGAGAAGATGAATTGCAGTATATGAGAAAAGCAGCAATTACTAATAAGATTATTTTAATAGCTAATAAAAAGCAAAATCGCTGCCTTTCCTGTGGAACTGCGGAAAACATGAAGAACCGCAAATACTGTTCGATTCGCTGCCGACAGAACCTGCGGCAGAAGCTCAATACTCGAAGCGGTCTGTTGCAGGTTCTCAATGCGCGTTATGCGACATTTTACTTTTCCGATACAGCCATCATTATGGATGTTCTTCCCCGCGGACATAAAGAAATATTTCGCTACACGCAAACAAGAACATCCGGACTGAAGCCTGCCGAGGACTTCAGCCAAATGACAAATATGCTGGGTAATGCCTGGTGGGAAGAAGAAAAACGGACAAATAAGAAATATCTGGCCTCGAAGCAGGTTTTGGAATTGGCAACCAGGCATACCGTATCGCTTATGTCTGTCCGGCCGTCAGTAATTAAGATTCCCACTGTTAAACCAGAATCACTTCATTGCCTGCAAATTGATAAATCCGATCTGCGGTCTGCCGATTTACGCAGAATTATAAAAAATGCCTACCGCAGTCAGGCGAAAGTTCATCATCCGGACAGCGGCGGCCATGCCGTTGGTTTTCGTAAACTGCATGATGCCTACAAAGAGCTGCTCCACTGGGCGGACAGCCCATCATTTATTTGCCGTCGCGGTTTTCCCGATAGGTGGTTTTATGATGGAGAAAATAAAAAGTGGGTACAACCGATGCCGGTTGGCAAATAATTAATTTCATAAAGGGGAAGGTAATTCCTGATCTGCCTTCCCCTTTATGAATTACATCTGAAGTGAAAATAGAACTTTACGCATTTTTCTTCGGTGGTGCCTTAACCAGAGAAATCATGACTACGGAAATTGCTACAACAACTGCTCCGACAATAAACGGTACATAGTATGATTTGGTTATGTCTTTGAGCATACCGCCGACGAATGGACCGACAAATCCGGCCAGACCGAAAGATGTAAAAAGCAGACCGTAGTTGGAGCCCTGGGAAGTCGGGCCGTAATATTGTAAACAGGTGGAAGGAAAGAGTGTAAACATTCCACCGTAGTTCCAACCGATGATTGCGGCAACAACTCCCAGAAAGACAACATCTTTACCCGCGGGATAGAGCAGGGCCATAGCAGCAACCTGTAGTGCCAGAATTGTGATGAGGGATGCCTTAGCGCCGAATCTATCCGCCGCATAACCGATTAAGATTCGGGTTGCAGCATTGAAGATGCCCAGGGTGCTTACTACAAGAGCTGCCTGCATTGGCTTCAATCCTGAATCAATTCCATGTCCGGCAATGTGCCCGATAACCATTAAGCCGGCAAAGGCTCCGCAGAAATAGCCAGCATATAACATCCAGAACTGAGACGTGCGAATTGTTTCACTGAATGTATAATCTCTCGATGCTGCGGCAACCGGTGCCCCCGCAGGGGGAGCAGGCGGATTCCAGCCGGCTGGCTTCCAGCCCTGAGGCGGGTTGGAAAGACAAAAAGCCGAAAGTAATCCCATGATTCCCATCGCCGTCCCGACAAAATAAAAGACGTAGCGCCAACCGTAATCCGGATGAGTAATTATCGATGTCGCCAGCGGTGCCATGATGAACGAGCCCAGGCCTAATCCCACAACAGCAAAGCCTGTAGCCAGAGCTTTTCTGTCCGGCCACCATTTAGGTGCAGTAGCGATTGGCGGCAGATAAACCAGGCCACCGCCAAAACCAGCAATTAAACCATAAGCTAAATATAATTGCACTTTCGATTGAATAAACCCGGCTGATACGAAACCAACACCCAGAATAATTGCTCCGATTGTAACAACGATACGCGGACCATATTTGTCACTCATTTTACCGGCCAGAAAAGTGGTAAGACCGAAAACCAAAAGACAAATTGAATAGGCCAGGGAAATATCAGCCCGGCTCCAGCCAAACTCC
>CAZYIE010000024.1:50238-51637 GCA_964646755.1 uncultured Smithella sp.
AAAGGTTTGATAAATACACTCCACGCATACAAGAGTGAACCGCATGTAGTTGATCCCAAAACCCCCCCGAGCAATGGAACCCACCTAGGCCTTACAGTTGCTTCTGTTGCCATTAAATGCCCTCCTTATTTTATAGTTACAGTATTTCCCCCCTAACATGAAAATTATTAAATAATCAATGGAATAAAACTTATATTTTTGTTGACACCGGAAATAGAAACTTATAATGCTTACGGCGTTTTTCATTTTACTAATCAGGGGGGTATTAAATGGGTAAGGAAGCAAAAGTGTTTGGCATGCCGGCGGAAAGCGGCAGATGGGGGTTTGTTGTTCTGGGACTCATTATGTGCGTATGTCTGGGGGCTGTATATGCTTACAGCATTTTTCTGGGACCGGTTAAGGCAGCGTTTGTCGGCGTGTCTGCTTTTCAGGCCAATCTGCCTTTTATGGTATTTCTAACTTTTTTTGCCATTACCATGTTTTTTGGCGGACGCATTATGGAAAAACTTGGTCCGCGTAAGTTAAGCATTATCGGTGGGATCATTGTTGGATTAGGATGGATGCTCTCCAGTTTTGCGACGAACATCTGGATGTTGACTCTTACTTACGGTGTTATTGCCGGGTCAGGTGTTGGCTTGGTCTATGGTTGTCCGGTTGCCATGGGTGCACGCTGGTTTCCCGATAAAAAGGGACTTGCGGTAGGTCTTGTTTTGGCGGGCTTTGGAGGATCAGCGCTTATTACGGGGAAATTGGCCAGTGTGCTGATTCCATCCGTCGGATTGCCTGCGACTTTTATGTATTTTGGTATAGCTTTCGGTATTATTCTTGTTGTTTTGTCTTTGCCTTTCCGATTTCCTGCTGCCGGTTGGGTTCCCGCCGGGTGGAAACAGGCAGCGGGCGCTGCTGTAGCCGTTGATTTTACACCGGGTGAAATGGTCAAAACCAGCACATATTGGGGATTGTTTTTATGTTTTATTATTGGTTCTGTGGCCGGACTGATGGCCATAGGTATCTCCAAGCCGGTAGGCAATGAAATTATCAAAATATCGGGTGAAACAGCGGCAACGTTGGTCGGTGTTTTTGCCTGCTTCAATGCTCTCGGTCGTCCGCTTTTCGGTTTGCTGACGGACAAAATTAATCCCCGTAACGCTGCAATGCTGAATCTGGCGCTTATTCTCCTGGTATCGATTTGCATGATCACTGCGGGCGAAGGCAGTAATTATATTTATGTCTTCAGTTTTATCGGCTTCTGGCTTTGCCTGGGCGGCTGGCTGGCCATTGCTCCGACCGCGACGGCGACATTCTTCGGCATGAAGAATTACGCCCGTAACTACGGCGTTGTGTTCTTTGCGTATGGATTGGGTGCTATCATCGGCGGCGTCATTTCCGGTCAGGCCAA
>CAZYIE010000024.1:51661-52055 GCA_964646755.1 uncultured Smithella sp.
TCTTTTTGGAACATATACTTTTGCCTTCTATCCCACGGCTGTATTGGCAATTGTGGGATTGGTGCTGGCTTTTGTCTTTGTAAAGCCGCCGAAAAAATCATAGCAGTATTTGATATTCTGATTAAATATTTTAACCTGAAAGTCCTCCTTCGTGATTATGGCGAGGGAGGACTTTTTATTTGATCAACTCACCAGTTTTGTATTTGGGCGACGAATATTAAGGTGATATTGAATTTGCTGAAGGGAAAGAAGTGATGTATAGTAACAGGTAGGAAAAAAGACTAAACCGTAACGCTTAGCGTGGTGCATCATCTCTAAAAGGGAGGTTGTTATGAATACAGTTTCAGCGCCGGAACATACAATCAAAGAACCCATGGGATTGTCGGAACGTGTC
>CAZYIE010000024.1:52065-53043 GCA_964646755.1 uncultured Smithella sp.
ATGAACTGACCTTTTATATTGTGCCGGAGACATATACGCTGCTCAACACACTCGGCGCTTCCTATCTTCAGGCGGCAAGACCCGTTACGTTGCCTGAAGATTTCTGGCAGTGGCCGCAGGTCCAGCGCCGGGCCTGGTTTGTGAAGGAAGTTATTGTCAATTATGTACCGCAGGAAATATTACCGGGAGATCTGTTGGCTGGCGCCAGATTTAATATTCAGGCCTCAATGTGCTTGACGAAAGAGGAAAGCAGCCAGTGGTTGCGTGAGGTAAAGGGTAAAAATGGCGCCAGGGCCAAGATGAAATGGTTTCATGATCATGGTTACGGCAATGCCGGCGCCACGAGCGGTCATCTTGTCCCGGGGTACGAACGATTGCTGAAAATTGGCTGGAAGGGTGTATATGCCGAACTTCTTTCCCTTTACAACGCGCTGGAAGTCAAAGAGCGCGATGCTGCAAAAGGAGCACAACTTAAGGCCATGATGACATCCTCCACTATGGCGCGCGATCTGGCTTTAAAATACAAAGATCTATGTTTGGAACTCTTACCAAGGGAGAAAGACCCTGTTCGAAGAGATGAGCTGTCGAGGATGGCTCAGAACTTGAGCAAAGTTCCCTGGGAACCAGCAACGACATTCTGGGAAGCAGTGCAGGCGCTGTGGATTAACCACATGCTGGTGATGACCGATGAAAATTATCCCGGCGCCGGAGTTTCCTTCGGCAGATTTGATCAGTATCTCTGGCCGTATTATTCGCGTTCGATTCATGAAGGCATGGACAGAGAGTTTGCCAAAGAAATCCTGAAATGTTTCTGGGTTCATGCCAATACTGCTTATGACGCCATGATCCGCAACGGCAATCAGGGTATCACCGCCGGTTTCGGCCAGCTCATAACCCTGTCCGGTCTTGGCGCGGAAGGCCTTGATATGACCAATGATCTTACCTATGTCATTTTAGAAGTGATCGATGAAATGTCGC
>CAZYIE010000025.1:0-52055 GCA_964646755.1 uncultured Smithella sp.
GAGCCGTGGAACTTTTCTCCAGCACTTTTGTTATAGCCAGATTGAGAGTTGCCGGACCGGCGCTATAAGAATATTTAATCCGGGCAGCCGGGGCGTAGCTGTTGCCGAAAATTGTTCCCGTACTGCCATCATCCATTATACCAACACTGAAAAGGCCGATCGGCGACTGGTAAATGATATATGCCCAGTCAAAAGCGATGTTTTCGTTTTCCGCTACAGTCCCCGCAGAATCCGCAGCAAGTGTCGTTCCGGGTGTGGATCTTGTCGCGCCCGAGATTCTTTCCATCGCATCAACGCGGGTAACCAGAGTGAGGCCGGGTGAAACAATAAAATCAGTCCGGACACGCAATCTCTGGTAATAAAAAGCTGTGGAAGGACTAATATCTTTATCTAAGTTAGTCTTATTCAAATAAACACCAGCGGCATAGAACTCTCCGCTAAACTTCACATCGAGCGCAAAAGCCGATGAGCTGAAGACCGTCAAAAGGCCCAGCGACAACATAACATACCAAAATCTCTTCATCTTTCCTTTTTCCTCCTGAAATTTTTAAATTTAAATTACGGCCGAAAACGGGCGTTATCGGACCACTCCACGTCAAATTTCTTAAAAGCGTGAGGAGTATATATGTTGAATGTTACAGTATTGTGACAACTTGATTAAGATATTAAGAATATAATGGCATCGGCAATACTCCATCTGCTGACCGGCAAATTATTTTCTCCATCTACACGATTCTCGGAAAGGATATTTAACAGAAGCTTATTATATTTGTCATCATAATGAAACATCGAAGTGCTACCTTAAAGTACTAAAAAATAGTAAATGCAGTAAGTAGCTAAAAGAAAAAAGCATTTTTATGAATACATCCGGGAAAAATGGCCATTTAACAACCAATACCGTAAAGGAGAATATCAAAATGTATGCCGCCAATCAGTCTGAATCTGTGCAAAAAGAAAATAATATACGTATTGCAAATAAGGGGAAATTGAGAAAAGACCAGGAACTGCTATCTCGAATATCCGGCAGCCTGGAAAGCGGGAAATGTGTGGTCCTTTTCTATTTCGACATTGCCCGATTTCAAGAAATTGAGCAAGGCGCCGGTCTGGAGATCGCCCAGTATATTATAAAGCTGTTTAGTGACACGCTGGCGCACGGCTTGAAAGAGCTGTATAAAAAAAATATTCAAATATTAGCCACGGAAAGTCTATGGGGAGATGATTTCATTGTCATCACGGAAACCTTGGGCGCCCCGAATCTAACGACCTTGGAAAATCTTTCTATTGCTTACCGAAAACAAATTAGAGAAAGCATGAACAGGGATTTCCTGCTTCTCACAGGTCGGGAGATGGATGTCCATATCGGCTACGCGATTATTACTGATAATGTGACGAACATGGAGGTACAGCTCTACAACGCAACAAAGAGGGCCTATGGCATAGCAAAAGGATTCATCAAAATAGAATCCGTTAAATATCTTCCGGAGTTCAAGGAAATTCTCACCCAAGACAAACTGCATTCCGTTTACCAGCCAATTGTATCCATTCGCTCTGCTGCCGTTCTGGGCTGGGAGGCCTTGATCAGAGGTCCTGAAAGCAGTTATTTTCACCGGCCCGATGTTATTTTTTCCTTTGCCGAGGCGGAAGGGCTCCTTTTCCCCCTGGAAAGAATATGCCGCGAGTCGGCCGTTAATAATCTTGGAGAACTCGGACCGGACCAGAAGATATTTATTAATGTCCACCCAGACGCAATTAATGATCCCTCGTTTACAGAGGCCGAAACCATCAGGCTTCTCCAGAAATTCAACATCAAACCTAAAAATGTTGTTTTGGAAATCACGGAAAGGCACCACATCAAAGACTTCACATCCTTAAACAGGGCGTTGACTCACTTTCGGGATCAGGGCTTTCTGGTGGCAGTGGATGATGTCGGATGCGGTTTTTCCACTCTCCAGTCCATTGCTGAAATACGCCCTGATTATATCAAGATCGATATGTCTCTGGTCAGGGGAATCCACAAAGACGGTGTCAAGACAGCCCTAATGGAAACCTTCGTCACCTTTGCCGAAAAGATCGGCTGTGAAATTATTGCCGAAGGAATCGAAGAGGAGGCGGAACTGGCCGCACTCATTAACATCGGTGTCCACTACGGCCAAGGCTATTTCTTCGGCAGGCCGACTTACCCCAAACAAATTATCTCCGAGGAGGCGTATCTGAGAACACTCCATTTTACAGACAATGGAAGGCATCACATTTTAAAACATGCCTTCCCCATCGGCGACATCGTCGATGAAACCCTTATTATCGACGAACAAACACTGGTCAAAAATGTAAAGACTATCTTTGAAGAAAACACAGCCCTGTCCGGAATTGTCGTTGTTGAGAATAATAAACCCTGCGGTCTGGTCATGCGCCAGCATCTGGACAGGCATCTCGGGAAAAAATACGGTGTCGCACTATATTATGAAAAACCTATTTCCAATATAATGGATAAAATGCCCCTCACCGTAGATAGCGGCACGCCGCTTGAGATGGTATCCCAAGTTGCTATGAATCGCCATAAAATGAAACTTTATGATAATATCATCGTCACCAGAAATGGTTTTCTCCAGGGGATAGTTTCCGTCCAGACACTTCTTGATACTACAACCAGAATCAGGTTGGAACTGGCCAAAGGCGCCAATCCACTGACCGGCCTGCCCGGCAATATCGCCATTGAGCAGGAACACTCAAGATGTTTCAGGAATGGCGATTGTTGCAGCATTATCTTTATCGATCTGGATAATTTTAAATCATACAACGATAAATATGGATTCGAGAAAGGCGATGAGGTGCTCCTTTATACAGCAAATCTTCTTAAAGAAGCGCTGAAAGAATGCGGTGACAATGATGCGTTTCTCGGACACATCGGCGGAGATGATTTTATAATTTTTTCAGCCGAAAACAATGTCGATGCGTTATGCCGTTGTATAATCGAGCATTTCGATGCCGGAATTAAGGATTTATACAGCCCGGAAGATCAAGCGGCAGGGGGAATCATGGCCCATGACCGCTCAGCCCAGGAAAGATGGTTCCCTTTCATTTCCATTTCCCTCCCCGTTCTTGATTGCACAGCGGAGACAGGCAAGGACATGAAAGAAATATCCGGCAAGGCGGCACAGTTGAAGCAATACGTCAAATCCATTCCCGGCAGCGTGTATGTCCGTGATCGCCGGAGCAAATGATAGCAATTAGAGGCAAAACAATAATTTAAGCTCCGGTGCTCAAGTGACTCTTTATAGCATCTTTGATGTGCTTCCACATTTGTTTACCTACACTGTCTTTATCAATAATCAAATGGTGCGAAATTTTTTCTCTTATATCGCTGTCTTTCCGCACTATATTAATTTGCCAGTTGTCAAGGCTCCTCCGGATGATCATTTCATTAAGTTTGGAGCAAGATACAAATTCATCCTTTTCATCGATAAAAATAAGTGTCGGTTTGTTTAATTTATCATTTACATTTTTTTCAAAAAGCTCAACGGCTTCAAATAACGCTTTATAAGCCGCCATGGGAGTACCCTTGTTTGCCCGGTAGTATGGCGGAGATAAACTGTCTATAACAATATCAGGAAAAGGCATCAGAGCTTTTAAAAGGTAACTTTCCACAGTGATATTTAAAGCAGGCGCAAACAGAACCATCCTGTCATAATAGACCTCAGGATGTAACAGCAGCAGATCGCAGCCAATCAGCCCGCCTAAGGAATAGCCGACAAAAAAGACAGGAACATTTTTTTTAGAGGCTCTTTCTCTGACTTTCAAATAAGCCTTGAAAATTTCCTCCGACCATAAACTGTATGTAACAGTTCGGAAAGACTCCAGCCTTGCTTCGTCGCCGGAGACATTCTTATTGTTTAGATAGTTATTGCCATGCCCGCGAAGTGAAAGGTTCAGAACGTCTACTCCAGCATCATTAAGATTGGATATGACAAATTGCATTCTTTCCGGTTTCAGATTGAGCCCATGTACGACAAGAGCGACACCTCTTATTTTTTTTGTTCTTGATATTTTGAACCACTGCGAGAAATCATCTTGTTTGACTATATTATCTGTCAATGACAATATTGATTTAGAAACTCTGTCGCCGGATAAAGAGTAAACGCAGACAATAATCAAAGCTGTAACTAAAATGCAGAGTATTATGAGCAAACGCTTTTTCATAATATAAAACCTATTTGATAACATATCAGATTTAAAGTTTTATTTCCAATAGTAGCAGATTTAATGGCGCTGTTACTAATATTCAAAACTGTAGTTATAATTCTCCAAGAATTCATCCTCATCAACGGGCTGTCAAAATTGACTTTCTCCGTATTGCCTCATTTGGCCTGCAAAATATAACCCTCCCGAAAAGCATTCTTAACGAAACTTTATTAAATCTGTCATCATAGTGAAACATGGAAATGATATCTTCACATCGTCAAAAAGAAGAATTTTTTAATAGGAGACATAAATTGAGCAAAATAAATACTTCTTTATTTAAGCAGCAGGCACCGTCGGATAATCCAGCCCCGAAATCCCTCAGAGAGATAATGGACACAATCGGCATTAAATATGACCGGCTGGGGTTAAATGTCGGCTCTCTGCCTTTCGCACCGGCTGATACAACCGCCGGAAGCGAATCCGAATTGCAGACAGCTGTAATTGGCAATAAGGACGATGTTGACCTGCCGCTCTTTATCGAACAATCAAATTACTTTGCCAATACCAAGAGACGAGCAAAGGCAGGCGATACTTCCCTGAAGGTAATGACCGATCTGGAAAAATATTTAGATACCAATACCGAAGGTGTCTGGGAAAACAGCTGGGTGCGTTTCCCCCGAGAAAACATGGGGACACTTGCCCGGAATATTTTTCAGCATGATCTTCTGGCAGACAAGGAAAACCCGTCCGGGAGTCGACGTTCTGATTTGCACAACTTCATCTTTCAAAAAGACGGCCGAGAATATATTCGAGTCCCCATAAGTTATCTCTTAAGATTATCTCTGGCTGAAATAGTTGATCCTCAGCAGAAAGTGCATCCGCTGATCCGGAATACCGGCTTAAATATTATGCAATATTATCTCAACGACAACACATCGCCGGAAACATCCTCTTTTTACGTAGTTTCCACGCAATCGGAAACCGCTGTGGGCCGTACCGTAGCCAAGGAAATGTCTATCCGCTTTCTTACAAGCCAATTGCTTGTTATGTATGCAAATATTAAATATTCCCTCATGGAAAATGGACAAAAGGCAACAATCTTTTTATCGCCGCACCCCCCGATCAGGCAGAAAATTTTAAGCAATTGCGTCTCTGATTCATTTTACCGGGAATTATTTATGAACCCCTGCCTATCCGGATGGAACAAGGGAGAGGAAAAACATGAATATATGCATTTGTGCCACCGGGTTTTGAGCCGCAGTCAATTCAACGCAGTTCTGAAACTAAAAGAAGCAGGAATTATTACCAGTAATCTGGTATCGCTGCCGAATTTATCGAATATCAGTTTGGCCAATAACGGTACGCACGTGAGCCTGGGCAGCCGGAAACTCAGCCACATGCTTCAGGACCCTGCTTCCGGATATTCCCGAAGAGATGAAAAGTACGTAGGAGATCTGGTCGTTAAAATAGTTGAGCATTTTCTGCCTCTTTTTGTCGGCACATACACTGCTGCGCCCTATCGCCTGGATTTCAATGATTTCCATCCGGAGAAAGCCCTGGGCTTTCTTCCGCATGAATTGGACTATACTCATTTACGAATGCTCTGGCGCCGTTGGCAGAAAAAAGCAAAGCTGAATATGTGCGGAAAGTCCATTACTCCTTTCGGCCCCAAGTGGATAGATAATTTAATAAGCACAGCTTTTCGCTTAAAGGGCGACTTTATTCCCGACTTCCGGCTGATTGACTATCTGGTCGTTTTGATGAGCACGGACAAGAGCCCGGCCTTAAACGGCGAGCTTTACAATAGCCAGAGTTTGAAGAACGACCTTGCTGATCTCGGCGTTTTTGACACGAAGATGTCGCTCTATCTTCTGGAGAAACTGCGGGAATACGATGTAATGGGATTTTCCGGGTTTGAAGGACGCCATTACAGCCTGTTTGAGAGCTTCGCGCAGGATTTGGGGCAAGCCGTAAGTCTGCAAAACCTTCTCTACCTTTTAGCATTTAAATATATTGCCGTAGGCCAAATAACCCATGCGGACATTCCTGATGATCCTTCCATTGAAAGTGAAAGAAGGCAAATAATTTTTGGATCAGCCATCGGCTTACCGACTTTTTTTGTTCAAAACAATACCGGTAATGCTTTAATAAAAAAGATTATGGGAAAAACAGACCGGGTGCGTCAGAGCCGCAGATACCCCGGCTATGCACGCATTTACAATATCGAATACCGCAGGTCTCTGCTAAAAATTATTCGTGAGGATGCTGGGGATATAATTGAGATGCTGGGGATGAAAGAAACCATCGCCGAACTCGCAGACCGGATTAATGAACCGGACAGACATTCCACTTGCGGGAAGCTAACCCGAGGAATTCTCGAAATGGCCAACGCTAAATCACCGATGGAGATAACTGCCGACAAATTTAATCTGACGGCAGAGAAGTATTATCGCACGGATTTACGCGACCGGCATATTCAAGAATCCTTTCAACTTCTTAGTGAGGATATTGTAAAGCTGGATGATGTCAACGACGGTATCAGGCAGGAAATAAGAAGCCAACTCCATTCGATTTTGAATGAAACCAGTCTTTCCCAATTCCTTCATCGCGCCGAAAAAGAAATTATTAACGAAACGGCCTCAAAAGAAATGTTGGAAAAAATGGTTTGTCTTCTTCTGGTACATGTACATTATCAAACTGAACTCAATCAAAAATTTCAGGAAATAAAGGACTCGGAAATTAATTATGCAACATCAGTATATTGAGCGAGATACTCGCCGGATCAATACAGAACAGCTCTATGGCAATGAGGCAATCGAATTTTTGTATTCCGGAATCAAGGAACAATCTTCCTGGCTTTTCCGGAAGCTTACCAGTGCCAGAACTTCACGTCTCTTGAGCTATATGAATTATGACGGAATTCTTTCCCACAGAATGAAGACACACATGGGATTGCAAACAGAGTTGAATATTATGCAGGATGAATGTCTGGAGCCTCCGGAAAATATGGATTCCCTGAGAAAAATATTTGAACGGAAAATACGTTACTGGGAATGCCGTCCTATGCCTAACGACCCACAGACTATTTTGTCTCCGGCCGACTCCCGGATGCTGTTCGGCTCTTTTTCAGAAAACTCCAGCCTGTTTATTAAAGGGAAATTTTTTGATTATGGAGAAATGCTTGGTCACAATAAAGAAACATGGCTCCAGGCTTTTGACGACGGTGATTTTGCGCTTTTCCGGTTAACCCCGGAAAAGTACCATTACTGTCACACTCCAGTTACAGGCAAAGTAGTTGATTTTTATCAGATACCCGGTCTCTATAATGCGTGCAATCCCAATGCTGTTGTTTCTCTGGTGACACCATATTCCAAAAATAAGCGTGTCGTCACCATCATCAACACGGATGTGGAAGGGGGAACTCATGTGGGTTTAGTTGCCATGATTGAAGTAGTAGCGTTAATGATTGGCGATATAGTTCAATGCTACAGTGAAAATAAATACGACAACCCCATCTCTGTCGGAACGGGAATGTTTGTAAAAAAAGGCGTTCCCAAGAGCCTGTTTCGACCAGGCAGCAGCACAGTTGTTCTTGTTTTTCAAAAAAACAGAGTGCGATTTGCCGACGACATTGCAGCCAATATGTTTTACCCTGGTGTGGAAAGTGTCTTTAGTCACGGTTTTGGCAAGCCCTTAATTGAGACGGATGTTAAGGTCAGATCATTTATTGCCAGTTCTTTTAATCATTAATCTTATGCCGCTTTGCTTTTCCAGGATAACGAAACAGCCGGAAAAGCACGCCGGCATTAATTACAAATGGAGGTAATTGACATGAGGCAAGAAAAAATCCAACATATCAGGTATGCTCTGGTGCAGGAAATGGAAAAACTTTTATCGATAGCCGACAATACGATATCGAAACTGAAAAATGCTGATGGTCAGTTCGCTGATCCCTTTGACCAGGCAGCACTCGAAACGAATAAGTTTGTTGAGCTGGCCTGCCGCGACAGGGAACGACAATTAATTCTCGACATCAAGGCAACAATCCTGCTGATCGATAGAGGTTTATTCGGCATATGTGACCATTGCGGCACGGTTATCTCGGAAAAAAGACTTGTACTGGCCCCGCTGAGCAGAATGTGTATGCCCTGCCAGGAAATAATGGAGATGGGAAGTAAACAGAAAGGCATGCGATTGTCAATGCAGCGGATTGCCTATAATCATGCTTGATGAAATATTCACTTTGAGCCTTGCGGCAATCATAGCGCTGTTATTTTCCTGGGCATTTCGGGCACTGCCTAAAGAAGGCTGGCAAATATTGGCCTGTCTGCCTTCCATAAAAGGACAAGACGGCAGATGGCACGGAACCAACCTGACCTATTATGGATTTTTCAATGCCCTGGCTGTCTGTTTTGCCGTAGCCATATTTTTAATATTGATGGGATCAATAGAGCAATCTGCCGACGGCACTCTGGTTATAATTTCCGGAATAATTATAATCTGCCTGCCGGCTTCCCGGCTGATTGCATTGATAATAGAAAAAAAGCCTCATACCAGTTCGGTGGGCGCAGCTTCTTTTCTGGGAATAGTGATCACTCCGTGGATTATTCTACTGACTAACGCAACTCTGGGGAAATCAGCAGGATTCGAGATTTCCCCGATAATCTCAATGGCAGCAATGCTAATTGCTTATGCCTTTGGTGAAGGCATCGGCAGACTTGCCTGCATCAGCTTCGGATGTTGCTACGGCAAACCGCTTGCCGATTGCGGACACTTCACCAGACATATTTTCCGTAAATATCATTTCGTATTTACCGGCAAGACAAAAAAAATTGCTTATGCGCATCAGATTGACGACCAGAAGGTAATTCCTATCCAAGCGTTAACCGCCATACTTTATGTTTTGGCGGCAATCAGCGGTCTCTATTTATTTTTAAAGGGGTTTTTTTACACAGCCATGATTTTAACATTAGTTGTAACTCAAGGCTGGCGTGCATTTTCTGAATTTCTTCGCGCCGACTATCGCGGCAATAGCCGAATTTCAGTTTATCAAATTATGGCGGGAACCGCGATAATTTACCTGGCATTGATTGCTTTGATTTTCAGCTCCCCGGATATAATAATACCAGATTTGTTATCGGGCCTTGTTTTTTTCTGGGATCCCGGAATTATTATTTTGCTCACAATTCTCTGGATAGGAGTTTTCTTTTATACCGGACGAAGCAGCGTTACAGAATCAGTTATAGATATATCCGTAATCAATAAAAACATCTAAATGTAAAATTGCATCATGAAAATTGACCGTTTTATAAAATATATTGAACCTGTTCACGATACGGTGACCATGTATGCTGTCTTCGAGCAGATCCGCAAAAATCCCGACATTTCTTTTCTACCTATTGTTGATGCGCAAGGTTTTTTCCGCGGAATCGTCCGCGAAATAGATCTCAAGGATTATGCCTTTGGAATGTTCGGACGGGAACTGATCAGGAAAGAAAAGTTGAAGAAATTTATACGGCAATGCCCTACGGTACGCTTGACGGCGTCAGTTGAGGACATTCTCAGCCTTGGCACCAGGCAAACGGATATGGACGGTTTGATTGTGACAGAACAAGGCTTATATGTAGGGGTAATTTTCAATACGTCATTGCTGGCCATGTTCGACGAGAATCGAACAGCAACGCAGAGGCAACTTGCTATGGCACAAAAAATGGAAGCAATCGGCACGCTTGCCGGCGGCATCGCTCACGACTTTAACAACATTCTCACGCCAATTCTGGGATACGCAAAACTGCTGGAAAGAGAGATGGATCCCAGCGAGCAGAAAAAAATCGGCTATCTGAAACAGATTACTGTTGCATCGGAACGGGCAAAAGAATTAGTCGGGCAGATTCTGGCATTCAGCCGTCAGACGAACCACGAGCCTTTCCCACTGAGCATTGGCAGCATTGTTAAGGAAGTTGCCAAGCTTTTACGATCCAGCATCCCCTCGATGGTGCAAATCGTCAGCTATGTCTCGGCCAAAAACGATGTCGTGCTTGCCGATCCCATCGAAATTCATCAGATCCTTATAAATCTGTGTACGAATGCCGCTCATGCCATGCGTGAAAGTGGTGGTATTCTTACCATTGAACTTACAGAATATGACGGGAAAGTAAACTGTCGAAACCAAGTGAGTGAAAAGCTAGATGGTTCTTTCGTAGTAATTAAAGTAAGCGACACCGGCTGCGGCATCTCGTCATCCATTATTAGCAGGATATTCGACCCTTTCTATACGACGAAAAAGCAGGGCGAAGGGACAGGCATGGGGCTTGCGGTTGTGCACGGCACTGTAAAACGATACGGTGGAACTATCGATGTGGAAAGCGTGCCGGGTAAGGGTTCAACATTTACAGTCTATTTTCCTAAAGCAATTAACGTGTATTCAGCTGCGGCTGCACCATCCGTCGAAGACTCAATCTTGTCGAATAGTTTGGTTCGTGCCGTTAATTACAAAGTACTTTTCGTGGATGACGATCCGGCGATCGTCGCACTGGCCAAAGAGGCGTTGGAAAAGTTCGGTTTCTCGGTGATTGCTTTTAAGGATAGTCTTCAGGCACTGAATGCATTTGAAAGAGAACCGGAAGCATTTGATATCGTCATAACCGATCAAACAATGCCTAATCTGACGGGCACAAGTATTGCGCGCAAAATGTTGCAGATTCGCCCCGATCTGCCTATTATTCTGTGTACGGGTTACAGCGAAATCATGTCGCCCGAAGTGGCAAGAGCCATGGGCATTCGCGAATACATCCTGAAACCTTTAGACTTTCTGAATATTGCTCGGTTGATTCTGACTCACCTGACGACTGTGTCAGAGGTGGCGCAAGCCATATAATGTTTTATAATCTATTTCACTCTTTTTACCCGCAGCATATTAGTTGTTCCCGATACCCCTACAGGGTGACCGACAGTAATAACTACGAGGTCTCCAGTTGATACCTCTCCAGTATCGCGGGCAGCCTGTGTAGCCTTTTCGATCATATCGTCCGTATCAGGGGAATCGTTAATCAAGCGGGGACGGCAACCCCAGCTTAGCGCCAGACGCCGCACAGTGTTTTCATTTGGCGACAGAGCAACAATCGGCTGCCGGGGACGAAAACGCGATATATAGCGGGCAGTTCTGCCGGACTGCGTATAGGCAACAATAGCCTTGGCCGAAAGATGGTTGGCTAAAACACATGACGCGTGAGCAACCGATTCTGAAATGTCCTTTTTCGGAATCATCGCCAGAAATTTCTCAAAAGGAAAGCCGGACTCGGCAACTGTAGCCAGACGCCTCAAGTACATCACGGCCTCTACCGGATAATTCCCGGATGCCGTCTCTTCGGAAAGCATGACGGCGTCTGTTCCATCAAGGACGGCATTGGCAACATCCGTCGCCTCCGCGCGGGTTGGCCTGGGAGATGTCACCATAGAGCGAAGCATCTGCGTTGCGGTAATGACAGGTTTGCCACACATATTGGCTTTTAAAATCAGTCGTTTCTGAATAAGAGGCACATCTTCCAGCGGAATTTCCACTCCCAGATCACCGCGGGCAACCATGATGCCGTCGGATATTTTCAGAATGGCATCAATGTGGTCAAGGGCTTCATGCTTCTCAATTTTGGCAATAACAGGGGTGTCTTTGCCCTTTGCAGCAATAATGTCCTTGAGCATTATAATATCTTCGGCAGTTTTGACAAAAGATAGAGCGATAAAATCAACGTCATTTTCCAGACCGAACAAAAGATCAGCACGATCTTTTTCGGTGAGCGCTGATGTGCGAATTGTGCCGGTCGGCAAATTGATTCCTTTATGCGATGTGAGGGTTCCGCCCGTTACAACTTTGCAGATAATATCGAATTTTCCGGTTACCTCAACAACAAGTTCCATTAAGCCATCAGCCAAAAGCAGCCTGTCGCCGGGCTTAACTTCCTCAGGCAGATTTTTATAAGAAAGCGATACAGCATCCACGCTTCCTTCTATGTGCCTATTTGTCAGAACAAATTTGTGACCGGGCTCCAGCAAAATGCCGGGATCGGGAATTGTGCCGATTCTTATTTTAGGCCCAGCCAGATCAAGAAGAATTGCCACCGGTTTTTGGAGACTGGCCGATAACTTGCGGAGCAAAATAATCTTTTCCAGGTGATCCTTGTGTGAACCGTGTGAAAAATTCAGCCGGGCCACATTCATTCCATTTTTAATCATCGCCTCCAGGACTTCTTTTTTCTCCGAGGCCGGCCCTATAGTGCAGACAATCTTCGTTTTTTGCATAATTTCAGTTAGTATGTTTCAAAGGGAAATAAAGCGATACTTTTGTACCGCTGCCCAGCCGGCTTTCAATTTCCAACCGTCCACCATGGGCCGTAATCAGATGCTTGACTATAGACAATCCCAGACCAGTGCCACCTAAATCCCGCGATCTGGTCTTATCCACACGATAGAACCTCTCGCCCAGCCGCGTTACTTCACTTTCAGGAATACCGATACCTGTATCTCTCACGGAAACACAGATGTTTTCCTTTGCGTTTTCTGCTGCAGCCTCAATGACTATTCTGCCGCCATCTTGCGTAAATTTAACGGCATTATCCAGAATGTTGACAAAGACCTGAATCAGCCGGTCTTTATCGGCCGTTACCGGCGGCAGTATATCCGTCACCAGGTTATCAATCTTAATATTTTTCAATGCCGCTTTAGGCTCAATTAATGAAATTACACCGGTCATAACATCGCTCAGCGATATCTGTTGAAAACTAAAGTTCACTTCACCCAGCTCAATCTTAGAAATTGTCAGCAAATCTTCAACCAATCGGTTAAGTCGCTTAGCATGCTTAATAATGATCTCAATAAATTGTCGCGCTTCCTCTTTATTTTCAATTGCGCCGTCTTTGATTGTTTCCAGATAGCCGAGAATAGCGGTGAGAGGTGTCCGGATTTCATGAGTTACGTTTGCGACAAAGTCAGCCCGGACTCTTTCCAATTTCTTCAAGCGAGTAATATCATGAAAAACAACCATATTCTTTTCATCGCCGATGTTTCCCTCAATTGCCGAAATGCTGACATTAAGAATAACCGGTTCCATACTTACCAACGTTATTTCCCCGGCAACCAGCTGTTTTGCTTTTTTAAATTGCAGAAAAGCTTTTTGCAGCTCCACATTGCGAAAGGCTTCCATCAAAGTCTTACCCTTGATATCACCATATTGAGAAGCAAGCATATTATCCAGTGAAGCATTGACGGCTTCAATTCTGTCGCTGGAATCGAGAATCAAAATTCCCTCAGTCATGCTGGCAAAAGCCGTTACTAACTTTGCCTTTTCTTCATTAGCCAGCTTAAGCTGATTATTTAATTCCTCAACCAGGTAATTGATATTGTCTGCCAGCTTCTTTGTTTCATCAGATGTTTGGATTAAAATTGCTCCTTCCGGAGCTCCCGTTTCCTGTCGCAGTCTTTCCGTAAATCTTTCCATCGCCTTGATTGGCGCTGTCAGACGGTGGGAAAATATAATGGCAATAATTAACGAGCATAAGGCAACTATAAATATAGCCAGAAAAAAAGATTTATATATTTTTTCAATAGCGCTGTTCACAGCGGAAAGAGAACGTGCCAAACGGACATAACCATTTATCGTCGCACCATCATGGATAGGAACGGCAACATAGAGCATATCTACGCCAATAGACTTACTGAAGCGAATGGATTTGCCCGAACCTCTGACCCGCGCTTCCTGTATTTCCGGCCTGTTAATATGGTTTTCCAGGCCGGCAACCTCTTTCTCCGAGTCGGCAAATACTTTTCCGGAAACGTCAACCAGTGTTACCCGCGCACCGGTTACTTGAGTAATTTGCTTGAGCTGACGGGAAATATCTTGGGGGGAATTCAAATCAATTAACTGAGCGTGGGTCATCAGCTGCTCTTCGATTTGACCGGTCATTATCTTTCTGATTTCATCGCGCACAAACAGGTTCAGAACCAGGAAGGAAAGGGCAATGATGACTAAATACGTGCCAAATGTTTTGTAAAATAAATGGCGCTTCATGATCAATCCTTTATATTTGCCGCAGGACACTGATGACGCACACTTTCACCGGTTACCAGATAAATAACCATATCCGCCACCCCCTTGGCATGATCGGCAATCCTCTCCAGATTCTTAGATATCTGCATGATAATAATTGCCCGATGAATCGCTTTGGGGTCTTCCATCATAAAAGTGAGCAGCTCCCGGAAAATCTGTTCGTTGAGCTCATCAACGATTTGTTCTTTGTCCCGGACTTCTTCTGCCAGAGCCAGATCTCTTTTGACCAGGGCGTCGAGCGAAAATTTTATCATTTCTCCCACCATATCGGCCATGCGGGGCAAATCAATATAAGGCTTTAACTGGGGTTCATTATTGAGCATAATTGCTTTTTCGGCGATGTTGACTGCCATATCGCCTATTCTTTCCATATGCCCGTTTATTTTTATTGCCGTGGTGATGAATCTTAAATCAATGGCTGCCGGCTGGCGCAGCGCCAGAATGCGAACACACCTATCCTCCAGCTCATTGTCCAGTTTATCAATTTCGGCATCTTCTTTAATGACTGTGCAGGCAAGTTCTGAGTTTCTCTCCAATAAGGACTCTATAGCTTTCTGAATAGCCTGCTCCGTCAAAGCACCGAGATAAATGAGACCGTTCTTGATTTCCCGCAGCTCCGTTTCATAATGTGAGCTGGTATGTTTTCTTTCTTCCATCTTCTTTCTCCTGTCTTCTATCAGCCGAATCTGCCGGTTATATAATCTTCCGTATGTTGAACATCAGGGTTGGTAAATATTTTCTCTGTTTTGTTATACTCTATTAACTTACCTATATAAAAGAAAGCAGTTTCATCGGAAATTCGGGCGGCCTGCTGCATGTTATGGGTTACAATAATTATTGTATAATCTTTTTTCAATTCATCAACCAGTTCTTCAATTTTGGCCGTAGATATCGGATCAAGCGCGGAAGTCGGTTCATCCATCAGCAAAACATCCGGTTTCATGGCCAACGCACGCGCAATGCAAAGTCGCTGCTGCTGACCTCCGGAAAGCGTCAGGGCGGACCGATCCAGGATATCCTTCACTTCATCCCAAAGAACAGCCTGCTTTAAGCTCCGTTCAACAAGTTCGTCTATGTCGCTCTTCCCTAAATTCCACATTAGCTTCGGTCCATAGCTGATATTATTATAAATGCTTTTAGGAAAGGGATTGGGCTTTTGAAAAACCATACCTATTTTTTTACGAATTTCGACCGGGTCCACATCAGGCGCATAAATATCTTGCCCGGCAAAAAGGATCTCTCCTTCCACCCTAGTTCCGTCGATCAGATCATTCATCCTGTTCAACAGCCGTAAAAGAGTGGATTTGCCGCATCCGGAAGGACCAATCAAAGCGGTTACCAAATTCTTCTTGAAATCCATTTTTATATCAATCAGCGCTTTAAAAGCGTCGTAATAGAAATTGACATTATTAACACTAATAATTGCATTGCCTTTCATTATTACCACCTTTTTTGTTTTCTTATGTAACTGCGAATAATAATAGCGATAAGATCAATACCCAAAACGAGGGCAACAAGAACCAAAACCGTGCCGAATTGTATCGGCCTGGTCTGCTCGATATTAGTTCCCGCAGTCGCCAGCACGTAGATATGATAAGGCAGCGCCATAACCTCATCAAATATAGAGTCGGGTAGTTTAGATGTAAAAAATGCTGCGGCTGTAAACATAATCGGCGCCGTTTCTCCCGCCGCGCGACCAATACCTAATATAGACCCAGTCATGATTCCCGGCAGGGCATTGGGTAAAACTATGCGAAATATCGTTTGCCATTTCGATACACCCAGTGCCAGTGATGCCTCTCTGAACGTTTGCGGCACAGATTTCAGTGCTTCCTCTGACGCGCCTATTATCGTTGGAAGAATAAGAAACCCCAGCGTCAAAGAACCGGCCAGGATACTTGAACCAAATTTTAAAAACACAACAAAGAATCCCAGTCCGAATAGCCCGAATACTACCGAAGGTACACCTGCCAGACAGTTTATACCCACTTTTATTATTCGAATTATTTTCCCCTGCCTGGCATATTCCGTAAGGTAAATCGCCGAAACGATTCCCAGCGGCAAACCGACAGAAATTGCTCCGACAGTTAAATAAAGAGTGCCGATAATAGCCGGCATTATTCCGCCTTTGGTCATCGAATCAGTGGGATATTGAGTGATGAAATCCCAGTTTATGACGCCGATACCGTTAAAAATGATGTGAAATATTATACCGCCGAGCGTCAAAACTATGATTAATGCCGATAGCCGCACAGTACTGAAAAAAAGCTTCTGCTTAAAATAGCGCCATTGCATCGAATTATTTTGCACTTTGCCTATACTGTTCATGAATTCCTCATCAATCAAAGGGTACCAGAACCGACCTGCTTAAATTTATGTGATATATGATCGGCAATTAAATTGAACATCATGGTCATGAAGAAAAGAACAATGCCGGTGGCAAAAAGGGCCTGATAATGAGCACTGCGATAGGGCGCCTCACCCATTTCCGCAGCAATGCTTGCCGGCATAGGACGCACGGAATCAAAGATACTTTCCGGAAGCGCCGCTGCACCGCCCGCCACCATCAGCACAACCATTGTTTCGCCAATCGCCCGCGACATGCCCAATATTACGGCCGTCAATATGCCGGATAACGCCGAGGGCAGAATAATCCGCGTAATTGTCTCGAATTTAGTTGCCCCCAAAGCGTAAGATGCTTCCTTGAATTCACGGGAAACAGCATACAGAGCATCTTCGGAGATACTGGAAATAGTGGGAATAGCCATTATCGCCAGAATTACCGAGGCATTGACAATATTCAGGCCTGTGGGCAAATCAAATGTTTCCTGCATCCAGGGCGCCACAATAACCATACCGAAAAACCCGAGAACTACGGAGGGTAAGCCGGCGAGCAATTCTATGGAAGATTTTAAAATTTCCTTGATCGATTTCGGGGCTATCTCCGAAATATAAACGGCGGAAAGAACCCCTAGCGGCACTGCAATTAACGTGGCAAAAATGGTTACAATAACTGACCCGACAATCAGCGGGAATATGCCGAATAACGGTGTGTCCGCAGTTGGATACCACTCCAAGCCAAAAACAAAATCGTAAATGCTTATTTTATTAAATAACGGCAGCCCTTCCCGAAAAAGGGAAAATAAAATCAGCCCCAGGATAATAATAGAAATAAGAGCAAAAACAAAAAATATAATTTTAATCAGTTTTTCTTTTCGCTGCCGGTTCATAGAGCCTTCACCTATAAAAAATATATTCCATCGGGCGTCATACTAGGAAAATTCTTCGCCAATCCATTTTTTTATCTCTTCACGAATCACTCTGTATTTATCAACATCCTCGGGGAAATTACCTATCAGACTGGAAGGATCAGCAAAGCTTTTGTGCTGCCGCTTTTCACCTCCGGGAAAATAGGGACACGCTTCTTTGGCATTATCGCATACAGTAATTACATAATCAAATTTTTCGTCTTCAAAATAATCCAGTCCCTTCGACCAATGCCTCTCCATATCAATGCCCAGTTCACTCATCACAGATGCAGCTAGGGGATCTATTTTCCCAGGTATTGTTCCCGCACTGCTTGCCTGATACTTGTCGGGATAGAGGTTATTTAAAAACGCCTCCGCCATTTGTGACCTGGCTGAATTATGCGTACAGATAAATAAAACTTTTTGCTTCTTCATTTTGAAATCCGTAATAGTCTCATTTTAACTTCATAACATCGCACATTTTTAAATCAAAGCGCTGCCGGAGTGGCAGCGCTCTATAACAATCTATACAAATTATTGACCAATAAAAATTTTTACTTTTTACCGCTTTTCGCCTTTGCAGGCAGAGACGTTGGCACAAATCCTTCTTTAGCAACTATCTTTTGACCTGCCGGACTTTTCAAGAAATCAATAAACTTGGCTACTTCTCCAGTCGGTTCGCCGTCAGTGTACATATATAGTTCACGGGATACAGGATATTGTTTGGAAAGCGCGGTCTCCGGAGAGGCTGCAATACCGTTAACTTCCAGAGGCCTGATCCCTTTTTTAAGATAACCCATCCCTAAATAGCCTATAGCATATTTATTTTTGGAAATTGCCGTATAAATGGCACCGTTGGACGCCAGCATCTGTGCTTTCGGCGTAACTTTGTTTTTCTTCATCACGAAATGATCCCATGTTTCAAAAGTTCCCGAGGAAGAATCCCGGGAAATTACGACAATCTTCAGATCGTCCCCGCCCACTTCGTTCCAGTTTGTTATTTTACCCTGATAAATCTGGCTTAATTGATCCGTGGAGAGATTTTTTACCTTATTCTTGGGATGCACAACAGGGACAACCGCATCAAAAGCAACAACATGAGCCTTTGGTTTTATTCCCTTCGATTCAGCCAGGGCAATTTCTTCTTTTTTAATTTCGCGTGATGAATTGGCGATATCTGTGGATTTATCAAGCAATGCTTTAATTCCTTCACCGGAACCACCGCCGGAAAGTGATATCTGCACTCCTTTATTGGCTTTGGCATAAGCTTCCAGCGCCGTTTGAGTGATTGGCAAAACTGTTGTTGATCCCTTAATCACAATAGAATCCGCTGCAATGGCAATGCTTCCCATGCAAAGGACTAAAGCCATGCTGAGCAATGTTTTCTTCACTATACTGATCATTTTTGTTCCTCCATAATTTAATTTGAACACAGTATATATACCAAATGTTACAATTTAATGACAGAATGATGAAGATATGAAAACAATACAACAATGATGCTTGAATTCAAGTAAAAAAGAGCGTTGCAATATATTAGTGATCGAGTGCTGTAGAAATCAATGGAAATTAATAATTCTTGACTAATAAACGACCGGTCTATTACAGTATTTGCCGACAGCGAAAGCAATGGAAAGAAGCTCATGGATGTTTACGAACGATTAAGAGAAGTCCTCGATGCCCACCCTTCAACCGCGCCGAAGGCAAAGTCGATCGACGAAATTCTGCGCATACTTTTCACACCCCAAGAGGCCGCCATGGCCGTCTTTATGAGCTATAAAGCCAGGAAACCGTCCAGTATCGCGCAAAAGGCCGGATTTCCAGAAGACGAGGCTTTGAGGCATCTGGAGATGATGGCCGAAAAGGGCATTATCTTCTCTCGCAATAAGGATGGAGAAAATCTCTACGGTCTTGCTCCGCTCATTCGAGGAAGAACCCAATTGAAACATCAACATGCCTTCGAGCCCAGCTGTTTCGAAGCACTGGTTCAAGGCGAAAAATGCACCGGTTGCACTATATGCGCCGATGAACGCTGCCCGATGAATGCCATTGAAATTATTAATGATATTGCATCAGTTAAGCCAATGGAATGCATTGGTTGCGGACTGTGTGTTACGGCCTGCCCCACTGGAGCTATCGAACTTAAGGTAAGAAAGCAGGTGCCGTCAATTCCGCCAACAGTAACGGAAATGGGCGCCAAAGTCCTGCAGGAAAAAGGCAGGCTTGACGCTTTCCTGAAAATAATGCAAGATTAACGAAAATAGAAAGTGTTTACCGCATGCACGAACTGCCGATAATTGAAAGCATTTTGAATATTGTCCTGAAGCACGCTCGAATGAACAATGCAAGGAAGGTGATGTCTATCGACCTGCAAATAGGCAAACTCAGCGAATTAGAGGATGAATGGCTGCAACGATATTTCGATTACTTAAGTAAAGGCACAGAAGCCGAGGGAGCAAAGCTGAAAATCGAAAGGACACCCATTATGATGCAATGCGCTGCCTGCTCTGCTTCCTATGAGGTGGATATGGCGCAGATGGGAAATCTTATTTGTCCAACCTGCGGTTCAAACCGCGGCACACTTCTTTCGGGGAAAAATTACTATATCAAGTCAATGGAGGTGCAGTAATGGCAGGTGTCAGACTGATTGACGTTAAAGAAGAAATTCTTGCCGATAATACTAAGCAGGCTGCAGCAATCAGAGAAGGGCTGCGGAGAAAAAAGACCATGCTTATTAACCTGATGTCTTCCCCTGGTTCTGGTAAAACCAGCCTTATTCTGCGCACACTTGATGGCCTGAAAGGCAGCATAAAAACCGGCATAATCGAGGCCGATATTGAATCCACCGTTGATGCTGAAAAGGTTGCTGCCCGAGGCATTCCCGCAATTCAGCTCAGAACAGGAGGTTTCTGTCATCTGGATGCGACCATGGTTACCCAGGGGCTCGATGCGCTGGCAGAATATGATCTTGACCTGATTATCATTGAAAACGTAGGCAACCTTGTATGTCCGGCGGAATTCGATACCGGCGCGCACAAAAACGTGATGATCCTGAGCGTTCCCGAAGGGGACGACAAACCGCTGAAATATCCCCTGATGTTCTCCATCTGTGATTTATTATTCATCAATAAAGTTGACTATCTGTCACTCAGTGATTTTGACATGGCTGCCCTGCGCAAGCGAGTTTTAATCTTGAATCCCCGCATTGTCATTTTGGAAGTTTCCTGCAAAACAGGCGCGGGCATCGAAGCCTGGATAAACTGGTTGAAGGGTGAAGTTGACACTTTCAGACAGGGCTAAAAGGAGGGAAATACTGCTGAGTTTTTATTTTCGAACCATCAGTCTTCATGAAGGCCGGCGATGAAATCATTTTTAAATCCAGCAACCGCCTTGATTGGCTTTGCCCTGACCTCCTTTTTTGCTTTTACTCAGGAGTGGTCCGTTCAGGAATTCTGCTGGAGCGTTTGGCTTGCCGGGCTTTTTTACTCATGGGCTTGCGTTATTACGGCAGCTATTCAAATTCTGCTGACCGCCAGAACACAGAAGGAATACTATGATAAAAACGTGCCCTTCATCAACCGAATTCCCCCCATGGTATTTGCTATTGGAATTACTCCTGTAACTTTGATTGCAGGTTTTATCGCGCTTTATCTTTACTGCTATCTGTTTTCGTTCTACGGAATTTTTCTGTCGGTATTTGCCGAGATGGAACCCCATTCGCTTTTCGGCAGAAACGGTTTCATCAATTCCGATTTCTTCACGCCCGTAACCTACCTGGCGGAGAGCTTATGGCCCATGATACTGGCAACACTTATCGCGAACGCTGATGATTTTCTGCAAAAAAAGCCATGGGAAAGAATCTTATTTCCTTTTAAATCCAATACAATTCTCCGCATCCACATTATGACCATTGCTTTACCATTTTTAATGATGATTGCGTGGGCACTGTTCAGAACAGCATACCAGCCCGTGACTATTGTGCTTCTCATAGGTATTTTTTATTTCCTGCCGAAGAAGCGGCATAAAGACAGTAAGATTAGCCAGAACTCCAAACAAAAATCCGGGGCGACGTTAACGGATTGTGATGCTGAAAAGTGTTAGAAAGAAGCCTGATTGCTAGTTCCGCTTTTACATTGTTTCATTGAATTTATAGCCGACGCCACGGACGGTAATAATATACTGAGGGTTATCAATGTCTTTTTCAATCTGGCTGCGCAGGCGCTTGATGTGGACATCGACGGCCCGGGGAGTAACAAAGGTATCATGACCCCAGATATTATCTAAAATCTGGTCTCGAGTATAGACTCTACCGGGATGTTGAGTAAAAAAGAAAAGTAATTTTATTTCGGTAGGACTGAGCGTTACTTTCCTGCCATCAGACATCACTTCATATGAAGCGTAATCTATTTTTAAACCGCGATAAGAAAATTTTTCTTTTAAGTGCTGTTTGTTTTCATCACGCATCCGGCGTAGAATTGCCCGCACTCTCGCAACAAGCTCCTTGATGCTGAATGGTTTGGTAATATAATCATCAGCACCAATTTCCAACCCGATTATTTTATCAGTTTCATCAACCTTTGCCGTCACCATAATAATAGGCAAACTGGCCGTATCAGGATTATTGCGTATAGCTTTGCATACATCAATCCCGGACAGGCGAGGAAGCATCAGATCAAGAATCATCAGATTGGGTTTATGCAATTTAACAAGTCTTAAGGCAGCCTCCCCATCATATGCTTTGATCACGGAGAATCCTTCCTTTTCCAAATTGTAAGAGATTAATTCGACAATATCTTTTTCATCATCGATAATAAGTATTTTTGTCATAAGTTGTTTCCGGTACCGGCTCATTGAGGGGTTTTGATGGGGGCTAATGCAAAGCGCACACTACCCCTTAACATCAATGCTTATCTGATGGACTCATATAAAACCTAATGGCCTGAATAAAATTTAATCAGGTATCATTTTATACACTTCATCGCCGGGACGCACGCGATCGGATACTTTCACTCCGATAAAATCGCCGGCAATAGCTTTTGGAACCGACTTGTTGTCCACTTCCAGCGATTTTACCTCGTCAATGAAATCAGTAGTGTGACCGGAATATTTAATGCTGTCACCAACATTCAATTCGCCGTCGGTAATCTTCACTGCCGCAACCGAGGGTTTGGAAAAGAATTTGACTACTTCGCCGATTTTCTGTTCTGCCATGGAATGACCTCCATTTAACTAAAGGTGTTTAGGCTGAAGGCTTTTAGATAAGCCTAATAGCCCACAGCCTTCAGTCTAATCTGCTTTTTTAATACATTTTTTAATGTGGATTTACAAGAATTAAAAAAGGCAGGGCGTTTTGCCCTGCCTTTATGAATATCTGAATTGGAAGATTTGATCTATTACGCTACAACTTCTTTTGCTTTAGCCTTTGTCTTGGGCTTGGCTTTTTCTTTCTTTTTCTCGTCGGGAATAAATTCCAGGATGGAAACAGGTGCATTATCGCCAAAACGATAACCAACCTTGATTATTCGAGTATATCCGCCCGGGCGCGTTCGATAACGTTCCGAAAGTTCACCAAAGAGCTTACTCACTATCGACTTATCCCGGACTACAGACAGGGCTTGACGGCGCGCATGTAAATCGCCTCTTTTGCCCAAGGTAATCATTCTTTCCGCCAATTTCCTCAATTCTTTTGCCTTGCAGTCTGTCGTACGAATACTTTCATGTTTTAATACGGAAGTAACCATATTACGAAGCATGGCTTCCTTATGGCTAGAAGTTCTACCTAGCTTTCTGCCCGCTCTACCATGATACATTGCTAATATATTCCTTTCCTGACAATCAGTTATCTCAAAATAGCTAAATTTTCGCTATTATATTACTCGCCTTTTTCAGCCCAAGGAGCATAATCAAGTTTCATGCCGAAATTAAGATTGTATTCGTTAAGAATTTCTTTAATTTCAGTCAGGGACTTGCGGCCAAAGTTTTTCGTTTTGAGCATTTCTGCTTCTGTTCTCTGTACCAATTCGCCAATTGTGTTGATCCCGGCATTTTTCAAGCAATTGGCCGAACGAACAGAAAGTTCTAAATCTTCTACTGTGCGCAGCAACACTTCATTGACATTGTCTTTTTCATCCGCGATTTCTGGTATTAATTCTTCTGCAACCTCTTCGAAATTGATGAAAACATCCAATTGCTGTTTCAATATTTTGGCTGAATAGGCAACGGCATCTTCAGGTCTTAAGCTGCCATCAGTCCATACTTCCAAAACAAGTTTATCGAAATCGGTTATCTGCCCGACACGCGCATGGGAAACAATGTAGTTAACTTTTTTAACCGGAGAAAAAATCGCGTCAATGTTAATTGTGCCCTCAGGCTGATCAGCATCCAACTCTTTCTTCGCCGGATTGTATCCTTTGCCCATCTTTACGAGTAATTCCGCCTTAAAGGAATTCCCTCCTGACGACATCGTCGCAATGTAATGATCAGGATTTAAAACCTCAACCGTGCCATCAGTGATAATATCGCCTGCTGTGATTACACCCGGACGGGATACGTCAATGTGCACTACCTTCGTATCAGTTTGACCGAGTTTAAAGCGCACACCTTTTAAATTCAAAATTATATCGGTTACATCCTCTTTAACACCAGGAATTGTGGAAAACTCATGTAAAACGCTATCAATTTTAATCGATACAATCGCAGTTCCTCGAATGGAAGAAAGCAATACCCGCCTTAGAGCATTCCCTAATGTTATCCCATAACCTCTTTCCAGCGGTTGAATGGTAAATTCACCATATAAACGCGTATGTGTCGATTCATCTACATCTATACGTTTGGGACGTATCAAACTCGACCAGTTTCTCTGCATAATAAAACCCACCCTTTAGCTGGTTTATGAAAAATTCGTTCTTACTTAGAATAAAGTTCTACGACAAGCTGTTCCTGCACCGGCATAGTCAAGTCTTCCCGTACCGGCAACATTTTAATAGAGGCGCTGAAGTTTTCTTTATCCAATGCCAGCCATTGAGGCATACCACGTCTTGTTACTGTTTCCATAGCTTCCAGTATCCGTGTTATCTTGCGGCTGCCTTCTTTAACAGTAATGACATCGCCCGCTTTGAGCAAATACGATGGAATATTTACCGGCTTACTATTAACCAAAAAATGACCATGGGTAACCAGTTGTCTTGCTTCATCCCGGGAATTAGAAAAACCCGTCCGGAAAACCATATTGTCCATTCTTCTTTCCAGCAGCACGAGCAAATTTGTTCCCGTAATACCCTTTAGCTGATCGGCCTTTTTAAAATATCCCCTAAACTGCTTTTCCAACAGCCGATACATTCTCTTGAGCTTTTGCTTTTCGCGTAACTGCACACCATAATCAGAAGCTTGTTTTTTATGCCCCTGACCATGTTGCCCTGGAGCATAACCCCTTCTTTCAAAAGCACACTTCTCCGAATAGCACCGGTCACCCTTAAGAAAAAGCTTCAAGCCTTCCCGGCGACACAACCTACATGAGGAATCCGTATATCTTGCCAAAAAACGCCTCCCTATTATCTAATTATTCGTTATCTGTTTTTACCTGATTAAACTCGACGACGCTTCGGTGGCCTGCATCCGTTGTGCGGTACCGGAGTTACGTCACGAATCATTGTTACTACAAGCCCGGCTAATTGCAACGAACGCAACGCTGACTCACGGCCTGCTCCGGGACCCTTTATAAATACTTGAACTCTGCGCATTCCTTGTTCTTTTGCTTTGCGCACGGCATCTTCCGCAGCCATTTGCGCAGCAAAGGGAGTGCTTTTGCGCGAACCCTTAAAACCCTGCAACCCGGCTGATGACCAGGAAATAACATTGCCGGCCAAATCAGTGATAGTTACAATCGTATTATTAAAAGTGGATTGGATATGTGCAACCCCTTCGGTAATATTTTTCTTTTCTTTCTTCTTTCCCGTTTTTCTAACTGCTTTTACCATTTCCCCTCCGGATCAGAGTAAATCAAATTACTTTTTCTTGCCGGCGATAGCTCGCCTCGGCCCTTTTCTCGTCCTACCATTAGTATGCGTTCTCTGCCCTCTGACCGGCAAGCCCTTACGGTGCCGCAAGCCACGGTATGCACCGATATCCATTAATCTCTTAATCGACATGGATATATCGCGGCGCAGGTCACCCTCAACTCTATGATCTTTATCAAGGATGCTTCTAATTGCCGATATTTCCGAATCAGCTAATTGGTCCGTTTTTGTATCCGGGCTTACACCTGCGTTCTTCAGAATCTCTTTTGCTTTAGTAGCCCCAATACCATAAATGTAAGTTAAAGCAACTTCCATTCTCTTGTTTTTCGGTAAATCAACACCTGCAAGTCGTGCCACCTTATATAACCTCCCGATCTTTTACAAAACTATCCCTGACGTTGTTTATGTTTTGGGTTTTCGCAAATTACTCGCAGAACACCCTTCCGTTTAACAATCTTGCACTTCTCGCATATTTTTTTTACAGATGATCTAACTTTCACGCTCTTAACTCCTTATCCGCACTAAAAAATATCTATTTTGTCCTATAAGTAATTCTGCCCCGTGTCAGATCATAAGGTGAAAGCTCTACAGTCACCTTATCTCCCGGCAGAATCTTAATAAAATGCATCCGCATTTTCCCGGAAATATGAGCCAACACTTTATGCCCGTTCTCCAACTCTACCCGGAACATGGCATTGGGTAAGGGCTCTATGACCCGACCTTCAACTTCTATTGCTTCTTCTTTGGCCATACTTTTTTTCTCACCGTTTCTAAATTAAACCAGTTAGAATTAAGAAGCAAATCAATTCAATTCACTTAAAATGTCTGGCCCGTTATCAGTAATTGCCACCGAATGCTCAAAATGAGCGGATAACATTCCGTCTTCCGTTACCACTGTCCAGCAATCCTGTAAAATTTTTACCTTGTAATCGCCCTGATTCACCATGGGTTCAATTGCGAAGATCATGCCGTTCTTCAATTCCAGTCCGCGGCCCCTCTTCCCGTAATTAGGAATTTGCGGCTCCTCATGGAGGTTTCTACCAATACCGTGGCCAACAAAATCCCGCACTACTGAAAAACCGGCTGCCTCTACTGTTTGCTGAACCGAGCCGGATATATCACCTAACCTGTTACCCGCTTTTACCTGCTCTATTCCGTCATATAAGCTCTGCCGAGTTACCTCTATGAGCTTTAAAGCGCCAGGTGATATTTTACCTACCGGCAACGTTATGGCTGCATCGCCGAAAAACCCCTTATAATAAACTCCGAAATCTAAACCAACGATGTCGCCTTCTTTTAAAACACGCACCGAAGGCATGCCATGTACCACTTCTTCATTGACTGATGTGCAAAGTGAATAGGGATAACCTCGATAACCTTTAAATGCCGGTTTTGCACCCCTTTTTTCTGCCAGCAACTCGGCAAACTTGTTTAATTCACTGGTTGTCACACCGGGTTTTACTTTATCTCTGAGCTTACTTAATACCTCGGCAACAATTTGACTACTTGCCCTTGCTCTTTCAATTTCCTCCGGTAGTTTCAGAATTACCATTCGGTCAACCCTTGGAAAAAAGCTGCCGTCATCGCCGGCGGGCAATGTGACCTTTTTTCATAAACCCTTCGTATTGCCTTGTCAACAAATGCGACTCCACCTGACTGGCGGTATCCATAGCCACACCAACTATAATCAACAATGATGTGCCGCCAAAATAGAAAGGTATATTAAACTGAGTGATTAATATGCTGGGCAGTACGCAAACCAGGGAAACATAAATAGCACCACTAAAAGTCAGCTTTTCTAAAATATTTTCAATATACTCAGCAGTTTTTTTACCAGGTCTTATTCCTGGAACATAACCGCCAAATTTTTTCATATTATCCGCAACATCATCGGGCTTAAAAGTAACAGCTGTATAAAAAAAACAAAAGAAGAAGATAAAAGCTACATATAGTAATTCATAGCCCACCTTGCCCGGCATCAAATATCCGGCAATATCTTTCATCCAGCCATCCGGCGCAAAATTAGCAATTGTGGCCGGAAACATAATGATAGAAGAAGCAAAGATCGGTGGAATAACTCCCGCCGAATTTATTTTCAGTGGCAGGTGTGTTGTCTGGCCGCCATACATTTTCCGTCCGACAATTCTTTTAGCATATTGCACAGGAATACGCCGTTGCCCGGCTTCTACAAATACAATGGCGCCAATGACGGCAACCATCAGAATCAAAACAAATAAAACGACGAAAAAATTTAATTCACCGGCGGTAAATAAACGCCACGTGCTGGCAATTCCAGCGGGAAATCGGCAAACAATGCCGGCAAATATTATTAATGAAATACCGTTACCAATTCCCTTTTCCGTAATCGTTTCACCCAGCCACATAATGAATGCAGTACCGGCAGTCAAAGTAATGACCGTCATAGATATGAACTGCCAACCTGGCTGTAAAACAATCGGAGCACCCGAGGGGCTGGACATCTGCTGCAAACCGTACGCTATGCCAAAGCCCTGAATTACACTTAGCAGAACCGTGCCATAGCGGGTGTACTGGGTAATTTTCCGCCGGCCTGTTTCGCCTTCTTTAGAAAGCCTCTCCAGATGAGGAACGGCTACAGTCAATAATTGCAGAATGATCGAAGAACTAATGTAGGGCATTATGCCCAGAGCAAAGATAGAAAATGCGCTCAGAGCACCACCGGCAAACATATCCATTAATCCGAGCATTGAACCTCGTGCCTGATCGAAAAAAGCTAACAAGGCGGCATTATCGATTCCCGGGGTTGGAATAAATACGCCAATCCGGTAAACAGCCAAAAGAAGGAATGTGAACAAAATCCTTCTTTGCAATTCCGGAATTTTTGAAACGCTGCCCAGTCCTTCTAACAAATTACATTACCTCTTCTATAGAACCGCCAGCCGCGGTAATTTTTGTTTTTGCGGCTTGGCTTATTTTTGCTATCTTGACTGTAATGGGAAAACTGATTTCACCTTTAGCCAATATTTTAATGCTCTCACTTTTTTTCTTCACCAAACCACTAGACAAAAGAGCTGCCTGATCAATCACAGCGCCTGTACTGAACTTCCGGCATAAATCGGTCAAATTTACGGCAACAAATTTCTCGCGGAAAGGATTGCGGAAACCTCTCTTGGGAGTTCTGCGGGCAAGGGGCATTTGGCCTCCTTCGAAGCCAGCGCGCACTTTACCGCCAGACCGCGCTTTTTGTCCCTTATCACCTTTTCCGGCTGTTCCACCCTGCCCGGAAGCATCGCCCCGGCCTACGCGTTTTCTTTTTTTCGTTGCACCAACCGGAGCCTTTAATGATCCCAAATCCATATGCTACTCCTTTGACTCTTCCACGGAAACTAAATGAACAACTTTATTTATCATACCGCGAATCTGCGGAGTATCAGATAAAGTCACCGTACTATTTAATTTGTTCAGGCCCATACCCCGCAAAATTTTTCTCTGCTTTTCCGGACGGCCAATTTCGCTTTTCACCATTTTAATTTTTAAAATATCGCCCACGTTGCGCTACCTCGCCCAATAATTTAGAAATTTACTTTCCCCTGTTCGCGGCAATTTCCGCTGGATCTTTCAATTGGCAAAGACCCTGAAGAGTGGCCTTGACTAAATTGTGCGGATTATGAGAACCGAGACATTTTGTTAAAATGTTGTGTACACCGGCAACTTCCAGAACCGCCCTTACTGCTCCACCGGCGATTAATCCTGTGCCTTCTGATGCCGGCTTTAACAAAACTTTACCAGCACCATAGCTGCCAATGACTTCGTAAGGAATTGTTTTTCCAAGAACAGCAACTTTGACCATATTCTTCTTGGCCATTTCCATGCCCTTGCGGATAGCTTCCGGAACTTCATGGGCCTTTCCTAAGCCGGCTCCAATTTTGCCTTTGCCATCGCCGACAACAACTATTGCACTAAAGCGAAATCGCCTTCCTCCTTTGACAACTTTTGCCGTTCTGTTAATGGCAATAACTCTGTCTAGGAGCTCTGCATCTTTCATTTCTCTCTTATCAAACGTTTTTTCTCTTATCATGTGTATTGTATCCAAAAAATGAATTTAAAATTTAAGACCATTTTCCCGTGCACCATCGGCTATTGCCTTCACGCGGCCATGATAGAGAAATCTACCTCTATCAAAAACAACTTTATCTACACCCAAAGTTTGTAAACGAGTGGCTATTAATTTGCCCACTTCTTTGGCTACTTCTACCTTTTTCTTGTCTTTGATTTTTTCAGCCAGATCTTTACACAAAGTAGAAGCTGTTGCCAGGGTAGTCCCCTCAGCATCGTTGATAGCTTGAGCATAGATGTGTCTGTCCGACCGAAATACGCAAAGTCGCGGCTTTACCTCGGTTCCGGAAATCTTGCCCCTTACTCTTTTTTCTCTTTTTTCTCTAATTTTAAGTGTCTTTTTGGAAGCCAATGTTCCACCTCTTTACGGCAACATTAATTTTTCTTTTTATTTGCTAGCTGATTTACCAGCTTTACGCCGAATATGTTCACCGGCATATTTGATGCCCTTACCCTTGTAAGGCTCCGGTTTTTTTAATGCCCGAATTTCCGCTGCAACCTTGCCAACCAGCTGCTTATCAATACCGGAAATCAGAATGATCGTCTGCTTGTCCACCTTAACATCTATTCCTTTCGGAATAAGATATTGAACCGGGCTGGAGAAACCCAACGCCAATTTTAAATTACTACCGTCAATTTCAGCGCGATAGCCAACACCTGATATTTCCAGATTCTTTGTGAAACCGGTGACCACACCTGTTACCATGTTTCCAATCAAAGTTCTGGCCAATCCATGATAAGAACGGGCAAGTCTTTCATCAGATTTTCTCTCAATAACCAGATTGCCCTCGCTAAGTACCATGTTAATACCTTCCGGTAACTTGGTGGAAAGAGTCCCCTTGGGACCTTCTACTTTAACAATCCCGGCACTTTCGCTGATCTTCACACCTTGGGGAAATGTAACCGGTTTCTTACCTATTCTCGACATGAGCAAGCACTCCTGCTTAATATCATTTATTTCAATTACCAAACATTACAAATAATTTCGCCGCCAACGTTTAACTCGCGAGCTTCCGCATCAGTAATAACTCCGCTGGAAGTCGAAAGAACTGCAATTCCATAACCATTTAATACCTTAGGAATGCTGTCGGCAGCTACATAAACACGCCGTCCCGGTTTACTAATTCTTTCAATACCCGTAATCACGGTACGTTTAGTATCCGGATATTTAAGGACAATCTTCAACATCGAATATCCCTTTTCATCTTTCACATTTTCGTAACCACTGACATATCCTGCTTTTTTCAACACCTTGGCTATGTTCAGATTAGTCCGCGACATGTGAACGCTAACACTCTTGAAACGAGCCTTATTCGCATTCCTAATTCTAGTAAGCATATCGGCAATAGGATCAGTCATCCCCATGCTTTTTCTCCTTAGACCAAAAAATTTACCAACTTGATTTTATTACACCCGGCAGCTCTCCCTGCAGGGAAAGCTTTCGTAAACAAATTCGGCACATATCAAATTTCCGATAATATGCCCGCGGTCTTCCGCAAATAGGACAGCGGTTATATTCTCGGACAGAAAACTTCTGTTTTCTTTTCGCTTTTGCAATTAATGACTTCTTTGCCACACCAAATTCCTCCGGACATTCCTCGATTAATTCTTAAATGGTACACCCATCAGCCTTAGTAACAATCTAGCTTCGGCATCTGTTTTCGCTGTGGTTACGATGGTGATGTTCATACCCTTGACCTTCTCCACCTTGTCGTACTCAATTTCCGGGAAGATAATTTGCTCCTGTAAACCCATGGAGAAATTCCCTCGGCCATCAAATGAATTGGAGGATATGCCACGAAAATCTCTCACTTTAGGTAAGGCAATATTAACCAGGCGATCAAAGAATTCATACATCATTTCTTTTCGCAGGATCACCGAACAACCAATGGGCATTCCTTGTCTTAATTTAAACGTCGCGATAGATTTCTTGGCCTTAGTTATAACCGGCCTCTGACCGGTAATCATTGCCAGCTCCTGTACGGCACCATCAATAATTTTTACGTTTTGAATGGCTTCACCTAAACCCATGTTGACAACAATCTTGTCTAGCTTAGGTACCTGCATTGGATTGCCGTATTGAAATTCTTTTGTCAGCGCAGGAACAACGTCTTTTATGTAAAATTCTTTTAATCTTGCCATTTTCATTAACCTACATTGATTACTTCATTGCATTTACTGCAGATGCGTACTTTCTTACCATCTTCAAGGACCTTGTTTCTTACCCGTACGCCCGCGTTGCACTTATTGCAGAGCAATGCAACTTTCGAAACATGCAGGGATCCCTCTTTCTCTACCACGCCGCCTCTTGATTTCTGATCCGGCTTCTTATGTCTCTTAATAATATTAATTTTTTCGACAACGATCCGTGATTTTTCAGGAATAGTTTTCAGTATCTTACCTGTCTTGCCTTTATCTTTACCTGCAAGAACTTTAACCACATCCCCTTTTTTCAATCTGCTTAAGCTCATCTTCTTCCTCTTCGAAACAGGTTTATAAAACCTCTGGTGCCAGAGAGATAATCTTCATAAATTGTTTTGCTCTCAACTCGCGAGCAACTGGTCCAAAAATTCTTGTTCCAATGGGTTCCATCTGATTAGAAATCAAAACAGCCGAGTTGTCATCAAACTTCAGATAAGAGCCGTCCGGCCTTTTTACTTCTTTGACCGTGCGCACGATGACAGCCTTCATTACGTCACCTTTTTTAACTTTGGAATTGGGAATTGCTTCCTTTACTGCAACAACAATTACATCACCCAAACTTGCATACCGGCGCTTCGATCCACCAAGTACCTTAATACAAGCCACCTTTTTGGCGCCGGAATTATCCGCAACATTTAGTACGGTCTGCATCTGAATCATAAATAAAACCCCATCAAAACAACTTTCTTTGCAAAATCAAGTTGTTATTTCGCCCTCTCCAGAATTTCGAGCATCCGCCAGCGTTTATCTTTACTCATCGGACGCGCCTCAATAATCAGAACAGTGTCTCCCACTTTACACTGGTTTTGCTCGTCATGGGCCTTGTATTTTACATGTTTGCGCACATACTTATGAAAGATAGAATGCTTCACCAAACGCTCCGCTCTGATGACAATTGTCTTATCCATTTTATCACTAGTAACTACGCCCTTAATTGTGCGCTTATTCCCCTGCTCAGCCATGTTAACCTGCAGCCTCCTTTTCCTTCAACACCGTATTAACGCGGGCGATGTCTTTCCTCAGACGACCCAGCATTGCCGTTGGCTCCAACTGGCCTGATGCATGACGTATCCGCAACTTAAAAAGTTCTTCTACCAATTCACTATTTTTTTGTTTGAGCTCGTGAATACCAAGATCTCTGATTTCTTTAATTTTCATCAGATATCTCCCTTGCTAAAAATTTAGTGGCAATAGGCAACTTGTGCGCTGCCAGACGAAAGGCTTCTTTCGCCACTTCTTTGGTTACGCCTTCCATTTCATAAAGAACCGAACCTGGTTTAACTACTGCGACCCATCCTTCCGGCGCTCCCTTACCTTTACCCATGCGTGTTTCAGCTGGTTTTCGAGTATACGATTTATGAGGAAAAACCCTGATCCATATTTTACCTCCACGTTTGACATGACGAGTCATGGCTATACGGGCTGCCTCAATCTGCCTCGCTGTAATCCAGCCACATTCTGCCGCTTGCAATCCAAATTCACCAAAAGATATCGAGCCTCCACGAGTAGCCTTGCCCCCCATGCGACCTTTATGCAGCTTCCTGTATTTCACCCTTTTAGGCATTAACATAATCTAAAACTCCTGTTGCTCTTTAACAACGAAATTCCTTGCTCAAATACCAGCCCAAGGGAAACCGGCCGGCGCATTAACTACTGCTTATTGTTCTTTACCGGCAATATTTCACCGTGGAAAATCAGAACTTTAACACCAATCAATCCGTAAGCAGTGTGGGCTTCAATAAATCCATAATCAATGTCGGCGCGCAACGTATGCAATGGAACCCTTCCTTCACGATACCATTCTGAACGGGCAATTTCCGACCCAGCCAATCTGCCGGAGCATGATATCTTTATTCCCTTAGCTCCGAACTTCAAAGCATAACCTACACATTTCTTCATTGCCCGACGGAAAGCAACTCTTCTTTCCAATTGCATCGCTACATTTTCGGCAACAAGCTGCGCATCTATTTCCGGTTTACGCACCTCTAAAATATTTATAATTATTTCTGCCTGCGAAAATTTCTCAATCTCCGCTTTCAGCTTTTCAATTTCCGAGCCTTTTTTGCCAATAATCACACCTGGCCGCGCTGCATAAATATTCACTTTAGCTTTGTTGGCAGCGCGCTCAATCTCAATTTTCGAAATACCGGCATGATAGAGTTTTTTCTTGAGGTATTTTCTAATCTTCAAGTCTTCATGCAACATTTCACTATAGGTTCTGTCGGCAAACCAAACCGACTGCCACTTCTTAATGAAACCTAATCGTAATCCTACCGGGTTAACCTTCTGACCCAATATCGTTCCTCCTTACTTTTCATCCAAGACGACTGTAATGTGTGAACTTCTTTTCTTGATCCCTGCCGCTCTTCCCTGCGCACGAGCTCTCCAGCGTTTCAGCGCCGGACCCTGATCGACGAATACTTCCTTAACATAAAGAATATTTTCATCGATATTCGGATTCTGTGCAGCATTAGCAGTAGCAGACTTGAGAACCTTAGAAACTATACCTGCCGCATATTTTCTGGTGTAAAGGAGAATATTCTGTGCTTCCTGCACTTTTTTCCCTCGAATTAAATCTACCACCAGCCGAACTTTCTGCGGTGACATCCTGATGTATTTTACAACTGCTTTCGCTTCCATTTTTGTTAACCTCAAACGCATTCGCTAGAGCGTAAGTTTATTTACGGACTTTCGTTTTTCGATCACCCGAATGGGAATAAAAAGTCCTTGTCGGTGAAAACTCACCAAGCTTATGCCCCACCATGTTCTCCGTCACATAAACCGGGATGAACTTTTTCCCGTTATGCACTGCAAATGTGTAGCCAATGAGTTCCGGTGTTATGGTTGAACGCCGCGACCAAGTTTTAATAACATTTTTGCTGCCTTCCGCCTCCATCTTACGGGCTTTGGCAAGCAATCTTTCCTCGATATACGGACCTTTTTTAATCGAACGTGCCACGCTTTTTTAACCCCTTCTCTTCACAATATATTTATCAGTGTTCTTGTTTTTTCTGGTTTTGTGACCTTTTGTCGGTACACCCCACGGAGTACAGGGATGCCTGCCACCAGAAGACTTGCCTTCACCGCCGCCCATCGGATGATCAACCGGGTTCATTACTACGCCACGGTTATGGGGCTTTTTACCCATCCATCTTTTCCTGCCGGCTTTACCAATACTGATATTTTCATGATCGTTGTTGCCAACCTGACCAATTGTTGCCATGCATTCAATAAACACCTTACGCACTTCACCGGAAGGGAGCCTCACTTGAGCATAATCACCTTCCTTGGCCATCAACTGCCCGTAAGCTCCGGCGGAACGAATCAACTGACCACCCCGGCCTACTTTCAATTCAACATTATGAATCAACGAGCCCAGAGGAATTGATTTCAAAGGCACAGCATTGCCCGGCTTGATGTCAGCTTTCTCACCACTAACTATTATGTCACCTACACTCAGCTGTGCGGGAGCAACTATATAACGCTTTTCGCCGTCACGATAATTTAAAAGAGCTATTCTGGCTGTTCTGTTGGGATCATATTCAATGGAAGCAACTTTTGCCGGAATGTCGGCCTTGTTGCGGCAAAAATCGATCATCCGATATTTTCTTTTGTGTCCACCACCAATAAACCTGGCAGTAATACGACCATAACTATTGCGCCCGCCTGTCCGCTTTATCGGCTTCAAAAGACTTTTTTCGGGCTCGGAGGAGGTTATTTCTTCAAAATCGGAAACACTTTGAAATCTTCTCCCCGGTGATGTTGGCTTATACTTAATAATTCCCATGATTCCAATCCTTAACTAGTGCTTATAAGCTTTCACTAATCTCTATGCGGTTACCGGCAGTTAATGTCACAATTGCCTTTTTCCAAGAGCTCTTCTGTCCCATAACCTTGCCTGTTCTTTTCCTTTTACCTAAAACATGCATCACGTGGACATCAAGAACTTTAACTTTGAACAGCTTTTCCACAGCATGGCCAATTTCGACCTTGTTGGCTTTCCGGTCGACTTCAAAAATATACTTGTTCGATTCATCCCGGGCCACTGTGCTCTTTTCTGTAACCAGCAATTTTCTTATAATCTGATATACTTCCATTATGCCAGCAATGCTCCCTCAATCTTTTTTACGGAGGGTTCAAGAAGAACTAAATGCTCACAATTTAAAACATCATAAACATTAATACCCTCTGACCTGATCATTTTAATATTCCTTATGTTCCTTGAAGACTTTAACAAAACATCATTATTAGCATCTAAAACAAAAAGTACTTTTTTAAAGCCAAACAGATCGACTACGTTTTTAAATGCTTTGGTGCTGATTTTTTCCATAGGAAAATCTCTCAGGATCAGCATCTTATCTTCTTTGAGTTTCATGCTCAGTACGGATATTAATGCTTTTTTCCGCACCTTTTTCGGCACATTAAATGAGTAATCGCGCGGATGAGGACCAAACACAATTCCGCCACCCCGCCAAATAGGCGATCTGGTCGTTCCCACCCGGGCCCGGCCTGTACCCTTTTGCCGCCAGGGCTTTTTCCCGCCACCACGGACATCAGACCTCGTCTTCGTGGAAGATGTTCCCGAACGTCGGGCTGCCAGTTGCATCTTGACTACATCATAAACAACTGCCTCATTGAGCTCGGCACTAAAAACAGCGTCATTTAACTCAACTTGCGCAACTTTCTTTTTTTCGATATCAAAAACATCTGCTACTGCCATGTTTATAACTCCAGATGGAACTTATACACTTATTTTTTTAGCTTGCTTAATCAGGACAAAACCGTTTTTGCTGCCGGGAATTGATCCTTTCAACAAAATCAAATTTCTATCCGTGCGAACCTGCCATATTTGCAGATTCTGGATTGTTTTGCGGACACAGCCCATGTGACCACCCATTTTCGTACCTTTAAAAACACGCGCCGGATCAGCACTGGCGCCAATAGAACCGGGTGCCCGATGAAACATGGAACCGTGTGTGGCCCGGCCACCCCGGAAACCATGCCTCTTGACAACTCCTTGAAAACCCTTGCCTTTGGATGTTCCAACAATGTCAACCAAATCTCCCGCCTTAAAAATATCAGCGGTAATTTCCTGACCAATTTCATGAGCTTCACCATCAGCCTCAAATTCCTTAAGCTTCCGGAAAAAACCTTTGTTGGCCTTATTGAAATGCCCCTGCAATGGTTTTGTTATGTTCTTTTGCTTTTTTCGCCCGTAAGCAAGCTGGATAGCATCGTACCCTTCTTTGGCTTTGGTCTTTACCTGAACGACAATGGAAGGCTCAACCTCGATGGCAGTAACGCCAACTGCAGCGCCATCTTCATCAAACACTTGAGTCATTCCTATTTTTTTTCCAATGATTCCCTTGTTCATTATCTTCCAACTTTTATTAAAATATAAAGCCAATAACCTACATTTTGAAGAATGGCAATAATTCTGACCATCTCCCAACACTCGAATTTGAACTTACGCTTTTATCTCAACATCCACTCCGGCAGATAAATCTAATTTCATCAAGGCATCCACCGTAGCTTGCGTAGGCTCGACAATATCAATCAGTCTTTTATGTGTTCTGATTTCAAACTGTTCACGGGATTTTTTATCTACGTGAGGTGAACGATTTACGCAATACTTGTTGATCTCGGTAGGAAGAGGAATGGGACCGGCAACACGCGCACCGGTCCTTTTTGCCGTTTCAACTATTTCTTCAACAGAACGATCCAGTAATTTATAGTCGTAAGCTCTGAGACGAATTCTAATCTTTTGGTCTTTCATTGATCGGATAACCTTTTTCCCGTTTCTATTCTAAAATCTTGCTTACGACACCAGCGCCTACTGTTCTGCCACCCTCGCGAATAGCGAATCTTAATTGTTCTTCCATGGCGATAGGGGTAATCAGCTCTATCCGCATGTTGACGTTGTCACCGGGCATAACCATTTCCACGCCTTCCGGTAACGTAGCCACACCGGTCACATCGGTCGTCCGGAAATAAAACTGAGGACGGTAACCGGAGAAAAATGGTGTATGGCGTCCACCTTCTTCCTTGGTGAGAATATAAACAGCTGCTTCAAATTTTGTGTGCGGAGTAATGGAACCCGGCTTGGCAATAACCTGGCCTCTTTCCACTTCTTCACGCTTAATACCTCTTAAAAGCAAACCAACATCATCCCCGGCACGGGCTTCATCAAGAGTCTTGCGGAACATTTCCACGCCGGTAACAACTGTTTTGAATGTGGGACGAATACCGATAATTTCCACTTCCTCGCCTACCTTCGCAACACCCCTGTCCACACGCCCTGTCACAACCGTACCGCGCCCGGAAATGGTAAAAACGTCACCCACAGGCATCAAGAATGGTTTTTCGATATCACGTTTTGGCTCGGGAATATAGCTGTCAACCGCATCCATGAGTTCCCAAATGGACTTGGCATCGGCAGAATTAGGATCATCAGCTTCCAATGCCTTTAAGGCGGAACCTCGAATAATGGGAATATCATCACCGGGAAATTCATATTGACTTAAAAGCTCTCTTAATTCGAGTTCAACCAGATCAAGAAGTTCCGGATCGTCGACAAGGTCAACTTTATTAAGATAAACGACAACGTATGGTACCTGAACCTGACGGGCAAGGAGGATATGCTCGCGAGTTTGCGGCATGGGACCATCTGAGGCAGCAACGACAAGAATCGTTCCATCCATATGGGCAGCGCCGGAAATCATGTTTTTGATATAATCGGCGTGCCCCGGACAATCGACGTGAGCATAATGCCTTTTATCCGTTTGATATTCCACGTGACAGATGTTAATGGTAACGCCTCTTTCTTTTTCTTCTGGAGCATTATCGATGGAATCAAAAGGCCGAAATTCCGCAAACCCTTTCGTGGCCAGATGTTTGGTAATCGCAGCGGTTAATGTAGTCTTACCATGATCTACGTGACCGATTGTTCCGATATTTAAATGCGGTTTCGTTCTTTCAAATTTTTTCTTTGCCATGTCAATCTACCTCCTTAACTTTGAATGGTTAGTTCTATTTGTCGTTTAAGTAATATACCCTTTAATTAAAATTTGTAATGTGCGAAAGCTTTATTTGCTTCAGCCATTTTATGCACACTTTCTCTCTTTTTAATCGCTCCACCGCGGTTATTGGCGGCATCAATCAATTCACCGGCCAGCTTTTCCCGCATCGTTTTTTCCGTACGATCCTGAGCATTTTTAATCAACCAGCGAATTGCCAGAGCTGTACGTCTGGCCGGCACCACTTCTGTCGGCACTTGATAAGTAGAACCGCCAACGCGTCTTGATTTAACTTCGATAACCGGCTTAACGTTACTTAATGCTTTCTCAAAAAGCTCAACCGGCTGCTCTTTTACTTTCTTTTCAATAATGTCAAAAGCACCATAAAGAATACTTTCCGCAGTGCTCTTTTTACCCCGTTTTAACAACGAATTGACAAATTTCGCCACCAGCTTATTATTGAACTTCGGATCGGGCAAAACATCCCTTTTTACTATTTCCCGTCTTCTTGGCATTTAACTATCTCCGTCTAACTTGGCTTTTTCGCACCGTACTTTGACCTGCTCTGCTTGCGATCGGCAACACCAACAGCATCAAGTGTACCTCGAACAATATGATACCTTACACCCGGCAAATCCTTTACTCTGCCTCCGCGCACCAGAACAACTGAATGTTCCTGCAAGTTATGCCCGATACCCGGTATATAAGAGGTAACTTCATAACCACTGGTGAGACGAACCCTAGCAACTTTCCGCAAAGCCGAATTGGGCTTCTTGGGGGTCGTCGTATAAACCCGGACACAAACGCCGCGACGTTGAGGCGAAGCTCCCAGTGCCGGTGTGTTTGTTTTCTTCTGTATCTTGTTTCTGCCTTTGCGAACCAATTGACTTATCGTCGGCATTTTTCCTCCCGATCTAACTTTTCCTGCTAATTTCTCAGCAGCAGCAAAGCGTTGCTAACTATCAATTCAGCACTCATATGTCAAGCTTTTTCTCAGCTTTCTTTAACTTTATTCAACATTGATTACCGTATTATGCTCATCGACCGCAATACCCAGTTTCCGATACATGACCAGACCGGTGCCGGCAGGTATCAGACGACCCATAATAACGTTTTCTTTCAAGCCCCTAAGGTAATCAGTCTTGCCCGCAAGAGATGCTTCGGTAAGAACTCTTGTCGTTTCCTGAAACGATGCGGCGGAGATGAAGCTCTGCGTGCTGAGCGATGCCTTGGTAATACCAAGAAGCAATGGATCACCAATTGCCGGTCGGCCACCCTGAGCGACAACCTTATCATTTTCTTCCTGAAAGCGGTAACGCTCAACCTGTTCATCAGCTATAAATATAGTATCACCGGGATCGGTCACCCGAACCCTACGCAACATCTGGCGAACAATAACTTCCATATGCTTATCGTTGATCTTAACACCCTGCAAACGATAAACTTCCTGCACTTCATCAACTAGGTATCTGGCCAGTTCTTTTTCGCCCTTAATGGCCAATAAGTCATGGGGATTGTTCATACCATCCATTAATGCATCACCTGGAGTAACGCGATCGCCTTCCTGGACACTTATATGTTTACCTTTGGGAATCAGATATTCCTTTTCTTCGCCTATTTCCGGTGTTACGACTATCTTACGTTTACCTTTGGCATCTTTACCATAAGAGACCACACCATCAATTTCACTGATAACGGCAAAATCTTTGGGCTTACGAGCCTCAAACAACTCGGCAATACGGGGCAAACCACCTGTGATATCCTTTGTTTTAGTAGTTTCACGCGGAATCTTCGCAATGATATCACCAGCCCGGACTTCATCTCCTTCAGAAACCACAATATTGATTCCAACCGATAAAAGATAGCGGGCTACAGTATTTGTACCTGCTAATTTGACTGTCTTCCCCTTACTGTCCTTAAGCGAAACACGTGGTCTTAAGTCTCCACCCTTGAATTCAACAATAACTTTACGTGACAGACCAGTAACTTCATCCACCTGTTCCTGCATGGTTTTTCCTTCGATGATGTCACCGAATTTGATTGTTCCGTCAACTTCCGCCAGGATTGGTATGGAGAAAGGATCCCACTCAGCCATTAATTGCCCGCGCTTTACGGTGCTGTTATCACTTACTTTTAAATGAGCACCGTAAGGAACCGTATATTTACCCCGGCTGCGTTGTTGTTCATCCAAAACGTGTACTTCGCCATGACGGTTCATAACCACAAAGTCATTTTCTCGAGTTTTGACTGTATTTAAATTCAGAAATTTGACCAGACCATCATGGCGCGCTTCTAAAGTAGAATGCTCGTCAAATTTGGCCGTACCACCGATATGGAATGTTCTCATGGTCAACTGCGTACCTGGCTCGCCAATAGACTGAGCGGCAACAATACCTACAGCCTCTCCAATATTAACCAAATGGCCATGAGCAAGATCGCGGCCGTAACACATGGCGCAAACGCCATGCTTGGCCCGGCAGCTCAAAACAGATCGAATATTAACCTGTTCAATACCGGAATGATCAATTTTTTCAGCTAAAGCCTCATCGATGGGTTCATTAGCATGAACAATGACTTCACCGGTAAACGGATCTTTTATTTCCTGCAGGGCAACTCTACCTAAAACGCGTTCACCGGCAGTTTCAATGATTTCGCCACCTTCCATCAATGCGGAAACATAAATTCCATCAACTGTTTCACAATCCCGTTCCGTTATTATGCAGTCCTGCGCCACATCAACCAATCTTCGAGTCAGATAGCCGGAGTTAGCTGTTTTTAAGGCGGTATCGGCAAGACCTTTACGGGCGCCGTGAGTAGAGATAAAGTACTGCAGAACGGTTAACCCTTCGCGGAAGTTTGCCGTAATCGGTGTTTCAATAATAGCTCCCGACGGTTTTGCCATCAATCCGCGCATACCAGCCAATTGCCTTAATTGCACCCCTGAACCTCGGGCCCCGGAATCGGCCATCATGTAAATCGGGTTGAAGCTTTCAGCCCGCCGTTTCTTGCCGTCAGCGCCGATTACTTCTTCCGTACTGATACCGTTCACCATTTCGGTGGCTATTTTTTCTGTAGACTGTGCCCAAATATCAATAACTTTATTGTAACGCTCACCGTCAGTAATTAACCCATCCATGTACTGTTTTTGAATCTTCAATACATCTTTTTCAGCCTGTAAAACAATGTGCTTTTTATTTTCCGGAATAATCATATTACCAACGGCAAAAGAAATTCCGGAAACAGTCGCATATTTGAATCCTAAATCTTTGAGCCTGTCTGCAAGAAGCACCGTGGTTTTATCACCACATAAGCGGTAACAATAGTCAATTAAATTAGCCAGCTCCTTCTTATTCATCAGCTTATTAACGGTATCAAAGGAAATTTCTGGGGGAACTATTTCCGCTAGAATAATTCGTCCCACGGTTGTGTCTTTTAATACAGAATTGATCCGCACTTTAATTTTGGCATGCAAATCGATTACGCCGGCATCAAGAGCGCAACGTACTTCGTCCGGATCGGCAAAAATCATTCCTTCGCCTTTGACATCGTTTTTTGCACGAGTCAAGTAATAGATACCCAAAACGATGTCCTGACTGGGAATAATAATCGGTTTCCCGTTGGCAGGGGACAGAATATTGTTGGTTGACATCATGAGCACTCGGCACTCTGTTTGCGCTTCGATGGATAAAGGAACATGGACAGCCATTTGGTCACCGTCGAAGTCGGCATTGAAAGCCGTACAAACTAGGGGATGCAAACGGATGGCCTTGCCTTCAATCAATACCGGTTCAAACGCCTGCATACCGAGGCGGTGCAGTGTTGGCGCACGATTGAGCATAACAGGATATTCACGCACAACTTCGTCGAGCGCATCCCATACTTCCGGAGTTTCTCGCTCCACCATTTTCTTGGCGCTTTTAACTGTAGTAACATAACCTTTTTCCAACAGGCGGTTATAAACAAATGGCTTGAAAAGTTCGAGCGCCATCTTCTTGGGCAGACCACACTGGTGAAGCCTTAAATCCGGGCCTACGGTAATAACTGAACGGCCGGAGTAATCAACACGTTTGCCCAGTAAATTCTGGCGGAAACGGCCCTGCTTACCCTTGAGCATATCCGATAGAGACCTCAGCGGCCTCTTATTGGTACCGGTTATGGCGCGGCCACGGCGACCATTATCAAAAAGGACATCCACAGCTTCCTGCAGCATTCTTTTTTCGTTACGGATAATTATTTCTGGAGCATTTAATTCCTGTAAACGCTTCAAACGATTATTGCGGTTAATGACGCGTCTATATAAATCGTTGAGATCCGATGTGGCAAAACGACCGCCATCGAGCGGAACCAAGGGGCGTAAATCCGGCGGGATAACGGGAAGAACCGTCAAGATCATCCATTCCGATTTATTTCCCGACTTGCGTAACGCTTCAACAACCTTGAGTCTTTTAACAAGTTTCTTTTTCTTTGTCTCGGAAACAACTCCGACAACTTCAGTCCTTAATTCTTCATACAATTTTTCTAAATCAATTTCTTCGAGCAGTTGTCTTACTGCCTCAGCTCCGATTCCGACAACAAAGCCATTCTCTCCATATTGCTCTATGCATTCGCTATACTCTTCATCGGTAAGCAGTTCTTTCTTTTTCAGAGTAGTCGCTTTGGGATCAAGCACAATCCATGATTCAAAATACAGAACTTTTTCCAGTTCCTTCAATGACAAATCCATGAGATTGCCGATACGACTGGGGAGACTTTTCAAAAACCAGATATGGGCAACGGGAGTGGCCAGGGTAATATGCCCCATCCTTTCCCGGCGGACCTTGGACTGAATAACTTCCACACCACACTTTTCGCAAACCACACCCCTGTGCTTCATCCGTTTATAGCGACCGCACAGGCATTCGTAATCTTTTACCGGCCCAAATATCTTTGCACAAAAAAGTCCGTCTCGCTCCGGCTTAAATGTCCGGTAGTTGATTGTTTCCGGTTTCTTTACTTCACCGTGAGACCAGGAAAGAATCTTCTCCGGCGAAGCAATGGAAATCTTCATGGCATTGAATCTAATGGGGTTTTTTGGTTTTTCAAAATAGCTGAAAACGTCTTCCACAGCTTATTCTCCTGTACGATTAAAAACTTTATTAAAACTATTGAACCAATTATTGTTCTTCAACTAATTCCACGTCTAATCCGAGACTTTGGAGCTCTTTTACCAATACGTTAAAGGACTCCGGCAAACCCGGTTCAAATGTATGTTCACCCTTGACGATAGATTCGTAAATTCTTGTCCTGCCCGCCACATCATCCGATTTAACCGTAAGAAACTCCTGCAGGGTATAGGACGCACCATAAGCTTCCATTGCCCATACTTCCATCTCACCTAAGCGTTGTCCGCCGAATTGAGCTTTACCACCCAAAGGCTGCTGGGTTACCAGTGAATATGGACCTATGGAACGAGCGTGAATTTTATTATCAACCAAATGGTGCAGCTTCAACATGTATATAATGCCAACGGTAACTTCCTGATCAAATGGATCACCGGTTCTTCCATCAAAAAGAACTGTCTGTCCTGATTGTGGCAACTCTGCCATCGTCAATAAATCGCTGATCCTGCTTTCCGGACAACCGTCAAAAACGGGACTCGCCACCAGCATTCCTTTTTTAAGGCGTCCGACAAACTTCTTCGCATCTTCGGCAGAAGCTTGATCAATATACTTATCGAAATCAGGTGAAGAGTATGCTTTTTTCAATTCACTCTTAATACTGCTAAGATTATTGTTTTTTTCTAAAAGCTCATTTAAACCTTCGCCAATCGTTTTCGCCGCCCAGCCCAGATGTGTTTCTAAAATTTGGCCGACATTCATGCGCGAAGGTACGCCCAGAGGATTCAAAACGATGTCCACGGTAGAACCATCGGCAAAATACGGCATATCTTCTTCGGGAAGTATTCTGGATAAAACACCTTTGTTGCCATGCCGTCCGGCCATCTTATCGCCGACAGAAAGCTTTCTTTTAATGGCGACATAGATTTTAACCATTTTGATCACACCCGGAGGAAGCTCATCACTGGCTTTAATCTTCTCCAGTTTTTCTTCAAAATGAGCCTGAACAAAATCGATTTTGCGCTCCAGCGCTGAAAGTAAATTATTTAACTTTTCTTCAGCACCGTCATTTTCCGCAAGAGTAATTTCCTTCCAGTAAGTGAATGGTATTTCCGTCCAAATTTCTTTTGTAATCTTATCACCCTTTTTGACAAGGGTTTTCTTTTTAACATCGACAATTTTTGCAGCTACAGTCTTTCCGACTACAAGCTTAGTAATATCTTTTCTAACCGTCTCGGTTAGAACATGTATTTCATCATCTCTGTCTTTAGTTAACTGTTCGATGGCATCCGCTTCGATCGCCTGGGAACGTAAATCTCTGTCGGCGCCTTTGCGAGTAAATATCTTGACATCAACAACAGTGCCTTCGACACCAGGAGGCACACGCAAAGACGTATCGCGGACATCACTGGCCTTTTCTCCGAAAATTGCCCGCAGAAGTTTTTCTTCAGCAGACAGTTGAGTTTCTCCCTTGGGAGTAATCTTCCCGACAAGAATATCGCCTTGTTTGACCGAAACTCCGATACGGATAATACCGCTTTCATCCAAGTTTCTTAATGATTCTTCGCCAACATTAGGAATATCACGTGTAATTTCTTCTTTACCCAACTTCGTATCGCGAGCCATTGTTTCAAATTCTTCGATATGGATAGACGTATAAACGTCTTCCCGCACAATCCGCTCACTGACCAGAATTGAATCTTCGTAGTTGTAGCCACCCCAGGACATGAAAGCAACCATAACATTGCGTCCCAGAGCCAGTTCACCATTATCTGTTGCCGGCCCGTCAGCAAGAATATCTTTTTTATGGACGCGCTCACCAACATCAACAATCGGCTTCTGGTTAAAACAAGTATCCTGATTCGAACGCTGATATTTAGATAATGTGTAGATATCCACTCCAGTATCGATACCATCTTCTTCGGGATGATCCGCTCTTACTATTATTCTCGAAGCATCAATACTTTCAACAATGCCTGCTCGCCTGGCAGACAAAACCGCACCGGAATCACGGGCGACAATCGCTTCCATCCCCGTACCAACAACAGGAACTTCCGGACACATCAAAGGTACCGCCTGCCGCTGCATATTTGATCCCATCAGCGCCCTGTTGGCATCATCATGCTCCAAAAACGGAATGAGAGCTGCGGCCACGGAAACAAGCTGATTGGGCGATACATCCATTAATTTAATATCTTCCGGCAAAACAGAAATAAAATCATCTCCTTTTCTGACGGAAATAAGTTCTTCCATAAACTTACCGTTTTTATCTAACGGACGGTCGGAAGGCGCAATGATTTGGTTTTCTTCTTCGATCGCCGTCATGAAGCGGATTTCATCCTCTACACGACCTTTTTCCACCATTTTATAAGGAGTTTCAATAAAGCCAAACTCATTAACCCGCGCATAGGTACTCAAAGAAACTATCAATCCGATATTCGGACCTTCCGGGGTTTCCACCGGACAAATGCGACCATAGTGTGTATTATGAACATCAGGTACTTCAAATCCCGCCCGTTGCGTTGTTAAACCTCCGGGCCCCAGTGCCGACAAACGGCGCTTGTGCGTAATTTCGGAAAGAGGATTGGTCTGATCCATAAATTGTGAAAGCTGACTGGAACCATAAAACTCGTTGACTACGGCAGAGACGGGTTTGGCGTTAATCAAGTCATGGGGCATCATTGTCTCGATGTCCTGCAAACTCATTTTTTCTTTAATGGCCCGCTCCATGCGCACCAAACCAATACGATACTGGTTTTCAATGAGTTCCCCAACTGAGCGCACACGCCGGTTTCCCAAATGATCGATATCATCGACGCTGCATTCTCCAACACCATTTTTTAAATCAACTAGATATTTAACTGCCGCCAAGATATCGTCATTACGTAAAACAGTGATGCTTGTCGGCACATTTAAGCGCAATTTGTAATTCATCTTGGCACGGCCGACATCCGACAAATCGTAAGTTTCCGATTCAAAGAAAAGGCTCTTGAAAAATTTCGTTGCTGTCTCCGGAGTGGGCGGATTGCTCGGACGCAATCGGCGATATATCTCCAAAACAGCATCTTCGGTGGTATCAATTTTGTCCATCAGCAAAGTATCACGGATGGAAACATTGTCCAAGTCTTCATCCAGATGGATGAATTTCAATTCGGAAATGCCCTTCTCTTTAGCAATTTCCAAACCATTGATAGGCAATTCTTCGTTACAACGGAAAATTATCTCTCCGGTTTGCGGATCGCGAATATCAGCAGAAAGTACCTTCCCCGCAAGATCTGCTTCCTTAACGGGGATGGTTTTTACGCCTGCATCAATTACTTTCTTCAAAAGGGGTTTCGTCAGCTTACGCCCTTTCTTGACAATGGTCTCCGTACTTTTCGGATCCTTGATATCTTCCGGTGCTTTTTGACCAACCAGAGACTCATCAACGGCGAAGTAAAGCTTTTCACCTGCGATGGTTATCTTCTCGATAGTATAAAAATAATTCAGAATAAATTCTGTCGAATTGTTCATTGCCTTGAGCAAAATGGTGACGGGCATTTTGCGGCGCCGGTCAATCCGCATATAGAGGAGATCTTTGGAATCAAATTCCAAATCCAGCCACGAACCTCTTATGGGAATGACCCGTGCCGAATAAATCAATTTACCACTGGCAACGGTTTTACCTTTATCATGATCAAAGAAGATACCGGGTGAGCGGTGCAACTGGCTGACAATCACCCGCTCCGTTCCGTTAACGATAAATGTTCCATTTTCCGTCATCAACGGAATTTCGCCAAAATAAATTTCCTGTTCCTTAATATCGCGTATCGGCTTTGTTTCATTTGATTCCCGGTTGATCTTACCGTCATTGAGACGGTCAGTATCAAAAACAACAAGCCTGACGACAATTTTCAAAGGAGCAGCATAAGTCATTCCCTTTTGGACGCACTCCCTTACATCATACCGGACATCACCAATCTTATAGCTGACAAACTCCAGAGAACATTTTCCGCTAAAATCAGAAATGGGGAAAACGCTCTTGAAGGCGCCTTGCAAACCGATGTCGGCCCTTTTTGTGGGCGGCAAATCCTTTTGCAAGAATTTTTCATAAGATCGTGTTTGGATCTCAATTAGATTGGGTATATCCAGTGCTTTTTTTACCCGGCCAAAATTTCTTCTAAAATTGCCCATAGTATCCTTAAAATAATATATTATATATTATTATTTAATCTCGACTGTTCCGCCAACTTCTTCAATTTTCTTCTTAATTTCTGCAGCTTCATCTTTGGAAACAGCTTCTTTGATCGCTTTGGGCACTCCTTCCACCAAATCCTTGGCTTCTTTCAGCCCTAAACCGGTGATAGCCCGAACAACTTTGATTACCTGAATCTTCTCCGCACCAAAACCTGTGAGAACAGCATTGAACTCGGTCTGTTCCTCTACCGGAGCTGCCGCTGCTGCACCCGGAGCTGCCGCCATCATCATGGGAGCTGCCGCAGAAACACCAAATTTTTCTTCTAATTCTTTAACTAAAGCAGAAAGCTCTAATACGGTCATACCTGCAATAAATGCTACTACGTCTTCTTTTGTAATTTGATTTGACATATTCCTATACCTCTCTGTATGTTTTATTAATTTAAGGTTTGTTTCTTATCACAATAGGCATTAAGCACTTGAACAAAATTCCTCGGCACTCCACTTAACACTGTTACCAGTGAAGTCGGTACCGCTGCCATGACAGAAACCAATTTCCCAAGTAGTACCTCTCTGCTGGGTAACTCCGCCAAAAGCGTAAGATCACTCTTGTTTAAGATTTTGCCATCCAGTACACCAATCTTGATTTCCAATTCCGGATTTTTCCTGGCAAAATCAATAAGAGCCTTTGTCGGCTCTACGGGATCTTTGTAGCTTAAAACAACCGCAACAGGCCATTTGAAATGATCGGCAAGCACGCTGAACGATGTTTCTTTCGCAGCAATGTGCAAAAGTGTGTTTTTCACAACTTTAAGCTCAGCATTCGACTTGCGCAGGACATTTCTTAGCGCTTCCATTTTCTCGACATTCATCTTGCTAAAACTGGTTAAAACACCGAGATTGGCCTTAGTGAGTTTTACCTGCAGTTCGGATACAATTTGTTCTTTAGTTCTCCGATCCAATATATCAGCCTCCTTTCAATAATTTTTTATTATCATGAGGCCGGAGAGTATAGCCGCACACAGAATAAAAAACGGTAACCCTGTCCAAAATCCGATGCCCGTTTTCCAAAAATTGTTTACCTTAATAAGACAAAGCAACTCTTTTTATTATACGAGTCTCGGCAGGCCGCATTACGTTTAAACTTCTGTACCTGCTATCTTCGACCTTTTATCTTAAAATGTTAACTTCTGCACATTATGCGCTTTTAATATCTAGAGGATCAATTCTCACACCGGCACCCATTGTGCTGGAAAGAGAAACACTTTTAATATAGATCCCTTTGCTGGCGGCCGGTTTTAATTTGATAATTGTTTCTATTACAGCTTGTATATTTTCTCGCAATTTTTCAGGGCCAAAAGAAACTTTCCCCACGGGAGAATGAACAATTCCGGCTTTTTCTACACGGAATTCAACTTTACCGGCTTTAAGTTCTTTTACGGCATTGGCTACATCAAAAGTTACAGTACCAACTTTAGGATTGGGCATGAGTCCACGTGGTCCTAAAATCTTGCCTATTTTGCCTACCGCACCCATCATATCAGGCGTAGCGACAACACGGTCAAATTCAAACCAACCACCTTTTATTTTTTCAATAACTTCATCATTACCAACTAAATCGGCTCCGGCATCAAGGGCTTCTTTTTCCTTTTCACCTTTGGCAAAAACCAGCACCTTCACTGTTTTACCAAGGCCGTTGGGCAAAACAACGCTTCCCCTGACCATTTGATCGGCATGAGCAGGATTAACTCCCAAACGAACAGCGGCATCCACTGTTTCATCAAATTTGGCACCTGCCATCGATACAACCATTTCCGTAGCCTCTTTCAGCGTGTAACGCTTCGTGGGCTCGACCTTTGCTTTTGCTGCTAATATACGTTTGCCTCTTCTTAACATGATAAACCTCGTTTTTATTAACCTGCGACTTCGATTCCCATCGACCTAGCCGTACCGGCAATTATTTTGATGGCACCTTCGATATTCACGGCATTCAAATCGTTAAATTTTAATTCGGCAATTTCTTTAACCTGTGCGGCCGTAACTATTCCAACTTTTTCTCTCTTGGGATCACTTGCCCCTTTGGCAATTTTCGCTGCTTGCTTGAGCAATACTGAAGCCGGCGGCGTTTTGGTAATAAAGGTAAATGATCTATCGGCATAAACAGTAATTACGACAGGAATAATCATTCCTTCCTGTTTTTGCGTCAATGCATTATAAGCCTTACAAAATTCCATAATATTGACACCGTGCTGCCCTAAAGCCGGACCAATCGGGGGCGATGGTGTCGCCTTTCCCGCTTTAATCTGCAATTTAATACTTGCAATAACCTTTTTTGCCATGATGATCACCCTGATCTTAAGAATTTTTCAGGCTTACATAAAAGCCTAAAATAAATTAATTATCCCTGCATTACCTGAATAAAATCCAACTCCACTGGTGTCGGCCGGCCAAAAATACTTACTATAACACGCAGCTTCCCTTTTTCCGGCTTTACCTCATCAATAACACCATCAAAGTTTGTGAATGGTCCGTCAATTATTTTTACATGGTCGCCGACATCAAATTTGAACTTCGGTTTGGGCTTTAAAGTTCCTTCATCAATCCTGACCTTTAAATTTTCGACATCCTTATCCGCAATCGGCGAAGGCTTATCTTTGCTACCGATAAAACCAGTAACTTTGGGAGTGTCCTTCACAATGTGCCAAGTTTCATCATTCATTTCCATCCGGACAAGAATGTAGCCGGGGAAAAATTTGCGCTTGGAAGTTTTCTTTTCTCCCGAGACTAATTCCACAACGTCTTCTTCCGGAATCAGGATATCAGAAAAAGAAGCCTGAGCATTAGCGAGTTCAACTCTTTCCTGCAAGCTCATTTTTACTTTGTTTTCATATCCCGAATAGGTATGAACAACGTACCATTTAAAAGCCATTTTGCTAACCTAAAATAAATTTAATCAGTTTAGCTAAACCGAAATCAATTATACCGAAATAAATCGCCATGACAAAAACGATAATTATTACGACCAGTGTGGATGCCATCGTTTGCTTTTGTGACGGCCAAGTAACTCTCTTCAGTTCGGCCTTGGCATCAATAAGAAATTGCTTTATCTTTTCCATCACTAACTTGATTTTTTCCATTTTTCAAACCCTTATATAAAAGGAAAAACTGGCAGGCCAGGAGGGACTTGAACCCCCAGCATCCGGATTTGGAGTCCGGCGCTCTATCCATTAGAGCTACTGGCCTGTTTGCTTTATGCCAACCTTACTTTGTTTCCCTGTGCAACTTGTGTCCCCGGCAAAACTTGCAGTATTTCTTCATCTCCAAGCGGTTTTGCATGGTACGCTTATTTTTTGTCGTCGTGTAATTTCTTTGCTTGCATTCCGTGCAAGCTAAAATAATATTGTTCCGCATAACTCTCCCTTAAGCCGTTGTCAAACAATAACTATAACATCGTAACCGGCATACCGGCATAAGGGGCCATAACAAAATTATCTTGCCATAACCTGAAGGTCACAAGACCCTCATGGGTGGTCATTTCGTAACGGCCCCTAACTGGAGCCCACGACCAGGATTGAACTGGTGACCTCATCCTTACCAAGGATGTGCTCTACCAACTGAGCTACGTGGGCGTAATTGCTGAGGCTTTTAGCCTCCATTTAAACTAAAAAACGCTTGGAGCGGGAAACGGGATTCGAACCCGCGACCCTCAGCTTGGAAGGCTGACGCTCTAGCCACTGAGCTACTCCCGCTAATTTGCCCTTCAAAAATTCTGGTGGAGGGGGGAGGATTTGAACCTCCGTAGGCTTCGCCGGCAGATTTACAGTCTGCTCCCTTTGGCCACTCGGGAACCCCTCCAGCCTATAATTTATATCGGAACTGGAGCTGGCGATGGGACTCGAACCCGCAACCTGCTGATTACAAATCAGCTG
>CAZYIE010000026.1:0-15874 GCA_964646755.1 uncultured Smithella sp.
TGCTGTTCTGATAATGGTTATACTTATAGCCTCATGAACTTTGCCGCAACTCCCTTCATGATTTCATGATCCGTTTATCTATGATGATCTTCTGACCGTTGTAGATAATCGAATTGCCATCCTCCACCGCCGTGGTTTTCATTGCGGGTATTGGGCTCCGTCATCGCCACCGCCGTAATGATACCGCCGGTAACGCATCAGGGGAGATACTTCTGTTTTTGTTCTTCCGAACCAAACGCAATGATATCAGGAACGATCCCCGCTTCCACTTTTTGGTTTAATCATTTGATGGAGAAGAATAAGTATAAATTATTTTTTTGTCAAGAAAAATACAGAACAGCAAAATACGGGAAGAATGTTTTGTGGTCATTGCAATAAGTCGGCAGGACAAAGAAAAAATCTCGCGTAGGAATTGCTTCCCGAACACTTCAGCGGGAAACAAATGTGTATGCAGGACGTATTCGTAAAAAACCGGGGGAACCCTGTCGTGCATTGGCTTATAGATGATAAAGCAGAAGTCGATTCCTCTCAGTGGATATTTTCTTTTGTTGGGTCGGTATCGGGCAGCACAACCAGATAATTACTCAAGCCGGCCGAGGCAAACTTATCGGCAATGAGTGCTGCCAGCGAGGGCGAATATCTGTCATCCAAAGATACGTAACCGGCTCGAAGCACAAGTCTGTTGCCTAATTTCTGAAATGACCACTCCACAAAAGCTATGGCCATTCTTACAACACCCGGCAGAGCTATCGTCAACTGATCAAGGGTTAAGTAATTGTTCATTATCATTGCAGGTATATATTCGGGAAGTGTATATCTGCTAATGATCCGGCCGGTGAGATATAAGTGATTATTTTCAATAAACTCATCCGACATTACCAGGGATCCGGTATGGTAATGATTTCTATAAACCGTCATCATCATTAAGCCGATACCTGATATAAGGCAGGCAAGCTCCACTTTCCGCGCACCCTCATGCGAAAATCCGAAACTACGAGCCATAAACCTTCCGACGACAGAAGCGGCAAAACTTTTGGCAAAGATTATTTTTGCATCATTATCTTCCCGGGCGATACGATGCATGGCAAAAAGAAGTATCTGGGTTTTTGTGTATTGTGTACCCAGGCGGTTGACCACGTCAAAAAATTGTTTAACCGGGCCCAATTTAACACTGCCGTGATAAGCGGAATTGGCTATACCGAAAAGGTAATTAAAAACATCCGGTCCCAGCCCGACTTTCAGATTTTCAATTTCTCTTTGTCCGATTTCCACATCATCCAGAACGGCGAGAACCGACGGATTAAATCCGAGGAGAGAACTTTCGAGCAATGTCTGCTCAATATCTTCAATTAATTTAAGTGTATCGGCATCCATAATATTTTTCCACAAGACTTTAGCAGAGCATATTTATTGCATCCAATACCGCATCTTTTATCTAAAATTATCACTGATCCAACAAAAGATGCCTCTAAGAATATCCCGCGCGACTTTTAGTAAAGTCCTCTCCGGATAGCCACTTGCAGACATTGCCTTTATTGACAAGACATTGCTTCCATGTAACCTAATATAGAAAGAAAGGCCCGGTAAGTCAATGAAATAATGACGCGCCCGCGGGGGGCGCGACTTTTTCCGATCCCTTCTCGTCTTGACATTAGAGCGTTTCAATCCACGCGCCCCGGCTTGTTCCCTGAAGGATAAACCAGAAAGCCTTATCCCCTTTTGTCATTCCGGCATTCTTTTAGCCGGAATCCAGAAATCTATAATCGCCGGAAAGTCTAGCGCGGTGAATGCTTATCGAAAAACTAATTTTTCAACTGGCTGATCCCAGGAAGTTCTTCCGCATTCTCTTCTTCGACCGCTTTTACGTTTCAATCCACGCGCCCGCGGGGGGCGCGACGCCGCCGCCGTAACAATCAATTTTTCCGTGCCCGTGTTTCAATCCACGCGCCCGCGGGGGGCGCGACGATGTTGCAATAAGCACAGTAACAAGATTCCTCGGTTTCAATCCACGCGCCCGCGGGGGGCGCGACACCGATGGAATCGTTCTGACAATGGTGCATCTTATGTTTCAATCCACGCGCCCGCGGGGGGCGCGACTTATAATCCTCTTAATTTCGGCGTCCGTATCTGGTTTCAATCCACGCGCCCGCGGGGGGCGCGACCTTACCTTACCCCCAAACCTGAAGGGTTCACCTTGTTTCAATCCACGCGCCCGCGGGGGGCGCGACACCGGCGTATTCCCGTGGCTTGTGGCACATACTGGTTTCAATCCACGCGCCCGCGGGGGGCGCGACATCCACTGCCAGTTTCACCCGGCTGGCCGGATCAGTTTCAATCCACGCGCCCGCGGGGGGCGCGACGTGAATGACCCGCTGTAAAGACAAACATAAGAGGTTTCAATCCACGCGCCCGCGGGGGGCGCGACATGGTGAACTTCAATTCGGTGAATGTCTTCACACGTTTCAATCCACGCGCCCGCGGGGGGCGCGACTCCTGCTGCGGCAGTAGTTTACCCTGGCTTTGATGTTTCAATCCACGCGCCCGCGGGGGGCGCGACCTATATCGAGGCAGAGTAGAGATCAAGTGTTTGGTTTCAATCCACGCGCCCGCGGGGGGCGCGACAGGTAATTTTTCTACCCATTTATATGCAGAAAATGTTTCAATCCACGCGCCCGCGGGGGGCGCGACCACTATAGCGGCTACAAGCGCCTTAAAGATATGAGTTTCAATCCACGCGCCCGCGGGGGGCGCGACGCCATGCTCAGGGCTATAATGGTTAGCTAATACTGGTTTCAATCCACGCGCCCGCGGGGGGCGCGACTGGCTGTTTTAAGCGGTGCGCGTAGATCGGTTAATGTTTCAATCCACGCGCCCGCGGGGGGCGCGACGATTAGAAGTTGCTTCATTGGGTGGCCTCCCTTAGTTTCAATCCACGCGCCCGCGGGGGGCGCGACCACGGCCCCTGCCATTCTCCGGCGTTAGTGGATGTTTCAATCCACGCGCCCGCGGGGGGCGCGACAGTTTAAGAGGCAGTTCCTAACCGGTGCGGATAAGTTTCAATCCACGCGCCCGCGGGGGGCGCGACTTGCCGGAGGTATCGACATGAGCAATCAGGAATATGTTTCAATCCACGCGCCCGCGGGGGGCGCGACATGGTGAACTTCAATTCGGTGAATGTCTTCACACGTTTCAATCCACGCGCCCGCGGGGGGCGCGACCAAAGCAATTCAAGAGCTTCTGCCCACTGAAGAGTTTCAATCCACGCGCCCGCGGGGGGCGCGACGCGGAGAAAATCAAAGATAAGCAGATAAGCAAGCCGTTTCAATCCACGCGCCCGCGGGGGGCGCGACGCAGTAAGCCAGCTATAACCTGTCAAGGCAATACGTTTCAATCCACGCGCCCGCGGGGGGCGCGACGGTATTCACATTTATGGCCGGAACGTTCTTTGCCGTTTCAATCCACGCGCCCGCGGGGGGCGCGACGATACAAGATGGCAGCGGAGAAGATCAAAGCTAGTTTCAATCCACGCGCCCGCGGGGGGCGCGACAAAGTTTTTAAATGGTAGGTTTTTAGTAACAAGAGTTTCAATCCACGCGCCCGCGGGGGGCGCGACACATTCCGCTTTTTATATACTGATCTAAATGGTAAGTTTCAATCCACGCGCCCGCGGGGGGCGCGACGATAGTAATTAATCATTCGATTAGATTATTGGTGTTTCAATCCACGCGCCCGCGGGGGGCGCGACAATCACCGATTTTTCATGGTTTTGGCATGATAATCGTTTCAATCCACGCGCCCGCGGGGGGCGCGACGTGAGTTATACAGTAAAGCAATGATATTACCAGTGTTTCAATCCACGCGCCCGCGGGGGGCGCGACGGCGTTTACGCCGATATAAATAACCTTGCCATCTGTTTCAATCCACGCGCCCGCGGGGGGCGCGACCGCTTTTTATGTATTGGTCAAGATAATATGATTGTTTCAATCCACGCGCCCGCGGGGGGCGCGACACCATAATGTTCTTGAAGGAACGGATATATCTTGTTTCAATCCACGCGCCCGCGGGGGGCGCGACGCCTTTCCCTCTCATTACCCAGCACAATATTAATGTTTCAATCCACGCGCCCGCGGGGGGCGCGACTATTTACTACTAACTCATTACAAATACTAAACATTATGTTTTATTCACGCGAATCCTGGTTTTTAGAGCATTCTTTTTATTCAGTTTTCAAAGAACTCTTTTGAATACATAATAATATTAGAAGCTTAATTCCTGCGCGAACCCTCCTGCTATCTCTCGTCAGCTTGCGGTTCGCGGAACCATATTTGTGCAAAATTACAATTACACAATGAGCGGTCCCTCCTGATCAATCGACTTTTTAGCGCCGATATGTTCCACTCGCCTACGCCAATTAGAACCCAAAAAATAAAAGCGCAGGCTGTCTTGTTCGGGATGAATTTCCTTTATCAGCCGGTCACGCAAAACTGTCCACTGCGCTGGATCAACAATGCACTCAAACACAGAATACTGCACTCGCTGCCCGTAATCCTGACAGGCTTTGGCTACTCGGCGCAGGCGGCGCGGCCCTTTTTCATCCTGCATGGCAACATCATAACTGACGAGCACCAACATAACTAATCCCCCTCATCCTCACCTTCTCCCACAAAGGGGCGAAGGAATTATTCAGATCCAATTTTCATTTCCAGATAAACGGCGGATAGCCGTCCAGGTCACCGCGCAGGCAGCGCGCCAGAAGCAATGCCTGCACATGAAAGAGTATACCAATCGTTACTTTTTCATCCAAAAAAGGGTGCTGAATTTCTTCCTGCTTTCTTTCCTGATAGGCGACAAGCAATGTTTTCCTTGTTTCATCGTTCATCATGACCGCGCCTGCTTCCGTTTTATTAAAGCCTTTGTCCTGTACCTGCCGTAGATTAATCAAAGAAAGCGCCAGACGGTCAGCAAGATATGGACGGAATTCTTCCATCAAATCTAGGGCCAGGCTGGGACGACCTGGCCGATCCCGGTGCAAAAAGCCTACAGCAGGGTCCAGACCGACTGATTCCAGAGCAGAACGACAATCGTGCATCAACAGGGTATAAAGGAAAGACAGCAGGCAATTCACATTATCCAATGGTGGACGGCGATTGCGTTCTTGAAAGGAAAAACTTTCTTTTTGGGAAACAATCAGATGATCAAAAACACTGAAATAAGTATGCGCGGCGTCACCTTCCAGACCGCGCACGGCATCAAGTAACTGATTCAGTTCCAGCGATTGCAGTGTCCGGCTCAGATCATCCACGCTACGGCGAAGCGCATCTTCATCCAGTTTTTGGGCATGATCTCTGAGAACCCGCTGAAGAACTGTCCGGCAGTTGGCAACCTTTCCGATAACAAACGCTTTGGCCATCTTTGCGGAGTATTCCAGATCATCTGCGCTCCGGTATTGTTGCCGGCGCAGCAATACATTGCCGGATACAGGTCCCTGTACCCGAGCTAGAAAGCGGCCATACTCAGTTAAGAAGCTGATGCCGACGCCGTTTTCACCGCAAAACCCCATCAGAAAAGGGCTGCAAGACACATTGCCGAAACAGACAATGCCGCCGATAGTGTGCACCGGCACACGTAAACGGACTTCTTGATTAACCTTGACTGTCACAGTTTCGCCTTCCTTGGCAAGATACGCGCCCTGCGTGGTCACAAATAAGGTGTTAAGATGTTTTTTCATATTTGATCCGCATCGGGTCGTTCATTTTTTCTCCAGACGTTTTCTTTTTTCCGGCGCACTCAGATAGTTTTCTTTGGAAACAACCATTTTTTTCGTTTCTTTCTCCAGTTCTTCGCGGGCATCACCGGCAATCTTTCCGCCTTTTTTGGCGGCAGTACGGTTTTCATCAAAGCACTGCGCATCTTGGGTTTTAGTGATCTCAGTTGTCGCAGCCTCGCCCAGCATGGAAAAAATCAGTTCCAGATCGTTCATATGATCCCGTAGATTTTCGCGCTCCAGCCCCTTCAAATCTTTATACTCCGATGGTGTCAGCCCAAAAGTGGCTTGGGAAATTTCCGCCGTCAGAATAGCGTATTCTTTTTCCAATCCGACTTTTCTTTTTTTCCATTCGTCAGTCAATTCCGCCCTGATGGCAATCCCGCGCATCCGCTTTTCAATCCAATTGTCGGAATATCCCTTGGACCGATAAAGCGCTTTTGTCCTTTTCGTAGCCAGTTCCGGGTCTTCGATTTCCTGCACACGTTCATAACCGACCTTTGCCAGCCAACGTTTGAAAGGTTCGGCCTTGGGGGAGGGAATCGACTGGATAATGCGGAAAAGGCCTTCCGTGTTGGCGCAATCTGTTTCGCGCTGCTTTCCATCGGGGGCGGGAAGTTTCAACCCGTGACAAAATGTCACGACTTCACTGCCTTCTTCCTTAAGCCGTTGCTTCAATTTTCTCCAGTAAGCGCCTGCATCGGAACTGTCCGTTAGCACGGCGCAGACATCGACAACCGAAAACCACCATTCATTATTATGCAGGATTCGTCGAATGGATTTTTCCTGAAAAACAACAATCCGGGATTCTACCGGCTTTTCTAAATCTTTTTTTGTTCCCATCGCTCCCCCTCCGCAGTTGGAAAGAATTTTCTTACAACTGCCTGATGCTTAATCGAACTTGTAAGTAATATTTACCAATTGCCCCTCTGTCCCTCATCGGTCAGCCGCATTTTTCCGTCTTCGGCAACCATTTTCAACCGGTTACATTTTGTAACCAAATCACTTACTTGCCTTTTCACCTAAGAATCTTCCCCGCCCCTGGTGGGCGGGGATTGAGGGGCGGGGGAATCTGTTTCATCCAGCATCCGCTTTAAATAACTTTCAACCGACCTCTTTTTCTGTATCGTCTTGGGCATACATTCCGCCATCAGCGAACAACTTTCACAACGCTTGGCATAAACAGGTTTTGGCGTTTGACCGGACTCGATTAACGTATGTGTCTGCTGTGCAATGTTTTGCGTCTCCAACCTCAGCGCTTCGTCAAAGTCTACATCCAGACGCCGCCTGGTTTTGCCATAGAAAAGCGCACCAGCGTGAATAGTAGCATTAAGCATTTCCTCCAGGCAAAGCGCCTGCGCGCAAAGCTGGATTTTGTCGCTGTGGTCAATCTTGGGCTTGCCCCGCTTATGCTCCACAGGGAAGGCCTGCCATGTTCCATCAACCTGACGGTGATATTCCACAACATCCGCCTTGCCGATCAACCCCAGCCGCAAAGACCGCAATGACGCGCCGCGTTCGATCCGCACATCCCCCCGCGATTCATCACCTTCCTCATGCACATGCTCATGCATGATCCGGCCTTCGGCAGTAAAAATATTCTCGTTCCACATTTGTTCAATATGAATTAGGGCACAGCGGCGCGGGCAGTATGCATATTGGCTCAAGGCTGAAATTGGCACCAATGCATCAAGTATATTATTAATCAATCTTTCATATGGCATTCTCTCAAACCTTAATTAAGCTGCCTTTTGTAGTGTCCCATATCCATAACTCTACACCAGCGGGAACATTTTCTTTTTTTACGTTAACTGCATAGTGTGTAATATTTCGTGCCGCCGTTACGTTATCTTTTTTCATTGCAGCATCATCCTTCTGGATTTCTACCACCTTGCCGAGATCAAGAAGAACATGCGCTGGTGCGCATCCAAGCATGGCTTGTCGGACTTTCTGATCCGCATTTGTGTCAGTGCCAACATGTTTGAATACATAGAGACCTCGACATGATATCATCCCCTTGCTGGCGGATCGGTCATGGTCATACATGTTGGCGAGTGCTTCCCAAAGGTTTTTGAGATCGTCATCAGAAAATTCCGTACCTTTGGCCAGATTGGCACTGATAAAACCTTTGGCAACAAAAAGTCCATAAGGAAGTAACGCCTTGCGGCCCATTGTGCGCAGTTTATCTTCTTCCTGCGCATTTTCCCACTTTTCGTAATCTTCCATTGTTTTCGCACCGGGCACCTTTTCAGCTACTGCCATGCGTGTTATGGATACATCCATAGGTAAGATTGGATCAACCGAGCGGGCAAAGGAGAACTGCACCGGTCCTCTAACTTGACCGGCATTGGCACCTGTGCTCATAACAGCACCAAAAGTCCGTACATCGTAAAATGTTTTGCACATCCACGCACGTGCGCTACTGACTTGGTTGCGGTTTCCGCCTCCTTCCGGTTTGCCGTCTGTTTCTTGGTGAGCTTTTGTTATATATTTATTAAAATTGCTAGCATGTTGGATGTAGATAGCGTTTGGTGTGGCTTTATTAATATCGTGGCCAAATTTTTCTTGTATGAAATTCCGGACACGCCGCTTTAATGCTACATCAGAAACAAGGCCATGCATATCCTCGGGGTCGATACGTGGACTATTGCCAGCATCCGGGTCACCATTAGGGTTGCCATTTTCACAGTCAAACATATAAAGAAATTCATATCGGTTTTGAATGCTCATATTTTTTCTCCTTTGATTGGTTCGTTGGTGTTGTTTTTCTTACCCGCACGATTGGCGGCAATCTGCTGATAATATCCGAGAGCAAAAAGCGTCTGTTGCTCAAGATTAAGTGTTCTTGGTATATAGTCTCTTATGTGGCTCCATATTTCGGCAATCTGATCTTCATACCAAAAAGTAAGACCTCCCTCCAGTTTATTCAGATGGTTTTTGGCATAGCCGATTAGACGTCCGAGAATGAGCCCCGGTGTCTGGCTAGCCGCTACGTAATAGCGTTGGACAACACCAGCGCCGACGTCCCCCAATGCGGCGTATTGAAGGCTTGCCAGCATTGCGAAAAGACGTCCGCAGTGATAGGCGGGTTCCGGGTGTTCTTTGTTTAGATAGGCACTCATACTGTGATTTCCTCCTTTACGAATGAAATATGCTTTGATTAGGCCCATGCGGGCATGATTAAATGATTTGTCATCAATGAGGTCGGCGCGGAAACGGGCTAGTGCCTGCGCAATGAATGGTTTTGGTATCGGCAACCCCGCCAACGCTACACGCCAAAGCGTTGCAGCCGTTGGTGCAGGCAAGTCTTTCAAGTCCCTGACAATTGCCCCGCATACAGCCATGAATTTTGGATCACGGGCAAGATTATTGCCATCTCTGGCAATAATCTCTAAATCTGAAAACCATTGTTCAATTCTGAGAATTAACTCTTCAAAACTACCTTCTATCCAGTCACGAACCATCACCCGTCCTGAAGCGCCGGACATAGTCATTGCAAAGTAACGATTATTAGTTGGTATTGGTCGTTGTCCAGTACGCAATGATTCAAGTATTTTCCTGGCAGAACATTGTGCCGCAGCTTCTGTGATCTCCGGCGGTTCAAAAAGAAAAGCTAATGGATCATTTTCTTGTGCTACTGTTTCCTTGAACCAATGGACGACTAATGCATTTGCCAATTTCCGAGAATGATTTTTGATCAAGTAATTTAGGACATCAACATATTTACGAGCAGCTGCCTCACTCATAGCGGCATTGCGCGCCTGCTCCAAACCAAATGAGCAAAAGGCATCTTTATCGAAGCCAACCATGACATCGCCCATGCTAAGGCCACCAACACCTGAAAGTCCAGTGATCTTCGGGGTTGTGGATACTGGTTCAAGAATCTGACCAGTCAGATAACAGATCATGTTGTTGGTTTTCTGAGATGACTTTCTAGCTTTCTCTTTTTCTCCAAATTTTACCTTTGATTTATCTTTATCGCGCCAGTTACGCCACCAGTTCAAAATTGCATAATTTTGCAAAGGATCTTCTCCAGCAATACGCCAACTTAACCAGTCAGTCGGTTTGGCTTTTTCCTTTCCAAATCTTTCGCGTAACAGTACCAGTTGATTTTCATCGCTGATAAAAGTAGATAAGGATACTAGATCAGGAACAGCAATGGCAGCCTGCCGCAACATTTCCTCGAAATATTTATGTTTTTCTTTTGTTCCGGCTATCTTCTTGGAATCTTCATTGGTTTTGAATAAGAGAACAACCGTCTGCAACGTTTCCACAAGAAAATGAGCACGGCCACCGGCAACCATATTGTGCATTTCAGGACATTTTGATACTTGCTCACCCTTGTTGTCTCCCAAAGGCAATACGTTGATAAACTTGCCGTTGGTTGATATTTCAACGAGCCAGCGTATTGTTCTTGTTGTAAAGCCTGGTTCTGAGGGAGGCAGTTCAGGAGGATCATATTTAATAAGCTCGTGTAGCATCAGCAATACCCCTTTCCGGTTTTCGTACCTCATTGCTTTCAAAAGATGGTACTTTCAATACACCGTTGCGAACAGTAGCATCGAAAAGTGTAATGAAAGGCTTATCGTCACTCACTGCGCCGCTTCTGAGATCAAATACATCATAGAGCATCCAGCCTATGTGCTGATCAAATGGCGCCGGTTGAACATTGGAAACATCAGGCTGTGCATATTCAAAGAAGGCTGGAAATTCACTACAACCGAAAAAAGGTTGCTGAAAACACTTCCCTTGTTTTGCGCGTCTCTCGAACATGCTATTAAATTTATTTAAATTATCCTGTGATGAAAATTTTGGTTTAGGAATGATTCGTGCGGTCAAACGGTAACGCACATTTTTCAGCGCCATGGTTTGCCGCTGGGTACGTCCCTTCTGATCTGTTCCAAGATCATCCTTGCCACCATCGGCCCAAAGTGGTTCCGGCTGTTCGCGCCCTTCCATCCATGCCTTGATAGTCCGATCAGATGGCACTTTATCCTTCACTTCATTCCGCCTTAAGGCAATATAGCGTGGCATCGTCAGCACCTCGATCAGTTCAATCTGCCAGTGGAAATAAGGGCGCATGCCTTGGTCGTCCCGTATTCCCTCCCAATAGATTGCATCGAAGATGCCCCGTGCAGCGGATGGCGTGATAACTGGATAGCTAAACCGTTCCACCTTCATCTCTGGCCGCGTGAAACAAGCCAGGTCACCCCATACTTCAATAGTGTGACTCTTATTATTCACATTGTTCCTCCTTTCTTCAGCCAATCAAAATCTGTTGTGCTTGTGGTAAACAAAGCCCTAAATTATCGTCATACAACTTTCCCTCGTGGTCTTCGAGAATATACCATTCATCCGAAGTGCCTTTTCCATAACGAAGTTTTGCCGGAATTAGCACTTCCCATGCGGGATGGTCCACTTTGGGGCGGAAAATGCTGACAGAGAGCCCCTGTGCCTGCCTTATCCACTGAGCGCTTATCCCTTCTTGATCCTGTCGCCGATCCAGTTCATTGAACTTTTCTATGCACGCATCATAAGGAACCAGCACCTGAATGGCTTTATTATCAATCAGTCGATACTCTTTTGCCACACGGACGAAATCAATTTCGGTAATGGCTTGAATAAGCTCTTTCCCTTGCGTTTCTGGTTTGCTCAGGTCATATAAGCGTTGATAGTAATCACGGAAAGCCATTGGGTCGTTTAAGTCAATATTATTTGAACCTGACAAAATGAGCATTGAGCGTGTGACCTCTGCAGCTTGGAAGTATGCCCATGTTGGATATCGTTTCTGGAAATCGCCTGATACTTCAGGTTCAAACACGCGTACGTTGCCCATGATCCGCATACCGCCATTATTGCTCAACCGGCCTTCCCTGTTACATCGACCAGCAGCTTGTGCAATAGCATCCAACGGCGCAAGGGCACGATAGACGACGGGAAAATCGACATCGACACCGGCCTCAACACACTGCGTGGAAATCAAGCGACATGGAGTCCCTGCCTTTAATCTAGCGCGAACATCGTCCAACACTGCCCGACGATGTAGCGCGCAAAGGTTTGTCGAGAGATGTAATACGTCCGGCACGTCTTTCATCTCTTTCAGGAGCGCCGTTGCATGGCTTTTCAGGTTCACAACGCAAAGCACCTGTTCTTCATTTTTGATCTCGTTCGCCAAGGTTGTCCAACTTTTTGTCTCATCCTGCATCGACCAGCTTACCGAGTAACGTCGAAGAGCATCGTACAATCGTGCGTGATCGGGTGCCACTTCAATAGGTTGCCATCCGGCATTCACAAACTTCTTCACAGCGCCGTCCAGAGTGTTAAATGCAGGCTGCGTTGCCGTGGCAAAGAGCACCGTTGTGCGGTATGTCTGGGAAAGATGAGAGAGCACCGCCAGCGTGGGTACGGCAAGATTTTGGGGTAGAGTCTGGGCCTCGTCGAACATGATCACCGACTCCATCAGGTTGTGGAGTTTACGGCAAGCTGATGGCCGGTTGGAAAAGAGCGATTCGAGAAGTTGCACGTTGGTGGTGATGATGATTGGCGCATCCCAATTTTCTGCAAGAAGGCGTCGCGCACGTTCGGCGGCAAGATCCGCGTCTCCTTTCGCTTCTTCTCCGCCAAGACCGGCAAGGCTGTGGTGTTCAAGCACGTAGTTCTCCGGAAACGCTTTGAACACTGCCTTGTATATGGCCGCCGTCTGCTCGATAATTGACAGAAACGGTACGGCAAGTATGATCCGCTTTATATCTTTATTTTTGGCCGCATGTTCCAGTGCGAATTTGAGCATCGCTAAGGTCTTGCCGCTACCGGTGGGTGCGGTAAGGGTGAATAGACCCGGTTCGGCGGAAGAGGCAGAGTTGACCATTTGCCAAAGCAAGTTTCTGGATTCTAGAACAGTTTTGTCTGCTTCAATTATGCCCCGAATATTTGTGGCCATGAAATGTTCCAGAACGCCAAGCGCTTCTTTCGCATTCAACGGTGGCCCTAGTATGCGATATTTTTTCCCTTGATTATCTCCATCAAAGTGGGCTTCTGTGTCCAGAAAGTCAGCATCTGTAAGGCAAGAGAAGAGCATCCGCACATCAAGCATCTTGGCCACAGGGTTCTGAAAACCCTTATCTGGCTCTATAACAAGCCTTTTTGGTTTAGAAAATGTAAGGTTATCAAATGTAAACCTGGATTTAAGACGATTAACATCGTCATCGCTGAGCTTTAATCCTAAAGGGTGCTGTGTAGTCAGTGTTACCAAGTTCATCGCTCTGAGGGCATCCCGGCTCCCTTTCTGCAATCCTATATGGTGCCCCTGAATAGCCAAAGCTGAGGCAATAGATTGATTTTCAAGGGCAAGCCAAGCGCCTGATGACCAATGATCTAAACCGCTGACCTCACCGCGTAAACGCGCTTGAAACAAATCCGCATATTTACCAAGATCATGCAGTTGACCGCAAAAGTGTGCTTCGTCAGTCAAAGGTAAATTTATATCCTTACAGAATTCACGAATCAGTGCGCTTACAGATTGCAGATGATCCTTCAGTAAGTGTTTTTCGTTTACTTCGTTTTCGCTATGGGCAAAATAAAGCGTCATTATTTCATCTCTTTTTCTTTTAAAACTATTCCAAAAACACTGCCTTGCGGCAGATTATTTATTGAATGTTGTGAATGCTTTTACAATACGATGGCATGTAATTACCATGCAAATATTGTTGACGAGTCAATTTGATTCGCTAAATATTATTCTATTCTACCACACCTCCTCCCCCATAGCGTGTCCTATGAGAAAATTATTTTTGCTATTCTTTCAGGCCGCATCATTTCTTTTCGTTCATTAAGTTTAAAATCACCTTCGTCATAATTTCTTTTTCCGACGGTTTGCTCGCGGCGATCATGAGCGTCAGGGCGACAAGCGCATTGTCATCAATGCGTTTGCGTCCGTCCTTGAGCAGCAAAATATCGTTTTTTTGAAGAAAACAAACATACAACGCTGCTGCGATACGCTTATTACCATCTATAAAGCTGTGATTCTTTGTCACAAAGTAAAGCAGATGCGCGGCTTTCTCTTCCACGGTGGGATAGACGTCTTTACCGTCGAAGGTCTGATAAATCGTTCCGATGGAACCTTGAAAACTGTTATCTTTCTCCTGCCCGACAAGCGCGGAATCTTTAAATCTGACTTTCATGTGTTCAATAATATTTCTGGCTTCCTCATACGTCAGTTTGTATTTCGACTTTTTTGTTCCTTTGGGCGCGGCCATGCGCTGGTGGTCGAAGTCGTCAAGAATATTCAATGCCCGCGAGTATTCGGCAATGATCTGAACGATGCCCTTTGCTTCATTTGAGACGCCTTCTAAAAGGGCTATATTGGCAAGCAGGCGCACGGCATCCTGTAACTCCTGTATTTTGTTCTGTTGGGTTTTTAGGCGTTTTTCATTGATGGTGTAGCCGTCAACCAGATGCCTGCGCAAAACATTGGTGGTCCAAATGCGGAATTGGGTGGCATGTTTAGAATTGACGCGGTAACCAACCGACAAAATAACATCGAGGTTAAAAATGTTCATTTGGCGTGTTTTCCCATCAGCCGCAACCTGTGCAATTTTTGCACAGGTTGCTTTTTGGGACAACTCACCGGTTTTGTAAATATTACCGATGTGCTTGACGATAACGGTTCTATCAACATCAAACATTCCAGCAATTAAGTGCGCGTCAAGCCAGACCGTATTTTGCTCAAGCGTCACTTTAATTTCCGGCCCTGTTGGTGATCTGTAAATTTCAATCTCGCCCTTATGGAATTCTTTATTTTTCATAGACGTCCCTTTCGTCCCAACACGTGTGACCTCGCGTAACCTTCAGGTCATCAGGTGATTAGATTATTTGCCGTACTCCGTGCAAAGCGATCCGATTGATCATTAAGCCTTTTCTACTCTTTCTCCTCCCCCATAGCGTGTCCTACGAGAAAATTATTTTGTGGCGGCCGCATTAAATATTGTGATGGGTAAATCCAAGCGATCAAGCCTCAAAGCAACGACGTTTCTGGATTCCCCGGTCGCGCCGGGGAATGACAAACATGTTGTTACCTGTATATCTTTCTCATATTTTCCATTTCTTTTATCACTTCTTCCCGCAACTTTGCCGGAGATAATACCTCAACTTGCGCTCCGTATTTGAGAATCTCACGCTTGATTTCCCGGAGGTCAGCCACGGGGATGGTAAGAGATAAACTGCCGTCTTTTTCTATGCGCGTTTTTTGCGCCGGATGCCATACTTGCTCGGCAATCCACGGCGCAATATCGGCAGAAAAACGCATGCAGACATTGGTGGTCTTATTACCCCGGAAGATGCCGAAGGTCTGTCGGACATAGTCTTTGACTGTTGCAACCGGCACATGCGCATTGATCTGGTTTTCACAGGCGGAGACGGATTTGATCCTGGATAAAACAAAATCGCGCAGTTCTTTTTTGACATTGCAATACGCAATAATGTGCCAGGTGCCCATGTAGTTGAGCAGATGCTGAGGCAGAACATCACGGATGGAAGACTTCGCGTTGTGCGGCGAATAGTACTCAATGCGCACAGGGTTCGACCGAAGTAATGCCTCCAGAATCCGGTGAAATATGCTTTCGTTAGTTCGGGCATAAGCGATGTTCTTGACGGAAATCCTGTCGCCTAATTCATCGATGGAAAAGACAGTGGAAGAATGGCTGGAGATGACCTGATTCAAAATGGTGTGCAGCGATTGCTTCACACCGCTGTCCGGCACGGCAGCAGCCAGCCGGTAAGACAGAATAAGTGAGATCAGTTCGTCTTCCTGAAGCCAAAGGCCGGGTATCTCCCAGGTATTGTCCTCATAAATATAGCCGCGCCTGCCGGGCACGTAGATCAAAGGGGCTTTTAATCTTGCGCTCATAAATTCAATGTTGCGCTGGGCTGTTTTGCGGGTGACGCCGAATTGCTCCGCCAGGGTTTTGGTGTTGGGATATTTATTGCTTTTGATTTGATGGTGAAACCAAAGATACCGCTCATAGATGATTGTAGATGACATGTTGTCTCCCCGGTTACCATCAGAAACTTTTATTTCTTAATATTTGTTTTAGCCGCCGCTATATAAAGGCG
>CAZYIE010000026.1:15884-47067 GCA_964646755.1 uncultured Smithella sp.
AAGGCGGTCAACTTTTGCAAGCATTCACTGATTCCCTCAACACGCACGCCACTACTGATCGGATAGCCGGGATCGGTCATCGGGCAGACAACCCAGGTGCGTTCCGGTTTTAGTGCCTTGATCGTATCGACAAAACCTTTGGAAAGATGAGGCGTCAGTGATGCTTTGATTTCAAAGGCCAGCTTTTTTCTGCCTTTTAGCAGAACAAGGTCAATCTCTTCTCCTGATGATGTTCTATAGAAAAATGGCTGCCACAGAGGCAGCGCGCCAATAAGCTGTTCAATACACCAGCCTTCCCAGGATGGACCAAATGCAGGGTGTCCATAAAGCTCTGTCATATTGTCAATCTCCAGCAGCGTGTGCAAAAGCCCGCTGTCGCGCAGGTATATTTTGGGGGATTTGACCATACGCTTTTTAAGGTTGACCTCCAGCGGCTGGAGAGTGCGCACCATAAAAGTATGCTCAAGAATGTCGATATATTTGCGAACGGTGTTGTGCGATATATCCATCGATTGCCCGAATTTGGATGAGTTAAGCAAACCGCCATGATAATGAGCTATCATTTTCCAGAAGCGCGCCATCGTTGGCATGGGGATGGTATAACCGAACGAAGGGATGTCGCGACTCAGATAATCTTTAATCATGTCTCTGCGCCAGGCATCACTCTGCGCGTCGCTCTTCGCAAGAAATGCCGGTGGGAAGCCGCCACGCCACCAATGCTTTTTAAAATCTAATTTTTTTTTGCCTGTGCTACTGGCAAGTTCAGTCCAGGTAAACGGTGTTAGTTCAATGTAATGGATACGTCCCGCCAGTGTTTCACCGCTTTGCCTGACAAGATCACGCGATGCAGAACCTATGATAAGAAAGCGACCGGGCCGCCTGTCTTTATCGACAAGGGCCCGCAGCAGGGGAAATAAGTCTGGCTTTAGTTGGACTTCATCAATACAGATCAATTTATCTGCATGTTCCTGAAGAAACAATTCGGGATCGCCGAGCTTGCGCATATCCGATGGAAGTTCCAGATCCAGAAAAAGCGCGTCTTTCCGGTTCTGAAGGACATGCCGGGCAAGCGTTGATTTTCCGCATTGCCGTGGCCCGATCAATGCTGTGACGGGGTTATGGTTGAGGGATTGCTGTAATTCACCTGCTACGTATCGGTCGATGTAACTTTGCATATTGTCACCGCTCGTTACAATTTACAAAGATAATACCATGAAAAATATATTTTGTCAGTTAAATGTTTTAATGGAATTTGGGGACACGTAACAAGTGCATGTCCCCAAATTCTCACGACCAATTTTTATGATGGCTGATTAATGGCTGAGAGCTGCCAGGGATTGCTTCCCACCGGGCGAGCAAATGTCCAGAACTCTTCGAATTTAACAGGCTCTGTTTTGCTGCCGGAGACCACAGCCCCCGTTGCTTCATCCGTGGTATAATCCAGCAGGTTCGCCGTGAACCGGACAGTAATGAAATCCTTACCCGCTTCCTGCCAGACTTCGCTTATCTCTACATTCCGCACGGCGATATTCTCAAGCCGGTTGATTTGTTTTTTCCCTCTGAGTTCATCAGCATCGCTCTGCAGAATGCGATACATCTCATCCGTCAGCACTTTGCGAATACTGGACATATCGCGGTTTGCCCAGGCTCCCTGAACTTTGAAAAAGGCGTCCATGGATTGATCTTTGAATTTTTGTTCGTCAAAAGAGGAATCCATCTGCCGGATGTGGCCGGTTTCCTTATCCAATGGCTCTCCCGTAGGCTGCTGGCCGTATGCTGGCCCGAACAAAGGCTGCGGCGGCTCCGGCATCGACATTGTGCGATAAGCAGCAGGACTGGCCGCGGCCTCCGCTTCCCGCCGTCTCTTTTTAATGTACCACCAAATGCCGTAAAGAATCACGCCAATCAGGACGATTTCAAACAGGCCGATTCCCCCGCCTCCTATTCCATCGCCACTGCCGAAACCCAGGCTACGGAAAAGCATTCCACCGATCATACCGCCAACCAAACCTCCGGCCATGCCTCTCATGAATCCGCCGCCTGAAGACGGCGCCGGTGCGGAAGGCGCTGTCGCAGCTTGCCGGGACGGACTGGACGGCGAAGATGACGGAGACTTGGGAGACGAATAGGAACGTGACCCGCGGCTGCCGGAAGACCGGCCGCCACCAGCCCGGGCGTATGCATCAAGCTCCAAAACGTACGTTACAAAAAAGAACAGGCTAAATACCATCAACCCGTATTTGATCCATCTACTCGAAAACATATTTCTCTCCTTGGTTTTTAATTTTAAATATTAGCAACAGTTTCTTTCGATTTTTCCTCAGAGTGATCCATCTAATTCTTCAGCTACAGATACTTGGCAATGTCTGCAGCGCTGTGCGCCCCGGAAAAGCGGTTTTCCGCAATGAGAGCAATGATAGCGCTCGCATTCCGCACGCGCCCACTCGACGCTCCCCTTTTCATCCCCTTGTTCCTTGACTTTTGCCCGCCAAAGAGGAATAGTCCTTTGCATCACCCTTTTGCCCGTGGCCAATCCGAAATTTTCTATATGGCTGCAGGGCCACTGACCGCATTGATGGCAGGAATAGTATCCACTGGCCTTTACACAATCTCTGATAACACAGCTCTGGCAGTAAACATAAAGCTTCTCGGACGGATCAGATTGCATACAACCCAAACATTCTGTTTTTTCCGGTGCTGTTCCGTACAGATTCCCCATAGTTGCTTTGAATTTCTCATTAGCATCCCTCGTGGCGATATAAACACCGCAGGCACCGCAGTATAATCCACAGGGCGCCATTAATGCCTTGCTTTTTATTTCCTCTTCCTTCCAGCCTTCCATTTTTCCTCCTTTATCCCCCGCGTGAACTAAATCTTTATTTTTCTTCGTTCCGGTTGCGGATGCTGACGGTAAAAGATGGCTATGTTGCCGATGATACCAATAACTTCACTTTTGGTGATTGAGGCAATTTGCTGCGCTATTTCTTTTTTCTCTTCCTTGAAGTCCAGGAATTTTACTTTAATCAGTTCATGATCTTTCAAGGCGGCATCAACGGATGCTATTAATTGTTCACTGATACCGTTTCTACCAACCATCACCACAGGTTTTAAATGATGCGCCAGAGAGCGCAGATGTTTTTTTACCGAACCTTTGAGTTTCTCCATAAATCCTTCACCTGATAAATATTCTTATTTTCTATTCATATATCATATTTGCAGTGGGGAAGGAAAATATCTTATTTCCGGTCAACGACTTTTCCCGTAGCGCCGCAACCATTGTCTTCTTGTTTTCCCGGGCGGTATGTTTTTAATTGTCCGCAATGCGCCTACTTGCCCCTATCTTTCCTTTATCCTTGACAAATAGTCTCCTTTTTCTTACTGTGTAAAGCAAAACATCAGTGAGATGAAAATCCATGAAAAAATCACCGGCGAAATCATCAGTTGCTTCCAAAAAGAAAAAAATTAATTTAGCACTACAGGGCGGTGGCGCCCATGGTGCGTTTACCTGGGGAGTGCTGGACAGACTGCTCGATGATGAGCGCATTGAAATCGAAGGAATTGTCGGCACCAGTGCCGGCGCCGTAAATGCAGCAATTCTCGCCTATGGCCTGGAAGCAGGTGGAAGTAAAAAAGCCCAGGAACTGCTGGACCGGTTTTGGAAATTCAATTCTCAAAATAGCCACTGCTCGCCTTTTCAGCCGACAGCCTGCGACAAAATTCTTGGCAGCAAAGGTTCCATGGAATTTTCTCCTCTCTGGCAGATGTTTGATATTCTTTCGCGGATGTTTTCCCCTTATCAGTGGAATCCTAACCATACTAATGTATTTAAAGATATCCTCGAAGAGCTGATCGACTTTTCGCTCCTGCAGAAATCACGCAACACTAAACTTTTTATTTGTGCCACTAATGTCTTAACCGGACGATTAAAAGTCTTTGAAAATCATGAAATAACGCCGGAAATGATCCTGGCCTCCGCCTGCCTGCCTTACCTGTATCAGGCTCCCGAAATCAACGGGGAGTATTACTGGGATGGCGGATATATGGGTAATCCGCCGATTTTTCCTGTTATTTATAATACAAATTGTCAGGATGTCTTAATTGTCCAGATAAATCCAATTAATATCCCCGAGGTACCCCAAAGCGCCAATGCAATTTTCGACCGGATCAACACATTGAGCTTCAATTCCAGCCTCATGCGCGAAATGAGGGCAATTCATTTCGTCACTTCTTTAATCGAAAAAGGTGAGCTCGATTCCGCCAAATACAAGCACACTTACATTCACACCATCGATGCCGAAAAGGAAATGTCCAAACTGACTGCTTCGAGTAAAATGAATCTGGACATGGAATTTCTGCAATATTTATTTGATACAGGCAAGGAAAAAGCCGATGAATTCCTCAAGAATCATTTCGATAAAATAGGTAATCAATCTTCCACCGATATAGCGGCGAAGTTTTTCTAAAATGATCCCGTTCAGGAGGCTGTTCAAAAATGCTTAGATACAAGGCGTGCAAAAACCGCATCGCGAGGCGTATACAGATATACGTCGAGCGTTGAGGTTTGCAGCACAACGTAACCTGAAGGTCATAAACAGTAGATGAGCGTTTTTCAACAGCACCTATTAAAACCGCTGCCCCAGGAACAGATACACCGACCGATGGCCACCTTCGGCCTGACCATAAGCCAGAAAGATCGGCCCCAGATATGTGTTTGTTCCGACAAAAACACTTCCCGCGTAAATAAAAGACTCATATGTAATGTCGGTTTTTTTATCCCAGACATTTCCCGCTTCCACCGATCCGCCAAGATACAACGGCATATTGAATGACCCCAAACCTGCCTGGCCAATTTTCCGGTAGCCGATCAGACTGGCCACTCCGGTATGCCTCCCGGAAATTTCATTTATGGAATAACCGGAAAGATTCATAAACCCACCCAGAGAAAAGGAATCCTGAATAGGACTTTCGTCATTATCCAGAACTGTTTGAATACGAAGGGATGGCACTAAAGTATTTTTCCCCCATGTTTTTGCCGCCATCCAGTGCGTACTCAATCCCTGAGCTTCGATATCCGAACCCAACTGCTTGAGATTATGCATCCAGATAACATCTGCATCTGCTCCGGCAAGGGGAAAAGCATAGTTATCCAGCGTACTGTAAGCAAAAGAAGCATAAATGCCCCCACGATCGTAGCTGCCTGACCACAGAGACGGATCACCGATACTTACGCCGATAGTGCCGTGTTCCCTGCGGATACCGAGACGCAATTCACCCCAGTTACCAAACTGCTTTCCGACATCCACCCCGACTTGAGCAGTGGAAACACGGTATTGAGCAGTGATGTCACCGTTGGCGTTAAAAGAGTTGATATTTCTTGCTTTATACTCAACTGCTGTGGCCACAAAATAGCTCTGTGAATAATCAATGGGCTGATAAAATTCAGAATAAAAGCGGGGCGTTTCTCCGATTTGCAGCTCCGTCCGCCATTCAGCGCCTAACCGGTTGAGGGCTGTTTTCGTAAAACGCGTGGAAACGGAATATGTGCTGGCGCCTTTGAAATTATCCTCAATCCCTAATCCGAAGCGCAGATAATTCGGTCCCCATGTTTTTTCTACCGGTTCAATGACAATTCCCGACTGCTTGTCTTTCTTCTCCAACCGGAAATCTACGGTTTCAAAATTACCAATACCGTAAGTTCGATTGATATCCTTTTGCAGCACGGCAATATCCAATTTATCGTCCGGTTTTGTTTGTATTTGTGCCTCGATAACTTTCGTGGACAGCGACGACTTGTTCACGACTTCGACAAAATCGATTTTGGGCTGTTCTTGCTGTTGTTTTCTCTGGCGGGAAAGATAAGCAAGATAATCCTTTTCCTGCACCGCGAACCGCGCAAGCCTTTGCTGTAAAGCTTTCGCCGTTTCTTGACCAATTTGGATGCTTTCCGTCGCCCGGGAAAAATCGCTTGATCCAACATCACCCAATTGCGGCTGAATAAGGAGATCTTCCGGACGCAGAGTGGCAATCTGCGCTTTAGAATTGCGCTGAATCATGATGGTCATGACCTGCGCTGAGATGGCCACCGGCGAGGTCAGTTTTTCGCGGGAGCGCAGTCCGGTGCCGATATCCACTACAATTACAATATCTGCGCCCATTTGCCTCGCAACATCAACAGGCACATTATTGGCTATTCCCCCGTCCACAAGTATCCTACTGTTAATCTCCACCGGGGCAAACACTCCGGGAATGGACATGCTGGCCCGCAGCGCCCTCACCAAGTCGCCTTTTTGCATCACGACAGTTTCGCCGGTTTCAATATCCGCCGCTATGGCGCGGAAGGGCATGGAAAGGTCGTCAAAATTACGGATTCCTTCCGTATGCAAGAGCAGCGACTTCAGAGCCATGTTGAGATTTTGTCCCTGGATAAGCCCCCGTGGTATTTGAAGCTTGCCGTTTTTATATCCCATGTCAAAATCAATCAGATAATCAGCGGCATCCTGCTTACGGCGGAAAGAGAGTTCCTGCGGCGACGGTTTATCCTTGAAGGCATCGTTCCATTCCATGCTGGTCACGATTTTTTCCAACTCTGCCGGAGAATAACCTGCGGCATAAAGACCGCCGACAATAGCTCCCATGCTGGTACCGGCAATACAATCAATGGGTATTTTCATTTCCTCCAGCACTTTGATAACGCCGACATGCGCAACGCCGCGCGCTCCGCCACCGGAGAGAACAAGACCGATCCGCGCCCTTCCCACAGGGCTTAAATGCTCTGCCCCGGCATCTAGGGTAATAAATAGCATGCTCAAAATAATAATAAGGCAAAGCAAGGCATTGCCCTTTGCTTTCTGTTCATGGTGATTGAAAATAATTCTACTCATATAAAAGCCTCCATTGCCGGAGATTGTGTGCGTCTAAAATACTGTTATGAGATAACACAACTAAATTCACATTTGAAGCTTTATGACACAAAAGCCGATTGCGATACAGTCTCGCGCACCTTCTTTTTTTACCATCAGCCTTCGGCCATCGACGTGAACTTTTTCTTGCATTGTTTTCAAGACGTTGTATTATTCCCGGGACTTAAGCTTTAAAAACGAATTTGCTCTTTTTCTTTTTGTTGTCGTTATGAATATTTAGGAGGCAAGAAAGATGGAATACCTGCTGGTAAATTATCCTGATGACCGGGAAGTATTAATAGACAATAATTTGCAGGGTCGCACGAATGAAACCATCGAAGTGGAAAAAGGTACTCACATACTTTCCTTAAAATCACCACCCTTCAATTTTCGCCCCAAACAAACGAAAATCACACTGGCCGGCACCTCTTCTCTTGCGCCACAGGAGGTAACATTTGCCAAAATTTAACCTTTATCTATTCCTGGTCTTATTTATTGCGGCGGCAACCTTTCACGGCTGCTCCCATTATCCGCAAAACCAGCCGCTGGAATCAGCCCAAGGCGCTAACGCTTATGATTTCAGCCGTATTAATTCGCCGGATAAAAGTGATGAAACTTTTGTAGTGCTTACCTTTTCCGGTGGTGGAACGCGAGCGGCGGCCCTGGCTTATGGCGTGCTGGCCAAATTGCAGGAAACGCAAATTGATAAAAATCAGAAAACACTGCTTTCGGAAGTTGATGTAATTTCAGCTGTGTCCGGCGGATCATTTACTGGTGCCTATTACACGCTTTTTGGCAATAAAATTTTTGCCGACTTTAAAGACAAATTCCTTTACCGCGACATCGAAGCAGAATTGTTCTGGAAAATGGGAAACCCGATCAACTGGTGGCGACTGGCTTCTCCTTATTTCAGCCGCATTGATCTTATCGCTGAAATTTACGATGAAAGTATTTTCAGCAGGCAGACTTATGGAACACTGGCACAAAAGGCCCAAAAACCATTCCTGATTGTAAATGCTACCAATCTTTACCAGGGCGCCCGCTTCGAATTTACCGGACGCCAGTTTAGCTATCTGGGCTCCGACATCCGCTCCTATCCGATTGCCCGCGCCGTTGCCGCTTCTTCCGCCTTTCCATTTTTGCTATCGCCGATTAGTCTGGTTAATTACCCCTGGCCCGCGGGAAAGAAAATTACCCCGCAAGATGAACTGGCACTCGAGGATTACTGGAATAATAAACGCCGATATTATGCGGCCAGGAATAATGACATCTATGCCGATGAAAAAGGGCATCCTTATGTTCACCTCATGGATGGAGGACTGGCGGATAATTTGGGGCTGCGTGCTATTTATGATCTCTATGTCCGGGAAGACATTCGCACTAAAATCAATAATGGGAAAATCAAGCAACTGCTGATAATTGTTGTCAATGCTAAAACGCAGAAAAATGAATCATTCGATAAAAACGAAGCGCCTCCCGGCCTGAAAACAACAGCTTACAAAACGGCTACCGTTTCGATGGATAATTACACTTTTGAATTGGTGGAAGTATTTGCCGATTTGTTAAATGAGCGGATAAAAGCGCAGCAAAGCATAGCGGGCTGCCAGCAATTGCTCAACCGGCATGCTCAAGACGGCTATAAAATCCCGAAGCTGGCCGGAGGAAACCTGAAACTTTATATCGTGGATCTGGCTTTCGACAATCTTGCCGACCGCGAGCTGCGGAATTATTTTAATAGTCTTCCGACATCATTTAAACTGTCAAAAGAACAGGTGGATAAGCTGATTTCCGTGGGTGGAAAACTTCTGAGTGATCACCCTGAATTTCAAAAATTCATCGCTGAAAACAATAACTAAAGGAGTAAATTATGCCGCCCTTGAAGGAAATGTTTGACTTCAAATCACCGGCGGGGCAAAATAGCTGACATCAACACATTCGGCCCGGTCATCTTTCATGGCCTGCGGCAGGAAATCCATAATATCCTTTGCCGTAATACCATCCGCGCCTTTTTCTGCGGCGGCCAGATCACCGGCGTAACCATGCAGAAAAACTCCTTTGCGCACTGCTTCTTCCGGCTTTAAACCCAACCCGAACATTGCCGCAATGCAGCCGGTAAGGACATCGCCGGAACCGGCGGTAGCCATACCGGAATTACCGCTCAGATTGACATACACATTGCCCCCAGGCAGACCGACCAAAGAATGAGCGCCTTTTAAAACAATTATTGCCTGAAGCCGTTTTGCCGTTTCCTGCAAAATTGCAATTTTATTGGCATTGATTTCGGAAACTGGTTTTGCCGTCAGTCTCGCCATTTCACCTAAATGCGGCGTCAGGATCGTTGGTGCTTTGCGCTTCCGGAGAATGGAAAGATCAGCAGCAATAGCCGTAAGACCGTCACCGTCAATCAAAAGAGGAACATTTATTCCGGCAGCAAGGTCTTGCACCAGGCGAACAGTTTCCTTCTCTAAAGAAAGCCCCGGTCCGATGACGACCATATCAACAGCGGCTGCAGCCTCCAGAATTCTCTCCTTGTTCTTCAGAGCAATGCTTCCGGCAGCCGTCTCTTCCTGCGACAGATAGACAATTTCGCGGCCGCCTTCAGCGAGAAAAGGAATCATTGACTCCGGTGCAGCCAGACGCGAATAGCCACCGCCTGCTTTTAAAAACGACATCGCTGAGAAATAAGGGGCGCCAAAGTAATCCGCCCCGCCGGCAATGAAAAGCACATCGCCCATCGATCCTTTATAAGCTTCGTTTGGGCGCGGCGGCAGTATTACATACTTATTAGTTTCCACCTGAATTTCATTGCGGTTATAAAGCGCTGGGGGGAAAGAAATATGCGTAACAAAAAGTCTCCCGCAAAATTCACAACCGGGGTAAAGCATATTGCCTATTTTCGGCAGACCGAAAGTAACCGTATAGTCCGCCTGAACTGCCACACCCATAATTGCGCCGGTATTGCCGTTAACCCCGGAAGAAATATCCAGCGATATAACTTTACGTCGGCAAGAATTGATGAGTTCAACAACATCAGCAGGCAAGCCTTTTATTTCACGATCAAGCCCGGTGCCGAATATGGCATCGATGACAACGTCACAATGCATTACTTCCCTGCGCGCATCGAGAGCTGTGCCGAGTTTGATCACATCAATGGGCAATTTACCGATAATATCCAGATTAGTTTTGGCCGCTCCGCGATACTTTTTCCTGTCGTCGAGCAAAAAAACTTTTGCTCGGCCGCCATTCGAATGGATCAAACGGGCAACGACCAGGCCGTCACCGCCATTGTTGCCGGAACCGCAAAAGATGACAAATTTTTTATCCCTGATGCCGGTTTCTTTTTGCAGCAAATTGACCACCGCCAGACCGGCATTTTCCATCAGGATTTTTTCGCTGATGCCCAGTTTTTCCATAGCGAAATTATCCATAAAACGCATTTCAGCGACATTAGCCAGTTTCATATATGCACCTCTTTAAATTATACAAGCTTTTTGCAAAACACATTCCCTTTTCCCTTTATTTATAGTACATCTACACAGAATATTTGCAAATAAAAATTTGAGGATGTTTTATGCTGGCAATAACTGAGATCATCAAAAAGCGCTTTTCCTGCCGCACTTACACAGATAAACCCATTGATGAGGAAACGCTGCAAAAACTAAAAGAGATCATGAATTCCCTGCCCGCCGGTCCGTTTGGCGGAAAGCCCCGTCTCACGCTGGTTAACGCCGCCTCATCATCACCGCAGGAATGGAAACAACTAGGCACCTATGGAGTTATCAAAAATGCCCGCATGTTTGTCGTGGGCGCAATCAAAGATACGGCCAAAGCTATGGTAGATTACGGTTACTGCAAGGAATTATTGGTTTTGCGGGCAACCCAACTGGGATTGGGCACATGCTGGCTGGGCGGTACTTTCAGCTCCGGCAGTTTTGCCAAGGCAATTAATCTGCAGGAGGGCGAATCACTGCCTACCGTAGCTCCTATTGGCTATCCGGCACAGAAAAAAGCTTTGGCCGAAAAAATAATGCGCGGCGTCGCCGGCTCCGATAAGCGAAAACCCTGGTCGGAACTATTCTTTGCGGATAATTTTTCCACGCCTTTGACGCCAAAGCAGGCCGGTATTTACGCCGAAGCGCTGGAAAATGTCCGCCTTGCTCCTTCTGCTTCCAACAAACAACCCTGGCGTGTTTTATATGACTCAAAGCAAAACGTCTTTCATTTCCTCCTTGCACGAACTTTCAGTTATAAATTAATGGGGATGGGTTCCTTGCAGGATATTGATCTGGGTATTGCCCTGAGCCATTTTGAGCTGACAGCCCGCGAACAGGGCATTAGTGGCAAATGGCAGATTAGTGCAAATGCACCCCCAACAACATCGCTGGATTATATAGTCAGTTGGCAGGAAAACAGATCAGCGGCAAATTAATGATCACTTATTACTGTAAGCAGCCATCAGCCGGAATTATTACGCAGAAAAGTTTCCCTTTTTTCATTACAGACTTCATACTGGCGGGGTTTTGATGGATAATTTCTACAAATTACCGATCTGGCTTCATATACGCCACAAGAATAATCACCATTGTTTTCATTTAAGAAGAAGCAATCTCCGTTTTCTTTAAATTGTAAAAAATATTCTTCAACTGCTTTGCCCTTGGGGTTCGCAAACACATCAAAACACAACCCCGTCATCTTTCCTAACTCATTAATTTCATTTTGAGATAATTCTATATAGGGAAAATGCTTGCAGCATTCAGCACATTTCTTACATATCTCGCTTAGCATAATATTTCCCCTGACTTAATAAAGCATGTATACATCATCTTTTAAAAGCGAACAAGCATCAGCTTTTCGTCTTGACATGAATCAAGGGTAATCCCAGATGGCGGCGGCGGGTTTCGCCCGGGAAAAGTGTTTGCTCACGCACAGTGGGAGCGCCCCGGCGTCCTTTACCCAGCCTCTCAACAGGGTGGGACGCGCCCAGATACAAAGTGTGTTTACCGAATTTTTTCCCCAGTTCATCGGCAACACAGTAGAGCTCCTTTATTTTTTCCGCCTGCGGTGGATCGTCAAAAAGAGAATATTGAGTGGCGGTATCCGGTTGAAGGTCAAGAAGAACAACTCCCGTAGCGCGATAAATTTCCTCCGGCCGGAAACAGGCGTAAAAAAGATCGCGGATAATTGGCGAAAATTCCAGCGGGCAGGCGCAAGGGCGTGTAAGCACGGCCTCGCTGCCTTGCATAGCAAAATTATTTTTCTTCAGGAACACGGCTATTTTCTGCGGAGCAAGCTGGTAGCGCCTCGCCTTGATACAGGCCGATTCCATATTGCGCATCAGATGGGCAAAAATATACTCGGCATTGTTTGTGGGCGGGGCAAAAGTTTTTGTCTTGCTGATCGAGGCATAGGAGCTTTTATCTTCGGCGGTTACCGGATAAACCGATTTACCGCGCAACTCCTGCCAGATTTCCACGCCGGGTTTGGAAAATTTATCCAGCAGAGTTTTTTCGGGCAACCGGGCAAATTCCAGCGCAGAGAAAATATTCATCTTAGCCAGATAGTTCGTTGTAGCAGGGCCGATACCCCAAACTTTTTCCACAGACAGGTTGGACAGGTATTGGCCAATATCCCTCCCCTTTATTACCGTCATACCTGCCGGTTTCTGGTGTTTGGAGGCCACCTTTGCCAATACCTTAGTGATGCTCAACCCCACGGAAACGGTAATTCCCAGCTCTCTTTCAATGTCCTTTTTCATCCGGAGGGCAATTTCTTCGTATGATGAGCGCAGAGCGCGGCGCATGCCGGTAATGTCGGCAAAAGCTTCGTCAATGGAATATTCTTCCACGTCGGGCGTAAAGCGCCGCATGATGCCGAACATCCGCCGGGAAAATAAGCTGTAGGTTTCGTAATCGGAAGGCAGGATGATTAACCCGGGACAGATTTTTCTGGCCTCCTGCAGCGGAACACCGCGCTTGATTCCCATTCTTTTGGCGGCATAACTGGCGCAGGCGACAATGCCGCGCTCACCGCCGGTGATCAGCGCCTTTCCTTGGAGTTCCGGATGAATGGCCTCTTCGCAGGAAGTGAAAAAGGCATCGCCGTCAATATGGGCAATAGCCCGCGGCCAGGACTGGAGACTGAAAATAAAGTCGGTCATAACAACACACAAGGCTATAGGTTGATGAATGAAGGCTGAAGGCCGAGGGATGAAGCGAAGTATGGGGGTATCAAGACCTGTCTCTACCTGTGAACCGTAAACAGATAAATGCTTTTCCTTAAGTCTTCAGCCTTCGGCCTTATTTGTTATATTTCCGCACCACCGCAGTAATGACACCGGCAATGCGCAGTTCGGATTGCGGAAGGATCGGTGGATATTTGGGATTGGCCGCTTTCAGCGTTACCGTTTCTCCTCTTTTACAGAAATACTTCATCGTCCAGTTGTTATCAACTTCGGCTAGAATTATATCACCGTTTTTCGGCTCCCGACCACGCTCGACAATTACCAGGTCTTTATCCATGATTCCGGCGCCAATCATGGAATCACCGGTAACGGAAAGCAAAAATGATTTCTCCGGATTGGCCACCAGGTATTCATCGAAGGAGATAATATCCCGCGACTCTTCTTCCGCAGGCAATGGATATCCGGCGCAAACTTCTCCGACCAGAGGCAAAGCCGGCGATCGACGAGCTAAAACAAGCAATCCTTTCGCGTCTTTTTGCACAATTCCAGCGGCAATCATCTTTTTTACCCAAAAGTCAACAACGCTTTTGGAACGGACACCAATAATATTGGCCATTTCCGAATAAGACGGCATGCGTCTGTTTTCCCGGAAAAAAGTGGCAATTATTTTTTCCACATCTTGTAAAGTTCGCTTGACTTTCATGGGAGGCATGATATAGAACGATCGTTCTATTGTCAAGAATTTTTGTCGAAAAAGTTTGACACAAAAGCAAAAAGAAGATAGCTTGCACAAACTTAACTGATTGAAAAAAGGCAATATTTTCTGCTTTACAAGATTGAGGAACTGGTTTTGAAAGAAAGAACCATCAAGTTTCTGGCCTGCGGTTTTGGTTCCGGTTTATTGCCGGTTGCTCCCGGAACATTCGGCACTTTAGCCGGTGTTCCGATTTGCCTGCTTTGCCTGCCACTGCCCTGGTTTTTACGTCTGCTCTTTGTGATTGCAGTATCCGTCGTCTCTATTTATGTTGCCGGGCATGCCGAAACTCTTTACGGAAAAACGGACGATCAGCGGATTGTGATTGATGAAATCGCTGGCTTTCAGGTGGCGATGCTGCCGGTGGCAATTACCGGCCTTCATCTATGCGTTGCCTTTGTTCTGTTTAGGATATTCGATATTTTAAAGCCTTTTCCGCTTAATAATTTACAGAGGCTGCCGGGCGGATGGGGTGTTGTGCTCGACGATGTCGGAGCCGGTGTTTATGCCGGAGCAGTACTCTTCTTTTTCGGCTGGTTTGGCATTGTGTGATAAGGGGCGGGTGATAAAGTGCAACTTAAACATAAAGGAATGTGAACGTTTATGAAAATCGGAATTCTCACCATCGGCAATGAGTTGATGAGCGGACGGACTGCTGACACCAATTCTTCTTTTATTGCGAGGGAAGCTAACCTGCAAGGTTGGAGCGTGGAAGCAATGCTGTCGGTAGAAGACAATTTTGCCTCCATCAAGAGCCGATTGAACTATCTGCTGGGGTTGGCGGATGTTGTTATCTGCACCGGCGGATTGGGTCCGACTGCCGACGACATCACCACGGAAGCCATCGCTCAGGCTTTTGGTCTGAAGCTTTTTACCGATGAAAAAGTTTTAAACCACATTAAAGAAATCTTTACTCAATACAATCTGGTCTGGATAGAAAACAATACAAAGCAGGCCATGTTTCCCCAGGGGGCGGAAGTCATTGCCAATCCGGTGGGTACGGCGGCAGGCTTTGCGCTGCAATCTGCGGGAAAATGGATTTTTGTCATTCCCGGAGTTCCCCGAGAGACGCAAAAAATGTTTCCGGAAGGTGTTATCCCGATTTTGCGCCGGGAATTCCCGGAAAATGAGCAGTTTATCGCCAAACAAACCATCAAGACTTTTGGGCTCGGAGAAGGCGCCGTTGATAAAACCCTGGCGGATATTGATTTTGCCGCCCTTGGTGTCAATGTCGGCTTTTACCCTATTTTCCCCGAAAACCATCTTGTTCTGGTTTCGCGTCAGACAACTAAGGAGGCCGCCGAGGAAAACTTAAAACTGGCTTGCGATGAAGTTACTGCCCGTTTGAATAAATACATTTTTTCCTATGGCGAAAAAACTTTGGAAGAAATTGTGGCGGGTCTGTTGAAAGAAAAAAAATTGACCATAGCTGTGGCGGAATCCTGCACTGGCGGTTTAATCACCGACAGGTTGACCGATGTTGCCGGCAGTTCCGAATATCTGGAACGCGCTGTAGTCACTTACAGCAACGAGGCCAAAATCAGCCTGCTGGGGGTCCCGGCGGAAATCATTGAAAAGCACGGTGCGGTAAGCGAAGAAACAGCGCGCAAGATGGCCGAAGGGGTACGCAAAATGGCCGGCACTGATCTGGGTCTTTCCTCTACCGGCATTGCTGGACCTGGCGGAGGCTCGGATGCCAAACCTGTCGGCACTATTTATCTGGCGCTGGCTGATGCCAACGAAACTATCTGCCGCCATTATACTCACCGGTGGGACAGGAAAAGAAACAAAATGATTTTTTCCCAAGCGGCGCTGCTCACGCTGAAAAACTATCTAGAGGGGAAAGGATAAGCCTTAGTGGATGAGGAAAAGAACATACGGGCATTTTTTGCAATCGAACCATCCGCAGAAGTATTGGCGGCCATTGCCCGCTTACAGGAAAATCTTAAAAAGGAAATCAGTGGTGCGATCACTTGGACACGCCTGCAGGGCAATCACCTGACTTTGAAGTTCCTGGGCAATATTGATTCCAACGCTGTCGAAAATATTTGTGCGGCTGTAAAAAAACAAATAGCAGCGGCACCTCTGCTGCTGAAAGCCGAAAAGATTGGAGTTTTTCCCGATTTCAGAAAGCCACGCATCCTCTGGGTGGGGATAACCGAGGATAGCAGAAAATTAACCCTGCTGCAAAACAAGCTGGAAGCAGCCTTGGAGATACTGGGCTTTCCGCCGGGAAACAGGCCATTTCACCCTCATCTGACCTTAGGGCGCATCAAAGACAGCCGGGCAGCAGCAGGAATCGAGGCAGCGATAAAAAAGCACAGTGGTTTTGCGGCGGGAGAATTCCGGGCTTCCGAATTGATTTTATTCCAGAGCAATCTCACTCCGCAGGGGGCGATTTATACAAAACTGAGAGAATTTGCTTTAGGTGAATGATATATTTTGTGAAAATAGTGACCAAATGAAAAATTTTTTCTATGTGTCATGCCGTCGAAGGACGGCATCCAGAAAACGAACAGAAGGCAGAAAATAATTTTGGGGAAATTAATCATACTATCCTCGGAATTACGCGTTAATTCACCTGAGAAAATGAGGTAGCCTATGAGAAAATGTCCTTATTATACAAATACTTTGGTGCAGTTGTGGCTTATTGGATGCTAAAACCTCATTATGATAAACTATACGAGTGAGCTAAAAATAAAAAACGGGGAACAGTATCTAATAAAACAAACTGGATACCGGCCTGCGCCGGTATGACAACAATTGTATTGAAGAAATAAATTATAAAAAATAACAGGACGAGGAGGTTTTATATGTGCGCAGATTTAGATAGATCGAAAGCGGTTGAATTGGCCATAACCCAAATTGAGAGACAGTTCGGCAAGGGATCAATAATGAGGTTGGGTGGCAAAGAGCGTGTGGCCGATGTTCCCGCCATATCCACAGGATCTCTGAGTCTGGATATAGCTCTGGGCACCATGGGTGTTCCGCGCGGCAGAATTGTTGAAATATACGGGCCGGAATCCGGTGGCAAAACAACGCTGGCTCTGCACATTGTTGCCGAAGCACAAAAGGCCAACGGCCTGGCGGCTTTTATTGATGCCGAACATGCTCTTGATGTGACCTATGCCAAAAAAATTGGTGTCAATACGGATGACCTGCTCATTTCACAACCGGATACGGGTGAACAGGCCCTCGAAATTGCCGAGACGCTGGTGCGCAGCGGCGCGCTGGATGTTCTGGTAGTTGACTCCGTTGCCGCCCTGGTTCCCAAAGCGGAACTTGAAGGCGACATGGGCGACGCTCAAATGGGCTTGCAGGCCAGACTCATGTCGCAGGCACTGCGCAAGCTTACCGGCAGCATCAGCAAATCCAAAACAACCGTAATCTTTATCAATCAACTGCGCATGAAGATCGGTGTCTTTTTCGGCAACCCCGAAACGACGACAGGCGGTAATGCTTTGAAATTCTATGCCTCCCAGCGCCTGGACATCCGCAAAATGACATCCTTGAAAACAGGACAGGATGTAATCGGTTTCCGGACAAGAGTTAAAGTTGTAAAAAATAAACTTGCGCCTCCTTTCCGGGAAGCGGAATTCGATATTATTTTTGGCGAAGGGATTTCCCGCGAGGGGGACGTTCTGGATTTAGCCGCCGAGCAGGGCATTATCGAAAAAAGCGGCGCCTGGTATTCCTACAAAGGAGATAGAATGGGACAGGGCCGGGATAATTCCCGTACCTTCCTGAAAGATAATCCGGAGATTATGCAACAAGTGGAAAGCGAAGTGAAGGATAAGCTGGGCATAAAGATTGTCGAGCTGGAAGAGGCTAAGTGATTCGCTATTCCCAGTCACGTTATAAAAACTATCGCGGCAACAAAAAATCCTTGAATAATGCGACATTGCCGGATGATTCTGATTCCGATATTGCAGATCTCCCGACAAAAACGGCTGATCATCTGGATTTGCATTCTGCCCGGCAAAAAGCATATCGTCTTTTATCGGTAAGGCCGCGTAGCGCCAGAGAAATAGAAAAAAAGTTGCGGGAGAAGGGATTTCCCGCAGCCGTCATTAAAGAAGCACTGGAAAAACTACTCGATTTGAAGTATCTGGATGACACATCTTTTGCTTCCCAATGGGCACGTAATCTTGCGGTTAATAAATTCTGGGGAAATCGAAAAATTATCGCGAGTTTAAAAGAAAAAGGCATTGCCGCGCATTTGATCGACAAGGCGATAGAAGAAGTACGGCAGGAAATTCCGGAAGAAGAAGCCATTGCCGTTTTAATTAAGAAGAAGACGGTCGGAAAAAAGATCGACTTGCAGGACATTAAAGAAAAGAAAAGAATATTTCAAAATCTGCTGGGCAGAGGATTCCCGGCGGGTTTGATATTAATTAAAATAGGAAAGATACCGGAGGAAGATTTTCATGGCGAAGACGGGCAGTGAAATTCGGGAGAGTTTTTTACAATATTTTGCAGGGAAAGGGCATACCTGTGTAGCCAGCTCATCCCTGATTCCCAAAGACGATCCGACATTGATGTTTACCAATGCGGGGATGGTCCAATTTAAAAACGCCTTTTTAGGTTTGGAAAATCGAGGCTACACAAGGGCGGCGTCATCCCAGAAATGCGTCCGCGCCGGAGGCAAACATAACGACCTGGAAAATGTCGGCGTTACCGCCCGCCATCATACTTTTTTCGAAATGCTCGGCAATTTTTCCTTCGGCGATTATTTCAAGGAAGAAGCCATTGCCTGGGCGTGGGAATATTTAATTGATGTGGTCAAACTGCCTAAAGAAAAACTATGGGTAACAGTTTTCCAGGATGACGATGAAGCTTACGACATCTGGCATAAAAAAATGAACGTGCCGACCGACCGCATTGTGCGGATGGGCGAAAAAAGCAATTTCTGGATGATGGGCGATACCGGTCCCTGCGGCCCCTGCTCCGAAATCATTTACGACCAGGGCGAAGGCACAGGCTGTGGGCGTCCGGAGTGCGATATTTATTGTGATTGCGACCGCCACCTGGAAATCTGGAACAACGTCTTCACGCAATTCGACCGCGATGAAGCAGGCAAGTTAACGCCGTTACCCAAGCCCAACATCGATACCGGGATGGGGCTCGAGCGCCTTACCGCAGTTATTCAGGGAGTGCAAAGCAATTACGACACCGACCTGTTTGCCCCGATCATCAGGTTTGTCGAAAAAATCAGCGGGAAAAAATATGGGGGGAATGCCGACAACGATACTTCCATTCGGGTTATAGCCGACCATAGCCGGGCTGTGACATTTTTAATCGGTGACGGTATCCTTCCCAGCAATGAAGGCCGAGGCTATGTCCTGCGGCGCATTTTGCGTAGGGCGGCACGTCACGGGAAAATGCTGGGCATCAACAAACCTTTTTTGAACGAAAGCGCCCAGGTGATCATCGACATGATGAAAGATGTCTATCCCGATCTGGAATCCAAGGCCTCTTTTATTACTAAAGTCATTATCAACGAAGAGCAGCGATTCATGGAGACACTCGATGCCGGTTTGCGCATTCTGCAGGACGAAACAGCGGCCCTGAAAAAAACGGGCAAGTCAGTTCTACCCGGTTCACTGATATTCAAGCTCTACGACACTTTCGGCTTCCCTACGGATTTGACGGCGGACATCGTCAAGCGCGATGGCCTGACGCTGGATACTGACGGATTTGAAGCCGAGATGGAGCAGCAGCGTGAAAGAGCGCGTGGTGCCTGGAAAGGCAGCGGCGAGGAAGCCATTGGAGAATGCTATTTAAAATTGTCCAGTTCAGGCATTGCCACTGACTTCTGCGGTTATGAAGGAGTCGTCCGGGCCGATTCGCAAATTATCACTCTAATTGTTGACGGTAAAACTGTTGAATCTCTGTCTGAGGGGCAGGAAGCGGAAATTGTTTTAGAGACAACGGCATTTTATGGCGAATCCGGCGGTCAGGTGGGCGATACCGGTTATCTGGAAGGAAACGGTTTTGTCTTTGCCGTACAGGATACAAAAAAACCTGTCGAAAAGCTTTTCGTCCATAAGGGCATTGTCCAAAAAGGGAATATTAAAATCGGCGATAAAGTTCATTTGATTGTGGACGTGGAAAAACGAAAAGCAATTCAGGCCAACCACTCCGGCACGCATATTTTGCAGGCGGCGCTCAAAGCAGTGCTAGGCGATCACATCAAACAATCCGGTTCGCTGGTTAATACCGAAAGGTTGCGTTTCGACTTTTCTCATTTTTCCAAAATCACTGACGAAGAACTAAGTCGCATTGAAGAAATAGCCAATGACATAATTCGAAAAAATATCGCAGTGGTAACCGACGTCTGCGCTCTGGAAGACGCCCTTAAAACAGGCGCTACGGCGGTATTCGATGAGAAGTATGGCGCCACGGTGCGGATCGTGAAAATGGGTGAGATGAGCAAGGAGCTCTGCGGCGGCACGCATGTTGGCCGCACCGGCGATATCGGTTTATTGAAGGTACTGCATGAATCGGCAATCGCTGCTGGTGTTCGCAGAATCGAGGCTGTCACCGGCAAACAGGCTCTATTACATATGCAACAGGCGGAAGAAGAATTGAAAAAGGCCGCTGGTTTATTTAAGACTAGTCCCTTGGAGTTGGCAGATCGCGCCGAAAAACTGCTCAAGCACACCAAAGATCTGGAAAAGGAAATTGAAGCACTCAAAGGGAAACTGGCGGCCAAAGACTCCGGCGATTTATTAAGTCAGGTTAAGGAAATCGGCGGGGTGAAAGTACTGGCCGCGGAAGTTAATATCAGCGATGCCAAAACGCTGCGCGATTTCGGCGACAAACTACGCGACAAGCTGGCATCAGGCGTGATCTTGTTAGGCAGCAAAGCCGCTGAAAAAGTATTTCTGCTATGCGTCGTCACCAAAGATCTGGCCGGAAAGTATCATGCCGGAAACATCATCAAGGAACTAGCGCCGCTTGTCGGCGGCAGCGGCGGTGGCCGCCCCGACATGGCCCAGGCAGGCGGAACGCAGCCGGAGAATCTGAGCAAAGTGTTTCCTGCTTTAGAAAACTTATTAACAAAGTAGACGCCGGCAGGCAATTACGACAACATCTCCTGCGCCGGTACTACAACTTGTAACGAGAATATCAAACAGGAAACCATGAAAAAAAACATAGCTGTTTTTCTTGACCGGGACGGAACAATTAATGAGGAAGTGGGTTATCTGGATAGCCTGGATAAACTCAAGATTATTCCCACGGCCTATGAAGCAATAAAATTAATCAATTTAAACAGCATGAAAGCCGTCGTGATCAGCAACCAGGCCGGTGTGGCTAAAGGCTATTTTAGCGAAGATTTTGTTCGTATGGTCAACAACCATCTCCAGGCTGATATGCTGGAACAGGGTGCGGTAATTGACCGATTCTATTACTGCCCGCACCATCCAACAGAGGGCAATATTGAATATCAGCAAATCTGCAACTGCCGGAAACCGGCCCCGGGAATGCTCCTGCAAGCCGCAGACGAATTAAACATCGATCTGGCAAAATCATATTTTGTGGGCGACAGATTTATCGATATGGAAACAGCGAAAAAAGTGGGAGCAAAGGGGATTTTAGTTCGGACGGGATATGGTGAAGATTTATTGCAGGATGACGGACCGGATACAGCAACGATGGAGAACAAACCTGATTTTATCGCCGCGGATATTCTGGAAGCCGTGCAGTGGATTTTAAAGGACCGGAAGAATATCAAATGAATATTCTGATAGTTAAACTAAGCGCCATTGGCGATGTAATTCACACGCTGCCGTCTCTGGCGGCGGTAAGAAAACTTTATCCTGAGGCTCATATAACCTGGGTAGTGGAAGAAGCTGCGGCAGGACTAGTTCAGGATCACCCTCTTCTGGACACAGTGCTTATTTCACGGCGCAAAAGCTGGCTCAAGGATTTCCAAAATGGCGAAATTCTCCGCCCTTTGCGGGAAATTCGATCTTTTCTTCGTCAACTGCGGGCTCGTCCTTATGATCTGGTTATTGATTTTCACGGCCTGCTCAAAAGTGCACTGATTGTTTTATTGAGCGGCGGAAAAAGAAAACTGGGCTACGATTCGCTGCAGGAATTAAGCGGTTTGTTTTACAACGAAAAAATTCCTGAAGACATGAACAAACACGCCGTCGATCGTTATCTCGATTTTCCACGTTATCTGGGTGCCAAAATCGAGGCCTTTGCAAAACTGCATAAACCCAGTAATTATGTCATTCCGGCGGAAGCCGGAATCCAGTATTCTCAAGTATTGCCTGGATTCCGGGTCAAGCCCGGAATGACAAATAGAGTCGTTTTGCAAAGCTATCAAATGAATCAGGCCGAATTCGTTCTGCCTTTAAGCCGCGAAACACAAGCAAAAACTCAGCTTCTTTTGAATAAGCATCACCTGGAAAACAAAAAGTTTATTGCCGTCAACCCGGTTGCATATTGGGAAACAAAACTCTGGGATAATGAGAAATTTGCCCGCCTGGCGGATTTAATCAAAACAAGGTTAAACATTGAAGTAGTTTTTACAGGAAGTGAAAAAGAATCGATTGAAAAGATAATTACTCAAATGTCGACAAAGGCTGTAAACCTGGGCGGGGAAACTTCTCTTATGGAACTTGCATATCTTTACAAGAAAGCGCACTTGGTAATAACAACCGACTCCGGCCCGATGCATCTGGCGGCGGCGGCAGGCACCACGGTGGTTGCCCTTTTCGGGCCAACCGATCCTAAAAGAACCGGCCCTTATGGCGAAGGCCATACAATAATCAGAACCGACCTGCCGTGCAGCCCGTGTTTTTTGAAAAAATGCCCGACAAAAAAGTGCCTGCAGGATATTTCACCCGAACAGGTTATGGCAGTAATTGAAGAGAAATTAAAAGGAGGAGAAAATGGCAATAACTGAAAAACTTCTGGAAATTCTGGCGTGCCCTCAATGTCACGGCAAAATAAGGTGGGATGAAAAATCAGGCGGGTTAATTTGTGATCAGTGTAAATTACTTTTCGAGGTAAAGAATGATATTCCGGTAATGCTTATTGAAGAGGCAAAAAAGCTTTGAGACCGTTAAACAAATTCTTTGTCAAAAATTTCCTCTACTACTTTCAGCACTTGATTAACATCTATCTGTTCCAGGCATAGACTGCGACCGTTGCCGTCACAGCCTTTTTTATAACAGGGAGAACAATCCATGTCAGGAAAAACTACTTTGTTTTTTTCGCCCGGTGGCGCCCAATCGCGCCAATCGGACGGGCCATAGATTGTAACTGTCGGCGTACCAACTGCAGCAGCAATATGTGGTGCGGCACTGTCCACACCGATGTGCAACCGGCTTAATTTTAAAAGTCCCGGCATTTCCCGAAGCGATATTTTGCCGGCAAGACTATAAACTGGCGATTGTGATCTTTTTACTAACCGCTCCGCACGTTCTCTTTCTTCAGCCGATCCACATATGACAATAGGCATCTCATATTTCTGCCAAATTAAATGAGACAGATATTGCCACTTATCCATTCCCCATTCTTTGTAAGACCAACGTGAAAAAGGATTAATGCTGACCCAGCCATTTTTCGCGGCAATCTTTTCTGAGGCAATAATTTGGCGAACTTTTTGTTCCGATTCTGCAGAAACAATAATTTGCGGAACTGATGTTTCTTCTTTTATCCCCAGACCGCGGATAATTTTCAATGATTGTTCCGCTGCACCTAACACTCTCTCTTTCGCAGGCTCGGGATTAACCAGATGCGTAAACAGGCGATTGCGCCAGGTCAAGCCGGGATAAAGCAGCGCTGCTCTCAATGGGGCTCCCGTGAGAAAAGAAGTTATCGCACCCCGGTCATCGGCACGCAAGTCAATAACCAGATCAAATTTCTCACGCCGCAGCCTGTATATCAAGCTAGAAGAAGACAGCAAACTATCCTGTATTCTTTTTTCCGGCCGGACATAAAAAATCCCAGCGATACTAGGATCATCCAATAAGACATCGGCATTAGGATATCTGGTGAAAATCATAATTTGCGCCTGAGGATGATTCTTTTTTATCGCCCGTAATGCCGGGATCATCCAGACAACATCACCGATATCGCCCAATTGAATAACGAGAATTTTCTTTATCGGAATATTGATTTTATGTTGCGCGGCTATGATCATTAAAGCACGGCTTCATTTTCCTGCGGTGTATATTCGGGAATAATTTCTTTTAATCTCTTTTTAATCGTCTTTGTATCATGCCTGTTAGCATCTTTCGCCAGTTCATCAATCGCTTTATTCAGTTTTTCTCTTATTGCGAGCAGCGACTGGGAATCATTGGAATGGTTATTGGAGCGCAATACCATAACCTTTTCGTGTCCTGTCGGCAGAATGTCCTCGCCTACAGAGATAAGCTCCTCATAAAGCTTTTCCCCTTCCCTCAATCCGGTAAAAACAATCTTAATACCATCTTTCGGCTCTTTACCGGAAAGCCGGATCAAGTCACGGGCCATATCGACAATTTTTACCGGCGTTCCCATTCTCAAAACAAAGATTTCTCCGCCTTCTCCCATTGCGCCGGCCTGCAAAATCATTTGCGATGATTCCGGAATGGTCATAAAGTAACGGTTTATTTCGGGATGAGTAACCGTTACAGGCCCTCCCTTTTCAATTTGCCGCCGGAAAAGCGGGATTACCGAACCGGAAGAACCAATAACATTGCCGAATCGCACAGCCATAAACCTTGTACCATTGCCTTGCAGGGACTGCATGATCAGTTCGTTTACCCTTTTACTTGCTCCCATTACGTTGGTCGGTCGGACGGCCTTATCTGTTGATACAAGCACAAATCTTTCCACATGATGTTTAATCGACATTTCCATCGCCATGCGGCTGCCGACAATATTATTAAACACTGCTTCCCAAGGATTTTTTTCCAGCATCGGAACGTGCTTGTACGCAGCCGCATGAAATACCACCTGAGGCTTATATTTTTTAAATATATCGTTCATTAACTGCTCGTTCTGCACGTGCCCAAGGACTGCTTCGCAGTGCCGAAAATACTGCTCATCTTGCAGCTCCATTTGGATGTTGAATAAATTTACTTCGCTGGCATCCAACAGGATAAGCAAATTGGGCTGAAATTTAACTACCTGACGGCAAAGTTCCGAACCAATTGATCCGCCACAGCCAGTGATGAGTACCCTCTTTCCATCGAGATAATTACGAATGCCGGTAACATCCAAGTGAACTGGCTTCCGCCCTAAAAGATCTTCATAGCTGATATCACGCATGACTTTGATGCTGACACGGCCGTCAATGAACTCTCCCATCCCCGGAACAATTTTATGGAAAACGGCACAACTTTGACAGACTTCAACTATATGGCGGATTTGATCACCACTGGCCGAGGGAATGGCGATAAGTATTTCCTGTACCTTCTCTTTCGCCAGAATGTATGCCAAATTATCAACATTCCCCACTATGGGAACCCCATGAATTGCCCGTCCTTTTTTCGCCGGATCGTCATCAATAAAACCAATAACCTTATAGTGCAATTGATAATTTTCCATAATTTCGCGTAATATTTTTTCACCGGCAGCCCCTGCGCCAATAATCATTACTTTCTTAAAATGAATCTTGAGATATGAATCGGTAGCCATTCCGGAACTTGCATAAAGAGTAAAGTATGACCGTATCGACATCCGTAGTCCGCCAATGAGGAGAAAAGTTAAGATTCCATCAATGATAAATACAGCCCGTGAATATCCTTCGAAGCGATTTAAGTAGATCATGATAAAAATTGTGAGCAAAGAAGATACCGCCGTAGCCTGCGCGATAAGCCAGAAATCTCTCACGCTGGTATAGCGCCACATGCCCCGGTATAGGCCAAAAGACAAAAAGACAATCACCTTTAGAGGAACAAGCCAAATAAGCACAGTTTGAATCTGCTGAAAATAAATAGGGGCAAGCGAAAATTCAAACCGAAACAAATAAGCGGCAATATGGGCCAGCGCAAAGATAGCGGCATCGCTAAAAAGCACCAGATATAATTTCGGATTTTTCAGTTGAAGATACATATTTAAATTAATGGGTTACACCTTCTTTCTTTATTACTTTAAAGAGAGTCTTCCATAAAATTTTAATATCAAACAGGAAAGATTGATTTTGCATGTAATACTCATCATACTGAACTTTTACCGGAATAGGCAAATCATCTCGACCGTTAGTTTGTGCCCAGCCTGTTAAACCTGGAGTTAATTGCGACAATCCTTTTTTTGTTCTCAGATCAATCAGATCATCTTGATTGAAAAGCGCCGGGCGCGGCCCCACAAAACTCATATCTCCCTTTAATATACTCCATAGTTGCGGCAATTCGTCAAGGCTGAATTTTCTCAGAAACGGACCTATCGGCGTTAGATAAGCATCAGGATTTTGCATTAAGTGCGTGGCAACCGCAGGCGTGTCGATGCTCATCGTACGAAACTTGGGCATTTTGAATGTTGTGTTGTTAACACCTACTCGGTCGGACCAATACATTGCCGGACCTTTGGAAGATATTTGAACAATCAAAACAATAAGAATCATGGGAATGGATAAAAAACATAGGAGAAAAAGACTTAACAGAATATCAAATATACGTTTCATAAAAAGAGACCAAAAAATGTTTTCCACCTAATCAACTCAAATTTTTCTAGTACTGTAGTTGGATTATCCTTAATGGGATTGGAAAGTTCAATAAATTTTAATCTTCTTCTCGGATATATTCTCAAATCTATTTCTCGGATCAGCGTAGTAATCCCAGCCTGTCTGATAGCCATCTCAGATGGAGATAGGACATCACGCGTAGTCTCTTGGAATCACTCAGGCAGATCCTCCCTCATTAACAGAAACGGCCTTGGAGAAAAGCCCAGATCCTTGTGTGCATCTGCATGATCAAATACCAAATTCTGATTCATTCTTTCTGCCATGGCAAATGACCAGTGACGGAAACGCGGCAACAAATGCAAGCAAGCCACTGCCAGCCTGAAGGACCAAAGGGGCAAGGTCACAAAACGCGGAGATTTGCCCATTGACAAAAAAATGCGGCCGACCATTTCCCGATAAGTGATTATTTCACCACCCGAAAGGCTGTAGGAACGTTTGTAGGCCTCACCTCTACTTAGTGCGGCCACGCAACTCAATGCGACATCATTCACATGCACCGGCTGTCGCAGTCCCCGCGCGGCACCAAAAAACGGAAAAAAGGCAAAGCGTCGGATAAAATTGGCAATTACGCTGACATTTTGATCACGCCCCAAACCGTAAATAAGTGTTGGCCGTAGAATTGTCCATGTCACGCCCTTTGTCTCTGCCCATTCTGCAAGACGCCTCTCTCCAGCTGTCAAACGCTCCGCCAACTCCTGCTCATTTGGATCTGAAGATAGACATTTAGTAAAGCGGCTCGTTGAGGATATTGCCACTACATGCTTGAGGCCATAAAGCGAAAGCATTGGAAAGTACTCCGGCAATATCCAGATCGGAGCCAGATACACCCAGTGAGATATTTGCTTCTCAGGGGGGGGAAAGACATTTCTTATATGAGAAGGCTCGACTTTCGGAAGAAGTTGCCACTCGACTGAATTGTTTCCCCTGTCCTGCGGCAGATCTTGCGCCCAACGCGAAAAGGCGATAACTTCCCACCCTGTTCCGGTCGTCAGCATAGGAAGAAGGCATTGTCCAATAAAACTGGTTGCACCGATTACGCCTATACGCATTTATTTACCAGTGTGCACTATGCGGTACTTAATACGTTGAAAGCCATAATTGACTGTCACTATACCAAACCGCAACCAAACACCAGTTGCCACAAGCCACATCAGTACAAAAGGATATTGATGACGAAAGAATTTACGATAGAAGCGTATCATGCCTTTATGCTTATTCCACTCGACAAAGATGGGTCGCCCTTCGCTACACAACCCTTTGTGGTGTATTACCCTTGCAGACGGCACAAATAGAATTTTCCATTCCTTTTGACGAAAACGCATGCACCAGTCCAGATCCTCACAGTGAAGGAAATATCCCTCATCCAAAAGACCTACATCTTCTAACGCAGCACGCCTTACCAGCATGCAGGAACCCGAAATCGCCTCTATCTCGACAGCACAGTCCGGCAGTGGCTGTTCGTGTAAGTGATAATCAGAGAAAAGCCGGGGGTAGCGATTGCTAAGGCATGACAGGCCAAATGCACGAATGAAGGAACGCCACGGTGTTGGCACTGCGCGTCTTCCTCCGGGCTGCTCGCTGCCGTCAGCATTGACCAAATATGGACCAACAACAGCTACCTTTATTCTATTCATGATTTCGCTTAACATCTTTTCCAGGGCGCCTGGATCAAGAACGCAATCGGGATTAAGAAAAAGGAGATAGTCGCTCTCCGACCTGCGAACCGCCATATTGCAGGCCTTTGCGAATCCCAAATTACTCTGGTTGCAAATGCAGACGAGGCGTGATTTTGCTTGCGCAAGATCCTTGACATCATTCATACTGTGATCGACGGAACCATTGTCAACAACATAGACTTTTTCGACGCACGGTGAAGACAATACAGAAACGACCACATCCCGCAAAGCTTTACCGGCGTTAAAGTTAACTATAATGACTGATAATTGCGGCATCTACAACATCATCCTTTGAATTTGCGTCCAGCGTGGCAAAAAACGCTTATCCAGTACCTTCCAAATTTCACATATTGAAGCAGTGCGATATTTCTGGATATGGCACCGTTTCTCCCACATATGAGAAATACCACGCAATGCATCCCATTTTGCCCGTAGTATTACGAAACCCTGACCTTTCAGAAAAAACCAGATAATGCTCAACATATTTAGGGCAAGGTGCAGGGGAAGTAATAGCCAAAAAAGTACGCCTGGCATATTTTTAACATAAGTCCAAACAAGATTCCGGTGTCCATGATAAACGCTGAAATCACTGCGTTTGCCCGTTGTCGCCGAACCAATATGATATGCCACTGATTCCGGCACATATAAACAATGATATCCAAGCAATCTGAGCCGGAATCCTAAATCCACATCCTCCACATAACAGAAGTAATCCTCGTCAAAGCCGGCCACTTCCTTTAATGCACTGCTCCGGTAGATGGCCGCTGCTGCACATGGGGAAAACACTTCGCAAGCCTGTTCTGAGAAAGACAATACTTCCTCACCACGACCGATCCGCCATACCCGACCGCTAACATGGTAAGCGTCACCTGCCCCATCCAACAGTTCCGGATCGGCTGCGTCCACCAATTTACTGCCGAATAAGGCAAAGGATGGATAGTCACGCGCCGCCGACAACAATGCTTCCAGCCAGCGCGGATCAGGAAAGGCATCCGGGTTGAGTAAAGCGATCCATTCTGAATCGGCGACGGCTGCCCCTATAGCCAGGTTATTACCGCGCGCAAAACCCAGATTTTCACGCTGTGCGATTAACCGCACCAATGGGAATCGTTTTACTATGTCGAACGATGTACCAGAACTTGAGTTGTCTACCAGAATGATCTCCTGCGGCGCTACTGTCTGCGCCATCAAAGCGGACAGGCAATGCTCCAGGAAAGGTTCGCTATTCCAGGCAACGATGACCACCGTCACCTTCGGCCACACTTTTTGACACAAATCGTTCAAATCACTCCCTCTTCTTCTTTTCAAGTGAAAGCGTCTTTATCCGCCTTGATAAACATTAAGTAGTACTACACTTCAACTCCCAGTCCCATGCCGTCTTGATAATGAACTCCAGATTATCATAGCGAGGCTGCCAGCCCGTTATCCGGCGCAGTTTGGTGCTGTCGGCAACAACCTGCGCCGCATCCCCCGCGCGTCTTTTTGTTTCCTCGATCATAAAATCTGTTTCGGTGACTTTCCGCGCTGCTGCCACAACTTCCCGAACCGAAAATCCGTGGCCATATCCGCAATTCATAATTTCTGTTTTTCCTGTTTCCATCAGGTAATTCAGGGACAGCACATGCGCATCAGCCAGATCATTAACGTGAATATAGTCCCGGATACAAGTCCCATCAAGTGTGGGATAATCTGTACCAAAAATTAAGAGTTTGGATAATTCCCCACGAGCCGTTTTCAGCGCCCGGGTAATGAGGTGGGTTGATTCTTTATAAGCCTGCCCGATGCGTCCCTCCGGATCTGCGCCGGCCACATTGAAGTACCTGAGGGCGATGTAGCGAAAATTCGTTGCCGTTGCAAGGTCCTGTAATACCTGTTCGATCATGACCTTAGAAGCACCGTAAGGATTGATAGGCATCAAAGACGCATTCTCATCAAAAATGATTTTTTCGGAGACGCCATAGACGGCAGCGGTGGAGGAATAAAGAAAATTATTTATGTTATGTTCTGCCATAACGTCCAGAAGGTTCAATGTGTTGATGACATTATTCCGGTAATATTTAAGCGGGTACTGGACTGATTCTTCCACCCGGATCGAGGCTGCCAAATGAATAACGGCGTCGGGCTGGAAATCACTCATAACCTCATGGAGTAATTTTCTATCGGCAAGATCACCCACAACCAGTTTGCCGAAAAGAACCGCCCATTCATGACCCGTAGATAGATTGTCATAAATTAAAATTTCATGCCCTGCTTTCCCCAAAGCGTTAAGAACATGACTCCCGATGTAGCCTGCGCCCCCGGTTATAAATATTTTCATATGAATTCAGCCCCGTTTTCTGGATTGCGTAGTGAGACCTGTACATAATTCGGGATAATTTTCAATTTTATTTTCCTGCTCTAGACAAAAAGATGTCCCTTCATTTTCCTTTGAAATAATCGCTGATTGTCTCGATCAGGGAACGGTCTTTCCCCTTAAGCGACTCCGTCAGTTCCAATTGTTGTTTCTCGCGCGGAACGTCGCTCCAGAAAACAAGCTCGCCACCGCTGCATACGAGCATTTTAACAATAGCAGAATAAAGGTCGCCGGAAACAAATGACGGTGTAATTTGCATCTGCCGGCTCAGATAGAGTTCCACCTCCTTGAGGTAATGCCGCGTGCTGTAACTCACATGGGGCATGGGAACGATCATGTCGATGCCGCTCAATCGGTTTTTAAATTCAGGCCACACGATGCCGTTCATGTATGAAGCAACCTTCGCTTCAATCGCATCATCGATCGTGTCTATGATAAACAGCAGCGAAAGGTAATTGGACTGCGACGCACCGACCTTCGGCTCCGAAATCTTGCAGAGCCCCTGAACAGATGAACCCGAAACAACCGCCAGCTCAAAATCGAAAAATGCCAGCACCTCTTCCTTTTCAAATAGCCCGATCAGTTCCTGCTTCAAGTCGATGATCTTGGCACTTTTCATCTTAACCGCCTCC
>CAZYIE010000027.1:0-2825 GCA_964646755.1 uncultured Smithella sp.
CAATTCTCATATTTCAGGCCCGTGGTTGGGAAATATGTCTGCTCAGCGCCTTCCTCTGCGCCGTCGGCTTTATTTCCCGCTTGAAGTTTTCTGAAGTGCGGCAAGCACTCCGACCGCTGGCCTCATTTGCGCTTTTATTGTTCGTCTTGCATCTTTTCTTTACAGACGGCACCCCTCTGTGGAAAATTCCTTATCTGCCTGTTCCGATTACCGCGGAAGGATTATTTCGGGGCTCACTAGTCTTCTGGCAGTTCCTCGCACTGGCCATGAGCGGCGCTATTCTAACCATGATCACATCACCGTCGGATCTAATTGGCGGATTGGAGCATCTGCTGCACCCCCTTAGGCACATCCGGGTCCCTGTTGCTGATATTGCAGTCATGGTCTCCATGGCCCTGCGATTTGTGCCGACACTTCTAGAAGAGTATAACCGGATTAAAACAGCTCAGATGGCCCGGTGCGCCGAGGTGGAAACAGGTCGTTTAGACCGGAAAATAAGGTCACTGACTGCTCTGCTGATGCCCCTCATGGTTAGCGCGTTGCGACGAGCTGATGATTTAGCGGAAGCGATGGAGACCAGAGGTTATGCTCGGGGGCTAAGAACAACCCTGCACCAACTGCGCATGGGACGCGAGGAAACTGTCGCCATGATTGTTTTGGGTTGCCTGCTTTCCTTAATACTCGTGTCCAAATACTGATTCTAATGTTATGGCATCCACTTAAAGTAAGCATCTGAGCAAAGGTCAGTTGCCAAAATAGTTTCAAGATGTGTTACACATTCTGTAACACTGTAACTTCCTGTGTTGCACTAGATAACGAAGCCAGCCATAATCTGCAATCTGAGCATATTCATTATTTGATGTAAAATTAGCTAAATACATCATGTGATTCTTTTGTTTGAAGAGATGGCATGGTATGTGCGATGTCGCATAGAGATAATGATATGATCATTAGTGACGCGGGTTATCGGTCACCCGTATATGAGCAGAACCAAAGGCCATAAAATATGGTTCTGAAAGGAAGGGTTATTGCGACACAACCATATGTTTTGAATGATATTGCTCATAACGAAAATTCAATTGACAAGGAGTTAATTTATGAAAGAAAAAGCTATCATCACCGCAGCTGTCACGGGAAGCATTCACACCCCCACCATGTCGGAATATCTGCCCATCACACCGCAGCAGATTGCCGATGACGCCGTCCGTTCCTACGAAGCGGGGGCGGCGGTTGTTCACGTCCACGCCCGCAATCCCGAGAATGGCATGCCTTCTCCCGATCTGGGATTGATCAAGGAGATCATTACGAGCATCAAGAGCCGCTGTCCTGCCGTCATCTGCATCACGACGGGCGGAGGGGCCGGCATGACCATCACGGAACGCCTCGCTCCGGTTACACAGTATAAGCCGGAATTGGCATCCTGCAATGGTGGTTCCTTTAACTGGGGGCTTTTCCCTGCCTTGGGCCGTTACAAGGAATGGAAGTATGAATGGGAAAAGATGATGCTCGGCATGACGGAGGATTTCATTTTCGCCAACACCTTCAAGACCCTGAGGGAATACTGCGCCCAATTCGCTGAGTCGCAAACCAAGCCGGAGTTTGAGGTTTACGATGCCGGTCATGTAACCAACTTGGCCTATCTCATTCAGGCCGGCTATATCAAGACGCCGATCTACCTTCAGTTTGTGCTGGGCATTCTGGGCGGGTTGTCCGCCACCGTGGAGAATCTGATGTTCCTGGTCGAGCATGCCAAGCGCAATATCCCGGAATTTGAATTTTCCGTCTGCGCGGCGGGAAAAGCGGAGTTCCCCCTGTGTACACAGGGCCTCCTGTTGGGCGGAAATGTCCGGGTCGGTCTGGAAGACAACCTCTATCTCGACCGTGGCACCTTAGCCAAGAGCAGTGCGGAGCAAGTTGCCAAGATCGCCCGCATCGCCAAAGAACTCGGTGTGGAAACGGCTACTCCGGAGGAGGCACGAAAGATTCTTGGGCTGAAAGGCATCGACAAGGTCAACTTTTAACATTTCCGCTTCCATTCCTGTGTATGTATACGTATATGCGTCGCAGCCGAGTCCCGTGCAGTAATGATTTCGCTGTGACGTGTTCCCGTTCTTGCCGGATATCAGGCGGGAACGGGAACTCATGAAAGCATAAGTAGAAGAGCTCAGAGCGCTTAATTATTAGGCCGTATTTTGTATGGATATGACATGTGTTGCCGATAAAGTGGAAGATTAAGAGGAAAATAATTGGCTGGGTTTATGGAATTATTAACTTTGATTTGCAAATCTTAAAGGGAAATCACTAATCAACTTTTACACTAATGAAAACAGTAGAAAGCAAAGAGAAAAATTGCTTCCATGTGCATCGGCGGCGGTGAAAAGAGCTGCCGGTATTTATATCGAGTAGACCAGTTTCTCTAGACACGTTTGATTGCCGTTTGTTTTCTCTGTTTTCCCGGCGGTGCCACATTATCTCAATCATATATACATTAATTACGGCTTCTCAATGTGAATGTTATTTATATTATAATCGTCGAGGGAATGACATCATTGATAACTGTTTGAAGTTTTGCATTTTCATCTGGGTTGATATTTTACTGATTTCAGGAAGGCAGCCTCAGCCCCGATCCTCCCCCCCAAAATACCAGCTATTTATTCCTTGGCAAAGGCTACGGACGAACAGGTGTCAATCAATATAAACCAATTACCCCCCAATTGCCATCATTCAGGCGGACTTCGGGGAGACAAGGGTACTTAAGTGTCGGGTTGCCATCACCGCAATTCGCATAGGCTTTAATCGTACACGTACCTATTAGCAAATCTGCC
>CAZYIE010000027.1:2835-15440 GCA_964646755.1 uncultured Smithella sp.
AGCCCATGCGTCATCGAAATGTATGGGTCCAATACCAGATCCGCCTGTGTGAAGGGTATAATACCCACACGAGCCCGGACCAATTGTGTCAGTTTGCTTATCGTTTATCCACGCACCACCACTCCAGATGCGGTAAACTTTTACTGTGACAGGCTTTGTAGAATGATTACATATATTTCGCTGCCAGCCATCGCAATAGGCGCTTGCACTTTTGGATGATATAGTCAACGATAGCAATACTGAAATAAAGCCGATTCCCATAAGTAGACGCCACTGCTTCCTCAACCGAATGTTCGCTTTCATTGCCATTTTTCCTCCTTATGCTATTGCCGATCTTCGGCATACTTGTATTAAAATAGTTCCGAGCGAATCCAGCGTTCCTGGCGAGCACAATCAGGGCTGCTAAAAATGATCTTGTGGGAACAGATCATTGTACGGTGCAGGATTTTCGCTGGTACTCAGGTCTGCCCTTATTAAATTCGACAACAAGTGTAGCCCCATCGAAAGTAACGTCGTATGTTGAACCTCCCTGGTCCCCCGTGTTAAAATGTGGGAGGCCTGTAACGGTGCAACTCTTTTCTATGGCCCAGAAGTTCTGATTAAGAGTGACACTAACATCCGTAAACAACCAACCATCAACTTGAAAACTGGGGATGGTGCTATGCGCCGCGAGAGGCCCCCACTGATTGGTAGTTGAACCACTTGGATACTTGGCAATCCAAGCTTTGAAAGTCGTGCGATAGTCACTATTGTTAGTAAAACTATACACCATTGCAGCTGCGGGTGTGACGTGTGCAATCAACATAAAAGATAAAATAACAACAGCTAGAACATTTTTCATGCCTATCTCCTCGTAATTATGATGTATCTACTTAACATGACGAAACCCTGAGATCATTCTTAAATCTGACCTACTCCTTTCCTTAATTATTATATCTTAACGCTATCAGTATGAATAACAATCTACATTCTGATTGATAATAAACAATATTTAAGAACGTTGGCAAGATTTATTAATATTTATTAATATATTTATTAATATATTGAGAAGTTTATAGCTGACAAATATGTGGGCAGCGGTACCAATCTGGTCGACAGTAGATTGCCCTTGCTGATTAGCGATTGATCTTACCCCGATTTAGTGGACTTACCAAAATAGTTAATAAGGATTAACGTATGAAAGGAAGTATAATCGCGAAAATCGCCGTACGCTTTGTTACAGCTATAAGTACAACCGGAGGAAAGGACGAACAGCATCAATATCGAAAGCCCCTTGACAAGATCAAAGACTTCAAACCTCTTAATTTAATTGACATCCAAGCTCGAAATTCTTATAGTTCAGCCATGAACAAAAAAATTATTTCTGTTAGTCTTATTTGTATTGTCCTGGTGTTTGGTATTACTTCCTACGACACGGCGCAGAACGGTCTGCCGAAAATTGCCGAAAATACAAAGCTGGCTGAACATTACCAAGAATTCGAAAAGAAGATTTATAAAGTCGCCAAAAAAGGCACTACGGATATTTATGCCCGCCATTATTATTTAACCGAGGCTCTGGAAATGCGCGACAAATTCGTGGCGCAACCGAAGATCAAGCCGGACCCGCAAGCTGGCAAAACCGAGAAGTCCCGGGACTACATTGATGGGATTTAAGTATCCCCAAGGTAATATGATCAAGTTTGCCAATTTTCTGAATAATTTTAAAACCCAGTCGCTGCAGCTCTCTTTTGAGGGCAGGGGTAAATAGGATAGTTGATTGACATTAAGGACTACTAATTCATATGTTACAAATATCCAGGGCAGGTTATTAAATGAAGAAGAAATTAAAAATAATCCTGTTCTTCCTTGTAATGGTAATATTTTTAGGAGGCTGTAATATGCAAAACAGGTTTCTTTATTTTCCCAGCTCAGATTGGCCTTCCGCGCGAATGCTCGAGTATGAAAATATGAAGCTCTGGCAGGCGACGGCTGCGGATTATCAGGGTTTAATTGCCGGTAAGGAAGCGCCCGCGCCCAATGGCACCATTGTTCTTTTCCACGGCAATGGCGGCACGGCACTCGACAGAGGATTCTATTTAAAGCCTTTAAAGGAACTTGGTTTCCGCGTAATCTTAGCCGAGTATCCGCAATACGGAGGACGCCCGGGAAAAGTGGGAGAGAAGCCGTTTGTCGCCGCCGGTTTGGAGACGGTACGCCTTGCCTACGAGCAATATGGAGAGCCGCTTTATTTGCTGGGCGAATCACTGGGCTGTGGTGTCGCTGCCGCTATTGCTAAACAGACAACCGTGCCTGTCTCCGGAATAATATTAATTACTCCCTGGGACACGCTGGCTTCTGTCGCCAAGTCCCTATTTCCTTTTCTTCCGGTGAAACTGGTTTTAACTGACAAGTATGACAGCATCGAAAATCTTCAGTCGTTTAAAAAGAAAATTTCCGTAGTTGGGGCGGAACGTGATGAAATTCTGCCGATCAGGCACGCGATTAATCTGTATGACGCTCTTCCCGCAGGCAAAAAACGCATGTGGATAATTCAAGGCGCTGGTCATAATGATTGGCCGTTCCAGATGGATGCTTCTTTGTTCAAAGAAATAACTGATTTTGTGATGAGTGACAAATAATGATCGGAAAGAATGTTGTAATATGATCAGCAAAAAAAATATCTTTAGGAATATTCCCGCCGAATTACCCAATGAATTATTGGAAGAAATACTGACAGGAAACTCATTTCGGTTAGAAAGAATTGTTTCCCGGGGGCAGGCTTCCGAGGAAGGTTTCTGGTACGATCAGGATGAAAACGAATGGGTTATTCTTCTTCAGGGCAGCGCCGGTCTTCGTTTTGCAGGGAAAGAAGAATTAGTTGTTTTGTGCCCTGGTGATTATGCCCGGATTCCTCAGCATTATAAGCATAGAGTTGAATGGACAGATCAAGATCAGGAAACAGTCTGGCTGGCTGTATATTATAAATAAGGTTTAACCTAGTACTCAATGCCTGCGCGGTCTTTGATTCCTGCGGCGTAGTGATGTTTGACTTCTTTGATTTCGCTGACGGTATCGGCAAGTTTGATTATTTGCGGCGGAGCATAACGGCCGGTTAAGATCAGATCAATGCCGGCGGGTTTGTTTTTAATTGCTGCGATAACTTCTTCTAAATCAAGAAGTTTAAAATCCAGCGCGACATTGATTTCATCCAGAATAATCATATTATATTTGCCGGAGTTAATGGCTTTTTGGGCATAAGCAAACCCTTTTTGCGCCAGTTCAATATCAATTGCAGCGGGATTATCGCGCATGACAAAACTGTCCAAACCGGACAAGCGGATAGTTAAATTAGGAAGATATTCTTTCGCGGCTTTAAATTCGCCGTATTTTCTCCCTTTCATAAACTGTACAACCAAAACCTTATATCCCTGGCCGATGGCGCGCAGAGCCTGGCCGAAAGCAGCTGTCGTTTTGCCTTTGCCGTTTCCGGTGATAACGATCACTAAGCCTTGCCTCTGTTGTTTGTTTCGGCCGGCTGTTTTTTTTGCCGGAGTTGCTATCTTTTTTTCGCCTGTTTTCATATTTATATCCTTTGAGTATCATTAAATGTTGAAACCTGTGTAACCATATTTATTATATGTAGTTATAATAATTACGAATTAAAAGGATGTATTTTTATTGTGGTTGACGATTGATTTATTGTTTCAGGAAGCTATGCCTCAACCGGATAAATCTTTATTTATATGCCCATCCAGGTGGGGATTCCGGGCAATTACATCAATGGCGTCTGCTAGTCTTTCCTTCAAGTCCTTATCGGCCTTCCGGTAGAATCTGACTACATTCCGATGAAGAATGATCTTATGCATTTTTCAGATCATCCCAAGAGACAAACGCACCTTTTTTACCTGATGCCCTGTCCAAATCTGCCTGCCGTATCTGACCCATCAGCTTGCTGTCCGCCATGATCTCGAAAGTCTCCCGCCAGACCTCCATGTCTGCGGTGATCGCTTCCTGGATAACGCCCTTAAGCTCATCTACAGTCATATCCGTTATCTTACGTTTTGCGGCTCTCATAACATCTCCCTCATATGGAAAACCACTGATTATTTTCAAAAAGCCTAAGGAAAATAATTACATCTGTCAAGAGAAATCACTTTCAGATATATCTAAGAAAATAAGACCACGATAATAACCGCACCGCCCAGGATAAATCTATACCAGGCAAAGGGCAAGAATGTCTTGGTTTGCACGTAGCGCATCAGAAATCCAATACTGGCCAGGCCTGTAACACAGGAAACTGCCATGCCGATGATGAAGTTGCTTGTAATCAGAGATGGATGGGAAATAATGTGCGGCAGTTTAACGGCAGCTGCGCCGAAAATAATCGGAGCCGAAAGCAGAAACGAAAAGCGGGCGGCGCCTTCGCGGGTTAAGCCCAGCAACAAGCCCGTGGTCATTGTAATCCCGGAGCGCGAAACTCCGGGAATTATCGCCAGCGCCTGTGACAGGCCGATTAAAATACTTGTTTTCAGGGTTATATTTTTTACATCAGTATTTCTGGCACTTTTCCGGTCAGCCCAATACAAAATAATACCCAGAAAAATCAGCATGGCGGCGATTAAAAGAGGATTACGGAAAGTTGTTTCGGCATGTTTCTCCAGCGCAAAGCCGATTGCCGCCCCGGGAATGGTGGCCAACACGAGATACCAGAACAAACGCCCGTCGGTGCTTTTTGTATCGGTGAATCCCTTCGATAATAGTCGCAGCCAGTCTCGCCAAAAGTAGATCGCTACGGCAATCAGTGTTCCTAAATGCAGGGCGATATCAAAAGTAAGCCCCGGATCTTCCCATTTAAAAAGCCAGGGAACCAGTACCAGATGCGCAGAGCTGGATATGGGCAGAAACTCCCCCAAACCTTGAACCAATCCCAATATTATCGCCTGTAATGTCGTCAAATTTCACCTCATTGTTATTGATTACGAAGCACTGTGAATGCCGCACAGATATACTAATCCTATATGATTGTCTATATCCTTTTATCCGGTGTATTATTTTCAGGTATGCAAGTTACGATATCGACAATAGGGCAAAAATAAATATTAACAGATACGTAAAATATCCTTGACCTAAGCGTGCCATTATTAGTATATTCGTGTTATAGTATTACTGTTAAAATATTTATAGCACGAAGCGTTTTATTAAATATTCAATCTTAATATATATTTGTAAAAATATAACCATCACGAAATTTTAAAGCTAAGGCGTCAATATTCCGTTTAGGAAAGTAAATGGCATCAACCAGCAACGTTAGCATAACATCGGATTTCCCGTTTTCGTTAAGTGCCAAACTTGCGGGAATAATATCATCGTTAATAATTCATGCCGCCGTTATACTTCTGCTGTTTATGGCGTCGGCTGCTAAAATGACCCCACAACTGCAAATAATTCCAATCAGTCTGGAACAGATGGAAACATCATCCGTTAATACTCCCAAAGTAACAAAGCAGATAACCGCCGCCAAAGTTAATCCGGCACAAAACAAAATCAGCCGGGAAATGTTTTTAAAGCCATTGCCGGTGCAAAAAGATATATCCACAATCAGTGAGCAGCCCGGCAAAATAACACCAACCTTGTCCGCTGAAAGGTCGGTTGTTGCAGAAAACATTAATGGAGAAGTTGTTGGCTCAATAAATGCTGAAAATCAAAACGACAACAAAACAAAAGCAGCGATTATCTCCAGGATGGAAAGCCGGGGCACTGCGGAAACGCAATTCGGTAATATGGGTGCTCCCACGTTTATTCACCGGGTGATGCCCGTTTATCCGATGTTGGCCAGGAAATTGGGCAAGGAAGGCAAGGTGATTCTCAAGTTGCTTATCGACATGAACGGGAAGCTGCAAAACGTGGAAGTAGTTGAGCCGGCAGGATTTGGGTTTACCGAGGCGGCTGTTGCCGCAGTGAAAAATTCTACCTATGAACCGGCCAGCCGCAATGGCGTAAAAGTAACCACAACGGCACTTCTCCCGGTGCGTTTTTACCTGCAATAGATTTAGTGATTCACAGGTGGAGAGATCAAATGAAGAGGCAGGATATTGACCTTGGCGGGAATTACCCTGCCCCGAAAGAGTAACGGCAGAAAACACATCACCCCTCTGTTAAAATGCATATCAGAAAGGAGGTGGAATGTAAACAACAGGAGGAAAAGGTCTAATGAAAAACACTTGGAAAATCACCATCAGTCTTTTTTTGTTCTTCTTTTTTCTCGCTGTTCCCGGATGGGCGGAAGGGCAGCCAGAAAGGGATAAGGAAAAAGAAAAAAAGGAAAACATACCGGTTTTGCCGGAAATCACCGTTGTCGGCACTCCTTACAATCCGATGAACCCTGTTAATACTCTCTACGGTACCCAGTATAACCTGGTAACCGAAGAACAAATCAAAGAGCAAAATGCTTATGACTTTCAGTCCACTCTGCGGGATGTGCCGGGAGTGATGTTTCAGAGCAAAAATCTTGTCGGAAGCCAGACCAGCCACAGTCTTTACATTCGTGGCCGGGGTGCCAGCCATCCCAGCTCCGATATTTCTATCGAGTTTGACGGTGTTCCCCGTTATGGCGCGTTATTCGGCCAGGTATTGGGTGACGGCATTGCCGTTTCCACCATTGGCGGTATAGAGATTTTCAAGAGTCCGCAGCCGTCTGAATTTGGCAGTGGTTATGCTTCGGTCAATATCCTGCCCAAGTATATGACGAAAGATGTACAGGAGATTGTGCATTCTTTCAGCGGTGGCAGTTACGCGACATTCGACGAGAGTATTTCCGGTGGCATCAAGCAAGGACCTTATGACATGTATGTCTCCCAGAGTTGGGTGTCTACAGATGGGCATGTCTACCATTCCCGCGCCCAGCAGCAAAACTACTATGCCAATACCGGTTACCAAATAAGCAGTAAGTGGAACGTCCGCTTTCTGGCCAATTATGTCAAAAGCCAAACTTTGGCCTCTATGCCGAATATTACTCCCACAGCAACAAACGGTGTAAGCTGGCCCGGGGCGGAGCGTTACGATACCGAAACAATGCTCACGACATTAACACTTAACCACCAGGACGAACAATTCAGCGGCTATCTCAAGGCCTATCTGAATGACACCAAATTTGATCTTTTGCAGGAATTGACAAACGGCCAGCGTTATGCAGGCGGCAGCGGCGGGCTCTGGTCCCGGCAGGAGATCGACCTATATGGACTCCGGGCCAAAGAAAAACTTCATTTCTGGCCGGGTGGAGAAATTTTGGTCGGAGCGGACCTGGATAAAACAGCCCTGAAAAATACCCAACGGACATATAGTGGACTTGCGGTTGCCGGAGTTAATGGTGGCCTGGCGGAAAGAGTCTGGGATTTTCCCGACACAACGATCTTCTCTCCCTATTTGGCCCTAAGCCAGATATTCGGCCTTCCCGATGGTTTTCACGTCACTCCCTCGGCAGGTTTCCGCTATTTTCATCATAGCGAATTCAAGGATAATTCGGCCCCTCAGGTCGGCCTGGTTGCCGGCTATAAACATACAGACCTAAATATCAATTACTCCCGGGGAGTAAACTATCCAACTCCGGTTGTTCTGATGAACATGGTGCTCACCAGTTCGCCTACGAGCAATCCCAGTCAGTATTGGAAAGAGATAAAACCGGAAATCGTGGATCACTATGAAATGGGTTTGACCCACACCTGGCCGGAAACCGCTTCGTTGAAGGCAACGGCTTTCTATGATCAGGGTAAAGATCGCGTCCAGGCGTATATGTTTGGCGCCATTCCCACTCTATTTAACGACCCTATTGGCAAATATGAAATTAAGGGACTGGAGCTTACCGGTTCAGTAACACCGGTGAAAAACCTGGAGTTTTCTGCGGGAGCCACCTGGATGGAAGCCAAAGCTACCGGCAGTAACGGTATTGAAGTTGAACAAATGCCTTATACGCCCAGGTTTGCGCTCCAGGGAGGTGCCACCTGGAAGTTCCTCGATCATTATAAATTATTTATGGATGTGCAGCATTTCAGCAATCTGTATGCAAGTACCGTTTCCCGCACAGGAACTTTCAATTACACTCAGCTTGGCGACAGTTATAAGCTCAATGACATTACTCTGTGTAATGCCCGGTTGAGCTATAGCTTTGATTACAAGAGATTGCGGCTGAATGATTCGGAAATATTCTTTGCGGTAAATAATATTTTTAACCAGCATTATGAATACGCCAGGGGCTACAGCATGCCCGGAATAACATTTTTTGGCGGATATACCGTGAGGTTCCGCTAACATTGTTCTTTTTAATCAGGAGCGGCGACTGCCAATGACATCCTGTTTTTTTGGAGAATTTATCCATGTTCAGAAAGATAAACTTGTTTCTTTTAATTACGGTCATGATCTTTGCGGGCTTTTCCACCGGCTGGGCAAGCAGTGCGCCAGAAGGAAAGATAAAAAACGTGCGGAGCATTTTGGCGTCGGACACTCTTCTATCCGGCATGATTGCAGCGCTAATGCCTCCGCATCGCTATTCCGTAGAAGCCATACTTCCTCCGGGACAATGTCCCGGCCACTATGATGTGAAACTTTCTGATGTTGAGAAAATGAAAAAGGCGGATCTAAATGTTTCATTCCGGGGAATGGGGTTCTTGAACAAGTCCGGTGCGGATAACGGCAAGCAACTTATTGTGGATGCGAAAGACCGTAACTGGATGGCGCCTGATTCATACATATATGGACTAGGTGTGTTATCTGCCGAACTTTCCAGACGCTTTCCCGAAGATGCGGTTGCAATCATGAGCCGGAAGAAAGCAGCGGTCCGCAAAGTGAAAACGGAGGCAAACTTTCTTGTCGAAAAGATCAAACGTGCGGGAATTTCCGGATGTCCCATTATTGCCTCCGCTATGCAGAAAGAGCCACTCACGTGGATGGGATTCCGCATGGTGGGGGAATACGGCAGGCCGGAGGCGATGTCTGCCCGAGAGCTTGTGCATCTGATGAAAATCGGGAAAGATCAAAAGGTCATAATGGTTGTGGATAATATGCAATCAGGGCCCGACACTGGATGCGGAATTGCCGAAACGCTGGGAGTGCCTCACGTTGTCCTGACGAATTTTCCATCGGATAAAGGCTATCTTGCCACCCTCGAAGATAATGTAAACTCCGTCCTGACGGCAGCAAAAATAAGATGAGTAAATCAGATTGCTCCCGATAAAGGCATTATGAACGATAAAATTATCGATCTCCAAGGGGTAACCGTCCGCAAGCCAAAGGGGTTGCTTCTGGATAGAATCAGCCTTAGTGTGTTGCGCAATGAATTTGTCGGGGTGATCGGACCCAATGGCGCCGGTAAAACCACGCTGCTGAATGTTCTTGCCGGAATGGAAAAATTCGAAGGGAGCCTCAGTATATTCGGACACAGCGAGGACTGGAGGCGATCCCGGGAGACAAGAATTCGTGTCGGTTATGTCCCCCAATTATTTCCTATTGATCCGGCGTTTCCGATACTGGCAGCGGAGGCAGTCCTGACAGGCGCAATCGGCCGTCTGGGACTTTTTCGTCTGCCCGGGAAAAAAGAAATGGATAAAGCACTGCGACTGATGGAAATGATGCGGGTAGCTCATCTTGCGGACAGGCCTCTGGGGCAGCTCTCTGGCGGCGAGCGCCAAAAGGTGTCTCTGGCGCGCGCTATTCTTCAGGAGCCGGACATCCTTCTCCTGGATGAACCGACGGCAAATCTGGATATTGCCGTCCAGAAGGAAGTGCTTAATCTGATCAGTGAAATCCATCAAAGAGAGTCCCTGACGATTCTCTTTGTCACGCACGACTTCAATATGCTTCCGGCGGCGATGCGGCGTGCCGTGTTGCTGAAGCAGGGGAAAACAGTTTTTGACGGAGACATCAACACTGCATTATCGGGCAAGACACTGAGTAGCTTGTTTGAGTATCAGCTGGAGACTTTTGAGCGCAACGGCAGGAGGTTCGTATCCTATGGTTGAGCATTTAATCGAGGCGCTCACTTACCCGCCCATCCAGCGCGCCGCCATTGCCTGCGTATTGTGCGGAGCAAGCTGTTCTCTTCTGTCTGTATTTGTCGTACTGATGAAGATGCCGCTGATTGGCGTTTCCATGTCGCATGCCGCTTTCGCGGGAGCAGTATTGGGTATGCTGCTGGACTTCAATCCGTTTTTAAGTGGATTTATTCTCTGCCTGTTGACGGCGAGTGTTCTCGGTCCGCTTTCGGATCGCACGGATATGGCCCCGGAAAACCTGCTTAGCATAATGTTTTCATTGCTTATGGGCATTGCCTTTCTCGGGATGGGAATTCTCACGCGGACAAAGGCCGGCGCTCTTAACCTGATGTGGGGAAGTCTCTTGTCGTTGTCGGTCTCCGACATCGTGGTGCTGACAATTATCACGCTGGTGCTGGTGATTTTTTTATTTTTATTCTTCAAGGAAATTCGCTCTGTTCTGTTTAACAGGCGGTTGGCCGCGTCAAGCGGTGTGCCGGAGCGACTTATTTATTATACGCTGCTGTTTCTAACCGGGGCTGTTGTGTCGGCCAACCTGGCTACTGTTGGCGGCCTGCTCATCTTTGCGTTGCTTGTTCAGCCCGGCGCCACGGCGCTTCAGCTGACTTACAATTTAAAACACTTTTTTCTCATTTCGGCAGCTGCGGGGATCGGTGCCTGTGTTTCCGGTCTTATTATATCGTATATTTTTGATCTTCCATCCGGCGCGTCGGTGGTGCTGATGGCAACAGCAATTTTTGCCGTTGCCTACATTTTTTCACCAAAACGACGCACGGTAAAACTAAAGAAAAGGAGTGTCTCCTATGAAAATGACACCTGATGAAATCTACAACACACGAAAACAGTTCTTCAACGACCATGCCGACAAGTGGCTGGACATGTGGTACAAAGACCACACAACAGGGCGCTCCGATAAGCATACAAAGGATTTTGAGCGCCTGTTTTCACTCCTGACACTGAAACCGGGAGATCATGTATTGGATGTCGGATGCGGAGCAGGGGTACTCGTTCCGTTCATAATGGAGCGTATTGCGGCTACCGGAATCCTTTACGAGTTGGACTATGCGGAAAAAATGATAGAAGCCAACCGTAGTCAGCACGAAGGGAGTAATATTCGCTTCATTCTCTGCGATGCGGAGAATGCGCCTCTGGATAATGCCTCTTGCGACGTGATTATCTGCTTTTCCTGCTTCCCGCATTTTCAGAATAAGGAAAAAACCATGACGGCGCTTGTAAGTATCCTGAAACCACAGGGAACATTTGTCGTGGCGCACTTCGACTCGGCGGAAGGAATAAACAAGCATCACGAATCATGCCATGCCGTCATGCATGACCATCTGCCGGACAAAGCGGTTATGCGTGAAATGTTGCAGAAAGCAGGCTTGGGGATTGATTTGTTTATTGATGAGCCCGGTTTCTATTGTATTATTGCCGGGAAATAGCGATCCTGGGAATCGACTCGGAAAAATTTCAAGTGATCTGCATAAGCTCCGGACATTGACAGGAATTGTCAACAGTGCTAAATCCATTGCCGAATATAATAGGGAGGGCAAGGTTGTATGTCGGAACTGGTTCGCTTTGGGGTATCATTGGAAAAAGAGCTTTTGGAAAGATTTGACGACCTGATTCGGAGCCGGAAATATACCAACCGCTCGGAGGCGCTCCGGGACATGATCCGCCAGGAACTGCTCAAACAGGAATGGGAGGCGGGCGGAGAGGTTGCCGGTGCCATTACCTTCATCTACGATCACCATACGAGAGAGCTTCTGGGCAAAATTACCGATATTCAGCACGACAACCAGGAGATCATCATCTCCAGCCAGCATATTCATCTCGATCACCATAATTGTCTGGAGATCGTCGCGGTCAAAGGGCGCGTGAAGAAAGTCCTGAAACTCGCCGATTCCCTGAAGGCCATCAAGGGCGTCAGACACTGCGCGCTCAGCATGACAGGCAGCGGTGAAGAGGCAATAAAGTAGCATTTCCACCGCCGGCCGGAAAGTTTATCATTTCCCTGTTGTAAGGGAAGAAGAACAAGGGGGCTTGCCACCCTTCAGCGGTGGTTGCAAACCCCTGTTCCTGGATTGGCATTAAATCTCCCAGGCGGCTTTTGCCCCTTCTGTCGTCGCTTCAATAATCCGGCGGGGAGCGGCGGCATCACCGACGATAAAATGGCGAATGCCTTTTTTTACCAGCATGTCTTTGAGTGTGTTTCTGGGTGTCACGCCGATGGCGACAATAACCTGGCCCACTGGTGCGAGCGTTCGTTCCTCATCGTTTTGCGTCACAACCACTGATCCTTCCGCAATCCGTTTTACAGTTGCACCGAACAGCAGTTTGACTCCGGCTGCCCGCAGACGTTTATGCAGCATAAAGCCATGGGCAGCCCATGCCGGAACAGGCGAAGTAGTCAGCATCTCCACCAGGGTAATATCTTTGATGCCCTTTGCGCAGAGGTAATCAGCCGTTTCCATGCCCACAAGGCCGCCGCCGATTATGACTGCATTATTTTTTGGTGCAACTTCACCGGCCAGAATTTGCCAGGCATCACAGACTACTGCGGAATTAATGCCCTCAGCCGGA
>CAZYIE010000027.1:15450-23636 GCA_964646755.1 uncultured Smithella sp.
GGACAGGTCGATTTACCGGCGCCGATAGCGAGGATGACAACATCCGGTTTGCCCGCCTCGATCATGGTCTCGGTGGCCGCGGTGTCTGTATAGATCTCCACACCTTGCTTGCGACAATTTGCCGTAATAGTCCGGATATATTTACCATAGACTTCTTTGTGCGGCGCTTTCGCGGCATAAAGGACATTTCCGCCTGTTTCCTTTTCCTGTTCGAAGAGGGCTACGTGATGTCCGAGGCGCGCAGCCTCCGAGGCAGCGGTCAGCCCGGCAGGCCCGCCACCGACAACCCAGACATTGCGGCTTATTGCCGCCGGGGCCGGGGTGTAGAGCAGTTCCTGTCCCGTTTGCGGATTAATGGCGCAACGAATCGGCAGCGCCTCTAATGAAAGACGTTCAATGCACCCCTGATTGCAGGCCAGGCATTCCATTGTGTCTTCAGGATGTCCTGCCCGGGCGTTCTTCAGAAAATCAGGGTCGGCCAGATGCTGCCTGCCCACGGCAATTAAATCGGCATCACCCCTGGCGATTACTTCATCCATTAAATATGGATCGGTGTAACGTCCCACGGAAATGACGGGGACGGCCGTCACTTCTTTGATTTTCCGGGCCAGATGTGCCTTGAAGGCCTGGTCGTATTCCACAGGAGCGCTGGGGTTAGGAGTATCAATGTTCACTTCCGGGTTGCCGTGAGTGCCGAAAGACACATTGATTATGTCCGCACCGGCACTGACCAGATCGGGGATAATGGTCTGTACATCGGAAATGGTATAGCCGTTTTTGATACCCTCTTCGCCGGAGAGGCGTATCCACATGGGGAAATCTTGCCCCACGCGCTTACGTACCTCCTTGAGGCAATCGAGCATGAAGCGGGATCGTCCGCGGAAATCGCCGCCGTATTTATCGGTGCGGGAATTGGCGTGGGCCGAGAGAAACTGCATTAGCAGATAGCCATGGGCGCCGTGAAGCTCCACGGCGTCGAAACCGGCAGTGCGGGCGCGCACTGCCGCGCTGCCGAAAGCGGCTATTGTTTCCTCGATATCTTCGAGAGTCATCTCGCGCGGCGCGCCCAGAAAACCGAAGATATAGCTGGGAATGGCCGAAGGCCCGACAGCCTTCTTTTTCCGTTGGAGCAGGAAGTTTTCCCGGCCGGTGTGGTGCAATTGCATAGCGATCTTGCTTCCCTGTGCATGTACGGCAGCGGCAAATTTGGTCAGCCCCGGAATAAATTTATCGTCCCAGACACCCAGGCAGCGGGGCGAGGCCGCACCAAGGGGATGCACTTCCGTGATCTCGGTAATAATCAGACCGGCGCCGCTTTTGGCCCGGCGTGCGATATAAGCAAGGTTTGCTTCGCTGACTGTGCTGTCATCATTGCCGAGCATTGTTCCCATCGCCGGCATAACCAGCCGGTTGGCAATTTCCAGATTTCTGATCCGAATTGGTGCAAGCAGGTGCTCTAAAGTTTTCATGGTTCATCCCCTCAAGTTTGTCCAGTTGATGTCTAAAAAGGAGCACAATCTTTGTCGACATCGCTCCTTAAATTTGCCCGTTTTACTATGCTTAATCGAACCAGATTTTCATCTCCCGGGCTTGCTTTGTCAGCTCATCTTTAAACATCGGATGGGCAATGCTGATAAGTGCTTCCGTTCTTTGCCAAGTTGATTTCCCCTTGAGTTGCACAATGCCGAACTCCGTGGCGACGTATTGTACACAGGAACGTGGTACCGTCACGATCGATCCGGGTTTCAGTGTGGGGACAATGCGGGAATGAACCTCACCGTTTTTGTCCTTAAAGGTCGAACTCAGGGCTATGATCCCTTTCCCGCCCCGGGAATTGAAAGCGCCGAAAATGAAGTCGAACTGGCCGCCTGTGCCTGAAATCTGGGCTGTACCGGACGATTCGGAGCAAACCTGGCTGAAAAGATCGACCTCGACGGCGTTATTGATAGCGACGACCTTAGTGTTGGAGGCAATAATGCGGGGGTCATTCGTGTAGTTCACGGGGTAGGAGGCGCAGGCCGGATTGTTGTGGAGAAATTCATAGAGCTTTTTTGTTCCCATGGCGAAAGTGTAAACCATCTTGAAACGGTCCGTCGTCTTCTTGTTGCCTGTAATCTTGCCGGCGTCATAGAGGTCCACCATGGAATCGACTAGCATTTCCGTATGGATGCCCAGGTCGCCCAGGTCGCTGTCTGCGAGCATGCTGCCGATGACGTTGGGTAATCCGCCGATGCCTAGCTGCAAACAGGCGCCATTTTCGATTTCCTTCATGATGTGCCCGGCGATCTGAATGTCTATTTCCGAGGGGGCAGCCGGGGGGATCTCCAGAAGCGGTCTGTTGTTTCCCTGAACGATATAATCGACCCGTGACAAATGAACCGATTCCTGATTTCCGCCGAGGCAGTGGGGCATGTTCTCATTGATCTCCACTATGACCTTTTTGGCTTTCGTTATGGCTGCCGATGTCAAAGAATTGCACATGCCGAAATTGAAATATCCTTGCGAATCCATAGGCCTGGCGCTGACGAAAACGTAATCATAGTCCTTATACTTGCGGATGACACGAGGTCCCTGATGATAGGTAAAAGGGATGTAACTACAGAGTCCCTGCCGGTAAAGTTTCCGGCTGACGCCGGAAAAATGCCAGTCGCTATAGATGAAATGCTCCCGCTGGGGATCCGCTTCGATAAATTTGGGGACTTTGCAGATGCAGACACCGTCCATCTTGACGTTGGTCAACTCTGCCACGCGCCCGGCGAGGGCTTCATCAATCAATTCCGGCCGGAGGACAAATTCTGAGAAGAAAATCTCATCCCCCGATTTGATCATCTGTGCCACTTCGGTCGCGGTTTTTAATTTTTCTTGATACCTTGTTCTGTTTAGCGCTTCCATAAATCATATCTCCTTTTGCATAAGTTGTTTCAGTTGTTTCAAAAGACTTATTGACGGTAATCAGCTGCCGCTTTGGTGGTGTGACTTTTTCAGCAAAAACGGAATTTTAGAACACAGGGCCTGAGGCTTGCGACAGTGAGCAGATAGCCATTGATAAGAACTTTCTTTTACGGGAAGAGAGTATAGGGAAACATTGGATGAGAGTCAAGAAAATGATGGCCACAAAAATGCGTGATGTATTTCCGATATTTTAGCGACGGTATAATTGATTGTTAATTGATAATAAAATGCTCAGAGAGTAGGTTGTGTTGTCTTCTCCGTTTATCAGGGAATAATTCCAAATCAAAGACAATCTTGTTTCCGGAGATTCTTTTTTGTTCATTTGGTATGGGAAATGCAACTCTTCTGAAAAAGAGTAAAAAGCATTGTTGAGTAAGCAATAATTTCTAATTTATGCTTGTTAAGGGAAAAAAATACCGCTGTACGGAAAATTTGTTCGGCATTACAAAGGGACATTGTATTAATAACTGACAAGAAGTTACCGTTAATTAAATTATATTATGACAAATAAATTTGGGGTAATAAAAAATGAAGGACAAAAAGGAAGCAGTTAAAAATATTACGGATTATTACAGAGCCGCAAGAAAATCCTTAATTACAAAGATGAAATTAGAAGAAGAGGAACAGATAAATCTAAAAATAAAAATTGCCACTTTTGTAATTTATGAATTATCTCACTCCACCCATTCCTGGTTTAAAGATCATTTTTTATCAAACATTTCTAAAAATACGAGCAATGTGGATATTATTAAAAATAAAAAGATTTTGAAAGTGGAGAGTGCCTTTTTTAATGTTATTGCCGATTATTTGGTAACTATGGAATTGGAAGATGGCTATGCTAAAAAAATATTGGCTCCCTTGACAGAAGAAGAGCAGAAAAAAGATTTTTGGAAACCAATTGTTTTTGATGCATTTCTCCTGGTAGGAATCTATTTCACTTCACCTTTGGAATTTGGCAAAAATGACAATAATAGAAAGGGGGGAGGGCAAACAGAAAAAAAGGCCAAACCCCTGTTTTTTTGCCAAATGCTGAGTGAAAGTTCAGTAGTGTTTTGATTATTTCCGAGAGTAGAGATCCCGCTATCAAGCTAAGCAAGTTCCTGCCTATGTTCCTGTCGTGTTATGTTATTTCTGCTAGAAGCATGCGATGATGTTTTTTTCAAGTCTTTTTCCCGGAAAGTGAGTATTGCCTGGCCAGAGCTATTCGTAAATACTTTTTTTCATTCCGGTCATTGACAAAGTTTTACAGATATATAAGACTAGCGTCGGCAAAAAAGATTGCCACTGGTATTTGCTGAATAATATCAGGAAAATAATGATTAAGGAGTGTTTTTATGGTATCAGATCACAACCCTGCAAAATTCCGTGGCGCTTCGCGTTACGTTCTGGATGAAGAATTAGCTAAAATCGTAAATATTTCTATGGCGTTGGAAATGCCTCTGTTGCTTAAAGGGGAACCGGGCACAGGTAAAACAATGCTGGCGCATGCAATCACAGAAAGTTTGCATATGCCGTTGATTGTCCTCAATGTTAAATCCAGCATGAAGCTGGTGGATGCACTATATCAATATGATACATTAACCCGCCTCAACGACAGCCGCTTTGGCGATTCCAGCCGTAACGTCAGCAACATTGAAGAATATCTAAGGATGGGAAAAATCGGTCAGGCCTTTGTTGCGGAAAAGAAAGTTGTTCTTTTAATTGATGAAATTGACAAAGCGGATACTGATTTTCAGGACGATATGCTCGACATTCTCGATCAAATGCAGTTTGATATTATGGAAACTGATAAAACAATTTCCGCCAGGCACCGTCCCGTAATAATAATCACTTCCAATGCGAAAAAGGATTTATCCGATCCTTTTCTGGGTCGCTGCAATTTTCATCACATCGCCTTTCCTGACCGCGATTTGATGCGCCAGATTATCGGAGTGCATTTTCCTGACCTGAACAGTGACATGGCCGGCGCTTGTCTGGATGCTTTTTACCGTTTACGTGACGTTCGCGGAGTAGAGAAAAAACCGGCTACCCGGGAGTTGATTAACTGGATTCGCGCCCTGCAGGCAGACCCGGATTTCCAGTTAAAGAGTCTGAAAGCAGGGAAAATTCCCTACCTGGGTGTGCTCTTCAAAAAGAGTAATGATCTTTATATGGCTTTGCATCAATCATCCGGCTCTAAATGAGATAAATAATTATGTTTGTAAATTTTTTCTTTATGCTGCGCGACAAAGGGATTCCTGTTTCTCCCAAGTCATTTTTGCTTCTGCAAAAAGCACTGGGTATGGGTTTGATCCAGTCTTTAGAAGATTTCTATATTGCCGCCCGCTCTTTACTGGTTAAAAGCGAACGCTATTTTGATGTATATGATACGGTCTTTGCAGTGGCCTTTCGCGGCTTTGTCGATGTTGATCCCACGGATGCTGAACTGACCGAAATGGCCAAAGCGCTGCTTAATGAATGGTTGAAAAGTCCGGAAGATATGGCCAATGCGCTCGGTCTGCCGGAAGATGAATTAAAGAAAATGACGCCGGAAGAGTTATTGGATTATTTCCAGCAGCGTTTAAAAGAGCAGACGGAAGCGCACCATGGTGGCAATAAATGGATTGGAACTAAAGGTACTTCCCCTGTCGGTCATTCCGGAAATCATCCCGGTGGCATGCGTGTGGGCGGCAGATCGCAAAACAAATCGGCAATAAAGGTGGCGCTCGAGCGCCGCTATCGGGATTATTCGCAGGAAGGGCCGATTACCGCTTCGCAAATTGGCGAAGCGCTGAAAAGGCTTAAATATTTAAAATCATCCGGTCCTTGGGATATTGTCAATATTGATAAAACCATTAATCAGACAATGCGCAATGCCGGTGAAATCGAGATTGTCTTTGATCGCCGGTTGGCCGACCGCCTGAAAGTGAAACTTTTTATCGATAACGGCGGCTGGTCAATGGACCCTTATGTGGAATTGGTCCAGGTTCTTTTTCATTATGCTAATTTTCAATTCAAAGAATTGGATATTTATTACTTTCATAACACCATTTATAAGAATGTCTGGCAGGATTCCGAACGCTACAAAAAGCCGCTGCCGGTAGAAGATTTTGTCCGTAGCGATCCGGAAACACGGTTGATTATTGTCGGCGATGCTTCTATGGCCCCTTATGAACTTATTAATGCCAATGGCGCGATTTACGTTAATCAGAAAAATTCCAAGCCCAGCATCGAGTATCTAACTATTCTGGCCAAAACATTCCGGCATGCCGTCTGGCTTAATCCTATGTCTCAAGATGCGTGGCCACATGACTGGACAATCCAGAATATTCGGAAAATATTCCCGATGTTTGAACTAACTTTGGATGGATTGGAAAAAGCTGTGCAGCATTTAAAGTCCCGCAATTAATCTTAAAACGTATCAACAGCAGGTTAAACAAGGAGGATATTGAGAATTGGGCTCAGGAGAAAGAAGAAAAAAAGAAAAGGAAGATCGAAAAAATGCAATTTTAAAAGCAGCACGAAAATTATTTTTTGAAAAAGGGTTTAAATCAGTAACCGTTGACAACATAGCCGCCAGTGCCGAGCTCAGCAAAGGTTCCATATATCTGTATTTTGAGAGCAAGGAAGAAATATACGTTCAAATATTGATTACTGAAAATATCGATTTCCATAAAAGGGTAAGCGATTCTTTGCAAAAGGAAGTATCCTCATCGGAGCTGTTATTGGACTTTGCCAGGCTTTATATTGATTTCTTCCTTCATGAAAAAGAATTGTTCCGAATATTTATGGCTTTTATGATCAGAGATGATCAAACGACGCTTACCGAGGTGCAAAACAACAGTCTATTGCGCATTACGAATGATAATATTCAGATCATTGCCGAAATAATCCAAAAGGGAGTTGATTCCGGAGAGTTTCCCTCAGATATTAATATCCGTCAGGGGCAAAATGCCATTTGGGGTTTGCTCAATGGGATTATTGCACTTTATCTCTTTACGGGTGCGCCGGCAGAGCGGGCAAATCGAATTCATACCATAGTGAAAGACAGTTTGAGGATTTTTATTAAAGGACTGAAAGAAAACCAAAATCAACTTGGCTCCGGATTGAGTTTTAATTGCAAAAATAATCGACTTAGCAAAACCGGGTAAAATTTATATTGTGGAACCTCAGATAAATTATTTAATGTCCGCAAAAGCTTTTTCATAATTATCACTGAAACCATGATGTGCCGTGAAAATATATTGAATGCCTTTAACGCGGGCGAGATTTTTTAATGATTTAAACTGGGTTTCATTATCCATATTGATAAACTTGCTGAATAAGCCGGCTTTGCCTGATTGCAAACTGAGCGAATCACCGGTAAAGAGGAATTTGCTATTTACCAGATAACACATTGATCCGGGAGTATGACCTGGTGTTTCTATTCCCTTGATTTCCAAGTCGGTGGCGTTAATTATTTCATTACCGTCAATAGGTGTATATTTGAAGTTAATTTTATTCTTGGTTACATAAAATCGTGCAGTTTCGCCGTTAATCATTTGTTCTTCTTTGCGGGGAAGATAGATCTTTGCGTTTTTAAAAATTGCCACGGCGGCCACATGATCGACGTCGGAGTGAGTCAGAAAAACAGCAGTAACTTTTTCCGGGTCAATATTTAATTTCTTCATTTCCCGTTGGATGTTATCCTTCTCATTGCCGGCATCTACGGCAATAAATCCTTCCTTACCCTTCACCAGAAACATGTTTACGATGCCGTCATTGACGGCATAAACGCCGGAAGTAATTTCCTTTGTCTCCAGTGGGTGCATTTTGCTTAATTCCGCCTTAAACTTAAACCCAATGGCGGCGACGAGCAGGATTAAGATGCCGACAACAACTCCTATTGCTATCAAAAAAGTCTTCGTGCCTTTTTGCATATTTACCTCCCCGGCTTAATGTTTATTTAACGATTTTATAGATATCCTTAAATTGGGCATCACCTGCCGAGCGCAGAAGCTCGAAAAGAACCATTTCCGTACTGGTAAGATTAGCGCCGGCACTCTTCATGGCGGCGAGTCCGATGTCACTATTTGCTTTTGTGCGGGACGATACGGCATCAGCCACAACCCAGACACCGTAACCGTTGCTCATTAAATCGATAGTCGTCTGGTATACGCAAACATGGCTTTCAATGCCCAGGAGAATAACTTTCGAGCGGCCCAATGACTCGAGCTTTTCCCGGAAAAGATTATTTCCCCAGCAGCTGAAACTTT
>CAZYIE010000027.1:23646-33700 GCA_964646755.1 uncultured Smithella sp.
AATGCTCTTAATACCATTTAGTTCCTGGGCGAGGGCAGGTATTGTTTGCCCTAATTTTTCGGGAATTTGTTCTGTAATAATTATCGGCAGGTTAAATATTTTTGCTCCCCTGATCACCTTTACGGCATTGCCCAGAAGATTTTCCCTGTCCTGCATGGCCTGAAAAAGATTGCCCTGAATATCAATGACAATTAATGCTGCTTCACTGCGACTGATCATTTTGTCTTCCCCCTTTTGTTGTCGGCAACGAAATTGTGTTTTTCGGGCAGGCCGGCTTGAAAAAGTGAGCTGGCGATTTTAGCCTGCGGTATTGTCTTTAGTAAAAACCGGCAAACACCGAGAAGTTTTTTCAAATCAATACCGGTTTTAATTCCCATCTCTTCAAACAAAAAAACAGTTTCTTCAGTTGCGGCGTTGCCGGAAGATTTTGGCGCATAGGGACAACCTCCCAGTCCTCCTGCTGCCGCGTCGAAGGATCGAATACCGGTTTCATAGGCCCGCAATGTATTGGCTAAAGCCAGTCCGCGCGTGTTATGAAAGTGCGCCCCGAAAATAATTTCCGGAAAACGTTTCCGGCAGGCGCTGAATTTTTCTTCAACCATTTTAGGATTGCCGAACCCGACTGTATCACACAGAGTGATTTCTTTCACTCCGCAGGCAGCTGCTTTATCAACGGCACGGAGGACGTTATCAGTTTTAATGCTGCCTTCAAAAGGACAGCCAAAAGCTGTGGCTAACGCGACTTGTAGAGTTATGCCGGCATTCCCGGGATATGCCCGGCAAATTCTCTTTAATTCTTCTATCGATTGCTGTGGTGTCTGCCGGACGTTGCAGCAATTATGTGTATGGCTTACCGAAAAGAAAAAGATAAATTTACGGATGCCGCCGGCTAGGGCATTTTCCGCTCCGCGAATATTGGGAATAAGTGCGGAAAGAACAACTTCTTGCAGGGTATTAACGCCCCTGACCATTTCCTTGATATCTTGAAATTGCGGAATGGCCTGCGGGGCGACAAAAGAACCGATCTGAATTTCCTTAATTCCGCAAGCAGCCAGCCGTTTGATGAATTGGATTTTTTGATTTGTCGGTACGAAGAAATCTATGCTCTGTAATCCATCCCGCGGTCCGACTTCGATAATTTTAACTTTTTCCATCTTTTCAGTCTCCTGAATTCCGGGAGAGTATAAGAAGGAAAGGGGAAAATGTCAAATTAAAGGCAGTTAGTTACGGATTGAATCTGTCTTGGAATATTTATTGCTTTGTTCTTCTGCCGTTTTAGGAGGTTCCATCATGCACGACCTCTTTGTTGACCGTACTGCATGTATGTGTTAGAGTACAAGAAAATTAAATATCTTTTGCTGAAAAGGAGTATCTAATGTTCCAGATTGCAGCATACGAAAAATATACTGATGGACAGGAAATTTTTAAAGAGGGAACGCACGGTGATTGGCTTTATATCGTGGAAGATGGGGTTGTGGAAATTTCGCGGACGGTGAATAACAATAAAATAGTGATTGCAACTTTTAAGGAAGGGGAAATATTCGGGGAAGTGGCCTATATTGCTAAGGTTGCACGATCGGCCACGGCTATGGCTGTAGGCAATACAACTATCGGAATTATTGACCGTGAATTTTTTGATCAGGAATTCAATAAATTGTCCGGTAATTTTCAGTTGATTCTCAAAACATTGGCCTTGCGTCTCAAAAAAACAACGGATGTTCTGGTCGCACTGCAAAAATAACTCCAACTGATTATCTGCAATTAACATATGGTTGGAGCAATATGATGGAACTAGCAGGAAAATATCAATTAATGCAGATAATTTACCTGTAAATTGCACTTGACAGCTCCTCTTAATTGGGCTAAACAAAGCCGCCTTATCAATAAAACTTAGGAGGAATCTTTTGGCAACGCATAAATCAGCAGAAAAACGGGATCGTCAAAGCGTAAAGCGCCGCGAGCGTAATGTCGCCGACAAGTCCGCGATCAAAACAAAAATTAAATCAGTACTGAGCGCTGTAGGGGCTAAAGATAAAGAAGCATCCTTAAGCGCCCTCAAAACAGCTATTCCGGCGATCGACAAAGCCGCAGTTAAAGGTGTGATTCATAAGAATAATGCCTCGCGTAAAATTTCCCGGCTGACCAAAAAAATAAACGCTCTTCAAGGCTAATAAACAATGAAGCTGCCTGCCTTTTATTATATGTTTGGCAGCTTCATTATTCTTTTTCCCTAAATAAAAGACAAATCTACTTTGAAAAAAATCAGTATATATTTGCGCGTATAAATCGGGGCCAGTTTGAATGCTATCTTTTAATTGATATTAAAAGATGTTTCGGTTATCTGTAAAGGAAGATAAAGGATTTAACTGAAACCTCACTTTTGCAGGGAGGGCTTTGTGGCTTTTTTTAAGTACGGTCATAACGAAATACATTATGAAATTAATGGAGTTCCCGGCAGACCGGTCATTACAATTATCAATGGTTTGATCCAAGGGGCTCAGCACTGGACCAAGCACATCCGTCTTTTTAATAATGCCGGTTATCAGGTTCTCACATATGATTTGTTAGGGCAGGGATCATCTTCCAAGCCGGTGCTCTTTGTTGACTTTAACGAAAACCCTAAAATATTAGTTGCACTTCTGGATCATTTACAAATTAAGCAGTCGTATGTTATGGGAATCTCTTTTGGTGGAGTCATTTCTTTAAAAATGGCCATTAACTATCCCGAGAGAGTAAAAGGGATCATTCCCATCAGCACCTTCAGTGAAACCGATCAGCAGCTCTTCCAGAAAGGATTGAATTTATATACCGGTATGATTCAGGTTGGTTTCGAGTATCTGGTGGACTTATTCAATGCCGTCAACTTCAGTTCCTCCTGGATGCGGGATAATGAGGACATGCTGGCAATTTCGAAAAGAAAAAGTTTTTCTTACAATGACCTCTATGCCATCCAGAATTTAATTGAATCTATCATTAACTTCCGTGGTTTTACTCCGGAATTGAAAAAAATAAAATGCCCGGCAATGATTATGAACGGTGAATATGACTATCTTACGCCGCGCTGGTGTCACGAGTTGTTAAGATCTAACATTAAGAGCTCGCGTCTGGTGCTGATGCAGCATGTTTGCCATGCCTTCACGGTAGAAATACCGGAAATAACCTGCCGGATTATAGTTGATTTTATGCAGCAGGTCGAAAACAAGAAATGGAAGGGAGACAAATCTGTCTGGATTGCCACAGATAATCAGCATTCGCGGGAATTGCTTTTCCCCTGCAGCGGCGACCATACCCGTGCGATTCCATCTATTAAACCGAAGAGGCAGAAAGCAAATGTCTATTAATCCTGACAGCGACTGGAGAAAGAAAACCGCCGCTTATTTTTCACAACACGGCTTGGAGAGCGACGCACAAACAAGAATCAGCCTGTTTGTCCTGGCTGTAAAGAAGGCCAACAGCATGATTCTTTCCAAAGTAGAATTTCATCAATTGGATTGGACGGCATACAGCTTCTTGCATAATCAGTATTATCGTGAAATTGAGCTGGCAACACTGCTTTACCGGGCGACATCCTGGAGCATGGAGATATCCATTTATGCGCAAATGGCTCAATTTGAAATGATGTTTTGGCAAAAAACAGAAATTGGTAAATACCTTTATGGCTCAATTGTCCCGGATATTAACTTTTTCGAATATCTTGCTTTGAGCCATGCTTTTATGTCGGAAATAAGATTTATTCCCTTGTTTCCGGCCCAATGGAAACTGGATACCCCTTTTCTGCGAACTCTATATAATATGGAAGTGGAGTCCGGACGTCTTATCCAGGCGCAGGTACGTTTACTCAAAGAACTGGATTTCAATCTTAGTCTGGAGGAAAGGGAAGTGCTGGTAGGAAAAAAGCGTTCCAGCGTCGAAAAAATTTTCAAAGATTTCCTCAATATGCTTTGTCGATAAGAATGTCAGTCAATAACAACGGGGAGGATATGTTGTATGAATCTATGTAATTCGCGTATTTGGATTGTAATCGGGACATTTTTTGTTGCCTTAGCGCTGGCTGGTTGTGCCGGCGCGCCGCAGGTTAAATCATTTACAATCAATCCCGTAAGGGTCGAGAAGGGTTCGCCGGAAAAAAGTTTCTGGCGTGATCAGGTGACTTATCCTTTTGCTGTTAAATACGCTAAAGCGAAAGACTCCAAAGGCATTGTATGGGAAATCGCCTATATGGATGAGTATTATGGTGCCGAGGCCAATCCGAAGGTTCTTGTGCTCATTCACGGCAAGGGAGGTTTCGGTGCGTATTTCGGCTATGTGATGAAAGTCGCCCTGGAAAATGGTTTACGCGTCATTGTTCCCGATTTGCCCCACTTTGGCAAATCCATTCCCGGCAATCTGGATAAGCCTTTGTCCCGCAGCCTGCAGGATACGCGGGAAGTTATATACGACATTATAGTGAAGCAGTTGGGAGTTAAGGAAGCTGCTTATTTAGGCCATTCGTTGGGCGGCCAATGGGTGCTGGGTTACGCTCTGACTTATCCGGCTGCAGTAGAAAAAATAATATTGGAAGCATACCCAGTATCGGAAGAATATCCCACGGCAATGAAAACCGGCGATAAAGAAATACCCATATTTGATGATTCCCAAAAAGATATAAAAGTCTGGGAAGTTGCCTGGGGTGGCCGCCTGAAACAAGGCTTGGCGCTGAATGAAGAATACTGGAGAAATTTTGCTTATTTCAAACAAAAAAATCCGAAAACAGGAGAGATTGAGCAGGCCAAAATCGGATTCTTCGTCAATAATACCGAATATGCGAGGTATTTTACGGAGGTAAGAGTTGCGTTAATTTCCGCTAATAAGCGTGAATATTTCAATTATATTGCAGAAGATGCGCGGGATATTTTTTCCCTGGGAGTGGAAGTACGCAAAGAAGATCCCAATAGTATCGCCAAGAGAACCAAGAATATCAAGGCGCCAATTTTTCTTACTTTTGGCGATAATGACCCCTTTATGCCCACACCTCTTAGCGGCAAGACAAATTTAAAATGGGAACTAATCAAGCCGTTTTATGACGATTTGAAAAAGGCCGGCAATCCGCCTCTGGTTAAAATCTATGCCGGAGCAGGGCATTTCATTCATACCGATTTTCCTGATTTGTATTCGAATGATGTCGTCAGTTTTGTTTTGAAAACAAAGGTAGGTGGACATTTGGAAGATGTTGGTTCTTATAAAGCTCCAGGCATTAAAACGCCTGAAGAAGTTCAGGCCTTCTTTGATCAGTTCAAGAAAGATATTTTAACTTACGATATGAAGAAAATCAGCCCGCATTACGCGGTTAATTTTAAACAGGACGGTTACAACCGGGATGCATTTTTGAGCGTTTTAAATAAGACGGTCAGCTTTGTAACAAGCTATGTGCTCAAACTAACAAAATTCGAAGCCGACAAGAACAATCCCAATATTATCCATATTGATGGTTCGGCTGACATGGGATCCATAGCTGCGCCTCTTGCTGCCGGTTCAATGATTATTAAAGAAAACGGTGCCTGGAAATGGTACGGTAACCAAAAGTAGCATGACACAAACAAGGAACTCTCAGTTTAATCTGTCTGATTTTCGGCAACAGTTCAGCGGCAGTACTCTGCCGCCTGGTGATCTTGTAGGCACAATTGGTAATTACTTCCTGGGGGTTCCTTATATCCCGGCAACCCTGGAGGCAGGAGGTAAAGAAAAATTAATCGTTAACTTTGCTCAATTTGATTGTTTTACTTTTGTAGAAACAGTGCTGGCACTGACAAGATGTGTCCTTGCTAATGATTTATCGCTGAAGCGTTTCCGGGAGCAACTGCAATTTATTCGCTATCGGAAGGGTTTAATTGATTGTTACTATTCGCGCCTGCATTACTTTACCGACTGGCTTCACGACAATAAAAAGAAGGGAATCGTCAAGGACATATCACGCCAAATCGGTGCTAAACAGCAATACAAAGTTATAAATTTTATGACCACTAATCGTAATTCTTATCCGGCCCTGCAAGATGAAAACGCCTTTCAGGAAATTCGTAAAATAGAGAAAATAATATCGCGCCGTAAGATATATGTTTTGCCGAGAGCCGAATGCAGTTTAGCGCAGGAGAATATAAAAACAGGCGATATTATCGCCTTTGCCTCGCTTACGGAAGGATTGGACGTTGCGCATGTTGGGTTTGCCCTGTGGCGGCAAAAGAAATTACATCTTCTGCATGCCTCCAGTAAAGCAAACGGCGTTGTTGTTTCCGCAAAGCCCCTGATTGATTATCTCAGGCAAAATAAAAATTATACCGGAATTATTGTGGCAAGGGTTAAGGATGATGTTTCTGTGACCAGTATGTCAAATTTATCTTGTCAAACAAATAATTAGGAGATACAATTCAGCCAAATGAGATACGCGGAGGTAATTAATAATGCCAATGAGTTTACGAATACCCCGACAAAAGGAAAATATGATAGAAAAAGCGGCAATGAAAGAGAGAAAAACAAAGACGGCCTTTGTCATTGAGGCAATTGATGAAAAGCTGGGCTTGGTCAGAAACAGAGAAAGTGCATTGCGTGATTTTGCGGGATGGCTTTCCACCAAAGAAGCCGAAGAGCTGCGGCGCGCTACAGATGTATTTGAAACTATCCAGGAAGGCGATTGGAAATGAGAATCATTCTGGATACAAATGCATATTCTGACTATGCGGAAGGGGAGCCGGAAGCCGTTGATATTATTTCCCGCAAAGCTCACGAGATTTGTTTTCCGGCAGTCGTTTTGGGTGAACTTTATTACGGTTTTGGAAAAAGTTCGCGGAAAAAATTAAACGAAGAGAAGATTGAGCAATTTATCAATCTTTTTCATGTGGAGATAATCGCCGTTGATGAAAATGTCTCCCGTAAATATGCGCTTATCTATGAATATTTAGAGAAAAAAGGCTGTAAAATTCCCATTAATGATGTTTGGATTGCCGCTTGTTGCATGGCTGATGGCGGCACCCTTTTGACCCGGGATAAACATTTTAATAATGTCGAGCAAATTGAAAAGATCATATTGTAATCAGGGGGATTATGTCTCTGCTTATACGGACTGATTGGGCTAACAAACTTCTATCCGGTGAGGAGTAAAACACGTTGATGAAAACAATTTTCTTACGTGGCATGTTCATTGTTATTTTTTTACTTTTTATCTCTTTACTTCCGGCATCTTCATTTGGCGAAATTATAACGGTCAAGCACACAGTAAAGCAGGCATTCGGGGGCGGTCAGTCCCCTGATGATGCCCGGATTTCCGGTATAGCATTGGCCAAAAGAGAAGCCCTGGAAAAGGCGGGAACATATATTGAAAGCCTTACCGTTGTCCAAAACTCCAAAGTGGAGAAGGATGAAATTCTCGCTTTAACCGCCGGTGTTCTCAAGGCGGAGGTTATTTCTCAAGATAATTTCGCAACAAAAGATGCCTTCGGCATTGAGATTGTTGTCAATGTTGTTGTGGATACCTCGGTTTTGGAAGAAAGGGTGAAAAAACAACTGCAAGACAGAATGCACCTGACACAGCTCAAGGATACCCAGAAAAGAGAAAAGGAACTCCTCCAGAAGGTTGCCCAGCTTGAAGAGGAAAACAGAAAACTGACGATAGCAAAACAAAGCACTAAGAAGTTAAAAAAGAAATTCCAACAGGCCTCACAGGGACTGACGGCAGTGGATTGGTTATCTAAAGCATTATCATTATTGGATGACGGAAAATATATCGATCCTAAGAAGGCTATTGAATATTTGAACAAGGCTATTAAACTGCAACCAGATTATGCCATTGCATACAACAACCGCGGTGGTGCTTATACTGAACTTGGCCAGTATCAGCGTGCCATTGAGGACTATACAAAGGCCATCCATCTAGAACCGGATTTTGCCACGGCCTACTACAACCGTGGGAATACTTACTATGAACTTGATCAGTATAAACGTGCCATCGAGAACTGTAACGAAGCCATCCGTCTGAAACATGATTATGTCGAGGCCTACAGCAACCGGGGTAATGCTTATTATAAACTTGATCAGTATCAGCGTGCAATTCAGGACTATAACGAAGCCATCCGTCTGGAACCGGATTATGCCAAGGCCTACAGCAACAGGGGGAATGCTTACTATAAACTTGATCAGTATCAGCGTGCAATTGAGGACTATACAAAGGCCATCCATCTAGAACCGGATGATGCCACGGCCTACTACAACCGTGGGAATACTTACTATAAACTTGACCAGTATCAGCTTGCCATTGAAGACTATACAAAGGCCATCCGTCTGCAGCCGGATTATGTCGAGGCCTACAGCAACAGGGGGATTTCTTGCAGTGACCTTGGCCAATATCAGCTTGCCATTGAGGACTTCAACAAAGCCATCCGCCTGAATCCGAAATATGCTACTGACTACTATAACCGGGGGTTTGCTTACCTTATGCTCGGTCAGAATCAACTTGCTATCGGGGACTATAACGAGGCCATCCGTCTAGACCCGGATGATGCCAGAACCTACGTCTCTCGGGGGGGTGCTTATTTATTGCTGGGCAACAACAAGCTTGGTTGCCGAGATTTGCAGAAAGCATGTGCTTTGGGAGATTGCGAAATGTTAGAATTAGCTAAAGGCGAGGGGAAATGCCGATGAGTCAGTGGGGACTCTAAAACTGATTATGAATGGCAATCCTCACGCCAATTCCAAAATGACATGTGCTATGACGATATCTAAATTATCGGAAAAAGCGAAGTTCGTATGTTAATTGTTAGGCATATCGGATAACTTATATGAGACTATTCCATTTCATATCTGACCATTACGCCCTAGACGTTATCGGGGATCAAAGAATAAAGGTATCAAAATTCGATGATCTGAACGATCCGTATGAACTTCACGCTATAGATTTATCAGACAAACTATGCCGTGAAGAGTTCAAAGCTTTCAAACACGATATGGCTGAACGTATCGGGTTACTTTGCTTTAGCAAAAGCTGGAAATGCCCTCTTCTATGGAGTCACTATGCGAACCGGCACAAAGGAATTGCTCTTGAGTTTGAAATTACAAACCACGTTGTACACCCAATAAACTACAGGAGAAAAAGATACATTCTTGATATTGAAATGGTTCGCAAGCGGAAAAACGACTTTGATAGAGAGCAGATTGAGGCAATATGGATGACAAAATATGTCCAATGGAAATATGAAGATGAAGTAAGAGTGCTCTTGCGGCAATCGGAATTCTATAAGGATAAAGACCTGTATTTCTATGATCTGGGAGACGAAATCCATCTAACAGGTGCAGTGCTCGGCCCCCTTTGTGATATTACACCTGCTGAGATCGAGAACCGGCTCCCGAATGGAATGCGGATTTCAGTTACCAAAACGCGTCTGGCATTTCGTTCATTTGACGTTCTTAGAAACCGAGCATTCAAAACAGTAAATGTTCTTGGGAAACGGGATAGTGGATAAGGGAATACTGTCATGCATTTTTCGGGGGACATAATACCTATTTCAACAGCCGCTAAAGACGGAAGGGCGAATCTTTTCCGCTTGATGATTGTCACCAAAGAACAACGCAATCAGGGTCATTTTAATTGGGTCTTGCGCCGCGCCTTTTGGCCAAGAGGAAAACAACATTGAAAAAGAGATCAAAGTCATGAAGTCATTTTCCCCACGCATAGTCTTTATTATAATATCCTTAGTCCTTTTGTGCAATTGTGCCGTCGGACCGGATTTTCGTTCACCGGAGCTTGCTCCGCCCGGACATTACACGGCAGTGCCTTTGCCAATACAGACGGCCAGTGTCCCGAAAGCCGGCGGAGCAGCGCAGCATTTCGCTTTTGCCGAAGAACTGCCCGGTGAGTGGTGGGCACTATTTCGCTCGCCGGAACTGGACTTGATGATCAAAAAAGGCATTGCGGACAGTCCGACCTTGATTGCCGCCCAAGCCGCACTCCGCAAGGCCCAAGAAGACCTGCGCGCGACGACAGGATCGACCATGTATCCGGCGGTAAATGCCGGTCTGCAGGCGACACGCC
>CAZYIE010000027.1:33710-45803 GCA_964646755.1 uncultured Smithella sp.
GCAAACCTCCGGCAATGTGAACACAGGACCAAGTAACACTTTTAATCTTTATAACGCTTCCGTCAGTGTTTCCTACACACTTGATCTTTTCGGCGGCGGACGCCGCCAGATCGAAGCGTATCAGGCACAGGTCGATTACCAGCGCTATATATATGAAGCGACCTATTTGACCCTTACCGCCAATATCGTAACGACGGCTATTTCGGAAGCATCGTTACGGGCGCAGATTAGCTCAACTAGGGACATTATTGCTGCGCAGCAGAAACAACTTGACGTGCTGAAAAAACAATTGGAACTGGGTGCGGTATCTCTGGCGGCTGTGCTGTCGCAGGAGACAGAACTGGCGATGACAGGTGCAACATTGCCTCCCCTTGAAAAGCAACTCAATGCTACCCGTAATGCCCTTGCGGTGCTGATTGGACAGTTCCCCGGCGAGGGAAAACTGCCGGAATTCAATCTCGCTTCACTGCATTTGCCGGAATCGCTGCCGGTAAGTCTGCCCTCGCTTTTGGCGCGTCAGCGTCCCGACATTCGTGCCTCGGAAGCACTATTGCACCAGGCATGTGCAGCAGTCGGCGTAGCTACGGCAAATCTTTACCCGCAGATCACGCTTTCCGCCGGTTATGGTTTTCAGGCAATAACTACAGACCTGCTGTTCAACGGGCAAAGTGTTGCCTGGAATCTGGGTGCCGGTCTTTTACAACCGCTCTTTCGTGGCGGGGAACTTGCCGCCAAGCGCAAGAGCGCTATTGCCGCCTATGATCAGGCAACGGCCCAATACCGGCAGACTGTGCTGAAGGCTTTTCAGGATGTGGCGGACGTTTTGCGCGCCCTGGAAACAGATGCCCGGACATTAAAGGCGCAGACGGAAGCTCAGACTGCCGCTAAAGCAAATCTGGATTTAATTGAAAAGCAATATGAACTGGGCGCGGTGAGTTATCTGGCACTGGTGATTGCCAGGCGGGATTATCAGAAAACACAAATTAACGTGATTACGGCCCAGGCGCAGCGCTATGCGGATACTGCGGCTCTTTTCCAGGCCTTAGGCGGTGGCTGGTGGAACCGAAAGGCGGTGTCCGGATCAACCACCTCGGACAAGGCGCGGGATTAATCGCCTAAGGACTAGTTGATGTTATTCCAAGAGGAGACGAATGAATAATGACTAAACGAATGATAATAATGCTGATTATTGTCGGCGGTATTTTCGGCGGTATTTTCGGATATCAGGGATTCCAGACATACATGATGAAAAAGTACATGTCTGCTGGGTCGGAACCGGCAGTTCAAGTGTCGGCTGTCAAGGCCGCAAGTGAAGAATGGCAGGATCAGATTCAGGCTGTAGGAACCTTGCGGGCAGTGCGTGGAGTCGATGTGGCCAGCGAGACTGCCGGTGTTGTGCAGAGTGTCCATTTTAAATCCGGAGACAATGTGAAGTCAGGACAGCTCTTAGTGCAAGTCAACGCCGATGCCGACATCGCCCAGTTAAAAGTGCTCTCCGCGGCGGCAGAGCTCGCTGAGAGTGTTTATGAGCGCAATAAAAAACAATTTCTCGCCCAGGCCGTAAGCAAGGCATCGCTTGATGTTGATGCCGCCGATCTTAAGGGCAAGAAGGCTCAGGTTACCCAGCAGCAGGCCCAGGTTAACAAAAAAACAATTCGGGTGCCCTTTGCCGGTCGCCTCGGTATAAGCTCCGTGAATTCGGGGCAGTACTTGAACCAGGGAGACAAGATCGTTACTCTGCAGGCGCTGGATTCAATTTACATTGACTTCTACCTGCCGCAGCAGGAGCTCTCCCGTCTATTGGCTGGCCAGGAGGTTGCCGTCGTCACCGACACATATCCCGATAAAAAATTTAAAGGTAAAATATCCGCCATAAGTCCGAAAGTTGATCCGCAAACGCGTAATGTCCAGATTGAGGCAATCGTTGCCAATTCGCGTCACGAATTGTTGCCGGGTATGTATGCGACAATCAAGGTACGGGCAGGCGCAACCAAACGCTATCTGACAATTCCCCGGACGGCAGTGACATTTAATCCTTACGGTGAGACTGTTTACATCGTGGAGGCAAAAGGCGCAGCTAAAGACGGTAAGCCGTCGCAGTTTGTCCGGCAAACCTTTGTCACTTTGGGACCGGCGCGTGGTGATCAGGTAGCGATCACTAAAGGCATCAAGGAAGGTGACCTTATAGTTACCAGCGGACAGCTCAAGCTGCGGAGCGGCAGTCAAATAATCGTCAATAATCAGGTGCAGCCCGCAAATGATCCCAATCCTGTGCCGGCAGAAAAATAAATGGAGAAGCAAGAAACATGAATTTTACCGACATTTTCATCCGCCGTCCCGTTCTGGCTACTGTAGTCAGCCTGCTGATTCTGGTGCTGGGCCTGCGCTCCATGAATCTTCTCCCTGTCCGGGAATATCCGGAAACCCAGAATGCGGTCGTGACTGTGACAACAGTCTATACCGGCGCCGACCCCGAATTGGTATCCGGTTTTATTACCACGCCGCTGGAAAACTCCATTGCCCAGGCTAACGGCATCGGCTACCTCACCTCATCGAGTTCGTCAAGCGTGAGTACGATCACCGCCAACATGCGGCTTAACTATGATGCCAACAAAGCCCTTACTGAGATTAACACCAAGGTCAACGCGGTTCTTAATCAATTGCCTAAAGGATCGCAGCAGCCGGTAATAACTATTTCCACCGGCGAGGACATTGGTGCCCTGATTATCGGCTTTTACAGCGAAGTTCTGCCCACAAATAATATAACCGACTATTTAATTCGGGTTGTCCAGCCTAAACTGCAGGCCGTGGAAGGGGTTCAAACCGCCGAGATTCTGGGCAAACAGGAATTTGCTCTGCGGGCGTGGCTTGATCCGGAAAAGATGGCTGCCTACAGTGTCACAGCTGCCGAAGTGAGCAATGCGCTGGCGGCCAATAATTTTATTTCTGCTTTGGGACGTACTCAGGGACAGATGGTAACAGTGGATCTCACCGCGGCCACCGGTCTGCACTCAGTAGATGAGTTTCGTAAGCTGGTAATCAAATCTTCAGGCGGGGCAATCGTCCGTATTGGAGATGTTGCCAATGTGATTCTCGGTGCGGAAAACTACGACTCGTCGGTACGCTTTGACGGCAAGGCGGCCGTGTTCATGAGCATCAAGGTTGCGCCCAATGCTAATCTGCTTACTGTTGCCGACGCTGTTGTAGCTGTTTTTCCCTCAATCAAACAGAGTCTGCCTCAGGGGCTGGAAGGTCGCATCGTCTATGATGCCACTGATTACGTTGACAGCTCCATTAAGGAAGTTGTTATTACTCTGGTCGAGGCGTTGCTCATTGTAACCCTGGTTATTTTTCTTTCCTTGGGATCGGTACGCTCGGTGATCATCCCCACTGTGGCCATCCCTCTGTCACTGGTCGGGGCATTCTTCATTATGATGGCGCTAGGTTATACCATCAATCTGATGACCCTGCTTGCTCTGGTGCTTGCCATCGGTCTGGTGGTAGATGATGCTATCATTGTAGTGGAAAATGTGCACCGCCATATGGAGGAAGGGGTACCTCTTCTGCAGGCGTGCCTGCGCGGTGCCCGAGAGCTTAGTGGACCTGTTGTCGCCATGACGGTTGTGCTGATTGCCGTATATGTCCCCATCGGTTTCATGGGTGGTCTCACGGGTGCGCTCTTTACCGAGTTTGCCTATACCCTGGCCGGTTCCGTACTCGTCTCCGCTGTCATCGCCTTGACTCTTTCACCAATGATGTGCTCACGCTTTCTTAAGGAACCTAATCCGAACGAGCGGCATCGTTTTACCGAGTTCATCGACCGCCAATTTAACCGCCTGCGGAACGGTTATTCAGGAGTTCTGCGGTGGGGCCTCAACTCCCTGCCCGTAGTAGTTGTATTTGCTGTGATTATTCTGGGCAGCAATTACTTTCTTTTCACCAGCTCGAAGAGCGAATTGGCACCCCAGGATGATCAGGGTTTTATGATGGCCATGTTGACGGCGGCCCCCGATGCAACCCTGGCGCAGACTCAGCTTTATTCGCTGCAGTTAGCCAAAACACTGGCGCCGATACCGGAAATAGATCATCTTTTCCAAGTCGAGGGATGGAGTGGTCTCAATTCGGGATTTGCCGGTCTGGTTCTCAAACCCTGGGACGAACGAAAACGCACAACCAAGGTGCTGCAGCCGGAGATTCAAGACAGGCTGGGCTCGATAGCCGGGGCTAATGCGGTGGTATTCCAGCCCCCACCTTTGCCCGGTACGGGTCACGGATTGCCCGTACAATTTGTCATCGGTACTACGGAATCGTTCGCCCGACTCAATGATGTCTCCCAAATATTTCTTTCCAAGGCGCGTGGCAGCGGTATGTTCATATACGTGGATACTGATCTCAAAATAGATAAACCTCAGACCGTTGTGGAGTTCGACCGGGACAAAATGGCGCAGATGGGGTTGACGATGCAGGATGTCGGCAGTTCTCTGGCTTCCATGCTGGGCGGGGGATATGTCAACTACTTCAGTATGTCCGGCCGTTCCTACAAAGTGATTCCCCAGGTCAAACAAAGTGAACGGCTTAACGCCGATCAGTTGAATAATTACCACATTAATACCGCCGGGGGTCAATCCATTGCCGTTTCCACCATTGCGACCCTGAAAACAACTGTTGTGCCCGAGTCCATTAATCACTTTCAGCAGCTCAATTCCTCCACCATATCCGCAGTCCTGACGCCCGGTGTTACTCTGGGACAAGCGCTTGATGAACTCAAAAAAATTGCCCGGCAGGTTCTGCCCGCAGGTTACAGTGTCGATTACGGGGGGGAGTCGCGGCAGTACATGCAGGAGTCCAGCTCACTGCTCATGACATTCGCTTTTGCGCTGATTATCATATTTCTTGTTCTGGCCGCATTGTTCGAAAGTTTCCGTGACCCGATCATCGTACTTATCAGCGTGCCCATGTCCATTTGCGGAGCGCTGATCTTCATCAGTCTCGGCATTGGTGATGCCAGCTTGAATATCTATACTGAGGTGGGCCTGATAACACTAATTGGCCTTATCAGTAAGCATGGCATCCTTATCGTGCAGTTCGCCAATGACTTGCAGCGTGAGGGCAAAAGCAAACGCGAAGCCATCGAGCAGGCCGCTGCCGTTCGCCTGCGACCAATCCTCATGACAACTGCGGCGATGGTGCTGGGCGTTCTGCCCCTGGTGTTTGCATCCGGCGCTGGCGCCGCGGGGCGCTACAATATGGGTCTGGTGATCACCACCGGTATTTCCATTGGTACTCTATTCACTATGTTTGTTGTGCCCGCGATGTATTTGCTTCTGGCTCATGATCATCAGGCTAAACAAATCAGTGTGGTAGGTATAGAAGAGAGCCGGTGATGATTTTTATTAGGGCAAACTCGCCATTCATTTGCTCCCTCCAGAGTGGGGAAGTCACTAAGGAGATTTAAATGTTAAAAACAGGAGCAATCCTCGCAGAGCTCTATGAACATATTACACCGTTGGCAAAAAACAGGAAAGTTATTGATCTGCGGATAGGCCTTGGTTACAGCTGTGTGCGGCTGGATAATGACGCCACTGGAATTGCCGCCGTTTTACTTGATATGCTGCCTCATGGCTGTACAGTTCTGTCTGCCGCCGGAAGTTTTGCCGGTTCCAGTGCGGCGAAACTGTTACAATATCTTGTTATCGGGAAAAATCCTCTGGAAATCTCTCTGGGACTGGCTACTGCCAATGCCCTGATTTCACCACCGCCGGACAACATAGATGACCGTGAAGCAACCAGTTATCTCGATTTGCAGAAGGGAACAAAGGTCGTCATGGTTGGCCTTTTTGCTCCGCTGGTTGCCCGCATCCGGGCTACCGGCGCAGAATTGACCATCATAGAAAGGAATCCCGCACGGATGGAGATATTGGGCGATACGGAACAAAAGGATGCTTTAAAATTCTGTGATGTCGCCATCATTACAGCGACCACGCTGCTCAACTCTACCTTTGAGGAAACAATCAACAGCTTGGGAAAGCCACACTCAGTCGCTCTTATGGGGCCATCCACACCGCTTTGGTCTGCGGTTTTCCTCAACACGCCGGTAACGCACTTGGGCGGCGCTCAAGTTGCTGATTCCGGGCGAGTGTTACAGATTATCTCCGAGGGAGGCGGAACTCCAGCCTTGCGGCCTTACCTGCGCTTTGTGAATTTGATATTGTGACCTGGCTTTTTATCATCAATGATCAAGGATAATGACCATGTGGCTTCCCTTATCCCTATGACCTATAAATAACTGTGCCAACTGGTTTCCCATTGAGAGCTTTTGTAAGATTCCCCTTTTCCAGACCGTTGATGATTTGAATCTTATTAAGAACCTCGCTGTTTTGCAGGATTTCCAGACAGGGCCGTTCAATGATTAGATCATCCAGATTCCTTTTTAGAAGATCATTAACGCTGATCTCAGGGATGAACGACGCTTTCGAGTTTTTTTTGGGATCATCCGTATAAAGTCCCCGCTCGTCCTTGACAAAAATGCAGCTGCGGGCGCCGATCAGATCAGCGATGACCAGTGTGCCCACATCGGTCCGGTGAATAGGAATGCGTGACTTAGGCACCGGCAGGGCAAAGTAATCGTAAGGCGGCATACCGTGCATGACGGGAATACAATCCTGCGCAAAGTAGTTGGATAACTTTGTGACTTCATCATGACCGATCTTAATACCGCCCCAGGGGGCAAGGAGTGTCGCAACAAGCAGCGCGTTTTGTTCGGAGACGGAACTGCCGAATTTGGCGATGATGCCGGTCGGCATACCCAACTCCAGGCCTATGGAGTATATATGCCGGCTTCGCGTGCCGCCGCCCGTCGTTAGAATGATCTTGTGCTTTTTCTTGTTAGAGACGACTTCTTTTAAAATTGCCGGCAGTGCCTTGACGCCTCGATCGCAGATGGATTGACCTCCGATCTTAACGACATTGACATCTGGAAAAAGCCGTTGCTGGGGTGCAACCTGAAGGTTTTCCATAAATGTTTTGCCCACCAGGCTCTCTCCCATAAGCCGGCTTTTTACATGCAGCCTTCGACCGTCGCGTTCTCTATACAGCGCCATAATTTCTATTCCTTTACCTCAATCTCATCTTCCTTAACCTTGCCGTCTTTGGGTGCTTTGATCAGAATCAGATCTGCGCCCACGGAAACGGCAATTTCTTCAAGTTCTTTTTTTCTCAGATGGTCGGCATAAAAGGTGATATTCAAATCAGCAACCGCCACCAGCTTGAAGCGTGGTTTCTTTTCTTTGACGCCAACTTTATGCCGTTCACGGTAAAATATTTTCCCTGACATAAAATACACCTCCCTAATTTTTTTGTTTGTTCGGATTTCTTTTTTCACCCAGACTTTCCCAGCGGCCAGCGTCTGTTGGTTTTACGGGAAGCACAACGGCATGCCCCCAAAGCCTGGGTCTGAGCCAACCTTTTGTATCCACCATATCTTCCGGACACGGACAACAGGCGTCCCGATCCAGAGAAACCACCCGGATACCCTTTTGCATGAGTTGATTAACCCTTACCTGATTGGGAATATCTCTTAATTTCGAATATTCAATAAAGCGGCCGTTCCAGCCCGCTGCCGTAAGGCCAACTGCTGCGGCGGCTCCAATTATTCCGTCGTTTGTGCCGCCGTGTCCCGACAGATGGGCTGAACCCGCCGCCTGCCTGGCGTTGTGCTGGGAGACGATTTTGGCCGTGCACAAGAGTCCGAAGGACGTAAGCGCAGGCAGGGCCGGATGACCTTCGCCAACCAGACAAATACCGGGATCACTTCCCGGTGCAGACACCGTTTCCAGATGAGTGATCGCCGATCTTTTCAACTCTTTGACAAAAGACACGTCAGGACATTCTATAACAACACAAGCCGAACTATTATGGGATGTATAAGGTATACCCGGGTCCACAAGGAGCTGCTGGCGGACAACACCCCACATTTTACATTCTGCAGGGATGGACTGTTCATATCTGCGGGCTAGCTTTCCGGTCCCCATATCCGATCCCAGAATATCCGTATCATCAAAACCGATGTAAACTCGCATTTTCTCCTTTTTTGACAACACTATACGTGAACTATAAAATTATCGGCCATACATGTCAAATGAATAATAAGCGCAGGCAGTGTTAGCCTATGTTTGTCTGCGCGCAGACAGGCGTAAGTACCTAACAGATTTCTCCGGGTGACTCGATCGGTTTGCTTCGATATGGATAGTTCTTGAGTCGCGTGTCGGTGCGTTCATGGGGCTTGGAGATCCTCTTGGCAGGGTTGATCCAGTTTTTCCACCTGATTTCTTGACGACTGCTTTGAGGTCTTCCGCTGTTTATAATGCTCGAATAGTTTCTATTCTCATTTGGAGTTCTTTTTTCCCAATCTCATTAAATGACAACCTTCTCTCAGTTGGACGAGTACAAAGAAGTAACTCCAGAAAACCAATCACTGCCTCTTTGTCCGATTTTGCTACTGCAAAACTGTCGGCCTGTTCCTCAATCGATAACACACTCCCATTTTCAATAGCCAACATCCGCGCAGTTATGTTGTGATTCTGGTCATAAAATTCATTTTTCCAATGGTGTTCATAATGTATATGACCGACCTCATGCCATATGCCAATTTCTTCGACTTCACGGGGGAAACTTATGTAGGTGCTACTGACATAAATTTTGGGGCCGGTTTTCTCCCATATTGAAACCAGAAAGCGCGTGTCTATTCTTTTCATCAAATCATCATCAAGAATGACAGGTATGACTCTGTATCCCGTCTCATCAATTGCGTAGTTATAAACATCTGCGACTTTTCTGTGTCCTGGTTTCCGCCAAATAAGACGATACTTGTCTCCGAATTCTGGACTCTCAATCATTTTTAACTATATCCGTTTACTAATTATTGTTAAAGTCATTGCCCTGAATGCTTAGTCATAAATCATTCTTGCCTGGCTTATTGTAAACCATATAATATGTTCGATTCCGGGAACACAGTGCAGAGCAAATAAACACTGCATCCCCGGAATAATTTTTACTGACTGAACACGTAATTGAACAATAATCTGTTCGCCGCAGGTGTGCCCATATCCACGAGGATGTGCTTGGTCTGAGTAAACTCATGCAGTCCTTCTATTGCATGTTCTCTGCCCACGCCGGACTGTTTGTAGCCGCCAAATGGAGCCTTGGGACTGAGCACGTGATAGGTATTTACCCACATCGTTCCGGTGCGGATACGTTTGGCTATTGCGATGGCTTCGGGAAGATTTCTGGACCATACAGAGCCGGCTAATCCAAAGGCACTGTCATTGGCCATGGCGATGGCATCCTCCACCTTGCTGAATTTGATGATCGTCAGTACCGGTCCAAAGATTTCTTCCTGGGCTATAGTCATCTTGTTGTGGGCATCGACAAAAAGTGTCGGTTCGACGAAAAACCCTTTTTTGAGGTGGGCCGGTTTTTTTCCGCCGATAACCAATTTTGCTCCTTCTTTTTTCCCGATATCGATGTATCTTAAAACTGTGTCCTGCTGCGTTTTGGAAATTAGCGGACCCATGGTTGTTTCATAATCCATCGGATCACCGACTTTAATGGTCTTAATAACCTCTACTGCTCTTTCAATAAATTCATCATAAATGTTTTCATGAACAAAACAGCGTGTTCCAGACATGCACACCTGTCCCGCATGATAAAATACACCGGAAAGTGCTCCTTTTACGGCAACATCCAGGTCGGCATCCGGCAGAATAATCGTGGGACTTTTTCCACCCAGCTCCAAAGTTACTTTTTTAAGAGTGCTGGATGCCAAACCCATGACATGCCGCCCGACTTCCGTCGAGCCTGTCAGAGCGATTTTGTCAACAGAGGGATGTGTACATAATTCTTCTCCGAGAGAGGAACCGGGACCGGTCACGATATTGACGACACCGGGCGGGAAATCGCACTGGGCGATAACTTTGGCCAGTTCCAGAGCGGCAAGTGGTGTTTCCGACGCCGGTTTCAAAACAACCGTACAGCCCATAATCAGAGCCGGTGCAAGCTTCCATCCGGCCATCATATAAGGATGGTTCCACGGGATAATACCCGCGCAGACACCGATAGGTTCTCTTTCGACAAAACTCCAGGCAAGATCAGGGAAATCATGCCAGGGTAGCGGCTCGTATGATGGCAAGTTCTCTCCTATTCGCACTACACTTTCCATGAAATAGGCGGTAAAGGGCACCTCACCTTGTGCTGCCAAGGTTATAGTAAAGCCGGCGTCCTTTACTTCTGTTTCCGCCATCTTCTCAACACAGTCCAAGTCATTGAGTTTGTCTATTAATTTATAAAGGATTTTCGCCCTGTCGGCAGGCTGCATCCCGCTCCATACACCAGAATCAAATGCTCTCCGGGCCGCTTCTATTGCTTGCTTTGCATCGTTGCGCGTACCCACGGGTGCTAAAGCCACTGGTTCTTCTGTTGCTGGATTAATACTTGCTTTGGTTTCCCCGCTTTCTGCATCAACAAATTTACCGTCAATGTACATCTGATACTGTTCCATGCTAATTCTTACCCTCCTCACCCATTGAATTTATTGCGTTGAAAATTCCAGATTCATTCCACGTTGATGTCAACTTCCCCTTGGCAGTGCTTTTCATTATGTCCCAATTACGTCTCATTCTTGATTATGTCATATTTGACATAATCAAGATATCTTTATTTGTCAATATGTTTTAGCCAAAGACTTTTTAAGGTCGTTTTACTCGTGTACCTGTAAGGTGTGGAGCAGCAAGAACTCAGACATTATTTTGGAAACGAATCCCAGCTTAACTAATTCAGTTTCTCCTGACCGGTCCAATTTCTGTCATTAATAATCTATTTTTTCACTTTTTATTTTTTATATGACTAAAAGTCATTTGTCCTAATTAGACACTGACTAAGATACTGCATGAATACGATCTCATTAGTCTTTTGTGTTATGTCACAAATGACATAAGCAGATGAAATTACTCGTTATTTGCCGTTGACAACAGTCCTCATTAAATATATATGCTTTGACCTAGTTAAAGTATTAATTTCGGGAAGAACGTCGTGCTCTTTAACCTTGTTTTTTCCCAAACTGCTTTTTTACTGAAAACAAATTGCAGATCAGAGTAACGGCTGTCTGTTGAGGGCTAAAGATCATAAAAAGAATATATAAATTATAATGAAAGGAGAAGGATTTCATGAACGTCAGCAGAAGAGGGTTCTTGAAGATTTCCGGCGCCGTGGTGGCGACAAGCGGGTTAGGCATCAGCCTTAAACCGGCTGCCGCGCATGCCCGAGAGCTGAAAATCAAATACGCCAAGGAAACCACTACCATTTGTCCTTACTGTTCTGTGGGATGCAGCATTATAGTATCCGTACGCGACGGCAAGGTCATCAACACTGAGGGGGATCCTGACAGCCCTATCAGCAGAGGATCTCTGTGCAGCAAGGGGGGGTCCATATACCAAATGGCTGTAAATGAGAATCGCTTGGGTAAGCCGCTTTACCGCGCGCCTTTCGCCACCGCATGGAAAGAAGTGGAGTGGGAATGGGCGCTTTCGAAGATCGCCGAAAATGTCAAGAAAAGCAGGGATATAAGCTTCAAGAAAACAAACGATAAAGGAGAAGTCGTCAATCGCACAGAGGGTATTGCTTCTGTCGGCAGTGCGGCGATGGACCTGGAAGAATGCTTTACGTACCAAAAATTCCTGAGGGGGTTGGGCCTTGTTTATATTGAACATCAGGCCCGTATCTGACACAGCCCAACTGTACCGGCTCTGGCAGAGTCGTTCGGACGCGGCGCAATGACCAATCACTGGGTCGATTTCCGCAATGCGGATGTGATCCTCATCATGGGAAGCAACCCCGCTTCCAATCACCCTGTTTCCTTCAAGTGGATTCAGGAAGCCATAGACAAAAGAGGAGCCAGACTGCTCTGTGTGGACCCCCGGTTCACCCAGTCGGCGGCCAAATCCCATGTCTATGCCCCCCTGCGGTCAGGAACCGATATCGCCTTCCTCGGAGGGATGATCAAGTACATTTTAGACAACAACCTGTATTTCGATGAATATG
>CAZYIE010000028.1:0-29823 GCA_964646755.1 uncultured Smithella sp.
CATACCCGAAGGAGAAGTGATGAATCCCGTCAACTGGCCCCGTTTGGGGTGAGTGAAGGTGTACCCGACACCTATGCTCTCCAGAGGCTGATTCAGCTCTGCTGCAGTCAGGGTAAACGATCGGGTAATGCCCGCGGTATTATTATCGGGAATTGCTGCGTTGACGGCTACGTTGCCTGTGGAATAAGATGTCTGGGCGGTGACGTAAGCAACTTGCTTGAGCATTTCCACAAATTTACCGGCATTGATGTTGCCGAAGCCGTAATTGGGATTGAAACGGTAACCGGCGCCGTTAGTGCGCCAGCCCCCGAAGCTGGAAGCAGAGGTGTCATTGGCGTCGACAATATCAGATGTTCGCACCAGGACGTGCTTGGCCATGCGGACGTCAATGTTGGAATTGGCTTGTACACCGAGCGCCATAATTCCGCTCACCAGAGGCGCGGAGGAAGAGGTGCCGCCGAACGTGCTGGTGTAAGACGTATCGGGAAAAGCGTCGGTGTTGTCTCCTTTGAGGTTCTGTGTCGAATAGAGATTATAACCATAGTTTGCCCCTGTCCGGTCGGTGGTGGTGATGCCGAATCCTGTCAGATCGGATCGGCTCGACGGCGCGGTGACGAAAACATTGGCTCCGTAACTGCTGTAGTCGGCAAACTTGCCGTCGCTACCGATGGGCGCGACGGGGATGATATAAGGGGTGGAAATAATCTGCTGTTTCGTTGCGTCTTCGTTGCCGGTATCCCGATCGTTGCCGGCCGACCAGACATGGATGACGTTGTTTAATGCAGTTCTCTTGACCGCGAGCCTGAAACTTTCGTCGGGATCTTCGTTAAGGAAAGGAACACTGGGACCGTAGCTGTGATTCTTCACCCTGATTGTTGCTGCCGATACTCTGGCGCCTGTGGTGGCATTGATGCCGCTGTACCAGTAGTAGGCATCACGATAATTCTGGGCCGAGACTTCGGGATCATCATCGGTTGCATCGCCGATGTTGATCCGCAGGCCGGCAATCTGGGCATAGGGAGCGGCGCCGGTTCCGCCCAGAGCGTTTCCACCACGCGCGGCGGCAACACCGGCCACAGCCGTGCCATGATTGTCGCTGAGTTTCTGAGGCCCCTGGGAAGCGCCGGCGGTAGTTGCATTATCGCTGAAATTGCGGCTCAGATCAGCCCGATAATTGGGAGCCAGATCGTAATTTGCCCCGTCCACGCCATCATCGACAATACCAATAATGACGCCGCGACCCGTATATCCAATATTCCAGGCCCCGGTCAGATTTGCGCTAAGATTGGCGTTGGTCATTGTGTAGGTGTTACTGTTGGAAGGATCTGTAAATAGAAACGAGGATGGTGCAGTGTTTTTCAGATGCCACTGGCCGGGAAATCCGGAACGGGTCATGGCATCATACAGATAGTAAGGGTCATTGGGCACGAAGGCGGAATCGCCGGAAGCACCGGCAGGAACGAGGAGTAGGGCGAAAACAGCAGGAATGAGGAGGCGAATGATACTATGATTGAAGAGTTTGATGCCATCGATAAAAGGATTTATGCCCATAGTTAATCCCTAAAAAATTGTGAGAAAATGCTTGATTATGATTTAATTTGGCAATTGCCATATCGTCCTTGTTTATACTGATTTTTCCCAGCCGGTAATGGTGGATGATGTACGCTACCGTCAGGATAATCAGCAGTGCACAAAGCACTCATGCTGTTTCATGTATGCAATCATGTTGCCACCAGTCCTCAGCCTATAACTTCATACTTCGTAAGCTTGGCGCGGAGGGTTTTGCGGGTGATACCCAGGCGCCGTGCGGCTTCGCTCTTATTGCCACCAGCGGCATCAAGTGTTTCCAGGATGGTCCTCTTTTCCATTTCTGTGAGCTGAATGCTTTCCGGCAAAATGTTTTGATCAATTTTTTCAGCTGTGGCATTATCTGCCATCAGTAATGCCAGTTCATCGGTATCCAGATATTCAGTGCAGGAAAGGACGACCGCTCTTTCCACTGCATTCATCAGCTCCCGGACGTTGCCCGGCCAGGAATATTTTAAAAGCTTTTCCATTGCCTGTGGCGTAAATCCTTTGATGTTTTTAGAATTCCTGCCGGAAAAAAGATTTAAGAAATGTTGCGCCAGCAGAGGGATATCTTCTTTTCTTTCCCTCAGTGGCGGTGCATGCAAAGCTACAACATTCAAGCGATAAAACAAATCTTCCCGGAAACGACCCTTGGCTATTTCCTTTTTCAAGTCCTTATTGGAAGCGGCAATTACGCGTACATTAATTTTGATGACTTCCGATCCGCCGACACGGGTAATTTCTCTTTCCTGCAAGACCCGCAAAAGTTTCACCTGCATGGCCGGTGACATTTCGCTGATTTCATCTAAAAAAATACTGCCGCCGTCGGCCTGGCGGAACTTTCCTTCCCGCTTGCGGTCTGCACCGGTGAAGGATCCTTTTTCGTGGCCGAATAATTCTGATTCCAGAAGAGTTTCGGTAAGCGCCGCGCAATTTATTTTAATAAACGGGGCCTCTTTGCGTTGGCTGTTGTAGTGGAGGGCATTGGCAATCATTTCTTTACCTGTTCCCGAATCACCGGTAATCAGGATAGTTGCTTCGGTTGCAGCTACCTGAGAGACGGTATCCAGAAGTTTAACCATTATCTTGCTCTGACCGATAATGCTTTGCCGATCAAACCTCTCGCCCAATCTTTCCTTTAAATACTCATTTTCTTTTTTGAGACGGGTATTTTCAGTGGCGCGGGCGATGGCGATTTTTAATTCGTCAAAATCCAGCGGTTTGGTGAGATAATCATAAGCTCCTTTTTTCAAGGCGTGCACTGCCGTCTCCACGGAGGCATAGGCGGTCATAATGATCACTGGTATTGAGGGGTTAATGATTTTAATTTGTTCAAGTGCTTCGATTCCGGAAACATTGAGCATGCGAATATCCATTAAAATCAGGTCAAATGCCCGTGTACGGACTTCGGAAATTGCAATTGATCCATCCTCCGCCTCGGAGATATCATAACCCCAGCTGCCGATCAGCTTTTTGAGCATAATCCGATGTGCCACATCATCATCAACGACTAGAATTGATTGACTTGTTTTCATTTATACATCCTTTTTATTGAACGCAGTTAAGGGGAATTGCAGAGATACCAAAGTTCCCTGGCCGATACCGCTTTCCACATTAATTGTCCCGCCGTGTGCTTCCATTATCTTTTGAACGACTGCCAGCCCCAGGCCTGTACCCGCAGGCTTCGAAGTAAAATAGGGATCGTAAATGTGCGGCAAATCAATTTTTTCTATTCCGTTGCCGGTATCGGAAATCATTACCGCTATATTATCTTTTTTCGGTACAAGTTTGATTGCCAGATTACCGCCCTTTTTCATCGCGGCAAGCGAGTTGAGGCAAATATTAAGCAGCACTTGCTTGACTTTATCAGGATCAACTTCCGCAAGCGGTAAATTCAATGCGTTATCTGTCGTAATGGTGACATGATTCTTTTTTGCATCGGCGGCAATCAGGCTCAGTATGTGTTGAATTAAATCAGGAAAATATGTTTTTTCTCTCTTTAATTCCAGAGGCCGGGCGAATTCAATCAGCTGGCTGATTACACGATTGAGGCGTTCCACTTCGGCGATCATGGTGTCTGCCGTTTGCAGGTCTTCTATATTCCCGGAAAAGCGTTCCTTGAAATACACGGCAAAGCCCTTGATGGAACTGAGCGGATTGCGAATCTCATGGGCAACACCCGCGGCCAAGCTGGCGATGGACGTTAAATGACGGCTTTTCGCCACTTCGTTCTCTAATTGCCGCAGCGCGGTGACATCGCGCAACAGCATGATTTTCCCCGTGGATATTCCATCATCGGTAAGCGAGGCTGCAACAATTTCCAATGTTTTGCTTTCCTTCTGCCCGGAAATAATTTGCAAATCTTCTTCCACAAGGTTTCCGTGTTCAGAAAGTTCAGCAAATATATTTTGTAGAGATTCAGGTAATACCGTGTTCATTTGTTCGCTAGCGTCATCGCTGCAAGCGATATTTAAAATAGAGCCGGCCTTTTCATTGCAAGTGGCAATATTGCCGCCCTCGTCGAGTGCTACAAGGCCAATGGGCATATTCTTAACCAGTGCTTCGGAAAAAGCCGTAATGCGGGAAAGCGAGGTGCGCGCTGTCCGGTAGGCCTGGGCAAGAAATAATGAAACAATGGCGGAGGAGCCGATTAATAAAAGGATCAGAGCAATGAGTATCGTATTTCGAGTATCTTCCTTGTTGGCTTTCTCAATCATAGCCATATTAAAGCCGACATAAATGATCATATAATTGCTTTTGGTGTTCGGTGGTGCAGCTTGCGTTTCGTTATATCTTTTCCGCGGGAAGAAACCACGATAAACTTCGAATGTTCCGGCGCCTTCCGGGTTTGCCGCCTGCCGCCATTTTGTATCCGGACTTACGGCAATTTTTCCGGTATCCAAATCCAGACCGTATTGCTGGCCGACCATGGAAGGATCACTATCGGCAATGATATTGCCCTTATTGTCGGTAATAACAATGTAGTCAATATCGGGCTGCTGTGCTGTTTCCATCAGCGCTTTTTGTAAGTAAAAGATTCCCTTGCTTTCAGCGACCGGGTTGCGCAGACCGGCTTCAAATGATCGGATCAGTGTTACTCCTTTTTCGGTCAGCAACTCGACTGCCTGTTCCTTTTGCCGCTGGAAATGGGTGAAGGACATCACTGCAGAGATTGCGGCTAATACTGTAATGGCACTGATGACGACCCAAATTGAAATATCAAAGCGGAACTTCTTCCTGGCTTTAACCTGCATAACTAATTCTCCGGTTGCTGCATAATGGAATAGCAATACTGGTACTGGATACTATTTATCCACCTGGATACCTTAATCCGGATACATATTATCCGCTTATCTGGGAAAAATACAAACGTAAATTTGGCATATGATAATCATGTCTAATGTTTTCAGTATGTTAATTGAATATTTTATAAGTGGCATAGCCCTTGCTCTAAATCAAATCAACTTGCGTTATGAGGATAAACACAAAGGAGATTAATTATGAAAAAGTTAACATTGACAATGATTGCTGTTGGTATTGGCCTGCTTCTAAGCGTGCCTGTATTCGCTTTCGGGCCTGGTTCCGGTTACGGCAAAGGACATGGAGAAGGTATGGGTCGCGGTTATCATCGTGATGCAGCTTGGGCAAAGTTGAATCTTTCTGATGGACAGAAAACAAAAATTGAAGCTCTGCAGCTGGTCCACCAGAAAGAAATAAGGCCGATAAGAGAAAAGATGTTCGATAAATCGGTTGAACTGCGGAGAATTTGGTTGCAGACCAACCCTGATAAAGACAAAATTTTAGCCTTGCAAAAGGAAGTAAGGGTACTGCGCGATCAATTGGAAGATAAAGCAACCGCGCAAAAATTAGAAATTCGCAAATTGCTTTCACCAGAGCAGCAGGAGAAAATGGCTAACGCCGGTTGGGGCCGGGGCATGGGCTTTGGACCGCGTGGCGGCATGAGAGGCCACGGCGGAGGCGGCCCGGGAATCTGCTACTAAGAATCATTTTTTTTACCCTCCTTCAAGGGGAGCGCTTGCCGCTCCCCTTTTTTTTGTGATAAGGGAAATCGGACTTTGTCCGGAATGAAGAGCATCTACAACTAAAGTGTTCTCGATTTGGAAGTAGAGTGAAGATAACCAGTTGTACTATTGTCTCCGAAATCCGTGGCTGCAAACCATAGCGTGAGATGACGTTGTTTGATTATCCGATCTGTGGAAGCATCAATGATACTTTTTCTCTATTGTTCCACACAACAATAATAGTATTTAAAAAGATTCGGCGCCTTCTCCGTAGTGGTTCTCTTTATTCCATGCCTGGGCGCCCATTCGGATCACACGAGAGTTGAGTGTCGGTGCCAAGACTGACCGACTCGATTGCCTGCGCCTGTCCGATTATGCCGCCAAGGGTATGATTAGATCGATTGCGATACCCACTCCCCAGCAAGGGGCGCAGCGGCTCGTTGGAAAACTGGGTGATCCATGACGCAATCATCCCGTTGTATCCCTAGGGTACTGAAATCGTGACCAGATAAATGCCGTAATGAAACCGGTCGAACACATCCTGTCATGCTTTTCCATGATCACCTCGCCTTAGTTTTTTCTACGGCTCAATCGCCTGTTTCCCCATCACCGGAAAATCCCGGCGCCAAACACATGCTATTGATACCTAAAGCCTGCAAAAAACGTCAACTCTTTCTTTTTACTGGCGATTTTTCCTGCTCCTTAATGTTGCGTAAGTTCAGAGGCGTGCTTTTGTATTGACAGACCAAAACGATTTCCCTATAAACTTCATTACATGAGTATAAGATTTGTCAAATTATCTCATTCGATACGCAGGTAAATTATGGATATACATCGTCTGGTTAATGAATTAAAGGCATGTGAGGGCGATATTTTCCAGGATTGGCTGCGCCAGATGCACAAAGCGGGATACGATAATCCGCGAATCACCAGCCCCGAAGTTTTTCACAAGAAGTTTTGCGGCGTCCTGTCCGCCCTGGAAGCTTGCGGCCGGGAGGCGCGGCTTCCGCTGTTTGACGGCCACGCGGACAGCCGGCCGTTTCTGGTGCAAAATTTAGTGGAAGACGCCCGCCTGGGACAGGAGCGCGGCAGCGAACTGGATTTTTTCCTGGGCGATTTCAAAGCCATGATTTCGTGTATTGAAGACAGGATATCTTTTCTCCCTCTCCCTCAGGAACAAACAACTTCCCTACTGCTGAATCTGCGCAGAATCGCGGACCTCACGGAAATGGCCGTCGTTTCCGGACTGAAAAAAACCGGCATGGCCGGAGGCGCGAAAAATAAACGTTTCTCAGATTCGGTGACATCGGAAAAAATACTCGGCGCAATTTTCATGTCGGTCGGCGAGGGAATTCTCCTGGTGGACGAAGACTTTGAAATCATCAAAGCCAATCAGCACGCCTGCGAGATGTACGGCATGCAGCAGCAGAATATTATCGGTGCGGATATCCGGTCTTTAACGGAGGAAGCCGGCGCCGATTTGCTTGCGCGGTATTTTCAGGAATTGATTGAAGGGCAGAGAAAGAACGCTTGCGTGACCTGTCTGTATGTCGATGGGAAATCTTTTCCGGCGACGGTGACCGTGACCCGCAGTGATCTGGATGCAAAGAAATACTGGTCCCTGGTGGTTCGGGACGACACCAACCAGAAAGCAATGGAAACACAATTGCGCGAAGAAAAGCGTCAGATCGAAGAGATGAATCTGACCTTGAAGACCGTGATGAAGAGCAACGAACAGGACCGGAAGGATTTTGAAAACCGCGTTGCGTCGAAAATCAGGACATCGCTTCTTCCCGGGTTAAGGAAGATTGATGAGGCATCAGAGGCCAATGTCAGGAAAAGTTACCTTGCCGCTTTTGAAGAACAGCTTCTTTCCCTGACGACGGGTTTTGAAAAGGAACTGGATGCGGGGCTTCTGAAGCTCACCCGAACCGAGATTGAGGTGTGCCGCCTTGTCCAGGCGGGCTGTTCAAGCAAGGATATCTGCGATGCCATGAATATTTCCTTTGATACCATCCAGACGCATCGCAAAAACATACGCAGGAAGCTCAGCCTAAGCGGGAAGAAATTAAATCTGCATGCCTTTCTGATGAACCGTGTTTTATGAAAGGCTTAATCGGCGTTCAGACAATGAAACAGGCAGGAAACAAAGATGTGGAATGAAGAATATGATGTTGTGATTATCGGTTCAGGCTTTGCGGGACTGGCGGCGGCCATCGAAGCCCGCAAGGCGGGTTCCTCGGTGATTGTTCTGGAAAAAATGGGCGTGCCGGGCGGCAACTCCACCATCAGCGGCGGTCTTGTCGCCGCAGCGGGATCTCCCCTGCAGGTAAAAGAAAACATCGAAGACTCACCGGAACTGATGCTGGCGGATATGCTGGCCGCGGGACAGGATTTTAATCACCGGGATCTGGCCGCCATCGTTGCCGAACGATCCGCGGAAACGCTCCTGTGGACAATCAACGAACTGGGGGTGAAATACAAGCCCGAGTTGAGCCATCTGGGCGGTCATTCCGTCCCGAGAACCTACAACACGGCCAATACGTCCGGCGCGGGCATTATCCGGCCGATGCTGGTCAAGTGCCGGGTAATGGATATTCCGATCCGCCTGAAAGCGTTTCTATCGCAACTGATTGTTGACGCAGAAGGCGAGATGGAGGGCGTCGAAGTTCACGAGGATTACATTTTCCCCAACCGCGAAAGCGGTATCGTCAGGCGCATCCGGGCGAAGAAGGCGGTCATTCTGGCCGCCGGTGGCTTCGGTCAGGATAAGGAATTCCGGGCCATTCAAAACCCATTGCTGACGGAGGACGTCGAATGCACGAATCACCGGGGGGCCACCGCCGAGAGCCTCATCATGGCCCTCAAGATGGGCGCCACCCCCGTGCAGCTATCCATGATTCAGCTTGGTCCCTGGGCGTCGCGCGACGAGGAAGGCTTCGGGGTCGGATCAATGTTTTCGATGCTGGCGGGATTTCCTTACGGCATTCTGATTGATCTCCGGACGGGGGAACGTTTCGTCAACGAGCAGGCGGACCGCAAACTCTTGGTGGACGCCATGTTGAGCTCCGGGCGGGAATCAATCGCCATTGTTGATGCGATGGGCGTGCGCCACGCCTCAACGCTGGAGCAGTGTCTGAAACGCGGTGTCGTCCGGAAATTCAACACGATTGAAGAACTGGCCATGGCCAACCAGGCCCCGCTCCTACCGCTGAAAGCGACCATAGAAACCTATAATGCTCTCATTGAAAAAGGCACAGACGACCGTTTCGGCAAACCGATTCCGAAAGATCTCCTGCCCATGAAGCATCCGCCCTATTATGCCATCCGCCTGATTTCCAAGGTTCATCATTGCATGGGCGGCATCCGCATCAACACGAAAGCCCAGGTTCTCCGAATCGACACCTCTCTCCCCATAGGCCGTTTTTATGCCGCAGGTGAAATTGTCGGCGGTGTGCACGGCGCCAGCCGATTGGGAAGCAACGCCATCCCCGAATGTCTTGTGTTTGGCCGCATCGCCGGCAGCCAAGCGTCCTGTGAACCGTCGCGATCCTGATCAACTGCGAAAGGTAACTATCGGGTATACACAAATACCCGATAGTTACCTTTTAATTCACCCTTCTAAATAATTTCAGCCGATGATAGAGAATAATTGCCAATAAGGTGGGCATATATCGGGTATGCGGAGAGCCTTGATCGCAAATACATCTCAGCAGCAGGCGATAATATTTGAGGCAGGAGATACCCGATTCGAGCTCACGAAAATAGATTGCGGCGGGGTTCGCCGCAGCAATTAAACAATTTTCTTTGGAGGCCTACAATGGAAACAGATGAGAAAAAAGTAATGGAGCATGATGAGCAGAATGAAGCAAAAGGTGTGAATCGTCGTTCCTTTCTGAAAGGGGCGGCGGCGCTGGGAGCCCTGACCGTCGGCGGCATGGCGCTGAACATGGCGTTGCCGGGATCCGCGGAAGCAAAAACGCGTCCGCTGCCCAAGAAATGGGATGAAACGATTGATGTGCTCGTCGTCGGATCCGGATTTGCCGGGTGCTCCGCCGCCGCACAGGCGACAACCGACGGGGCAAAAGTGGTCGTCGTGGAGAAAATGCCCACATACGGCGGCAACTCCATCATCAACGGCGGCGTCTACGCTTCCTGGGACGACAAGTTCCACTATCGCGAGAAACTCAACCTAGGTAGCGACAGCACTAACCTTCACATGCAAGACACCATTAAAGGAGGCGACTATTTCAGCATACCGGCCCTGGTCAAGGTCATGGCGGAAGGCGCCACGGACGCCCTCAACTGGATGGTCGACGACGGCGGCGCAGTAGTCCGCCCCACAGTCGTCCGGGCGGGCGGCCACTCGGCCTACCGGACCCATCCGGCAGGCAGTGGATCGGTATACGTCAACGCTCTTAAGAGGATTGCCGAAAAAAACGGCGCAAAATTCCGTATGGGAACAGAAGTGACATGGATCTGGAGAGCAGACGCCGACCCCAAGAGTCCGGTTCTGGGAGCAGAGGTGAAGAAAGGCGGTAAAACAACGAACATCAAGATCAAAAAGGGCCTGATCCTGGCTTCCGGCGGATTCAGCCGCGACATCAAGATGCGTACCGACCATTACCCCTATCTGGCAGGCGATGGCTGGAACTGCACCAACCACAAAGGCGCCACAGGCGAAATAATCCGCTACGCGCAGTCTGTCGGCGCGGACACGCTGCAGATGAACTTTATTCAGTTGTACCCTTATGCCGATCCAGAGACGGGCATTCTCGACACCCCGGCGCTTTATCCCTTCAACGGTCCGGGCAACGGCATCGTTTATGTCACCAAGCAGGGCAAACGCTTTATCAGCGAACTGGCGCGGCGCGACCACGTGAGTTTCGCGCAGATCGCTCTTGGCCCCCAGGGGAAACCCACCTACACGATTTTCAGCGATGAGATGGTGGAAAAATTCGGCGGCACCCGCAAAGAGGTCGAGACAGGTTTGAAGCACAACCGTCTGACGGTTGCCGACAGCATCGCCGAACTGGCCAAGAAAATCGGCATCCCCACGGATGCGCTTGTTGACACCATCGACAAACACAACCGGTATCTGGCCGAAGGCAAGGACCCCGAATTCGGCAAGCCGATCACCAAGGCGATGACGCCGATGATCAAGGGGCCTTTCTACGCCGTTGCCCAGTGGCCGGCGGTTCATCACACCATGGGCGGCCTGCGGATTAATGATAAGGCTCAAGTGATCGATGTTTTCGGGGAAGTCATTCCGAAACTTTATGCGGCAGGTGAAGCAACCGGCGGCGTTCACGGTTCCAACCGGTTGGGAAGCAATGCCATTCCTGATTGCGTCGTCTTCGGTCGCGTTGCCGGAAAGAACGCGGCAAAAGCTTAAGAAAACAAAAGCGCCCTGTGGAGCAACCCACGGGGCGCTTTTTATGGCATAAGGAATCATGTATGAGGGGAAAGCAAATCTTGAAAAAAATCGGTATTTATATTTGCGCAATGTTTATTTTGTGTGCCGCATTGAGCACGACTGTTTGGGCCGGTGGACCGCCGTTGAAGGACAACGCGTGCGGCGCGTGCCATAAGGATTACAACACCATCATGCCCAAAAAGCATCCGGATGTCGGCAAAGGGGAAGCGTGCTTGATCTGTCATGCTCCAGACCCTGCCAAAAATGAACCGACAAAGTTTTCAACAGAGGTTCACAAGGTTCACCAGAATGGCAAGACAAAGCAGGAATGCTCTGCATGTCACGCGCTTTAATGACACCACAGGACGAAAAATAAATCTATAAAAGTTGAGTAAGGCGAAAGACAGGGTCGATTGACCCTGCCTTTTCTTAAATTGTTAAGAAAAGCAGATAGATGATGACCAATATCTATTTATCTGTCAAACATCCATTTGGTAAGTATAGCAGGAAGATATTGAGTATTCAAAAGTATGCGTAAAACAGATGAACCATGTTTGGTTCCTGAGAGACTACAAACAATTTAAGCGGGAATGATTTTGGGGGCTACCCGCCGTTTATTGCGCTTCATTACTGAAGTCTATTTCGAGTTCACAGACACCGCTTTCAATGTGGGTCTTTAGTGGATATCCGCTCTTGGAAAAAACCTGCATCATGGGTTTATTACGTGATAAAACATCAGCAGTAAAGCCCCGGATATTTTTCTCCCGGGCAATGCGTATCAAATAACGCAGCAGGAATGTGCCCATACCCCTGTCCTGCCAATCCTGATGGGTTGTAAAGGCGACCTCAGCAAAACCGGTGTTAGGATTATTAATATATCGCCCGATCCCGATAATCTTCTCCCGGCTTTCGGGTTCTTCTTTGCCGGTTACCGCGGCAATGGCCATCTTGTCATTATAGTCGATGGCAGCCAAAGGCATGGCTACTTTATGGGGGAAAGACTTGAGGCTGTGGAAAAACCGGGTGAAAACATCCTGTTCCGGTAAATTATAAATCAAATCCTGAATAGCCCGTTCATCTGTGGCCTTAACCGGCCTGAAAAAGATGGATGTTCCTTTCTTATCAGTCCAGTAAATTTCATATTCTTTGGGATAGAGCACCACCGGCAGGGTTTGATCCTGATAAATATATCCTTGCTTTTTCGCTGCTTCCAGCAGTTCCGTGCGGAAGTCGGGATGCGCTATATTAATCAACATCATCGCCCGGTCACGGATTGATTTCCCGTGCACATAAGCAACTCCGTATTCCGTGACGACATAATGAATATCCCCCCGAGTTACGACAACACCGCTACCGGGAGAGAGATAAGGCACAATTCTGGAAATCTTTCCGTCATCTGTCGTAGAAGGTAGCACCATGATCGATTTGCCTCGCCTGGACATGGCCGACCCGCGAACAAAGTCCACCTGACCGCCGATACCGCTATAAAATTCAAACCCCAGGGAATCGGAACAAACTTGTCCGGTTAAATCCACGGTGAGCGCGGAATTAATAGAAACCATCTTGTCATTTTGGGCAATCACATAGGGATCATTGACATACTTACAGGGGCGAAATTCGAATAGAGGATTGTCATGCACATAATCATACAATTTCTTGGTGCCCATGCAGAAGGACGATACTATCTTGCCAGGATGCAGAGATTTCTTTTTGCAGTTGACAATTCCGGCCTCAATAAGATCAATAAGACCGTCGGTAAATGTTTCTGTGTGAATTCCCAGATCTTTTTTATTCATCAGATAGGGGAATACTGAATTGGGTATTTTCCCCACGCCCGTCTGGAGAGTGGATTCATCCTCGATCAGATCGGCGATAAGCTGGCCAATGGCTTTAGCAATGTAATCCGGCGATGTCTGAACAAACTCCAGAAGAGGGACATCGTTTTCCACAAAGGCATCGATTTCACTCACATGGAGGAAGCTGTCGCCCAGCGTTCTGGGCATATTGGGATTGACTTCCGCCACCACATATCGTGCCATTTCCGCCGCCGTCTTGGTGATGTCCACTGAAATTCCCAGACTGACGTAACCACTATTGTCGGGCGGAGATACTGTAATCAGGGCGACATCAATGGGCATGCTGCCCCTTTGAATCAGCAGTGGAATCTCGGACAGAAAAATTGGCGTATAGTCGGCGTTGCCTTCCTTGATAGCAGCCCTTGAATTTGAGCCGATGAACAAAGCGTTGTGCCGGAAATCGTTATTGTATTTCTCATTAGTATAGGAGGCGAGTCCGATATCCAGAAAGTGGATAATTTCGGCATCGGCAAGATTTTGCGCCGATTCGATCAGTGTCTTGACAAGAAGTTGAGGCTCTCCACATGCGGATCCGATGAATATCCGTGCCCCGCGTCTCATTCTTGACAGAGCGCTTTTTGCATCAGTCAATCTTTCTTTATAAGTGTTCTGCCAGTTCAGTATCATATCTTTTAAAAGCACATCCTTTTAAAGTCAGGTGAAAAAGTTTATTCATCCGGAAAACCGACGAATTAAATGTTGTCATGTATTTACTCTTATATGACATGTTATCAGTTATATCTTCGGAGTCAATAATATTAAACTACAAAAATAAAAAATTTGACAAATATTTCCGGATGATTTAATGTCTTGCATCAAATTTAAGAAATGGTTCCCGAAAAACGATGTTTAGTGCGCAAAGAGATCTGAATTTAATAATTAATATTCTGCCCCTGCTGCCGGGTCTCTCTCTTTTGTGCCTTTTAGCCAAGGCCAATCGCCCATCGTTTTCAGGTTACCTGTAACATCCCAACAACAAGAGATTACCTGAAAGGCCGTGGGTGGCGAAACCCACGGCCTTTTTGCTTTTAAAGGAGATTAATATGCAGAAAGAAAAAAACAGAATTTACGTCTTTGACACTACTCTTCGAGATGGTGAACAATCACCCGGAGCCAGCATGAACATGGAAGAAAAGCTAATCATCGCCAAACAATTGGAAAACCTTGGTGTTGACATAATTGAGGCCGGGTTTCCGGTAGCATCCGAAGGTGATTTTAATGCAGTCAAACGAATTGCGAGGGAAATAAAAAAATGTCAGATTGCGGCTCTGGCCAGGGCTAATAAGACTGATATTGATCGTGCCTGGCAGGCAGTTAAAAATGCCGCCCGGCCGCGCATTCATACATTTATTTCCTCGTCGGATATCCATTTGAAATATCAGTTGAAAAAAACACGCGGGCAGGTGCTCAAGGAAGCAATAGCTGCCGTTTCTCAGGCGCGATCTTATACGGATAATGTAGAATTTTCCGCAATGGATGCCACGCGTACCGATAAAGACTATCTTGTGGAAATGGTTTCTGCCGTGATTGAGGCCGGGGCAAGTACGGTAAATGTTCCCGATACTGTCGGTTATGCCATTCCCGAAGAATACGGCAATCTGATCGCTTATCTATTTGCTCATGTAAAAAATATGGACAGTACGATTATCTCTGTCCATTGTCACAATGATCTGGGATTGGCTGTGGCCAATTCCCTGGCTGCCGTAAAAAACGGCGCCCGTCAAGTTGAGTGCACTATCAACGGCATCGGAGAACGCGCCGGCAATACGGCTATGGAAGAAATAGTCATGGCGCTCAATACCCGTAAAGACCTTTTCGGGTTGCATACAAAAATTAAAACCGGGCAGATATTTAAATCATCGCGGCTTTTGACGCAGGTCACAGGTATTCCGGTGCAGCCGAATAAAGCCATTGTCGGCGCCAACGCTTTTGCCCATGAATCCGGTATTCATCAGGATGGTTTGATTAAAGAAAAAAGTACCTACGAAATTATGACACCGCAATCTGTTGGCATAGCCGATACTCATATAGTGCTGGGCAAGCATTCCGGCCGCAATGCAATTTCGCAGCATTATAAAAAAATGGGCTATATCCTGACAGAAGATCAATTAAACGAAATAACGGCAAAAGTTAAAGACCTGGCCGATAAAAAGAAGGATATTTACGATGAGGATCTGGAAGCTATTCTTTACGAAGAGGTTTACCGCGGCAAAGATAAATATGCTCTGGTTTACTTAAATGTTGTCAGCGGAAATGTCGCTATTCCTTCGGCAACAATGGAAATGCAAGTGGACAAGAAAATAATTCGCGATGCCGGATTCGGTAACGGCCCGGTGGACGCTACATTTGCCGCGATTCGGAACATTACGAAAACCAATTATTCTTTATTAAAATATGCGGTAAACGCGATAACCGGCGGCAGCGATGCTCTGGGTGAGGTTAATGTTCAATTGAAATATAACGGATATTCTGTTATGGGGCGTGGTGCTCATCCGGATGTAATAGTTGCCTCGGCAAAAGCTTACATTAACGCTCTTAACCGTTTGGAATTTCTCAAGGAAAACGTAAAAAAGGTTAAAGTTGAATAACGGCCGGAAATAAGATAAGCATAATTTAATTCTTACAGCTTAGGAGAAAAAATGGGACATACAATCACGGAAAAAATATTAACGGCGCATACTGATCTGCCGGATATTCATCCAGGCCAACTGATAAATGCCCGGGTGGATATCGCCTTGGGTAATGACATAACTGCGCCTATCGCAATTAAAGAATTCCGCAAAGCGGGAGGTAAAAAAGTTTTTGATAAAGACAAGGTTGTTCTCGTGCTGGATCATTTTACGCCGAACAAAGATATCAACTCGGCCATGCAGTGTAAATTTATTCGGGAGTTTGCGCAGGAACAAAAAATAACACACTTTTACGAAGGCGGCAATGTGGGTGTTGAGCATGCCCTGTTGCCGGAAGCGGGTATTGTATTGCCCGGCGATCTGGTTATCGGTGCGGACAGTCATACCTGCACCTATGGCGGACTCGGTGCATTTGCCACTGGAGTGGGTAGTACCGATCTGGCGGCGGCAATGCTCACGGGAGAACTCTGGTTTAAAGTTCCTCAATCCATGAAATTTATTATCTGGGGTTCTCTGCAAGAATGGGTTTCCGGTAAAGATTTGATTTTGAATATCATCGGACGCATCGGCGTTGACGGCGCCCTATATAAGGCCATGGAATTTACCGGTGATACTATCAGTAAATTACCTCTGGCCGATCGTCTTTCCATGGCCAACATGGCTATTGAAGCAGGAGCAAAAAACGGTATTTTCCCGCCGGATGAAATTACCAGGGCTTATGTGGAAAAAAGAGCAAAACGAAAATACACATTTTACTCCTCCGATGCGGACGCTGAATATTGCGATGTGATCGAAATTGATGCCGGAAAAATTGAGCCGCAGGTTGCTTTTCCCCATTTGCCTTCGAATGTCAGAGGTATCAGCGCGGCCGGCAATGTAAGAATTGATCAATCTTTGATTGGCTCCTGCACAAACGGACGCATTGAAGATTTAAGAATTGCCGCACAGATTTTAAAAGGCAGGAAAGCCGCAGCTTACGTGCGGTTGATTGTAGTTCCGGCAACTCCTAAAATTTACCGGATGGCATTGCAAGAAGGGCTGCTGGAAACATTTATGGATGCCGGGGCCATCATCAGTCCGCCTTCCTGCGGCGCTTGTTTAGGCGGGCATATGGGGATTTTAGCAGAAGGGGAAAGGGCCATTGCGACGACAAACAGAAATTTTGTCGGCCGCATGGGACATCCGAAAAGTGAAGTTTATCTGGCTAACCCCGCAATCTGCGCTGCTTCGGCAGTTTTGGGAAGAATTGCATCTCCTGAAGAACTGACATAACGCTTTTTTAAGGTACATGCCCCGCTTAAGGCGGGATAATTCGACTAGCCAATTCCGCTGCGCTTTGCTTGCGTAATTGGAGTCTCACAACCACCGCTCCGAGGCTGTGCCTCTTTGCGGGATAATTCGACTAACCAATTCTGCTGCGCTTCACTTGCATAATTGGAGTCTCATTAGAAAGGTTTTTTAAAATGATCTATCAAGGCAGAGTCTGGAAATTTGGCGATAATATTGATACCGACGCAATTATTCCGGCGCGATATTTGAACACATCTGATCCTCAGGAACTGGCAGCCCATTGCATGGAAGATGCTGATCCTGAATTTGTCAGTAAAATTAAAACGGGAGATATAATCCTGGGGGGAGAAAATTTCGGCTGCGGCTCTTCGCGCGAACATGCGCCTATCGCCATCAAAGCCGCTGGCATTTCCTGCGTTATAGCCAAAAGCTTTGCCCGCATTTTCTACCGTAATTCCTTCAATATGGGATTGCCAATTTTTGAATCAGCCCAATTGTGGACAGCAATTGCCGAAGGTGAAGAAATATCCTTGGACAGCTCGCAGGGTCTTATATCCACTTTGACCGGCAAGAAAACATTCAGCATCAATTCCATCCCGCCTTTCATGGAACAACTCATTGCCGCCGGCGGCCTGATGAAATATATAGCTGCGAAATGAGGAGATAATGGAAAAGAATTCTTTTAATATAGCTGTATTTGCCGGGGACGGCGTGGGAACGGAAATCATGCAGGAGAGTTTAAAGGTTTTAAAGCTGATTGCCGAGAAAAAAAATGTTCGTCTTATTCTTTCTGAAGGGTATATCGGTGGCGCCGCCTACGATCGTTTTGGTGAACCTCTCCCCAAGCAGAGTCTTGACCTGGCGCTGCAAAGCGACGCCGTTTTGCTGGGTGCAGTCGGCGGCCCTAAGTGGGAAGTACTCGAGTATAATTTCAGGCCGGAAAGAGCGCTGCTGGGTTTAAGAGAAAAGCTGGGGCTCTATGCAAATTTACGGCCGGTTGTCGTTTTTGAAGAACTGCTGGATTCTTCACCGTTGAAGAAAGAAGTCGTCCGGGGCATTGATATAATGATCGTTCGTGAATTGACAGGTGATGTTTATTTTGGCCGGCCGCGTGGTGTAACGATAGATAAAAACGGCAAGCGCAGAGGTACTAACACCATGGTTTACACCGAGGAGGAAATTTCGCGTATTGCCGTTCGGGCCTTTGAAATTGCCCGAAAACGCAAAAAAAATCTCCTTTCGGTGGATAAGGCCAATGTGCTGGAATGCACTGAGCTCTGGCGCAATGTTGTCAGTGAAATCGGCCGCGATTATCCCGATGTGACGCTAAAACATATGTACGTTGATAACTGTGCCATGCAGCTTATCCGCAATCCGGCGCAGTTTGATGTAATTGTCACCACTAATTTGTTTGGTGACATTTTAAGCGACGAAGCAGCGATGCTTACCGGTTCTATCGGCATGCTGCCGTCGGCCAGTATGGGCAAAGATAAGGCTTTATATGAGCCGATTCACGGTTCAGCTCCTGATATTGCGGGGAAGAACATAGCCAATCCATTGGCCACAATTTTATCAGTGGCGCTGCTTTTACGTTATACAATGGCCATGCCGCTGGAAGCGGAGTTGGTGGAAAAAGCCGTAGCCTTGGTATTAAAAGACGGTTATCGGACGCAGGATATTTTTAGAGAAGGTAAAAAACTCGTCGGCACAGCCGAAATGGGTGACCAGACATTGAAGACATTGACTGGATTGCTCAACTAATTAATATTGAAAGTAAAACAAAGAAGGCACTGACCATGAGCACTGTTAATATTTTTGAAAGAATATCTATTGATCCTCCCTTTCAAAAGATTTATCATCGGCTAGGTTTTAAGAAAAAAACGACTGAGCTCACAGCACAACAACGAAAAGAAACAGATCTTTTTATTGAAGAAGCCCTTTCCTTCATTACTTTAAAAGGATGCGCGCTGAGAGCCGTCATCAGGGAAAATGACGGCAGCAATTTGGTTATTGCCGGTGACCTGAATTGGGAGAGCAAACAGCTGTCCAGATTTTTAGGCGATTGCCCGGAGGCTTTGCTCATGGGGGCGACTGCCGGCAGTGTGATTATGGAAGCAATTGTCGATAGAACAAAAAAGGATAATCTTTCCGCTGCTGTGGTATATGATGCCACTGCCAGTGAAATGACTGATGCAGCGCTGGACTGGCTGATGGCTTATTTCAACAGCCAGTTGCGACGGGAAGGCACAAAACTTCTCTCGCGCAGGTTTTCTGCCGGGTATGCCGATTTTAAACTGGAAAACCAAAAAAGTATTTATTCTCTACTGGAAATGCAAAAAATAGGTGTGGCTATAAGCGCCAATTTCATTCTCCGTCCGGAAAAATCAGTTACAGCGATTACGGGAATATGGAAGTAAGAAATTATTCTACGCTTCTTCTCCATACAAATATGTGCCTGTAGGAAAGAGTAATGAAAAAAGCCGGCAAATCAAAAAAAATCAGCGAAGATCAGAAAATCACTCTCAAACAGCTGGAAGAGATAGAGAGGCTTATCAATAAAGGGCCGGCCATAGTCATTATCTGGCGTTGTACTGAGGGCTGGCCGGTGGAATTCATTTCCGAAAATATTACCAATCTGGGATATACAAAAGATGATTTTCTCTCGGGACGAATTTCCTGGCTGAACATCACTCATCCGGATGATCTCGTCCGCACGGAAGAAGCGCCTAGTGGTGATGTCAGCGAAAATACACTGGACCGTTTTCAGGAATACCGGATTATCTGCAAGAACGGGAATATTCTCTGGGTTCAGGACAGGACTATTGCCATTTTCGACAATAAAGGCAAGATCAGCCATTTTCAGGGAATTATTGTCGACATAACGGAACACAAGAAGATGGAGGCAGCATTACGCAAATCGAGCGCCCTTTTGCAGGAGCTTTTCCGTAACTCACTGGATATTATTGTCATTTTCGATAAAGATGGTATTTTTCAATTCGTTTCACCATCTTTAACCTATATAACCGGACATCAAGAACAGACTTTGATAGGTAAGAGCGGGTTCGAATTTATTCACCCCGACGATCAAGAAATGCTAATTCATGATTTCTTAGACGTTGTCAACAGAGAGAATGATGGTATTGCCACTGAATTTCGTTTCCGCAAGTTGGACGGTTCCTGGATTTATCTGGAGGCATTGGGCAATAATTGTCTGGATAATCCGGCGATAAACGGCATTATCATTAATGCCCGTGATGTAACAATGCGTAAACGGATGGAAGATCAACTGCTCCAGTCGCAAAAAATGCAGGCGATAGGTACTCTTGCGGGCGGCATCGCCCATGATTTCAATAACCTGCTCATGGGAATTCAGGGATATATTTCCTTAATGCTCTTATCTCGAGATTCCGGTGATTCTGATTTTGGTAAGCTAAACAATATGCAGTCGCTGGTGCAAAGTGGCGCCGATTTGGCAGCCAACCTTCTCGGGTTTGCCCGTGGCGGACAGTATGAACTGAAACCAACGGATTTAAATGAATTAGTTTCTAAAACCGCCAATATATTCGGTAGGACAAAAAAAGAGATAATGATTCACCAGAAATATGAAAAAAACATTTGGCCGGTAGAAGTTGACCGTGTCCAAATAGAGCAAGTGCTGATTAATCTTTATGTTAATTCCTGGCAAGCTATGCCGGGCGACGGCGGAGACATTTATCTGGAAACGAGTAATATTGTTCTTAACGCTGCAGATGCTCTGATAATGAATATTAAAGAAGGTGATTATGTGCAAATTATGATTACCGATACCGGTATTGGGATGGATGAAGAAACGTGCCGCCGGGTCTTTGAGCCATTCTTTTCCACAAAAGAAAAGGGACGGGGTGTGGGTTTGGGTCTTGCCTCGGCGTATGGCATCATTAAGGAGCACGGAGGCACAATTGATGTTTCCAGCGAATTGGGCCATGGCACAATTTTTAGTATTTATCTTCCTGCCTCCACCAAGAAAATATTTCGAGAAATAATTGAGAAAAAAACAATTATTAAGGGTTATGAAACAATATTGCTTGTTGATGATGAATCCACCATCGTTGAAGTTTGCGGAGAAATCCTGAGCACTTTGGGATATAATGTTTTGCGGGCCAGAAATGGCAAAGATGCCCTGAAGATATTTGACCTAAATAAAGGCGAAATTGATCTTGTTATTCTGGATATGATTATGCCCGGTCTCAGTGGTGGCGAAACTTTTGATGCACTAAGACGAATAGACCCGCAAGTAAAAATAATGCTTTCCAGCGGTTATATTGTTAGTGATCAGGCCAAAAAAATAATGGATAAAGGCTGCCAGGCTTTTATCCAAAAACCATTCCGTCTGGAGGAGCTTTCGCTAAAAGTAAGGGAAGTACTTGACGGGAATTAATTACGGGCAGATGTAAGTTTTGCCGCAGTGTTCCGGGTAATCATATCCAAACTTATCCCGCTCGGCTTCGCCTCGGGGATAATTCGACCATTAAATTTCAGCCTGTGACCTCGCGTGACCTTCAAGTTATCAGGTTGTGCGCTTCGTTTCTGAAATTGGGTTCTCATTACCGCCGCTTATGCGGGATAATTCGACTAACCAATTCTGCTGCGCTTCGTTTGCATAATTGGAGTCTCATTAAAAAAAATCACACTTCTTGCGGCAAAGATGATATAGGGGCAGTCCGAATAAAACATTTAACGGGAGTATTTTTGTGAGTAAAAGCAGCAGAATACAAAGTCTATGGAAAAAAGAACTAATCATTCTGGATGGTGCTACAGGTACGGAATTACAGAAAAAAGGCCTGCCGGCAGGAGTCTGTCCGGAGCTTTGGTGTCTGGAAAATACCGCGATTATTAAAGATATTCATGCCTCCTATCAGCTCGCAGGGGCGCAGATAGTTTATGCCTGCACATTTGGAGCTAACCGCTTTAAGCTGGAACAATACGGCAATAAGGGAAATGCTTATTCCATCAATAGGGATCTTGTCCGTTTGGCTAAGCAGGCTGTAGGCAAAAAATGTCTTGTTGCCGGGGATATGGGCCCCACGGGATTATTTATCGAACCTTTCGGTTCTCTTGCTTTTGAAGAAGCGGTAGATGCCTTCAAAGAACAGGCCCGCGGCCTGATTGACGGCGGTTGCGATCTGATTGTTATCGAAACCATGATTGATATACAAGAAACCCGCGCCGCCCTGTTGGCCGTCAAGGAAATAAAGGACATCTTCACTATCGTGTCCATGACCTACGAAGAAGATGGTCATACTCTGAACGGTACCGATCCGGTCAGTGCTCTTATTACCCTGCAAAGTCTCGGCGCTGATGCTGTCGGTTGCAATTGTTCTACCGGGCCGGTGAAGATGATGGAATTCATTGCTCTGATGAAACCCTACGCTACAGTACCCCTTATCGCCAAGCCCAATGCCGGAGTGCCGCGCCTGGAAAACGGGAAAACTGTTTTCGACATGGATGCCACGGTTTTTGGAACTTTGGGCAGAGGTCTGGCAGAAGCTGGTGCCAATATGATTGGTGGTTGCTGCGGGACAACCCCGGCGCATATAAGGGAACTGGCGCAAGTCTTAGCGGGAAGTTCACCAAAAATGCCGGTAAGGAAATCAATCGGTGCTGTAAGTTCATCGCGGGGATATTTGATTTTTGAAGGAAATAATCCGCTTTATATCGCCGGTGAAAGAATTAATCCTACCGGCAAAAAAGCGCTGCAACAGGAATTGCTGGAAGGAAAAACATCGATTATTCGTCAGATGGCGGTGGAACAGGAAAAGCAAGGCGCGCACTTGCTCGACGTAAACGTCGGCCAACCCGGTATTGACGAAGTTATAACAATTAGATCAATAATCGGATTGCTTACGACCGTAACTAAGTTGCCGCTGGTTGTAGATTCTTCGAAAATAGAAACGATTGAGGCCGCCCTGCGTTTTTATCCCGGCAGAATGTTGATTAATTCCATTTCCGGGGAAAGAGAAAAAATGGCCAGGCTGCTGCCGCTGGCGGCTAAATATGGCGCCATGTTTATTCTTCTGCCGCTGACCGATGGAAATATCCCGCTGACAGCTGAAAAACGACAGGCGGTTATTAATAATATTTATGGCGAAGTCCGAAAATATGGTTTCACTAAAGATGACTTTATCGTCGATGGTCTTGTTATGGCGGTAGCATCCGATTCCGGCGCGGCGCAGGAAACTTTAAAAACACTGCGCTGGTGTACGGAAAACTTCCACAGTAAAACAATTCTCGGTCTATCCAATGTGTCGTTCGGTATGCCGGGACGGCCCTGGCTCAATGCCGCTTTTTTGGCTATGGCACAATTAAACGGACTGACGGCGGCCATTGCCAATCCGGCGAGCATAGAGTTCATGAATATTAAGAAAGCCGGAGATGTGCTCACAGCGAAAGAAAAAGGCACTCAGAAATTTATTGAACATTTTTCCGACAAACAAAATGGTATGCCCGGAACTGCTGCAATCGAAATACTTTCACCGCAGGAAAAAGTAACAGCGGCCATTATGGATGGCAATCGGGAAAATATTACATCTTTAATCGAAGCGGTACTGACTGCTGGAATTACAGCCGCTACTCTTGTGGACAATCTTATGATTCCGGCAATTGTCCGGGTAGGCGATTTATATGAAAAGAAAATTTATTTTCTGCCGCAACTTATGGCTTCGGCAGAAACAATGAAGAAGGCGCTAGGTTTTCTGGAACCTCATTTAAGGAAATCAGCCACCGGCGATAAAGGTAAAATATTGATTGCCACGGTTAAAGGAGATATACACGATATCGGTAAAAATATTGTGGCATTGCTTTTGCGCAATTACGGCTACAATGTTATTGATCTGGGTAAGGATATATCCACTTCCGTGATTATCGGGGCCGCTAAAAAAGAGAACCCCGATGTCATAGGCCTTTCCGCATTGATGACGACAACAATGGTTAATATGAAAGAAGTTGTTGATACGGCAAGAGCCGAAGGCCTAAAGACAAGTTTTATGCTCGGCGGTGCTGTCGTTACTGAAGCTTACGCACACTCCATCGGTGCGGCTTTTGCCAAAGACGGTGTGGAAGCTGTGAGAGTTGTAGAAAAATTAATTAAAAGATAATAGCTTTATCCGGGATGAAATCCACGAAAATGAAAAAAAACAGGCAGAATATATTATTTGCGGTTGCATTTTCCCTGGGAATTCATGTGGCCATGTCAGTCTCCTTATTCTATAATTTATCCAACAATTTTAGTTTTTCGCAAAACTTCAATAAATTAAACCTGGTTTGGGTGGCGCTGGAAACAAAAAATGTTACGGGCATTGAGTTAAAGGCTGCACGTCCTGTTGCCGGCAGCAACAGGAATAATATGGAGCAAAAAGCAATCACAAAAGATGTCCCGGAAATTCCGCAGGGCAGTAGGGCCGAGGTGAAAACATATCCGGCGCCAGGTTTTGCAGGCTCTGTGCTTTTATCCGGATATAATGGGTCTGCTGGAGCTATAGCCAGAGAGCAGATATTTAATCCGGTCCCTGGCGGAGCAGACGAGGCTGCATTAACGAAAGCTAATGCCTATCCACTTTACCGGGAAAATGTGCCGCCTGTTTATCCGGAGATGGCAAGGATTCGGGGCTACGAAGGTGTTGTCCTGGTTTATGCAGAAATATTGCCGGATGGTCGCGTGGGTAACATGAAAATAAGGAAGTCATCGGGGTATGCTATTTTGGATAAATCTGCTGTGGAAGCGGTAAAGCCGTGGAAATTTGAACCGGCGAAAAAATCCGGGAAACCATTGACCGTCTGGGTGGAACTTCCGATTAAATTTGTTTTACATGATGATAATAATTCGCAATCATAAATATTGAGCTTAATGGAGGAGTTTGGAATGAGCATAAGTGCAATGAAAGAAAGACTGGGTGAAATAATATTGGAGCGGTCTTTCAAGTATAGCGAAAATCCACCTTTCACGCTGGCTTCAGGACGGCAAAGCAATTTTTATTTTAACTGTAAACCAACGACGCTTGATCCGGAAGGTATGAACCTGATCGGCGGCATTATTTTTGATATGGTCAAGGACAGCGGTATCACTGCAGCCGGAGGGCTTACACTGGGGGCTGATCCCATTGCCAATGCTCTTTCCGTCATATCATATCAGAAAGGGAAACCGATTAAATCCTTCATTGTCCGGAAAGATGTGAAGGATCATGGAACCAGAAGCGCCATCGAAGGCAGTGTTCAAGCTGGAGAGAGAGTGCTCATCATTGATGATGTTATTACGACCGGAGGTTCGACCATTACAGCCATCGAGCAAGCACGCAAGGCCGGACTAATCGTTGATTGCGTTATTACATTAATTGACCGTGAAGAAGGCGGCAGGGAAAATATCCGGCAGCACATTGAAAACATTAGATCAGTTTTGACTCGAACAGAAGTGATGGCGATTCGCGCCAAAAAAATGAAGGACGAGGCCGCTAAATGAAAAGAAGTGCGGCTGTTCCTTTTTTATTAGTTATAGCCTTGTCTATAGTTGTGACTTGCGATTGTCTTGCCAATCCCGGGATTATTCCCGTAGCGAAATTTACAACTTCGGCAATGCCCGGCGGGATTCCGGACGGCTGGAAACTGGAGAAAAAAACTGGAAGTCCTCTGATGAATATGGAAAAAGACGGAGATGGTCTTTATCTGCATTTGATTTCACGGGGGGATTCTTCTTTCGGTGTTCGCAAAGAAGCCAGAGTCGATGTAAAAAAATATCCCGTGCTATACTGGCGTTGGAAGGTCACTAAATTGCCCAAAGGGGGAGATGTACGTAAAACTTCTACCGATGACCAGGCCCTGCAAGTTTATGTTGCCTTTAAAGAGTCTGGTTTTATGGGAATGAATACTCCCGTAATTGGCTATATTTGGGATAATGACGCCCCCAAGGGCTGGAGTGGCAGGAGTCCGCACACTGGCGGTGACAAATTAAGATATATAGTTTTAAGAAATAAAACAGATAATGTCGGTCAATGGTACACGGAAAGGCGTAATGTCTATCAGGACTATAAAGCGCTTTTTGCTGATGTTAATGGTGGTGAGCCACAAGGTGCAACAACCGGTATGCAAATATACATTAATTCTCAACGTACAAAAAGTCCGGCGGAAAGCATGATCGGCGATGTTTATTTCAGCAATGAGCCTTCCGACATCGCCATGGCCGAATCCGGTAAAGAAGCTTTCACAAAGAAGGTCGCCAGAATATCGGCGATTAAACCAGCGACAATATCGAAAAAACGGTCGGGGAAAATACTGGCACTGCCGAATTGTTTTAGCATTATTATCGAATTTGACACGGATTCATCAATTATCGAAGAGAATTTCCACGACGAAATGCAAGCAGCCGCTGATTACTTGATAAAACATGGTACCGCAAAGCTGAACATTGTGGGGCATACTGATAATATTGGATCTGAAGAATACAATTTGGCTTTGTCCCAGCGGCGGGCCCAAAGTGTTGGTAATTATCTCGTGGAACAATTGGGCATTGATTCGCAAAGACTGAATGTGCAGGGAGCAGGTTGCCTCAATCCGGTAGCGGACAATGATACGCCGGAGGGGCGCCGGCAGAACCGTAATGTTTTGATCAGTGACTGTCTGGAGTAAATCATTGCTGCAAATTTTGCTTATATGCTCCGATAAGTACAATAGTAATTTGCGGGGCGCAGCATTTGTAAGATTAGTGATGGCAGCGCTTTGCTGCATCATTCTTATTATTAGTTTGTCGGGATGCAATGCCCTTTATCGGAATTATGTTGATCGGCAAGTTGATTCTGCGGCCGATGTGGAAAAAGCAAGGGCAACGCGCGGCAGCATCAATGTGATTCTCTTGCCGGGTTGTGCAGGAAAGCCCGGAGCCCAAGATACACTTTTTAGCTGTCTGAAGTTATCGAGGGATGTCAATCCGGAATCTGTAAAATTACCGCCTGATGAAAAAATTTATCTTGGTCATATCTCAGAATTTATTTTACGTGCCTTAAAACACTATCAGTTACAGGAAAGTTTTAAAGATTTCTATGGCTGTCGGGTTATTTTGAAATTCCGGAAATTAACTCCTGCAGAGATGCGTTCCCAACAATTCGCTAATTATTCAGGCATTGTCGCAGGTACGGTAGGAACGGTAGCAGGAGTTGTGACACTGATGCCCCTGAATATAATTTTATTTCTGGTGGATGGAGTTAAGACGGAAGTTGACCGGCAGGAATTTGCAGAACGTGTAACAAAGATGGGGCTCCCAATCCCGAAAAAGGGTACCGTCACCCAGAAACTGGAAGAGGGGGGACGGACTCTTATATATGTAAAAGATGAAATAGGACAACAACTGACGGGGAAGGCGAGTGCCAGAATGCAATTTGATGATAAAGTATCAAGTTATGTTGTTGAGGAGTGTATTCTGGAAAAAGTTTCTCCTGAAGAGATGACGCTCTATCGGCAACAAGTGCAACGCTTCAAAAATATTCCATAGGAAGCTATTTTGCCGGGTCGAAAAATGGAATTAATAGCATGAGGAGAATTAAAGAATGTCTGATCAGTTGAAATGCCCCGAGCCGACTCTGCAAGCAGGTGTGGTGTTACAAGGATTTAAAGTGTTGCGGGTAGAAAAATTGCCGGGTGTAAGAATTACCGCCTATGAAATCGAGCATGAAAAAACCGGCGCCAAAGTTTTACATCTGCACAGCGACGATAGCGAAAATTTATATGCTATCGGCTTTCGTACTCCGCCTGCTGATTCTACGGGGCTACCCCATATTTTAGAGCACTCCGTGCTGGCCGGTTCTGAAAAATATCCCCTCAAAGATGTTTTTAAAGAATTGATGCGTTCCACACTGCAAACATTTCTCAATGCTTTTACATATCCGGATAAAACAATTTATCCCGTCGCCAGTCAGATAAAGGGCGATTTTTTCAACCTGGCCCGCGTTTATACTGATCTGGTGCTGCGTCCGCGCCTGCTGAAAGAGACATTCTTGCAGGAAGGCCATCATCTGGAATTTGCTGTACAGGATGATTTGACAAGCTCTCTTACGATCTCCGGCATAGTATATAATGAAATGAAAGGGGCTTACTCTTCACCGGATTCGCTGATGTACAAGGCGATACAGGAAGGATTATATCCAGACAGTGTTTATTCTTTTGATTCCGGTGGAGACCCTGATATTATTCCCACTTTGACATATGAACAATTTTGTCAGTTCCATCGAACTTATTATTCGCCCTCCAACGCCCGTTTTTTTCTTTACGGCGATATCCCGACTGCCGAGCATCTCACCTTTCTTGCCGAAATGCTGAAGGACTTTAAACGCGTGGATGTTAATTCTTCCATAAAAAGCCAGAAGCGACTGACTAAACCGCGGATTATCCACAGCACTTATCCGGTAGATAAAAATGAATCTCTGTCCGGGAAAACTTCGGTGAATCTGGCCTGGATGATGTCCGAAAATACGGATTATGAAAATTCACTGATCCTGGAAATTATTTCGGGGCTGCTTACGGGCAGTTCAGCCAGTCCTCTGCGCAAAGCCCTGATCAATTCGGGCTTGGGCGAAGATTTGACACCGGTTTCCGGGATTGAAGGCGATTTAAAACAATTGCTGTTTGCGGTGGGTTTAAGAAATACGAACAGTGCCGCCGCCGCCGCAGAGATTGAAAAACTGATTTTTGCCACCTTAGAGGATATAGTAGCTACCGGATATGACACTGAACTGATTGAAGGAATATTGCATCAAATTGAGTTTCACGGCAAAGAAATCGTCCGCGGTTCTTATCCCTACGGAATTTCCCTGATGGGCCATGTCTTTCAGTCCTGGCTTTATGATGGCGATCCATTAGTCGGTTTGGATTTTCCCGTTATTATTGAGAGAATTCGCGAGCTATGGGCAGCCGATCCACAATTATTTCAGAAAATGACAAAACATTGGTTTCTGGATAATCAGCATCGAGTTTTGGCGATTATGGAACCAGATCCTGAGTTTGGTAAAAAGAAAGAAAATGAGTATCGGGAAAAAATGGACAAGCTCAAGTCGTCACTGAGTAATGCCCAGCTCGCAGAAATCAACGTGCAGGCCAAGGAATTGAAAAAATTCCAGTCCCAACCGGATTCCCCGGAAGCTGCGGCCACTATCCCCCAGTTAAACATCTCCGATCTTCCCCGTGCCGTGGCAACAATTCCTTTACAGAATATTTCAATAAGTGGTGTTCCGGCATTCGAACACGATATCTTTACCAATGGCATTGCTTATCTCGATTTGGTTTTTGATACTTCCCATATACCAGAAGAACTCCAACAGTATCTGCCGCTTTTGGGCAAGATGATGTCCGGGATGGGGGCAGCAGGACATTCTTACGATGAAATGGCCAAACGCATTGCCCTGAAAATGGGAGGATTCGGTTATGATAACAGTGCGGGATTATCCGCCGATGCCGGCTCCTGCTGGCAAAAGATGATTATTTCCGGTGCCTCCCTTTATCGCAATTTGCCGGAAGCACTGGATATTATCTGCGACATTATCTGCGACGGCGATTTGAATGATGAGGCCAGGATGTCTGATTTGATTGCGGAGCGAAAAAATAACCTGCAATCGGCAATTGTCCCGTCGGGACACATTTTTGCCCGCAGGGCGGCTGGGGCAGGTCTCTCATTGCCGGCGTATCGTGACGAGCAATGGAACGGGCGCACACAATTGCGTTTTGTCCAAGCTATTGCCCTTGATTTCCCTGAGGCCAAGCAGGGTTTGGCAGAAAATCTTAAGCAGTTAAAAGCAATGATTTTCAGCAAAGATAACCTGATTATTAACGTAACCGCCGAAACTGGCGGCCTGAAACTGGTTGCGGATAATATTGCTCGGCTCCTGAATAAAATGCCGGCAACAGCAAATAAACAACAGCAGGCGCCACCGCCATTATCTGCGGTCTTGGCGGGAATAGCAGTGCCATCACAAGTTTCTTATGTTGCCCGGGTGATGGCCGCGCCGGCATATGTCGATCCCGCCTCC
>CAZYIE010000028.1:29833-43688 GCA_964646755.1 uncultured Smithella sp.
GTGCAGGGTGGAGCGTATGGGGGAATGTCTTCCTATGACCCGTCGCTTGGTCTTTTTTCTTTTCTTTCCTATCGCGATCCGCACCTTGTGGAAACTCTCAAAGTATTCCAGGATGCACAGGCATTTTATGCACAAAATGAAATTTCTGCAGAGGATATGGAAAAGGCCATCATCAGCACGATCGGCATGATGGATAAACCAATGGACCCGGGAAGCCGTGGCCATGTGTCATTAATGCGCAGCATTGCGGGGATTACCGACTCGATGCGGCAGAAATTTCGGGATGAAATATTGTCGGCAACGCCCCAAAAGATGAAGGAAACATTAAGTGAATATTTCCCCCGCGTAGCAAAATCAGCATCCGTAGCGGTTTATTCGTCACAAGAAAAGATCGACGAAGCCAATATGAGCCTGGAAGAAAAGCTTGTTGTCGAACATATTTTTGAAGATTAAAATTACTCGGGAGAATATGGTTGCGGAGCAATTTACATGACTGATAAAAACAAGGAGGCAATACAACACATCAACTGTTTTTCCTGCGAGCATTTTTATATAACATATGAACAGCGCTATCCTTATGGATGCCGCAGTATTGGTTTTAAATCCGTCCGGATGCCTTCCGTTGACGTTTATATTAATTCTGACATGGAATGCGGGCTTTTTGCTCAAAAAAAGAGAAAACAAAGAGAATAAAAATGCATATCGGTCGGATGAATTCAATGCTTCGACACCATGGTGCCGAATTCTTTCATTAAAAGATAAGAAACAGATTTAACTTTCGCAACTTAGACACTTCTGATAACATTTTTTGCTATGGCTGCAATGAATAGGAGTTTTTTATCAGTGTTTATTTGGGGAGCGAGCCTGCTTCTGCTTCAGGGTTGCTTCGCCAGCGCTTTTTACCATCCCAATAAGCTCCAGATTAAAACCCCGGCAGACTATCATCTACAGTTTGAAGAAGTGTTTTTCAGCAGCAAGGATGGTACCAAACTCCATGGGTGGTTTGTTCCGGCAATAGGGTCGCCGGTCGGTACTGTAATCCATTTTCATGGAAGTTACGGAAATCAAACCTATTCCTTCAAGCAAGTCCACTGGCTACCGGCGAAGGGGTTCAATGTATTTACCTTTGATTACCGCGGCTATGGCCAGTCAGATGGAAAGCCCTCAAAGCGCGGGGTTTACGAAGATTCGGTCGCTGCTATTGAGTACATATTGAAAAACCCGAGGGTCGACCACAATAATGTATTTGTTTTTGGCCAGAGTCTTGGCGGAGCCAATGCTATTGCTGCCGTTGCAAAGAAAGATTTTCCACAAATTCGCGCTATAGCTATCGAAGGAGCCTTTTATTCTTACCGGGCGCAAGCGCATGATATGATGGTGGCGAGCGTCCGGGAAAAGATAGGCAATGTCCCCTATCTATCGCTGCATGTATGTCCGATTTCTTTTTTTACCGTTACCAATTTTTACAGCCCTAAGGAATATATCCACCAGGTTTCACCGATTCCGGTCATGCTGATCCATTGCCTTCAGGATTCCATCGTTTCCTACCAACACAGTGAGCGGCTGTATGAAGCGGCAAAGGAACCCAAACAGTTGTGGCTAGTTAACGGTTGCGGCCATGTAGAAGTATTTCCAGAGGCGCAGCCCGATTCAGGTTACCGGCAGAAGTTGGTGCAGTTTTTTATGGATTGTCGCAAAGAGGCTCATTAGTCGTTAAGCAGATAAGCTTTGGCGCTCTTTTCCCCTTTGAATGAAATTCAATTGAGTCCCTTAGTCAACTCAAATGACAATAAAGATCAAATCCGGCGGGCGAGAACGTATTGTGACACCGCATTAAGATGCGCGATTTCGGGACGATCAGCGCTGAAAACACGCAGCAGGTCTTGGGCATCTTTAATATATTTTGCAGCGCTCTGCAGAGAATAATCAATTCCCTTATATTTTTGAATCAGACTTAAAATCACCGGGGTTACTTTTTCATGGTCTTCCTTGCCGGCAATCAAAGCTATGGCTTCAGCTTTTTCTTCTTTTGACGCACTTTTGAGGGCAAAAATGAGCGGCAGAGTCATTTTGCCTTCTTCCAGGTCTTTGCCGATGGACTTGCCGAATTCCTGTTCCCGAGCCATGTAATCGAGCGTGTCGTCGGTGATTTGAAAAGCCATGCCGATCTTATAGCCGAACTGATACAGAACGTCGATTTTCTCCTGCGAGGCCGACCCAAGAATGGCCCCGGCAGCGCAGGCTGCAGACAGCAACACAGCAGTCTTTTTTTCAATAATGGCCAGATATTCTTCTTCTGTAATATTGACATCACCGCACTTCATAAGTTGAAAAACTTCGCCCTCCGACATGACGTTAGTGATCCGGGACATAAGTTTGATGAGAGCGATATCGCTGATTTCGGAGAGCAACTTGAATGCCTTGGAATAGAGAAAATCACCCACCAGAACGCTGGCGGCATTTCCCCAGATGTTGTTGGCGGAAGTTTTGCCGCGGCGAATTGTCGCCTGATCTATGACATCGTCATGCAGCAGGGATGCAGTATGGATAAATTCCATAACAGCAGCCATCGGGAACCGGTGATCGCCATTGTAATCACACAGCCGGGAACTGATGAGGAGCAGGAGTGGCCGGAATCTTTTCCCGCCGCTGTCAATCAGATGATGGGCGACTTCGGGGATTAATTTAACTTCCGAGGTTAAGTATTTATCCAGGTATTTTTCCATCTGCTGCAGGTCGGTTTTATAGGCACTAAAAACATCTTGGATTTGCATTGAATAAATACCTTCCCTAAAAATTTGTAAAACTATATTTTAAACTAATGGTGCTTGTCAAATGACAATTAGGCCGCCATCTATATATAATTAAATTTAATCAATGATTCGGGCAAACAGGTCGTAATCGTCGACAGCAATAATTTTGCATTGGACGATTGAGCCGGTTTTAGCTTGTTTTCCTTTAACGTAGGTTATGCCGTCAATTTCCGGAGCCTGCCGGCTGCAGCGGCCGGCATAAGCATAATCTCTGTGGTCGCTTTTTCCTTCAATTAGGACTTCCTGAATGCTGCCGATCAAACTCTGATTAATCCTGTTGGAGATTGTTGCCTGTTCGTTCATGATAATATCGCGGCGGCGTTCTTTTTCCGCCTCCGAAATGCGCGAAGGCAGAAGAGCGGCTTTTGTTCCTTCTTCCCGCGAGTAGGGAAAAACGCCGAGGTGATCGAATTTCGTATCCGTAATGAATTCGAGCAACCGGTCAAATCGTTTTTGTGTCTCACCGGGGAAACCAACAATGATTGATGTGCGTAAAGCTACATCGGGAATAATCTCTCTTGCTTGGAGAATGATTTTTTTAATGTGGCTGCTGGTGACTTTGCGGTTCATTGCTTTTAAAATATCATCGTCAATATGTTGAACAGGCAGATCAATGTAGTGGCAGATTTTTTTGCCGGTGGCAATAGACTTCATCATTTCTGGGGTGGTATGAGCCGGATGCGCATATAAAAGCCTGATCCATCTAATGCCCATTATTTTAGCCATGTCCGTTAATAAATCCGCAAGTCCGGGCCGGCCTGGCAAATCCCGGCCGTAAGCAGTTGTGTCCTGGCCGGTAATAATGATTTCCTTGATGCCTCTTGTAGCCAGCATTGCCGCTTCCTGCAGAATATCATCCGGCTGCCGGCTGCGGGCTTTGCCGCGAATAGACGGAATTACACAATAAGTGCAGCGATTGGAACAGCCGTCGGAAATTTTTAAATAAGTGCTCACCGATGTATCGGATAGAACCCGCGCATGCTGTGAAGTCATTAAAAAGTCCGGTTTGGTGATGATGGCAGCCTTCTTTGTTTTCGGGCTATCCAGTTTGCTCAGATGCAGGGCAATCTTGCCAACTTCACCAGTGCCGATAAATAAATCAACTTCGGGTATCTCGGCAAGAAGCTGCCGGCCATAACGCTGCGCCAGACAACCGGCAACAACTAGGCGAAATGGATGACTGCCTTCTTTTTTTTCGGAGGCGAGCTGCAATATTTCTTCGAGAGCTTCTTCCTTGGCTGGATTGATAAAGGCGCAGGTATTGACAATTACTATATCCGCCAACTCACGGCGGGAAACGAGTTGCCGGCCCGATTGACTGAGCAGACCGCCCATTACTTCCGAATCGACTAAATTCTTCGAGCATCCTAAACTGATAATATGAACTTTCTTTGAATCAGCGGACATTACTTCGGCAGCTTTCTAATTAAGACTTTTCGTGGTTTGGCGCCATCAGAGGGTCCGACGATCCCTTCGCGTTCCATCTGCTCGATCATCCGTGCCGCCCGGTTATAACCAATTTTCATGTAACGCTGGACCAGAGATATGGATGCTTGCCCCAACTCTCCGACAAGGGCGACGGCTTCATCGTATTTTGCATCGAAATCTTCATCGTTTTGCTTCTCCTGGGCCGCTGCCTCGGCAAAATTTTCAATGGAGGCATCATAGGCCGGCTGGGCCTGCATTTTAATGAAATCAACTATTCGGGAAATTTCCTGATCCGAGACGTAAGCGCCATGGATGCGCGCCAGTTTGGATGTTCCCGGCGGAATAAAGAGCATGTCTCCGGCGCCGAGCAGTTTTTCAGCGCCCGGCTGATCGATAATCGTTCGGGAATCTATTTTGGAAGAAACCTGAAACGAAATGCGCGTCGGGAAATTGGCTTTAATCAAACCGGTAATAACATCGACCGATGGACGCTGGGTGGCGATGATTAAATGGATTCCGGCTGCCCGTGCCATTTGCGCCAGACGAGTCACAGATTCTTCCACGTCACGCGATGCCACCATCATCAGGTCGGCCAGCTCATCTATTATGACTACTATATAAGGAAGCCTTGCATGCTTTATTTGTTGAGTGAAGTTGTCCCTGCTTGCTGCGGGGAAGTCATTGTCCTCGCCGGGATCCTGCTCCTTGGCCGCTGCGGTTGCCGCTTTGCCCTTCGGATTTTTCAGCAGCAGTTCATTATAGGCGTCTATGCTTTTTACTCCCAGATCACTGATGACACGGTAGCGCCTTTCCATTTCTTCCACAGTCCAGCGCAATACTTGTGAGGCTTTCTTGGGATCAACGACAACCGGATGCATTAAATTTGGGATGCCTTCGTAGGAAGACAGTTCCAGCCTTTTGGGATCGACCATGAGAAATTTAACATCATCGGGCCGGGCTTGAAAAAGAATGCTGCAAATCATCGCATTTAGCGCGACGCTTTTGCCGGAGCCGGTAGTGCCCGCAATTAACAAATGCGGCATCTTCGTTAAATCAGCAATTACGGGTGTCCCCACAAAATCGACACCAAGAGCAATGGGTAGTCGCAGGGATGAATTCGTGAAAGCATCATGATCGAGTACATCTTTAAGAAAAACGGAATCCCTTTTTACATTAGGTATCTCAATGCCAATTAACGCTTTGCCGGGGATGGGGGCAATAATCCGGATACTCGGCGCCATGAGCGCCAGCGCCAGATCGTCGGCAAGGTTGGTGATTTTGTTAATTTTTACTCCGGCTGCCGGTTCCAGTTCATACATGGTGATTACCGGGCCGGGTGTCACTTCCACGACGCGTGCTTCTACCCCGAAATCTGATAACTTCTTTTCCAGAATACGGGAATTGGTGACGAGGTGATCCCGTTTGACGCGGGTATCTTTGTGCGGGCCTTCTGCAAGTAACGTAAAGGGTGGCAATTGAAATTTGCCGTCAGCCTTGGTGAAATCAAAATGCGTCTGCTCTACTTTTTTGATTTTAGCTTTTTTGGGTATTGTTGCAGTGTCTTCAATAAGCGGCGTGGGTTTCCGTTCTGCCTTAATTTTGCTGATTGCCAGGGAAGTAAGAGCTGAAATTCTGGTTTTAATTATCTGGAAAACTCTCTGGAAACTTTGGGATAATTGTCCGGTAACTGTAACGATGGAAAATTCAATCATAAAAATCAATGATACGATTAAACTCAAAATTAAAAGAATATATGTTCCGGCAAGATTAAAATAATTGAGCAATATCTGGACTGCAGCCGCACCGACTAATCCGCCGACTTTTAATTTTTCGCCATAAACAGTAACGGTTTTAACAATAGCGGAAATAAGACCGGCAAAGGAAATGGCAAAAAAAACAATGCCCAAAAATTTGCTTTTACCGATAGTAAATTCTTTCCTTAACAAATATTGAAAAGAGCAAAACAAGAAAATTAGTGGCAAAAAAAATGAACTGATTCCCAATAAACGAATAAGGGAATCAGCAGCGTAGGAACCCACCGGACCGATAAAATTGTGAGTTGTCTTTCCTTCGGCGACAAACCGCGTAAAGGAGGGATCTTGCGGAGAATAAGAAATCAGGCACAAAAGCAAAAAAACAGCCAGGGCGAGACACACTACACCTTTAATTTCCCGCATTCGCTTATTATCAGTTTGTTTTTCTTCCATTATTCGCCGTTTATAAATAATTTTTATGGTAAGTGATTATTTCAGAAAAAAGATGATTTGACAAGTAAAGTAAAGGAACCCAAATCTCCGGCATCAATCCACCGGGAACGTAAGTCTTATTTCACATCCGTGTCTTTAATGCTTGAGGTGCCGGCTTCTCTCCAGTAGTCATAGTTTGTCATAATGACTTTTCTTACTTGATCGATCAGTTCGGAACGATTTTCAATATTATAGCTTTTTACATCAACGGGTTTGCCAATGACCATTTTCACCCTGCCCGGAGTTATTTTCAGAGATCTTTTGGGCATTATCTGTCCGCTTCCTATAATTGATACAGGAGTAATGGGTACGCCTGATTTGATGGCGAGATGAAATATGCCTTGTTTAAAGGCCTTGATTTCTCCGTCGCGGCTTCTTGTTCCTTCGGGAAAAGACATTACCGATTTGCCTTCCCGTATGCGCAGCGCTGCCTCATCTAGACTTTGCATTGCTTTTTCGTGGTTGTTCCTGTCAATTTCAATATATCCGGCAGTTTTCATGGCGGCGCCAAAAATAGGAATGGAGAAAAGTTCCTTTTTGGCGATCCACCGGAATTGGCCTGGTATATGGGCAAGAACAATCAAAATATCAAAATCACTTTGATGATTTGCCATGAAAATTTGAGGTTTGCTGCGGAGAACATTTTCTTTGCCGATAATTTCTACCTTAGTATTGGACATTAGAAGTAATATTTTTGCCCAGAGTTTGGCGATTTTATGAATTCTGTTTTCGGAATTGGGAATAATGGAGATGATTACGCACCAAAAGGAGATAAAGCCGGTAATGGCAACACCTAGCGTAACAATTAGTGCAGAACGTATCATCGATCGCTTCCTTATTGTGTTAAATTTGTTAGTAAATTTTTACTTGATAATGATAATGAAGTCAATAATGAATAACAAAAACATAGAAAATATTTGACAAATAGCGACCTTGGTAATAACATCACCAAACTTTTTGATAGTTTAAGCGCTGCCGGCGCTTTTTTCATTTGTAGGATTAAATCATTAAAATTGTTGGTTTCGGGGCAATGCATAGTATTTTAAAAAGAAAAAGGGCTTTGGAGATTATCAATAATTTCGCTGGAGCTGGCGTTCTGGTCGTCGGTGATATAATGGTTGACCATTTTATCTGGGGTAAAGTATCCCGCATTTCACCGGAAGCGCCTGTTCCGGTAGTGGATGTGCAAAAAGACAGTATTTTGCTTGGTGGGTGCGCTAATGTTCTCAATACTATTTACGCTATGGGCGGTAAAGTATATGTAGCGGGAGTTATCGGCGCTGACAATATCGGGAAACTGCTGCTGGAAGAATTGCGGCAACGCAAAATTGAGACAAGTGGTATCGTAGTGGAAAAAGGGCGGCCAACAACTTTAAAAACAAGAATCGTAGCTCATGGTCAGCAGATGGTGCGTTTCGATGAAGAAAGCAGAAAGCCGATTCCGCAGACCAGCACCAGGAAAATACTGGAATATGTAAAATCTCTGCGGACGAAAATTGGCGCCGTAGTTATTTCCGATTACAGCAAGGGTGTAATTTCGCGGGAGCTCATCGAGGGCATTAGAAAAATTGTGCAGGATGCAAAAATTTACATTTGTCTCGATCCGAAACAAAGTGATTTTTCCATATATGAAGGGGCTTATGTAATTACCCCCAATCACCATGAAGCACAGCGCGCTGCCGGAATAGAAATTACCGATGAAAATGATCTGAGGAAAGTGGGGGAAGCGCTTTTAAATAAATACAATTTTCAGGCACTGCTGATTACCCGGGGCGAAGAAGGCATGAGTCTTTTTGAAGGAGGTCGGAAGATTACCCATACTGATTTTTCGGCTCAAGCCAAAGAAATATACGATGTTACCGGTGCCGGTGATACTGTTATCGGTGTGCTTGCCCTGAGCCTGGCCGCTTGTGCCAATCTGCAGGAAGCAACCTGTCTGGCTAATCATGCCGCAGGCATTGTGGTTGGTAAGGTAGGCACCGCCACTGTTTCGCAGGAAGAATTAATACGTGTTTTATGAGCAAACCGACCCCCGCCCAGCCAGTAAAATTGGTGTTTAGTGTTTTAGCGACAAACGCTGTGAAGTTGGATGAAACCATTGCAAAGTTGTCCGCGCATTATGGGAAACCTGATTTTCTCAGCGATCTGGTGGCTTTTGATTATACAGATTATTATTGCAGAGAAATGGGTGCAGATTTAGTCCGGCGTTTTTTGTCGATGGAAGAACTGGTAAGGCCGGAATCATTGCCTGATATTAAGCTTGCCACCAATGATATCGAAAACGAATTTACACAAGAAGGTAAGCGCCTGGTAAATATTGACCCCGGTTATGTATCCAAGGCTAACTTAATCCTGGCTACCGGGAAAGGTTATGCGCACCGGCCTTATTTACGCGATGGTATCTATGCCGATTTGACGTTGTTCTACCAGAACAAGACGTTTTGTTCTTTGCCGTGGACGTATCCTGACTATGCGGATGAAAAGCAGCTTTTAATGCTTGATAAAATAAGAACAACATATTTATTGCAGTTAAAGTCAAAGACACTCGCTGAAAACGAGCATGGCGAAGCTTGAGGCGTAAGTGAAATTGATTCCGAAAGTGTAACCCGGCGTATGCTCAGGCGAAGTCCCGTAGATACAGGACGAAGCTATTCGGGACCCAGATGTTTGTTTTTTTAAATAAAGCTATAGGTGTATAAATGATCAAAAGCATGACCGGCTATGGGCGAGTGGAAACTACGGGGCAAGACAGAAATATTGTTGTGGAAGTTAAATCTGTAAATCATCGTTTTCTGGAAATATCATTGCGTATGCCGCAGGCTCTCTTCCCCCTGGAATTGGAATTTAAAAAGAAAATCGGTGAGAAAGTAAAACGCGGAAGAATAGAAATATTTATCCGTCTGGAAGCGCAAAGTGCCAATGTGCCCGAGACGATAGTCAACCTGGAAATCGCCCGGAATTATTTTGCCGCTTTGCAACGCTTAAAAGATGAATTTGGACTGACAGAGGAAATTGAGCTGAAAACTCTAGTCGGCTTTCGTGATATTTTTTCATCACCTGCCGAAACCGAGATTAAACCTGATGTTTTAAAACAGATTGCCGATGCCTTGGAAGAAGCTCTGAATATGCTTGTCCGGATGAGGCAGGAGGAAGGTGTTGCTATTTACAATGATATGGAGCAGCGCCTGGATTCCATCAGAGGGATTCTGGAGACTATTAATGTCCGATCGCCGCAAGTTATTATTGAATATTCAAAGCGTTTGACAGAAAGAATAAAGGAACTTACAGAAGGACGTTTATTGGATGAATCGCGGCTGGCGCAGGAAGCGGCAATACTCGCGGAGAAAAGTGATATAACCGAAGAAATAGTGCGAATGCATAGTCATATTGGTCAATTTGTTACGTTGTTGCAGAGTTCCGATGCCGAAGGCAAAAAAATTGATTTCCTCTTGCAGGAAATGAACCGTGAAATCAATACCATAGGTTCGAAAAGTAATGATGCGGAAATCGCCCGCCAAGTGATTGAGGCAAAGAGTGAGCTCAGTCGGTTGCGTGAGCAGGCACAAAACATAGAGTAATAGGTTATGGATAAAGGAACATTTATTGTTGTTTCAGCGCCATCCGGTACAGGGAAGAGCAGTATTTGTCATCGTCTTTTACAGGCCTATCCGGAAATTGAGTTTTCAGTTTCTTATACTACTCGGTTGCCGCGGCCCGGTGAAGTGAATGGCAAGGATTACTTTTTTATTTCCCGCGAGGAATTTCGAAAACGCCGCAAACAGGGTGATTTTGCGGAATGGGCGGAAAATTACGGCAATTTGTATGGCACATCCATCAGGACGATGAAAGAATCTTTAGCAAAAGGGACGACCATTTTGCTGGATATTGAACCGCGTGGTGCAAAAAAAATAAAAGAAAATTTCCGCGGAGGCGCCTTTGTTTTTATTCTGCCGCCATCACGCGAAGAGCTTCTCAAGCGCCTCGAAGGACGGGGCCATGAGTCCGCTGATGTCATTCGGGCGAGATATGCTCAGGCGGAAAGTGAGCTGAAAGAGATTTCCTGGTATGATTATGTAATTTTCAACGATGATCTGGAAACAGCTGTCCATCAATTGATCTCGATTTATATTGCACAAAGGTGTAAAAGAAGCAAATTACAGACTAAGATTAAAAAATTTATGAATAAATAATAAAAAAGTAGTTGCCTAGGAGGTTGTAAAGATATGGCCAGAATTACTGTGGAAGATTCTTTATTGGTTGCCAAGACCAGGTTCGGTCTGGTATCTCTGGCAGCAAAACGGGCGCGCCTTTTGTTGAAGGGATCAAAGCCTTTGCTGGAGAGCAGAAACAGGGAAGTTGTGGTGGCGCTGCGGGAAATTGCCGCAGGTAAGGTCACCTATGCCCACCCTGAATATCTGGAAGGGACAAAAGAAGATTTCAAACCAATACCGGACAATACTGAGTTCATCGGCGATGAAGAATATCTCGAATAAAAAAGCCAGCGATAAATTAATCTTTGCGCTTGATGCCGCGAGTTTAGAGGAGGCATTATCATGGATCGAGCTCTTATCCGGCCATGTCGGCATGTTTAAAGTCGGCAAAGAATTATTTACAGCTGTTGGCCCGAAAATAGTCGATTGCATCAAACTGCGAGACCAGCGGGTTTTTTTGGATCTTAAATTTCATGATATTCCTAATACGGTTGCCCGGGCTGCCGAATCTGCCGTTAAATTGGGTGTTGATATGTTTAACGTGCATGCTTCCGGCGGCAGCAAAATGATTTCGGAAACAGTTAAGGCAGTGGAGGCCTTTGCCGCGAAAAATGGTCAGGTTAAACCAATTGTTCTGGCCGTTACGGTATTAACCAGTTTAAATGATGCCGATCTTCATGAAATAGGATTTGAAAAAGGTACCAATGACCAGGTTCTGCATCTGGCTTCCCTGGCGAAAGCTGCCGGTGCTGACGGTGTTGTTGCTTCTCCGCAGGATATTGCAGCATTAAGAGCCCATCTGGGCAATGATTTTATTCTTGTGACGCCGGGCATTCGCAGCTCACTGGAAGCGGTCAAAGATGATCAGAAAAGAACTCTCAGTGCCCTGGATGCGGTAACATTAGGTGCTGATTACATAGTTGTCGGCAGGCCGATTCGACAAGCTGCCGATCCCCTGGCAGTTTGTCGTAATATTGTTCAGGAGATTGCCGATGGAATGGCTGCCGGATAACCTTAATAGGGTAGAGAGTATGAGCAGCTTATGGAGATAATTTACGGCATAAACCCGATCAAGATTCTCCTCCGGCAGCAACCAGCAGGGCTGGAAAAAGTAATTGTGGCTTCGGGTCGAAGCGGATCTGCACTTACGGAAATAATCGAAACTGTCCGGCAAAAAAAAATTCCCGTAGAATTTCAAACTCGGCAATATCTGGATGAATTGGTTGGCAACACCGATCATCAGGGAGTTGCCGGCCTACGCCTCGCTTTTGCTTATTCCGACTTGGATGATTTGCTGCTAAACCGCATTACGCTATTTAATTTTGATTTGATCTTAATTCTCGATAGTATTATGGATCCTCAGAACCTGGGGGCAATAATTCGAACATCCTATTGCCTGGGGGCAAACGGAGTTATAATACCTTCTGATCGGGCTGCATCTGTTACAGCGGCAGTAATAAAAGCTTCTGCCGGCGCAACCTCGCAAATGCCCATTGCCCGAGTAACCAACCTATCCCAGACCATTGATTATTTAAAAGAAAAAAAATTTTGGGTTTTTGGGGCGGATGCGCATGAAGGTGGTAATTTAACAGAAATGGATTTTAATTGTAATGTGGCTTTGGTATTAGGTGGCGAAGCAAAAGGAATCCGTTCCCTCGTGAAAAAGAAATGTGATTTTTTGTTATCTGTTCCTCTCACGCGAAGTTTTGATTCCCTGAATGTCTCTGTTGCTGCCGGGATCATCCAGTACGAAATATGCAGCCAGCGCAGCCGGGCAAAGGTAATTTGTTGAATTAACATGGAATATAGTTTATAATATCCACATTAATATTGTCCCAGTTAAGAAAGGATATTTTTAATATGCCAGTTTTTGTTTGGGAAGGTACGACCAGAAAAAACGAAGTTAAAAAGGGAGAGATCGAAGCGGTTGATGAACTGGCTGTTCGCGGTCAGTTGCGCAGGCAAGGTTTTAAATCGATTGTTATTAAAAATAAACCAAAAGATATTTCTGAATATTTACCTTTTTTAAAGGGGAAAGTTTTAGAGAAAGACGTTGTTATCTTTTGCCGCATTTTTTCTACAATGATTAATGCCGGTTTGCCGCTTATTCAATGTCTGGATCTCTTATACCAGCAGGAACAAAACAAGGCCTTTCAAGTAGTTATCAAAACGGTAAAAGAGGATGTCGAGGGCGGCAACAGTTTAACCGAAGCACTGAGGAAGCACCCTGCTGTTTTTGATGATCTTTTTGTAAATCTGGTGGCCGCTGGCGAGGCCGGTGGTATTTTGGATGTTATCTTAGGAAGGCTTTCCGCTTATATGGAAAAGGCAATGAAATTGAAAAGCCAGGTTAAGGGAGCAATGACTTATCCGGCATCCGTTCTTGTTATTTCGATTGCTGTTGTTGCCTTATTGCTTCTCAAAGTCATTCCCGTATTTCAAAAAATGTTTGAGGGTATGGGCGGAGAGCTTCCCGGCCCCACACAGTTTTTGGTAAATGCCAGCGAATTTATGCAGAGTTACTGGTGGGTAATGGCGGGTATTATAGTTGCTTTTTTTATTGCTTTCGGCAGATTTTACAAAACAAAAAAAGGGGAATGGATGATAGATTCTCTGGTACTCAAAGCTCCCGTTTTTGGTCCCCTTTTGAAAAAAGTTGCTGTGGCCAAATTCTCCCGGACGCTTTCCACGATGATGAATTCCGGTGTTCCTATTATGGAAGGTTTATCCATTGTTAGCAAGACTGCCGGCAATGTAGTGGTTGAAGCCGCCCTGGTAAAAACACGCCAGAGTATCAGTGAAGGACGGACAATTGCGGAACCGTTAATGGAGACCGGTATTTTCCCGGCCATGGTGGTGCAAATGATCGCTGTTGGTGAGGCGACGGGGGCTTTGGATACTATGCTCAGCAAGATCGCCGATTTTTACGATGACGAAGTAGATGCGGCAGTAGCAGCAATGACGGCTCTTTTAGAGCCGATAATGATGGTTTTTCTCGGGGGGGTTGTCGGCGGCATGATTATCGCGATGTATCTGCCGATATTTAAGATGGCTTCTGTTGTTGGCTGATGAAACTTAAGCTTGGCTGATAGCGATATAAATAAATGGTCGGGATGGCGCGATTTGAACGCGCGACTCCTGCGTCCCGAACGCAGTG
>CAZYIE010000029.1:0-8470 GCA_964646755.1 uncultured Smithella sp.
AAAGAACCTCTTTACAACCAACTAAATTTGTTCGACTATTAACCGGACAGTAATGGGAGATTATTAAACATGAAATTGCGTGCAAAACTATTTAGCGTAACTTTGTCACTTTTAACTGCTTTTGCTTTTCTTGCGCTTTCGGTCGATTGCCATTATGCAGCTGCGCAAAGCTCGTCCGGCAAATCGAAAAAAGCTAAGACGAATGATGCAGTAACAACAAAATCTGCTGCTGCATCAGTTACCTTCGTCGAGATCGGTGCGGCCAAGTGCATTCCCTGTAAAATGATGCAACCGATCATGAAAGAAGTGGCTGAAGAATATAAAGGACAGGTCAAGGTTCTTTTTCACGACGTATGGACGCCCAAGGGAAAAGATGACGCTGAAAAATATAATATACGGGTAATTCCAACGCAGGTATTTCTGGACAAGGATGGCAAGGAATATTTTCGGCATGAAGGATACTTTCCGAAGGAGGATCTCATCAAGGTTCTGAAAATGAAGGGGGTCAAGTAAATGATCGTAGAGCTCTTCACCTGGCTTTCGGGGGCGCTGACCCAATCACCCGAAATCGCCATTGGGGCAGCGTTTGTCTGGGGGGTGCTGTCGGTTATTCTGTCGCCTTGTCACATTGCGTGTATTCCCCTGATTGTCGGTTTCATTGATGGTCAGGGAAACATTACCACACGGCGAGCCTTCGTCCTTTCGTTGCTCTTCGGCTTCGGCATTCTGATTACGATCGGCATTATCGGTCTCATTACCGGACTTGCGGGAAGAATGATCGGTGATATCGGTGGCTATGGCAGCTACTTTGTGGCGGTAGTTTTCTTTGCTGTTGGTCTCAATTTGCTCGGTGTTCTGCCTTTGCCGTTTATGGAAGGCGGTGCGAATCCGAATTATAAAAGAAAAGGAATGCTTGCGGCTTTCGTTCTGGGTCTAATATTCGGCATTGCCCTGGGGCCCTGTACGTTCGCTTACATGGCCACCATGCTGGGCGTTGTTTTCAATATGGCATCGACTCAAATTGTTTTTGCGCTTTTCCTACTCCTGGCTTATGGCCTTGGGCACTGCGTGGTTCTCGTATTTGCCGGTACTTTTACGGAAGTCGTACAGCACTATCTGCATTGGACGGAAAAATCAAAAGGCGCGGTTATCCTGAAAAAGATCTGCGGTGTTCTTGTGATATTAGGTGGCGTTTATTTAATTGCGCTGAATTTTATTAATTGAGGGGGAAATTATGGCGGAACATGTGGCAAGTCGGTTGTCATTTTTTGATCGTTTTCTGACGCTGTGGATTTTTGCGGCTATGATTCTGGGCGTAGGACTTGGTTATTTCATCCCTGGTGTTGAAGCCTTCATTAATTCGTTTCAGGTCGGCACGACCAATATGCCCATTGCCGTGGGACTTATTCTGATGATGTATCCGCCGTTTGCCAAAGTGAAATATGAGGATTTGCCCCAGGTATTTCGCAACGGGAAAATCCTTGGGCTGTCGCTGGCACAAAACTGGCTAATCGGGCCGGCGCTGATGTTTATCCTGGCAATTGTGTTTTTACCGGACAAGCCTGAATACATGGTTGGTCTGATCATGATTGGTCTGGCGCGTTGCATCGCAATGGTGATTGTCTGGAACGAACTTGCCCAAGGTAATACAGAATATGCTGCAGGCCTAGTTGCTTTTAATAGTATTTTTCAGGTGCTTTTTTACAGCGTGTTCGCCTGGTTTTTCATTACAGTGCTTCCACCCTATTTTGGATTTACAGGCAGCGTCGTGAATATCAGCATCCGGCAAATTGCCGAAAGCGTCTTTATCTATTTGGGCATTCCCTGTATTGCGGGAGCGCTGACCCGTCTGATCGGCGTAAAACTTATGGGGAAAGAGTTGTATCATTCTCGTTTTGTGCCGCTGATCAGTCCGCTTACGTTGATTGCGCTTTTGTTCACCATTGTGGTCATGTTCAGCCTGAAAGGCAATCTGATCATTGAACTGCCGCTCGATGTTGTCCGAATCGCCATCCCCTTACTTATCTATTTCGTGGTCATGTTTCTGGTCTCGTTTTATATGGGCAAAAAGTTGGGCGCGGATTATTCCAAAACAACCACCCTGGCGTTCACGGCGGCCAGCAACAATTTTGAGCTGGCGATTGCGGTGGCGATTGCCGTCTTCGGCATTAATTCCGGTGCCGCTTTTGCCGCCGTCATCGGCCCGCTGGTGGAAGTCCCGGTGATGATCGGTCTCGTCACTGTGGCCTTGAAATTCAAAGAGAAATACTTCCAGCGCTAATTAATTTTGAAGGAGGGAAGCTAGGATGAAATTAACGGAAGGCATTAAAAAATATCGAAACATCGCCACCATTGTGCTGGCACTGATCGGCATCGGAATCATGGCGTATTATGACTACTGCGATACGACATGCAGTTATCTCAAAGGTGATATTTTCGGCATTGATCTTAAATGGGTCGGTATCGCCTATATGATCGCCATTATTGTTTTTGCGGTATTTAAACAAACCCCGTTTGTGCGGGTGCTGCTGGCCGCAGGCCTCGGTGTGGAAGTACATCTGTATGCCTTTCAGTTGCAGAACGATGTCTATTGTCCTTTCTGTCTGGCGTTTTCCGTGATGCTGATCTTATCATTTATTATCAATTATGAAGTTCCATTCGCCTGGCGCGAAAACCGCCGCCGGATGTGGCTCTATTTTCTCGGGGAGGTTAATATTCCAATGTTTAAGATTAATAAGTTGCCGTTGTTGCTTGTCAGTGTGCTGGGTTATTTAACCATTTTGTTAACGTTTAACGGTTCCGTCACTCCCGCCTACGGGCAGGATTCTGTCCGGGGTATTCCGTCACTGGGCAAAGGCCCTTATGAGGTTATGATGTTTGCCGATTATTTCTGCCCGCCCTGCCGCAGAATAGATACAAAAGCAGAACCGTTGTTGAAAGAATTATTAGCTACAGGCCAAGTGAAAATTACATTCATTGATGTGCCCTTTTCGAGAGCTACACCGATCTATGCCAAGTATTACCTCTATGCTGTAAATGCCGATGCCCGTGCGAACAATGTTCTGCATGTCCGAAGAATGCTTTTCGATGCGGCGCAGATCAGAAGCATCCAGACGGAAGAAGCTCTGGTTGCATATTTGAAAGAACAAAATATTTCATGGGGGAAATATGATGAAAAACCAATATTTCCGCTGATGAATGAAGTAATTAAAAAAAATATTATTGGCGCTACGCCCACTTGTGCAATCAGATATTCCGTAGCAGATGTAAAAAAATACATCGGTGACGACAAAATATGGGATGGATTAACAAAGTTAAAAGAGCATTTGGCGACCGTAAAAAAATAACTGATCGCCAGACAGGTCAAGCTATTTTGTGCGACTGTTGTAGTGATCTACAAACATCATGAGGGGAACTAAAACCTCCGGACAGGATCAAGGAGTTGGATGAAACGAAGATTATCGTCACCGTCTGTCCCCACTATGATCGTGCCGAAATTGCCCGCACGTTTTTGACATTGAAGGGCTACCAATCAAAATACCTGGTTGAGGGCCTTATCGGGCTGGCCGGCTATCTGCGGGGTGACAGAGCGAAAGATTTTGTAAACGAGATGAAAAAGTAAGAAATATAGGGAAAGAAATTATGAAAGAATGGCAGAAATTTTTATTCATTATTGCAGTATTTCTGGGAGCTTATTATATCCCTTGGGACTCCGTCCTGATCCGTCAGTCCGGCTTGGAAGCTTTTATGATGCTGCAGGAATATGCCCGACAGCATGTTCTGACCTGTCTGATTCCGGCATTTTTTATCGCCGGAGCGATCAGCGTTTTTGTTTCACAGGCGGCGGTCCTCAAATATTTTGGTGCGACTGCCAATAAGATTCTGTCTTATTCAGTTGCTTCCGTATCGGGTACGGTACTGGCCGTTTGTTCCTGCACGGTGCTTCCCCTGTTTGCGGGCATTTATTCACGCGGCGCAGGTATCGGACCGGCCACGGCTTTCCTTTATTCCGGCCCCGCAATTAACGTGCTGGCAATCATCCTGACCGCAAGAATTCTGGGCTGGCAGATGGGTCTTGCCCGTGCCGTCGGCGCCATTTCGTTTGCCGTGATTACGGGTTTGCTGATGGCCTTCATTTTCAGGAAGGACGACGCCAAACGTGAGACCGGTGAAATCTTTTTGCCGGAAGAGGATGGAAAGGCTCGAGCGTTGTGGCAGGATGCATTCTACATGCTGACAATGGTGTTGATTCTGGTCTTTGCCTCTTTTGCCAGACCGACGGAAAACGACGGTGGTCTCTGGCAAATGATTTTCAGCGCCAAGTGGTATCTTGTTGTGCTGCTGCTCGCTGTTTTAGCCGTCATGATGAAGAAATGGTTTGTCAAAGAAGAACTTCAAGGCTGGGTAGAGGCCACCTGGGGTTTTTCCAAACAGATATTGCCTTTGCTTCTGGGTGGTGTGCTGGTCGCGGGATTTCTTTTGGGACGCCCCGGCCATCAGGCGTTGATTCCTGAACAATATATTCAAATGCTAGTTGGCGGCAATTCACTCTGGTCTAATTTTTTTGCTTCCATCGTCGGCGCGCTCATGTATTTTGCCACACTCACAGAAGTGCCGATTTTACAGGGGCTTATCGGCTCCGGTATGGGACAGGGACCAGCTTTGGCGCTGCTTCTGGCCGGTCCTGCCCTGTCTCTGCCCAGCATGATTGCGATTGCCAGCATCATGGGCGTGAAGAAAACCGTCGTCTACTGCTCAATCGTTGTCGTCTTATCAACCATTGCCGGTATGGCGTATGGATTTATCATGGCCTGATTAAATATGCATGATCTGCGGAAAATCTATATCGAGCCTACAACACTTTGTAACCTGGATTGCCAGATTCTTTGCTTATCGGAAGAAAGGCATCGAGCCATCGCAGATTCCGGAAGCGGTGCGGGACGAAGTACTTCAGTGGGTCTATGGCCAGCCGGATGATGCTATTTTTAAAGTGGAGGCAAAACCAGATTTCAAGTTTACGCCGGTCAAGGGCTCATTCAATAAGGCCAAATGCAGCCTGTGCCATGAATACGTGTTTGAACGATACATCCGAATCAAAGACGGTCAACCCGTCTGCTCGGGCTATGAAAAACTGGTTTTGATTGAGCGTTAATGATGTTTTTTATACTTATCAGAGACATTAACTATAGCGCTGGCAAACGCTGATCTGTTCGGCTGAATATGTATAGTTGGCCGGGCAGATTGATAGGGAAAGTCATCCACGTTTCCCGAAGATGGGTGTCCGTTTTAACCAGAGTGTCCATTTGATAAACTTTAACTCTTCAGGAAAACTGAAGGATGATGAACCAGGCAACCAAACCATAAAAAGGACGAAGGCGAGGCGGGTGGCATGAATAAACGAAGTCTTTTACAAACGGCGTGGGTTGTCTTTTTTATTTTTCTTTTGCCTTTATCTGTTTCAGCCAGAGACTTGCCCGCTATCGTTTTCACAGACTAACTGGAGAATAATCTCAATAATGGTAAGCTCATCATCCTTGACGTCCGCAAAGTGGAATACTACCGGGCCAGAACACTTCATGCTCAAAGAAGTTTTGGGATACAAGCGCGTCTATCTCTATGACGGCTCCATCGAGGAATGGACTGTTGATCCCAATGTGGCTGTTGAGCTGAATCATACGGGCAAGTAGCGCAAGGGTTATACGGAATTCGTACCATTTGATTACCAGTTCTGGCATGGATATTTTCTATCCACCTGGATACTTCAGGTGGATAGAAAATATCCATGTAATGCATGTAAAACACAGATAATATTGCGTATGTTCGAAACTATTTGTGTAATTACAATTACTTGTCTATGTTGGCACAAGCATTGCTATTTAGCAGGGTAACTGATCAGTAATAAAATATAACAAGGAGATGTATCATGAAAAAGTTAACACTAACATTGATGGCCGTTGTAGTTGGCCTGTTTTTTACTTCTCAGGTATTTGCCTGGGGTTCCGGTTACGGTGCGAGTAAAGGCAGAGGATATGAAAGTTGTCGCGAAGCAGGCCTGGAGAGATTGAATCTAACCGCTGAACAAAAAACTAAGATTGAGGCTCTGCAAACTTCAAACAACAGGGAAGTAAGACCGATTAGGGAAAAGATGTTTGACAAATCAGTTGAGATGCGCAGACTGTGGCTGCAGGCTAATCCTGACAAAAACAAGATTAATGCCGCCCAGAAAGAAATAAGCACTCTGCGCGATCAGCTGCGGGATAAGACTACGGCAATGAGACTGGAAACCCGCAAAGTTTTGACATCTCAACAGCAGGACAAACTGGCTAATGCCGGTTGGGGACGAGTAATGGGTTATGGACCGCGCGGCGGTATGAGAGGCCAGGGCGAATTTGGCCATAGAATGGGTATGTACAACTAGTCCAATCCTTATATCCTTCTTCGATGGGGGAGCGTGTCGTACGCTCCCCCGTTTTTTTTAGTTTGTGCGTGTTCCTGATTAGACAAGATGATTTTAGTGGTTATTATATTGTAAATCCGGTGTTTTAAGAAAGGGGAAAGCCATATGGCATTGATTAAAGCACAAAACATCACCAAAGATTACCAGACGGAAGACGTGGTAGTTCACGCTCTTCAGGAAGTCGACTTTGAAATTGAACCCGCCTCCTTCGTTTCGTTTGTCGGGCCTTCGGGCAGCGGCAAGACGACCATCCTGAATCTTATCGGCTGCCTGGACAAACCATCGGTGGGCAACCTGCGCATCGCCGATACCGATGTGATCAATCTGGGGCGGAAAGAGAGCGCGGCCTTCCGGGGTAAGCATCTCGGCTTTATTTTTCAGGATTTTAACCTGATTCCCGTACTCACTGTTTACGAAAACATCGAATATCCTCTGATCATGGTTCAGAACATAGCACCGCAGGAACGCAAAGAGAGAATTTCCCGGTTGCTTGCGGCGGTTGATATGACAGATCAGGGGCAAAAGTATCCCCACCAGATTTCTGGAGGGCAGAAGCAGCGCGTTGCCGTGGCCCGGGCGCTGGTGACCAATCCCGCTCTGGTCCTGGCCGATGAGCCCACTGCCAACCTTGATTCTCGAACGGCCTATGCAGTGATCGGGCTGATGAAGAAAATGCGGGATGATTTTGGAACGACGTTTATCTTCTCCACTCATGACACAAAGATTGTCGGTGAAGCGGAAGTTATCTTCCGGCTGGAAGACGGCAGGCTGACCGCAAAAGAGACGAAAGGGGGAGCAAAGCCATGAGAAATCTTTTTAAAATTGCCATCCGCAATCTCATTCGCTATAAAAGAAGAACACTGCTTACGGCATCGCTCATCACCATCGGCGTTGTTTTCGTTCTTGTCTTTGTTTCCATTACCGGCTCTTTCAAAGCGATGATTATTGGACAAGTCACCGATTCCATGCTGGGGCATCTCCAGATCCACCGCAAAGGGTATGTTGCTGCCATCGATAACCTGCCCCTGAATCTAAACATGAAACCAAAGGCATATGCAAAAATTGCCACAGTTCTTAAAGCAGCGCCGGAAGTAGAAGCTTTCTCGCCCCGCCTTAAATTCGGCGGGATGTTCAGTAACTTTGTGGAGACAACCAATATCCGCTTAAACGGAGTCTATCCCGATCAGGAGTTTCAAGCCGTACCTCTTTTAATCTCCCGCATAGCCGAAGGTAAAAAGACCCTCAGCCGGGGTGAAATAATGATTCCTACACTTCTGGCGAAAGGGTTGAAAGTCAAGTTGGGTGACACGGTTGTCATTGTGGCGACAAATGTTGATGGCTCTGTCAATGGAAAGCAGTTTATCGTTTCCGGCATCCTGGAGAGCGCCACCGGCCCCGGCGGACGTGATGGATATATTCATATTGAGGATGCCGCCGAGGTTCTTCGTATGCCGGAAGCGGAAATAAGCGAAGTTGCTGTTCGGCTCAAGGATTTTAGCCGCCTTTCCGCCGCAGTTAATCAACTGGAGAGTAAGGTTGCAGGCGAGGTCAACAAGGAGGGGCGACCTATGTTCGAGGTTCATTCCTGGGAGCAACTCTCACCTTTCTTCAATATCGCCCGGATGATCGACGTGATGACTTTCTTTATTAAAATTATGCTGATTGCAATTGTGCTCATTAGTATTATGAATGTCATGATTATGGCTGTCTATGAACGGATTCGGGAAATTGGCACTATTGCTGCCATCGGCACTTTGCCCGGCAAGATCCGTTCCATGTTCATCATCGAGGGATTTTGTCTCGGCGTCGTTGGCGTTATCATTGGAAATCTCATCGGTGTTGCCGTCGTGATTATAATCAATCTGATCGGCATCCATTTTGATTTTGGCCAGCAGAAAGGCCTCCTTTTGAAGGCCACACTTCAGCCATCCGATCTGCTTACGGTATCAATCATCGTTATTGTTGTCGCTGTGGCAGCCAGCCTCCAACCGGCTATCAAAGCGTCTAAGATGG
>CAZYIE010000029.1:8480-25923 GCA_964646755.1 uncultured Smithella sp.
GAATACTGGAGTAGAAGATACTGAATCCATACATAGAAAGGAAATATTATGAAAAAGGCAATTTGGTTGGGAATTTTGTTTATTTTTATTCTGACCGCATCCGGCTTTGCCGCTTCGTTGGTCAAATCCAGTATAGCGGTTGTAGCGAATGGAAATACAGTCGATTCCGCGGTGAGCTCCGTGGCGGCAAGAGGCCCTTACTTTCTCATCTTTGACGGGAATGGCAAATTTATTAAGTGCCTCAGTAATTCCCATAAAAATGCAGGCGGCGGGGCCAGCGCCCTGGTCGTCGATTACCTGTCGGCTGAGGGCATTACGACGATTATCGCCGGTGATTTCGGAGATAAAATGATCGTGGCAATGAAAGCAAAGCGCATCCAGCATCTTGAATTTAAGGGTACGGCTGCCGATGCAGTCAAGAAAGCTGTTCAGTAAGAGGAGAAAATTATGTTTAAAAGAATATGTCTAATTCTGGGCCTGGCTATTGCCTTCCCGTTTTCCGCCTTTGCTGTGGACGGTGCAAGGCTTCTGCAGGAGGTAGACCGCAACCTCTCTCCTGAATACTATGAGTCCTATCGCAAACTCATCAACATCGAGCCTTCCGGCGCGAAAAAGGAATTTACTCTTTTTACCGTTAAAAAGGGTGTTGATAAAGTTGCCTCACTGTTCCTCGAGCCAGCCAGCGAAAAGGGTCGGGCCACCCTGCGCCTTGACGACAATATGTGGCTCTACATCCCCAATGTTGGCAAACCGATCCGCATCACCAGCCTCCAGTCGGTCGTGGGCGGGGTATTCAACAATGCCGACATTTTGCAATTGGATTATACTGCGGAATACAATGTGGAGAAAGTAGACGAGCAGGGTAAAGAGTATATCCTTTACCTTAAAGCGAAAACCAAAACCGTGGCCTATGACAAGATTAAGATCTGGGCGGATAAGGACAAAAAGCTGCCGACAAAGATTGAATGCCTGACAGAGAAAGATATGTTGATCAAAACCCTTTACTTCAAAGATGTAAAAGATTTTGGCGGCGGCCTGGTCCGTCCGGCGGTGATAGAAACTGACAGTCCCCTTTACAAGGGCTACAAGTCCGTAATGATTTTTGCTAAATTTAAAAAGAAGACTTTTAAGGATGAGGTTTTTTCTCTCACTTTCATGCCGAATCTGGAATCGCTGCGATAAATGAAAAGGCTATTGCTTATTTTCCCGATGATTGCGTTTTGGCTGATCCCTCTCCTGGCGGTTGCCGAGGAGTCTTACACTTTTGATCCCGCTGAAACCGAGAAGAAACCATATTCCTTGGCAGGTTATGTCGAGTTTAAGCCCGTTCTCTTCGGCCTTGATCACGACAGTGCCTTTTACAAACAGCGCTTTTTCAGCGATCCCCGAGGGCAGAATTTATTAGAAGCAAACGGCAGAATCCAACTGGAAGGAAGCTTCGAAAAGAATATCTTTCGCATCTATGCCAAGACGAACACGGATTTAAAATCTTCTTATTCAGGAGAATCGGAAAGAACAACATTTTACGAAGCATACGGCTCTGTGAAACCATCGTCCAATCTGAAATTTGATATTGGGAAAAAGACCATGAAGTGGGGGAAGGGTTACGCCTGGAATCCCGTGGCCTTCGTGGACAGGCCGAAAGATCCGGACGATCCGGAAACAGCCATGGAAGGCTACGTCCTGGCTACAGCTGATTATATCAAAAGCTTTAACGGGCCGCTGAAGACCTTTTCCTTCACCCCTGTGCTCTTTCCCGTTTACGACCATGTGAACGACACATTTGGAAACAATTACAAACTTAACATTGCGGGCCGGTTATATTTTCTTTTGTATGACACGGATATTGATTTGATGTTCATGACCGGGGGCAGCAGGACCGACCGCTATGGCTTTGATTTTTCCCGCAACATCACGACCAACTTTGAAGTGCACGGCGAACTGGCCTATGTTCAGAATTTTCAGAAAAACGTACTGGATGTAAACGGCAATCGTTATCAGGTGGAAGGAGACGCCGTAAGCTATGTTATCGGTATCCGCCATCTGACCACATTTGACCTCACCACCATCATTGAGTACTACCACAATGGCATGGGCTTCAGCGGCGATGACATGAAAAACTATTACACTTATATCATAAGGGGGTACAACACTTATCAGGCAACCGGCAATGCTGCCGCCCTTGGCAATGCCCAGCAAATGGCGGAGGGAGGTTATGGCCGTTCCAACGCTATGGGAAACTATCTGTATGTTCGTTTCAGCCAGAAAGAGCCCTTCGATATCCTTTATTTCACGCCATCACTCACTTGGATGATGAACACGGACGACCAGAGCTGGTCATTGACGCCTGAACTGCTTTATACGGGGTTTACCAACTGGGAATTCCGTCTCCGTACGGGCATTATCGTTGGTGCCGGAAATTCAGATTTTGGCGAGAAGCAAAATGACTACCGCATTGAATTACGGGTTGGGTATTACTTTTAAACGAAGGCCGGCTTTACGGTCTCTCAGGAACTATAAAAAATGAAACGACCGACCCTTTGGGAAATTGTGAAGACTGCTTTATACATCGGGACTATCGGATACGGCGGTCCGGCAATTCTGGCCTTGATGAAGAAAGTCATCGTTAGCGAAAAAAAATGGATCTCCGAGGAGGAGTTCATGAACACCCTGAGCCTGTCGCAGATTTTACCGGGCGCTGTCGGTGTTACTATTTGGGGTTATATCGGCCACAAACTACGCAAGCCCTGGGGAGGAATTCTCGCACCCTTTTCATTTGTGCTGCCTGCCATGATTGCCATTACCGTTCTCGCCTGGGCGTATTTTGCTTACGGGAACTTAAAATTGGTCCATTCGGTTTTTATGGGCTTGGGAGCACTGGTTGTTGCCTTAGTAATTCATGCGACGTTGATAATGGCTGAATCAGTCTTTCCCCGAATTGATAGTAATTCTTACAAAGGCATTACTATCGTGGCGCTTTCTTTTCTGGGCATCACCTTTCTGCACTTAAATGTTGTTTACATCATTTTAATCTCCGGGGTCTGCGGTGGCTTGTTCTTTTATTTCAGCGGGGAATTTGAACAGGAAAAAATGCCGGAACACTTAAAAGTAGAAATTAACGTTTCCAAAGCCGGGAGATTGCAAAATTATCTGCCGCTTCTGCTGATGGCGGGAATTCTTGTCACGATCTTTTGGTTTATTTCTGGAACATGGGTTATTTATACGACCTTCCTGAAGATTGGCGCATTAGCTTTCGGTGGCGGCTATACAGCAATCCCGCTGATTCAGCAAGTCGTCGTTGATGGAATGCATTGGTTGAATCTGACGGCCTTTCGTGACGGCATTGCCCTGGGGCAAATTACGCCGGGGCCGGTGTTTATTACAGCCACGTTTATCGGCTTCAAGGTGGAAGGAGTTATCGGCGCACTGGTTGCCACCGTCGGCATTTTTACGCCTTCGCTTGCGGCCATTATCCTTCTGGGTAGCGTTCACGCAAAAGTCAAAAACATGAAGATTGTTAAGGTCGTGATCAAGGGATTTTTGTCCGGTTTTATCGGGCTTTTACTCGCTGTGATTTATCAATTTGGGGTTCATTCTCTTATCAGCTGGCAGACATGGACGATCTTTACCGTTTCTGCCGTTTACCTGATTGGCTGGAAGAAGGATGCTATTTGGCTTATCCTGGGGACCATCGTCATTTCCCTGTTGTTTTTTTAGAGGCAGGGATAAAAAAATGCATTGGTTATTGCCTCTTCGGGATTAATTCGTATGTTTTTTTACGGTCGTTATCGGCCCGCACATTGGAGATTTACCGCCGTAATATTCTCGTGATTTGCGCCTTATTGCTTCGTGATTATATTATTCTCGAATGTTTGATTTAGCAAGGGAGAGATTATGAAAACATTACCACTAAGTGTATTGATTTTATTTATAATTATGGCTTGCCAGAATTCCGGCATGATTGCTGAGCCGGAGAAAAGCAGTGCAAAGGATATAAAGGAGGTAAATATGAAAAACGAAAATTCCGCGAATGCTCAAGCTGCGAAACTCAATACTTGTGACTGGAAAAACTTTAAGAAGCCGGACGATGCAACTTTACAGAAAATTCTATCTCCGCTTCAGCACACAGTCACTCAACGCGAAGGGACTGAAGCGCCTTTCACCAACGAATACAATAAAAACTACAGGGATGGGATTTATGTGGATATTGTTTCCGGGGAACCGCTCTTTAGTTCTAAAGACAAATACGATTCCGGAACAGGTTGGCCCAGCTTTACACAGCCCATCGAACCGGGTAATGTCGTGAAATCTCCCCACGACCTGGAAGTGAAAAGCAGGTATGCCGGTTCTCACCTAGGCCATGTTTTCCCGGACGGGCCGCAACCGACAGGATTACGGTACTGTATGAATTCCGCCGCCCTGCGGTTTATCCCAAAGGAAGACCTGGAAAGGGAAGGTTACGGAGAGTATCGGAAGCTATTTAAATGACGAGCAGGGGTTGAATTTTTTACGCCATGCATTCCCGCATTTTAATGCGGGAATGCATATTTAATTAGCTGATATAAGAGCAGCAGTAATCCGTAATGCTTTTGACATTCAGGCTGAATTTGGCTTGAGCCGGGACTTCAAACGAATCTCCTGCTTTTATTGTTTTCCATGCTTTTTCTTTCGGCAGCAGTATATCCAGATCACCGGCAAGTATTTCCATTATTTCCTTGCTTTCCGTTCCAAATTCGTATTGCCCGGGGAGCATTATGCCCAGCGTCTTCTTTGCGCCATCCGGAAAAATAACCGTGCGGCTGGTGACTTTGCCGTTAAAGTAAATATTGGCTTTTTTTACTACTGTTACGTTTTTGAGTTCTGACATGGTAACCTCACTTTAAATATACGGGTGACGGAAATGCATGTAATGCAGAATTTAAGGTAGCTGTCCCATTTGCACAGTTAGCTTTACTTGCACCCCATCTAATTGAAGACTTTAGCTTTACTATTTTCCGGCTGCTAAGTTACTAATCGTCATTTCAACGTATCTGTTTTCTTCAATAGCACTTTTTGAAAAAAGTGGCGCTGCACTACCTTCACCGGATGCCTGTATTGCCGATTCGCTAATTCCCCTGCTGAGAAATGCTTTTTTCAGTAAATTGGCCATGGATGTTGTGCCTTTGCTATCTTCGTTACTTACCGGTTTGCCAAAACCATGAACTTTAATGGACAATTTGCTTTCGGGTAAGGTTTTCATGCTCTTAACAATTTCCGTAATGTATTGCTCTGCGTCCGGAGTAAGGGCAGGATTTTTGCCAGTGGTTTTAATTAATTTGCTTCGCGGAATAATCAAGGTATATCCGTCGCCGGAAGCTTTGGAAATGAATCCAATTTTCCCAACGGTGTCGAATAACTTAAGTTTTGCATCCATTGAATTCAGCCTGGTTTGCATTTCTACAAGGTTGTTGCCTTTCGAAGTTTCCGAACTTTTTATGTTATCCTTCAAGAGTTTGTTTTCCGCTGAGAGATTTTCTACCGCTTTTATTTTTTCGGTAAGATCAAGCCTTACGGAAGCGACCACTTCATTAAGCGTTTCTATTTTCCCCGAGAATTTTTCTTTATCCGTTTTCAATTGAGCAACCTGGCCCAGCAATTCAGTCTTTTCCTTCTTGAGGTTGGATATTTCGCTGTTAACATCGCGAATCTTACCTTGTGGCTTTTCCAGCGCTTCCTTTAATTTTTTTATTTCCACATTTTTATCATCAAATACTTTTATTTTGGCTTCAATTTCCGGAATTTGCTTTTCCAGCCGGGCATTTTCTCTTTCCTGATCGACTTTTTCCAACCGGGAAAAAGCAATGGATGTATAGATTTCCGCCATTTCTGTGTAATGTGTAATTAGCGGCTCTGCTTTCTTATCTAAGGTGCCCCGCCAGTTTTTGCTTTTTGCCAGTTCAGTCTCCGCCTGTTTAAGATATTCGCGCGCTTTTTGAAGTTCATTAATGGAAACCTTAACTTCTTCACTCTTCTTCTGGCTCTTTTCAATATCTGTTTTAACTTTTTGAATAGAAAATTGTAGTTGGCCTTTGTCGGCAAGAACAGCATTGACTTGTATGAAAAAGAAAAGGAATAAAATAAGGACAATAAATAATTTTTTCATTTTGTATCTCCTTTCCCGGAAAGGATATCGTTTAGCCGCTGCGATAATTTGTCAACTTTAGCCCGGGTAACAGCTGTTTTTTGAGCGGCCTCCAGTTCCTCTGTCTTGGCCCTGGCGAGATCAATTTGGAGAGTAGTCATGTCCAGGGCTTCGAGAGTCTCTTTTTCGTTCTTTGAGTCTATTTCTTCCGAGGCTTTGGCAAGGGTTCGATTGGCCCTTTCCAGGATGTCCTTGGCGTAAGTTCCAACTTTGGACTGATACATTTGCCCCAGATTGTCCTTTATCTGTCTATATTTTTCCATTGTGGCCGGCTTAATTTCCTCAGCAGCAAGGGAAAAAGAAATGGGAAGAAGTACGACAATAAGAATCAATATTAAATATTTTTTCATTTCAACTCCTTTTAAAATATTGCTAATTGTTTATTGTTAAACGATTTCCAGTAGACAATTTTACTTCATTTACGATTGCATCTTATAACGCTAACTAAACCGTTTGTCAAAGTGAATACAAAAGACGAATGATAATGTCTATAAAAATTTAAATAGCACTGCCCGTAAGCAAGAATGCTGCCCAATAATAAGGATGCGGATATTGTTTCTTTACTGCAAGCTGTGCTTGCCGCAAAGCTTCGTCTTTGCTCATCTTCGGAAGATTAGTGTAGAAATTTACCATCAAATCGCGGGTGGCCTGATCATCAACCTGCCATAAGCTGGAAATCAGTGAGCGTGCGCCGGCATAAAGAAATCCGCGGGTAAAACCGACAACGTCATCACCGGTTGCCACTTTTCCTAAAGCAGTTTCGCAGGCGCTCAGAGTTACCAGATCAGCGTTCAAAGATAAATTATAAAGGTCGCTGGCTCTCAATAGCCCGTCATTATTTCTGTCTGCGGCCAACAGCAGTGCCGAATTCAACGGTTTATCCAAATTAAAAGCGCCGTGAACAGCCAGATGAATCATAGAATATTTGCTTCCTGAGTTTTGCAGATTGGTTTTTGAGGCATCAGTACGTAAAAGGACTTTGGAATCAGGAATTATTCTGCCGATAGCTAGCGCCTCATCCTGGGCAAATTTCAGATCGTATTTTGGGTCTTCTAATTTGGGATTGCCTAAGATCAAAATGCCGGTCTTAGCTTTTATCGTACGGGATTGCAGGAAGGCCAATACGCTGGCGCTGGGTAAAATCCTAATGCTGAAGCGGTCAATTAAATAATGTTTACCGTCGGAAAGTACGGCAAATGGCAGATAATGCAGAACGCCGTGAGGAACGATAATAAGTTTTTTTGTTTTTACCGCAGGGGCGAAGGATGCAAAAATCTGCCGGTAAAGAGTTTGTGAAGACTTATTGAAGTCAATGGAATCATGCGCAGTAATCTTTTTACGCAGGTTCTCTATCTCTATAGTCAAATCAGCAACAGGAAGTTTCTGCGCGGTAATCGCGTCTTTGGTCAAAATAAAAACATACCAGTCCGAACCTGTAAAATAATATTCCAGAAGTGTTTCTTCCCCACTAAGTTTGTTCTGAATCTCTGCTGTTGTTGGTGTGTTTACGGAAACAAGAGATGCCAGTTGGGGCGCTTTTTCCTGTAGATCTTTTTTCAGTGCCAGAACGATCGAACGCGTTTTAGCTTGACCTTCTTTGTCTTGGGCTTGTGCTACAACGGCAAGATCATTTTCCGCTTTGTTAAGTTCGGCCAAAGTGGTCTTGATTTGCCCGTTTTGTCCGTTGTGAGTATTAATGCTCTTTTGTGAAGCAAGCAGATCGACCAGTGCGCGGGCTTTAGCGCGTTCGACGTAAGAAAAAGCTTCCGCATAGCGGCTGTCCGCTAAAAGCAGAGCTGTTAATTCCGCATAGGCCGCTTGTTTGTCGCCGACAAATCCGATGCGTCCGGCTTCGGTATTAATGGAGGAACGCTGCTTTTCGATGACATCAATTGCTTTTTTGAGCATTTCTTCGGCAGATTTATTCTGGCCGTCCGCCAGAGCAATTCGGGCGCGATCCAGTAGCACAATCCAGTAAATTCCACCGATTTGTTCAATCTGTGGATGTCCCAGAAGTTGATCATAACCTTCCTTGGCTTCTTTAATATTTTTCGTTTCATAAAGACATTTCGATAAAATATAAAGTTTGGGTATCTCCTGAAACGTTTGGTCGTAAAAAGCTGTACCCAATCCGGTAAATTTAGAATCCGGATTTCTGATGGCGGTCAGGGCATTATCATATTCTTTTAATGCCATGTAAATACGTCCCAGTGAACCGTATTTTTCCGGTCCGACAATGCCTGTGATGCGTACGTTTTGCAGTGAATTAGCAATTGTTCGAGCCTGAACCTTATTTCCGGACAGTGCATAGGCAACACCCAGAACATCATAAATGCTGATCAATTGTGAAGTATAGAAAGTTTGTCGGTCACGGCCTGCCAAATGCAGCAACTTTAAGGCCAATTCTCCTTCGGTGACAGCTTTTTGCGGTTCCCCCTGATCCAGATAAATATAGCCGCGTAAAACCTGGGGATAGACGGTCAGATCGGAGCCGACATAGCTTCTTTCACCCTGGTCGATCTGCTTTTGCAGAATATCTATTGTTGTTAGTGCTATGCCGTAGTTACGAATTTCATAGTAAGCGCCAGCCAGTAAAAAAAGCTTAAAGGAAGACAGCGGACTGCTTTGATCAACCCTTGGCTGGAGCATGTTGATTATTTCATGGTGCTGCTTTTTCTGAGCATATCTGCTTAGTTTTATATCTTCAAAGGAGAAGGCCAAGAGGAAACAAGCCAGGAACAATATGATTAATCTTGTAAAATATCTTCTAAGTTGCATATTGTTTTCTACTTCCCAATTCATATTGACATTACAGTAAAAAATATGCTCTTGTAAACCTCATAGTCAAGGAGAATTGTCAATTGAAAAAAAGCAAAACAAGCTTCTTTTGCCAGCATTGCGGCTACATGTCGCCCAAATGGCTGGGCAAGTGCCCATCATGCAACGGTTGGAATTGCTTCGCCGAAGAATTGGTCGTGGATCCTGATTCGTCAAGCCGTTCCGAAATGAAATTTGATGGCAAGCCCTTGCCGATTGAAGATATCCCGGCTGAGGAAGGCGAGCGTATTATTACGGGTATTACGGAAATAGACCGGGTTCTGGGTGGCGGTATTGTCGGTGGATCGGCAATTTTGGTCGGTGGTGAGCCCGGCATCGGCAAATCAACTTTGCTTTTGCAGATGATGCACCGGCTTGCGGAAAAAGGGCTGAAGGTTCTTTACGTATCCGGTGAAGAATCAGCACAGCAGATTAAATTGCGCAGCAACCGTATTGGAGCATCGGCTAAGGATTTGCTGGTACTGGTGGAAATTTCCCTAGAAAGGATTCTGGAGCAAATAAAAGCGGTTGATCCCGCCATAGTTGTTATTGATTCCATTCAAACAGTTTACTCATCAGACCTGATGTCCGCGCCCGGCAGTGTCGGTCAGGTGCGTGAGGCGTCCTCAAGGTTGATTTTGTTTTCCAAAAAACATGGCATTCCCGTTTTTCTTATCGGCCACGTGACTAAAGATGGTTCCATTGCCGGTCCCAAAGTATTGGAGCATATGGTCGATACGGTTCTCTATTTTGAGGGTGATTCCGGCCATGCTTACCGGGTTATCCGCAGCATAAAAAACCGCTTTGGTCCGGCCAATGAAATTGGTGTTTTTGAAATGCAGGATAAAGGGCTGAAAGAAGTTCCTAATCCCTCGGCATTTTTTCTGGCCGAAAGGCCACAGAATGTTGCCGGGTCTGTTGTTGTTCCCAGCTTGGAAGGCACGAGGCCGATCCTGGTAGAGATTCAGGCTCTGGTCAGTGCCACCAACCTGGGAATGCCGAGGCGCACGGCCATTGGTGTCGATCATAACCGGGTTTCACTTTTGGTTGCTGTGCTTGATAAGATTTGTGGTCTGCATTTAGGTGGCTCTGATATTTTTATTAATGTTGCCGGGGGGATAAGGGTGGAAGAACCGGCAGTCGATCTAGGCATTGTTGCTGCTATGGCATCGAGTTTTCTGGATCGACCTATTGATTCGCGGACTGTTGTTTTGGGGGAAGTCGGGCTTACCGGGGAAGTACGGGCAATTTCGCAAATGGAAGTGCGAATCAAGGAGGCGGCCCGGTTAGGTTTCGAACGCTGTCTTGTACCCAGGACGAAGGCAACGAAGTCGGCGAAAATAGCAAAAATGGAAATTTGCGCCATTGGTTCTTTAAAAGAATTGCTGGAAAATATTTTCTAATAAATCAGTACTTTAAAAAACAAGAAAATTTTTCTAAAAACCTTGACACGGCGAAAATAGTGCATAATATAGCGCCGCTTCACAGCTATACTATATAAATTACAAAAAAAGAGGAAAGGAGAGAAAAGCGCATGAAAATCAGACCTTTACAGGATAGAGTCATTGTAAAACGTTTGGAAGAAGAGCAGAAAACCAAGGGGGGAATCATCATCCCGGATACAGCCAAAGAGAAACCAGTCGAAGGTAAAATTATTGCTGTCGGCAAGGGAAAAGTAGCTGACGACGGTAAGTTGATCAAGATGGATGTCAAAGAAGGCGACAAAATTCTTTTCAGCAAATACGGCGGTACCGAAGTCAAGATTGATGGCCAAGAGTATCTGATCATGAGAGAAGACGACATTTTAGGCGTTATCGAAAAATAAGAAAATTAAGAATATAAGAAGGAGGAATACATACGATGGGAGCAAAAGTACTTCTTTATGACGAAGAAGCCAGAAAAGCGATTCTGAAGGGTGTCAACACCCTGGCGGATGCAGTTAAAGTGACTCTGGGCCCGAAAGGCCGTAATGTAATAATTGACAAAAGTTACGGTTCACCGACAGTAACAAAAGACGGTGTAACAGTGGCCAAAGAAATTGAATTGGAAGATAAATTCGAGAACATGGGCGCCCAGATGGTGAAAGAAGTCGCCAGTAAAACCAGTGATGTCGCTGGTGATGGCACTACCACCGCAACAATTCTGGCCCAGGCTCTTTATCGCGAAGGCGTTAAAGCAGTCGCCGCCGGCAGCAATCCGATGGATATTAAAAGAGGCATTGATAAAGCCGTTGAAGTTGTTGTTAAAGAACTAAGCAAAATGAGCAAACCCACCAAAGATCAAAAAGAAATTGCCCAGGTTGGCACGATTTCCGCCAATAACGATGAAACAATCGGCAATATTATTGCAGAGGCGATGGGAAAAGTCGGCAAAGAAGGCGTTATTACTGTAGAAGAAGCCAAGGGTCTGGAAACCGAACTGGAAATAGTCGAAGGTATGCAGTTTGATCGCGGTTATCTCTCTCCCTACTTCGTCACTAACGCTGACAAGATGCTTGTCGCTTTAGAAGACGCTTTGATTTTAATCTACGAAAAGAAAATAAGCGGTATGAAAGACCTGCTGCCGATTTTAGAACAGGTTGCCAAGACAAACCGCCCGCTCTTGATCATTGCTGAAGACATCGAAGGCGAAGCGTTGGCGACTCTTGTTGTCAATAAGATCCGAGGCACATTGCATGTGGCTGCCGTTAAGGCTCCGGGCTTCGGCGATCGCCGCAAGGCCATGCTCGAAGACATCGCCATCCTCACCGGCGGCAAGATGATCTCCGAAGATATGGGTTATAAACTGGAAAGCGTAAAGATGGAAGATTTGGGACGCGCCAAAAAGATTACCATTGATAAAGACAACACAACACTTATCGATGGCGCAGGCAAACGTGCGGAGCTGGAAGGCCGTGTCAAACAAATCCGTGCCCAGATCGACGAAACGACTTCCGATTACGACCGTGAAAAATTGCAGGAACGTCTTGCTAAATTAGTCGGTGGTGTTGCCGTAATTAAAGTCGGCGCTGCCACTGAAACAGAAATGAAAGAAAAGAAAGCCCGTGTAGAAGATGCACTGCATGCTACCCGCGCTGCCGTTGAAGAAGGCATCGTTCCCGGTGGTGGTGTTGCTTATCTGCGCACTCTGCCTGCTTTGGTTAAACTTGCTTTGGAAGGTGACGAGCAGATCGGTGTCAATATCGTGAAGAAGGCAATCGAAGAGCCGTTGAAAATGATTGCCGCTAATGCCGGTCTGGAAGGTTCTATCGTTGTCGAAAAAGTAAAAGACAAGAAGGGTGCTTTCGGGTTCAATGCCCGTACTGATCAGTATGAAGATATGAATGCTGCCGGAGTCATTGATCCCACCAAGGTTACCCGTTTTGCCCTGCAGAATGCAGCCTCAGTTGCGGCTCTGTTGCTTACCACGCAGTGCATGATTGCCGATAAGCCCGAAGAGAAGGGTGCCGGCGGTGGAATGCCCGGTATGCCTCCCGGTGGCGGTGGATACCCCGGAATGGGAATGTAAAAAGTCAGGCTGACGGCTGTTAGGCTGAAGACTCGAAGACCGGTGCATCCGGCATACGCCGGAGTAAACTGCCAGTGAAGTTTTAGAAGGTTCAAGTCCCCTGTTCCACGGAGCAGGGGACTTTTTATTGTAGATTCTATTAACGGAAATTATGGTGTTGAGGTGGTGGCGGGGACGTATTGTTTGCCTTTTTTCAGGGTCAAAATGGTAATGGTAATAAAGATAAGCACGAAAATATTAATCAACCATAAATACCGGTAAGAACCAAAATGATCGTAAAGAAAGCCACCGAGAATCGGGCCGATGCTGCCGCCTATGCCGATAAAGAATGTCAGCAGTCCGTAAACTGAACCGAGAACTTGCCTGCCAAAACGGTGGGCCGCTATAATCGGTATTGTCGGTGCCAGCGAACCGTAACCAAAGCCGTAAATGAGCGCATAAATATAAAGTGCGTTGACACTACGCGCATTTATCAGCAATACCATGCCTGTTAACATAAATGTTGTGCCCAAACAAAAAGCGTATTTTGGGTCATTAAGGCGATCACTCAGCCAACCATAAAAAAACTGCCCGAGAAATCCGGTAAGGCTGATTGCCGCCAGAGATGTGGCCGCAGTGACCCTAGGGACTCCATTATCCTCAGCGTAAGCAACCTGATGAACAAAAACGGACATCGTAACCATAAAAGCCAGTCCCTGACAGACAGCAAGTGTCCAGAAACGCGAATCTTTGAAAATAGTCAGCGTAGGTACTTTATAAACGGCTTGGTCCGGTGATATTTCATGCGACATAGCGCTTTTGTCACCATCAGGCCGCAGTCCGTATGCTTCCGGGTGTGTTTTTCGCATCAATGTTTGAGAGACAATCAGCCCTACCAACAATGTAATTACGCCCAGAGTCATGAGTCCGATGCGCCAGTTCAGGAAATTGACTATGTAGCCTGCCAATGGAGTCAGTGCAATGGTTCCGAAGCTTATTCCCATCGAAGTTATGCCAATCGCCAATCCCCTTTTTCTGATAAACCATTTACCTACGGAGGAACTGCAAGTGACAACGCCTAAACCGGTTGTTCCCAATCCCACCATCAAACCATAAGTAATATAAAAACCAAGGGGTGTGTTGACAAAACCGGTCAGTATATAACCGCAGGCGGCAAGGGTGGCTCCTGCGGTTATAATCCAACGTGGCGCAATGCGATCCAGCATCCGTCCGACAAAAATAGCGCCAATAGAATAAAGGATAATATTGATAGTTGCCGCCATTGATATTACCGAACGCGACCAGGCAAATTCCTCCACCATAGGCTTAAGAAAAACCCCAAAACAATAACGGGATCCGTAATTTATGCCCAGCACTAGAAAAGCGCCCGCGACAATAAACCAGCCCCAGAAGATTTCTTTATTTTTTTGCATTCATACGTCCATACAGTAACTGACTATTTTTCCCGCCGGGTCCTTTACCATTAAATGGCTTTATGATACATTTAAAAAAAAGAAATAATAGTAACAAAAAGGCATTATTATTAAAAAAGATAAATATTATCCCCCGTCCAATAAGAACTTTACTGCCAGAAAGCCCAGGCCAAAATCTTATCCTCCGGCGATGAAGCCGGAAATTGATCCCGCGCTGAAAAGTATATTCGCGCGAATCGGCAAACCTAAAACTGCTCCTTTTATTCCTGATGATTTTCAAAAAGACGCCCTGCAGGCGATAAAAAGAACAGACTGCCTGGTTATCGCGCCGACCGGTTCCGGTAAAACCTGGATCGCCCGGGAAGCGATAGCATCAGTGCTGAAAAAAGGCGGTAGGTGTTGGTATGCCTCACCGCTCAAAGCACTTTCCAATTCCAAATGGATAGAGTTTGGCCTGCATTTCGATGCTGCAAACGTGGGGATCATTACAGGTGATACCAAGGAGAATACGGAAGCGCCGATTATTGTCGGTACTACGGAAATATTGCGCAACCAGCTTTACGACGCCATGCATCAAGGCAGCGACTTAAATTGCGATCTGGTTATTCTCGATGAAGCGCATTTCCTGGGTGATCTGGACCGGGGTGTTGTCTGGGAAGAAGTGATGACTTATTTGCCGGTGCGCGTTAATTTGCTGCTCCTGTCGGCAACCATCGGCAATGGGGAAGAGATCGCCCGATGGCTGACGACAATTCGTAAAAAACAATGTGTGGTAATCAATGAAGAAAAACGCCCGGTGCCGCTTTATCCTCTTTTTCTGCATCCGTCCGGCAGGATTTTGCCTTTTTTAGAAGGAGGCAAATTATCCGCGCCTGTTGCTGATTTTTTGCAGAAGGATTCCGGAAGGCGTTATGGCCACAGGCGCCTGCCGGAATACGGCAGCATAATTCGTGTTCTGGAAAGATTTAACCTCCTGCCGGCGATATTTTTCCTGAAGTCCCGCTCCGAGTGCGATGCTGCTTTGACAGCCAAGGAGTCTCTTTCTCCTTTGCCTTACCGTGCCGAATTTAACGATTCATTAGAAGAATTACTGACGCGGTTTCCTTCTTTGCGAAATCACCGGCAATTAAAAGCTTTGCGCGCGTTCGGCATTGCCGCGCATCATGGCGGTCAGCTGCCTGCCTGGAAATTGTTGGTGGAAGAAATGATGAACCGGGGGCATTTGCGGGTTATCTTTGCCACATCAACAATTGCCGCCGGGGTGAATTTTCCGGCACGGACAATTGTGCTTTTTAATTCGGATTTGTTTAATGGACATGATTTTCAGCCGCTTTCGGCGACGGAATTCCGGCAAATGACCGGCCGGGCAGGACGGCGCGGGCAGGATAAAATCGGATTCATGTTGGCGATTCCCGGAAGATTCATGGATATTATTCATGTTCGCAAATTATTATTCAAGGCGCCGGAAGATATTTTAAGCCAGCTGAAAAATGATTTTTCTATGGTTCTAAATTTGCTCATGTCGCAGACACCGGTCGATATCCGGCAAATTTTTGAAAGATCACTGGCGGCTTATCAGCAAAGTGAACGCCACTACAATTTAACACATAAAGCAGCCAGAACGCTCTGGGCTGATTTCCAGCGCTATCTGGATTTTCTGAAGGAAGAAGGGTTTGTGAATGAGGACGACCGGCTTACTGAAGATGGCTTCTGGGCGGCCCGCTTACGACTGGATTATCCGCTGCTCATCGCCGAATGTTTGCGCAGTAAAGCTTTTGATGACCATAATGAAAGAATTCTGGCTGCACTGGTGGCAATGTTTGCTTATGATCGGGATAATGAAATTAATATTTCCGTAAAAGACCTGCCTCCGATGCTTTCGGCGGCGCTAAAGAAAGTATTGATTATTGTACGGCCGCTGATACATCGGTTAAACGCAGCAGGATTTTCCTCGGCGAAACTTTATCCGGCTGTTGGCGCTGCCATGTACTTCTGGGCGCAGGGACGCAGCTGGGAGGGCATCATTAAAACTACCGGCATGGCCGAAGGCGACATGGCGACACTTGTTTTGCGGACAGCCGATAATTTGCGGCAAATTGCCGCGCTGAAAGATACGTATCCGGAGGTGGCGGCGGGAGCGTATAGGGCGAGGGAGGCCATCCTACGTGAGCCGGTGTTGTTTTTATAGGGGATTAGGCTGAAGGAAAGAAATGACAGAGAGTGTGATATGGAAAAATTCAAAATGATTACCGGTTTTGTCCCGGCGGGCGACCAGCCGCAGGCGATAGAGGAATTAGTGCGTGGAGTCACCGGAGGTAGTGAGCATCAGGTTCTGCTCGGTGTTACCGGTTCCGGCAAAACGTTCACCATTGCCAATGTTATTGAGCGGACTCAGCGCCCGGCGCTGATTATTGCGCATAATAGAGCTCTGGCGGCGCAGTTGTATGAAGAATTCAAAGGACTTTTTCCCGATAATTCAGTCGAATATTTTGTCAGCTATTATGATTACTACCAGCCGGAAGCATATCTGCCCTCTACCGATACTTTTATTGAAAAAGATTCCGCAATTAACGAAGAAATCGATAAGCTGCGCCATGCGGCAACCCATGCTCTGCTCACGCGCCGCGACGTTATTATCGTTGCCAGTGTCTCTTGTATTTACGGCCTGGGTTCACCTGATGCGTATCTGGGCATGATCGTGCAACTGGAAGTGGGGATGGATATTCCCCGCGAGGAGATTTTAAAGCGCCTGGTGGAAATACAGTACGAACGCAACGACATTGATTTTCACCGCGGTACGTTTCGCGTGCGCGGCGATGTGGTGGAAATATTTCCGCCTTACGAAGATGAACAGGCGCTGCGGGTGGAATTTTTCGGCGATACAATTGAATCCATGACCCTCATTGATCCGCTGCGCGGCAAGAAGATAGGATCAGTGCAGAAAACCGCTGTCTATCCCGGCAGCCACTATGTGACCACGCGTGATAATCTTAAAAGAGCAACCGCCGATATTCGCGCGGAACTGGCCCGGACGCTGGCTGAATATAAAGAACAGAATAAATTGCTTGAAGTACAACGCCTGGAGCAGCGCACCAACTTTGATCTGGAGATGATGGAAGAAATGGGCTACTGCCAGGGCATTGAAAATTATTCCCGCCATCTGACCGGCCGCAAACCGGGCGAGCCGCCGCCGACGCTCATGGAATACCTGCCGCCAGATGCCCTGATTATTATCGACGAGAGTCACGCCACGCTGCCGCAGGTGGGGGGCATGTATCGCGGCGACAGATCGCGCAAGGAAACTCTGGTAAAATACGGTTTTCGTCTGCCGTCCGCTTTGGATAACCGTCCGCTGCGCTTTGAAGAATACGAAGCTCTGCCTAATCAGCGAATATATATATCGGCAACACCCGCTGTTTATGAAACGGAAAAAGCACAAGGTATAAGGGTGGAACAAATCATCCGTCCGACAGGATTAATGGACCCGGAAATAGAAATCAAACCGGCCGTACATCAGGTGGATGAT
>CAZYIE010000029.1:25933-43435 GCA_964646755.1 uncultured Smithella sp.
AAATCCGGCAGCGGATTAAAAACGAGGAACGGGTGCTGGTGACCACTCTCACCAAGCGGATGGCGGAAAATTTAACCGACTATTACAGCGGTCTGGGCATCCGTGTACGCTATCTGCATTCCGATATCCACACACTCGAGCGTGTCAGCATTATCCGCGATTTGCGTCTGGGTGAGTTCGATGTGCTGGTTGGCGTCAATCTCCTGCGTGAAGGTCTGGACATCCCCGAAGTGTCGCTCGTGGCGATACTCGATGCCGATAAAGAAGGATTCCTGCGATCCGAGCGTTCGCTGATTCAGACGAGCGGTCGTGCCGCGCGCAACGTCAGTGGCAAGGTTATCATGTATGCTGACAAAATCACCAAATCCATTCAGGCCTGTCTTACTGAAACAAAGCGCCGCCGCATCATTCAGGCTAAGTTTAACGAAGATAACAATATCACACCGGAAACAATTAAAAAATCGATCAGCAATGTACTGGGCTCCATCTATGAAGCTGATTATGTCACTATTCCGGTCGATAGCAAAGGCAGAGCAATTCCCGCAAAAGAAGAAGATTTGCCTGTACTTATCAAAAATCTCACAGCGGAAATGAAAACTGCCGCCAAGAATCTGGAATTCGAAAAAGCCGCTGGTCTGCGCGATGAAATAAAAGAGCTCAATAAAATATTAATCGAGATCGGTTAGTGCCGCGGAATCATTTGGAGGAGTATGGTCCTGTATTTACGGAATGTTTCGCCTTCCAGGAAGATACGAAATATGTTATTCAGACAACCGAATTGCAGGGAAATCAGGATTAAATGTATTTTGTCTATTTAGAGGCAATGGCGTGAATAATGTTTAAGCCTAATCGTGCCGGTTGTTCTGATAATTGAGTTAATGGCTATCCTTGGGATTAAGAATTCGAAATATTCCCACTGCATGTTTGTGGAGAGTGCGGACAGAGTCCTTCATCGGAATGAATCTGGGATATAAAGGTGTATCTGAACGAAAAACTCTAAAAACGGAGACAGATATCGCCGTAGCTTAAAAGCGCGACGATGCGGGCGGGCAAACAAAGGAGTATGTAAGAAGATGGAGGTAACTTTCAATTGGATCCGACTGTGACGAAGCAGGGAGTAAATTAAACGTGAAGCATGACGGGGAAATAACAGAGGAGCTATTGATAGAAGATTTCGCCAAGTTATGGATAAAAAGCGGTGCTGGTGAGAATGGGGCATGCTGGTCTCATGGGAAAGCAGACGGCGCCATTGGACCCCCGGGAAATGATGATCAGCGTGAAGTTCCAAAAGATGGCGAATAGAATTTGCTTTCCCGCTTTTGCCCTAAAGTATGTAGAGATTGTGCGATAATGACAAATGCAAATTACTACATAACATTCCTCATGGGATAGAATTTGACACTCTGGAGGCGCAATGATTACAGCAATTCAAACCGGGCTTAAGCGATTAGACCTGACGGAAAGACGCATTGCCGAACTTTTGGATGAAACCCAGTGGGCTAAGGATTTTTCCTGGAATCAGTTAATTAATCTGAGTGGATACTTTAAGGTTTACCGGGCGGCCAAGGGTGCCGAGCTTTTTCACGAAGGCCAGATAGAACACAGTCTAGGTATTCTTATCAGTGGTGAGATCGCCATTGTCAAGAATGCATTGCAGCAGAAAGAAACCGTATTGGCGCGGCTCCGAGCAGGGCAGACTTTCGGTGAAATGTCGTTGATTGATGACGAACCCCGTTCCGCCACCGCTGTGGCCGTAAGCGACGTTACATTTCTCTTCATCAGTCTGGAGGAGTTTATCCGGCTGGGTAAGGAGAAAGCTCCTCTGGGATTTGCATTGCTCTGGAAGATTTCGCGTCAGATAAGTCAGCGGCTCCGGCGGACCAGCGGACAGCTTGTCGAGCATCTGAGCGGTACAATGCCTGATGAATGAACACTTTGCGTGAATTTAAGCAGTTCCTGAACGCCGCCCAAAATAAATACTGCGGGCATTATCCATTATTTTTATATAAGTTGTTTATATGACGGAAAACACGCCCTTAAAAGAAAAAATGACTTCCGCGCCGCGCAGCCCCGGTGTTTATATTATGCACGATGAACCGGGGAAGGTGATTTATGTCGGCAAAGCCAATGATCTGAAAAGCCGCATTTTATCGTATTTTACCGGCAAGGATACTCGACCGATGGCGCCTTTTTTGATGGCTCGGGTAAGTGATATTGAGTTCATCACGACGTCCACTTCCAAAGAAGCGCTGATTCTGGAAAACAATCTTATCAAAAAGCATCATCCCCGCTATAATGTCATATTGCGTGACGATAAAACCTATTACCATTTATCTCTCGATCCTGCGGAAAAATACCCTCGTCTGCAGCTGGTGCGCAAAAGAATTAAAAATGCCGCACTCTATTTTGGCCCCTATCCATCGGGATTGGCAGCCCGTGAAACGTTGCGGTTTGTCTTGCACGTATTCCCTCTGCGTACCTGCCGGAATCGTGATTTTCAATTACGCACAAGGCCATGTCTTGAATATCAGATCGGACGCTGTTTCGCTCCCTGCAAGGGATTGATTGAGGAAGAAGCCTACAGAAAATTAGCGTATTGTGCTGTGTCTTTCCTTCAGGGACACCGTCGCGAGTTGATTGCCGATTTGAAAAAGCAGATGGAAGAGGCCGCCGAGGAGTTGAATTATGAGGAAGCGGCGCGTTTGCGCGACCGCGTCGGTGCGCTGAACCACGCACTGGAAAAGCAAAATGTGGACTGGGGAGGAGATCAGGAACAGGATGTTCTCGGCGTTTATGCTGACGGAGATACTTATTCGCTCTGTATTTTATTTGTGCGTGGCGGGAAACTCATAGGCAGTAAATCCTTTGCGCCGGTAAGAACTAAAGCAGACGTTGCGGAAATTATTTCATCAGTCCTGCAACAGTATTACGATGACTACAATTTGCCGGAAGAAATTATTCTCCCCTGTAATCTCCCCGATGAAAATGTAATTGCCGAATGGCTCTCCGACAAAAAAGAAAAGAAGGTGCTGGTGACTGTTCCCCAACGCGGCGCGAAAAAAGCGCTGCTCGATATGGCCTGTGCCAATGCGGGTGAGTTGCTGGCGTCCGCCCGGAAAAAAGAAGAACAAAAAAAGGCATCGCTTACCATTCTTCAGGAAAAGTTAGCTCTTTCACGGCTGCCCCGCAGAATTGAGTGCTACGATATTTCCAACATCAGCGGCAAAAACGCTGTTGGTTCTCTGGTCGTCTTTCAGGATGGAGAGCCGGAAAAGTCCTGTTACCGCCGCTTCCGGATCAAAACTATCAATGAACCGGATGATTACGGCATGATGCGTGAAATCCTAACCAGACGTTTTACCGGTGCTGATGCATTGCCGGATCTCGTTGTAATGGATGGTGGCAAGGGACAGCTCAATGTTGCGCTTTCGGTGCTCAGAGATTTAAAGATTAAAATCGATGTAATTGGTCTGGCTAAAGAGGAACGGACTTTTATTTCTAACAAAGGGATTATAAAGAAGAAAATAGAAAAATCTGAAGATCGCGTTTATCTGCCCCGACGCAAGGATGCTATCTTTCTTTCTTCCTGGCCGGGCGCGCTTGCGCTTTTGCAGCGTGTACGCGATGAGGCGCATCGCTTTGCCGTTACTTACCATCACAATCTCAAACAAAGAAATGATCTTAGTTCGGTTTTGGATACGATTCCCGACATTGGCCATGAGCGCAAAAAAATGCTGCTTAGACATTTTGGTTCCGTAAGTCAGGTGCAAAACTCCTCGTTGGAAGATTTGCAAAATGTTCCGGGAATAGGTCCGGAGATGGCGGGGAAAATACATTCTTATTTTATAAATGAAAAGTGAGCACGATTATCTAATATGAGTTTAGTAACTATTTTTCTTCTGGCTGTAGCGTTAGGTGTAGATGCTTTTTCCGTGTCAATCGGCATTGGCGCAGCTAATCATAAGAGGTCGTGGGCGCCGGTCTGGCGCCTTTCTCTCGCTTTTGGTATTTTTCAGTTTGCGATGCCCATTGCGGGTTGGCTGGCCGGTTCGACAGTGGTCGATCTGATCGCCGGTTTTGATCACTGGATTGCTTTTGCGCTTTTGGCATTAGTTGGTGGGAAAATGATATGGGAAGGTTACGAAAAAGAAAGTGAGGAGAAACAAGCCGATCCAACACGCGGCTGGTCGCTGCTTCTGCTTTCGATAGCAACAAGCATTGATGCCCTGGCAGTCGGTTTCAGTTTTTCCCTGCTGAAAACCCCCATATTCTTTCCATCATTCGTTATCGGCATTGTTTGTTTTTGTATGACAGCAATTGGTATGATTTTCGGCAAAGGGCTGGCGAAATTGTTTGGTAAAAAAGTTGAAATATTCGGCGGGTTGGTGTTGATTGCTATCGGCGTAAAGATATTGATGGAGCACATATAGGCTAATGGCTGAAGACCGAAGGTCTAAAAGGGGTGTGCCATGTATTATGAAATAATCAAGGTTGGTAAAGAAAATATCGGGTTGGTGTGGCAATTAGTTTCCGACAAACCACAAATGGAATATATTTATTTGCCGCGGCCGGTTGAGCCCTTTATAAATGGAATAATCAAAGACTTTCCGAAAGTCGAAAAAGCAGCGCGAAAAATGCCAGGCGACATTACCAGGCTAATTGCAGACATATATAATGGCAAGAAAGTTAACTTTGATCATTCTCTTTTGAATTTAGCAAAGCTCACAAAATTTTCCGCACATGTTTTGCAGCAGACGTGTAAGATACCAAAAGGTAAAGTCGATACATATTCAGGACTGGCTGCGAAAATCGGCTCTCCCGGAGCCGCGCGCGCCGTGGGGACTGCTCTGGCCAATAATCCTTTCCCCTTGGTTATTCCCTGCCATCGTGTCGTGAGGGCGGATGGTTCCTTAGGTGGTTTCGGCGGCGGAATTCAGATGAAAAAAGAATTGCTCAACAAGGAAGGCGTTGTATTGGACGATAAAGGCCGTGTTGCGGCAAAATGCTTTTATTCCAATTCCAATTCAAGCGCTACCTTTGTTGGCTGCGTCGTCGGCTTCCTCAACGTATTAGTAATACGCCTCGTTGCCTTCTTCTAGCCGCCGCGGTATCATCATTGAATTGAAAATGGAATTAGTATGTGTCCGGCACAAAAGGCGGCAGCGGGCAGTGCAGCGCAAGCGAAATGACGCGGAGCAGTTCTGCTTCCGTTACTGTAATTGTTTTATCGACAAAAGAGCAATGGGCACAAGCATCAACCACAACCTGTTTTATCTTAAAGGACGAGCAATCCAGTTTTTTCAACGCCGTGTTAATTTCCGCAAAATTAATATTTTCGGTATAATAGTAATCGGGGTTTTTACAGGCTAATTCAGGAATGCGTGCCACACCGGCATTAAAAGCCAGACGTGCCGCATCTGTATTTCCCGTATTCCCGGCATTAGCCAATGCTCTTAAAATTATTAAAATTTGATATCCGACCTGAGAAATATGGAAATATTTGGTTCCCCCGAATATTTTTTCATTTTCTCTAACCAAATATTGCTGCACAATCCATTGCACGGAGAATTCCAATAAAGTAATTTTTCCATCGGTCCGAATTAGAGAATCAATAATTTCTAAAAAGTTTCTTTTTCCTTCGACCGTTAAGCCGCGCAAAGAAGGCATAGCCAGCTCAACTAGAGGCAATTTCTGGTCATCTTTCAGGCTTTTCGCGTGGTCACATAAATAGCTAAATTCATCATTATTTCCGGAAGCAGCCAAAAACCGGGTAACAGTATTGATCTGAAGTTCCCGCTCCTGACATTTATCCCCGAGAAGTAAGGCAAAAATTACGGCGGCAGCTCCTGCCGGAGTGTTCAATTTATCTTTTATCTCTTCTGGAATAGAAACATGAATGGCGACACCACGATCTAAATTATCTCCGGTTGGGTTACCGACTTGATTAATAACTTTTTCTGCTACCCCGCCGCCGGTTGTCCCTGCCTGCGGTATGGCCTCCACTGGCAGTGAATCGGGGGATGCACTGACAAGATCAACGCCGGACAAAGCAGTATCCGGGCATAGGGGATGAAAGGTCTGGGTGCTGTCTTTTGCTTTGGGGAATGTTCCGTCGAAAGACGGATCCAACAGCATAATACGTTCGATTAGCGGTGGGTGCGTGGCCAGAAAATTCGGAAAAAGAACATCAGTGGAAGTTTCACCAAAAAACAAATGACTGGCTTGTTTTGCCGTTGCGGAAGTAATCTGTGAACCGTAAATAAATCCGCCTATTTTTTTCAGAGCGCCGGCAAGCCCCGCGGGGTTCCGGGTGAACTTAACAGCCGAGGCATCGGCCAAAAATTCCTTTTGCCGGGAAACAGCGCTTTGAATCAGCCGTCCAGTGAATGTTCCAATATAGCCGATCATCGCCAGTAATAAGCCGCCAATAAAAAGGACAATTGACTTTGATGAGATACGGTGATTTTCCAGGATTTCTCCGCCGATGATTCCTACAACCAGAATGCCGTAAATTATCCCGATTAATTGAATGTTCAAGCGCATATCGCCGTGCAATATATGGCTGAATTCGTGAGCAATTATCCCCTGCAATTCGCTACGGGAAAGCCTATCGAGAGCGCCCTGCGTTACGGCGATGGCCGCGTCATTTATGGTCAGACCGGCGGCAAAAGCGTTAATGCCTTTTTCTTTATCCAGGATGTAAACTTGTGGTACGGAAATGCCCGCCGCGATGGCCATTTCTTCCACAACATTTATCAGTTGCCGTTCAGCCGGATTGCCGGTGCTTACCGGGACATGCCTGCCGCCCAGCATTTGGGCCACTGCGCTTCCTCCTTTTTGCAATTGGTGTATTTTGATCATGCTCGCTATTAGGACAAAAAGAGTAACCGCCAAAAAGACACCAATAAAAGTTGCCGGATCCAACCATAAGAAAGAGCTGCTTTGGCCCAAATTGTTCGATGACTTTGTTATATGAGTGATGTTTGTAATTAAATTGATATAGCAGACCAGACGAAAAGCAAAGTAGATTGCGGCAACAATACTGAGAAATGCAATAATAAACAGAATCACAAGCTTTCGGCAATTGCTGCGGGCTTGCTCTTGTCTTTCAAAAAAATTAGTAGTCAAACGCCGATTTGCCATTTTGCTTTACGATATAATATGTGTTTTATCAGGTGAAAGAAACTTTAGGCGCTTTTCGTTCTTCAGGAGTTTCGATAGATTCCAAAAGCTCGGCTTTCCGGAAGTTAAACGAATCGGCAATGATGCTCCTGGGAAATTGTTCCCGGCCTACATTGTATTCGGCGACATAATCATTATATGCCTGGCGGGCAAAAGAAATTTTATTTTCCGTCGATGTTTCTTCTTCCATCAACGAGCTGATGGTTGAATTGGCTTTCAGCTCGGGATAAGATTCGACAACGGCGAGCAGTTTGCCCATTACTGTGCTTAATAATCCTTCCGCCTGTGATAATCCGGTCATGGCCGCAGCATTGCCGGGGTTGGAGGCGGCAATTTTGCTGGCATCGAAGGCAGTATTGCGGGCCGAGATGACTGCTTCCAGAGTCCCCCGTTCGTGTGCCAGATAGCTTTTGGCGCTTTCCACCAAATTGGGTATGAGGTCGTAGCGGCGTTTCAATTGGACATCGATTTGCGAGAATGCATTGCGGTATTGGTTGCGCAAAAAAACCAGACTGTTATAGATGCCCACAAAATAGTACACGATTATTGCGATAATGACGATGAGTACGATTAATGGAATCATATGCCCTCCCGGTTATGTTTTACCTCGGCTGTTGTGTTTCGTGATGGCCAGATTGTCGCGGTGAATGACTTCTGCGTAGTCCTTGTGTCCCAGAATCTGTTCAATCTTTGCTGTTTTCAAACCCATTATTTTGCGTATTTCAGCAGAACTGAAATTGACTAGACCCTTGGCAACTGCCGTTCCTTCAAGATTCACGCAACTGACCGGATCGCCCACGGCGAAATCTCCTTCGACACCGACAACGCCTGAAGGAAGCAGGCTTTTACCCTTGTCCAGCAGTGCTTTACAGGCGCCGTCATCAACAATCAGTTTGCCCTGGGAACGCAGCGTAAAAGCAATCCAGTATTTTTTGCTGTTTAAGCGATCGGCCATCGGCAGGAAAAGAGTGCCTATTTCAAGGCCTGCAACAATATCAGTTAAGACATTTTTCTTTTTACCGGGCGCAATGATACAGGGAATGCCGATAGCCGTAACTTTTTTGGCGGCCAGAACTTTGCTTTTCATGCCGCCTGTGCCAACCGATGATGTTTCCGCTGTGGCAATGGCTTCGATTTCATCCGTGAATTCCGATACCAGCGCAATGAACTTGGCCCTCTTTGATTCAGCTGGGTTGCAGTCGTATAATCCTGCCGTATTGGTCAGATTAATAAAAAGATCCGCCTCCACGATATTGGCGATCATGGCGGCGAGATTGTCATTGTCGCCGAATTTGATTTCATCAACGGCAACACTGTCATTTTCCTTGATGACCGGTATCACTTTCCACTCCATCAGAGTGGAAAGAGTATTACGGATATTTAAAAATCGTTGCCGGTCCGTGAGATCAGCAAGAGTCAATAGAATTTGTGCAACGTAAAGGCCGTTTTTTTCAAACGACTTGGAATAAACGCGCATCAGGCGGCCCTGTCCTACGGCAGCAGCAGCCTGCTTTTCCGGGATACTTTTGAGTTTGCCGGTTATGTTCAGACGGTGTTTTCCCGAAGCAATCGCCCCGGAAGTTACCAGTACTACCGAATAACCCTTATGTACCAGATCGGACATTTCGGCTACTAAGGAATCAACAACTTTAAGATCAAGTCCGTCCGCACCGGTAAGCACCGCCGAACCAATTTTGATGAGGATTTTTTTTGTGTGAGACAGGGTTTCTTGACGGATATTTTTCATTGTTGAATTTTCAACTTTTACAAGTTCATTAAGTTTGGCTTAATTTCTCAATTATTTTATTTAATATTTCCGTGATACCTTCACCGGTTGCGGCGGAAAAAGGATGCAGTATTATGCCTTTTTTCTGAAATCGTGCAACATCTTTTTTGACCTGATTCTTGACGTAGGGAAGATCAATTTTGTTGATAGCCACGATCTGCGGCTTCTCCAGCAGCAGTGGATCATAAAACCCCAGTTCTTTGTTGATTACCTTGTAATTGGTCAGGGCATTGTTATCCGGTTCCGTGGAAATATCAATAATGTGGAGAAGGAGGGATGTCCTTTCTACATGTTTCAAAAATTGGATGCCCATGCCGTGGCCTTCATGTGCCCCGGCGATCAATCCGGGAATATCAGCCATGACGAAACTTTTGCTGTCGAGATGTTTAACTACGCCCAAATGCGGAGTGAGTGTTGTAAAAGGATAGTCGGCGATTTTGGGACGAGCTGCGGAAACACGGGAAATAAAAGTTGATTTGCCGGCGTTAGGAAAACCAACAATACCGACATCCGCCAGCAGTTTGAGCTCCAGCTTGAGCCAGCGTTCATCACCGGGCATGCCTTCCTGGGCAAAACGCGGTGTCTGATGGGTGGAAGAGGCAAAATGAGAATTGCCTTTGCCGCCGATACCGCCATAACCGATTATATAAGTTTGTCCGTTTACCGATAAATCGGCAAGTATCTCCTGAGTTTCGAAATCCTTGACAATTGTGCCTACGGGCACCACAATTTCCATATCCTCGGCGCTTTTGCCGCTGCGGTTGTTTCCCGAACCATGACTGCCGTTTTTTGCCAGATACTGCTGCTGATATTTCAAGTCTAATAAAGTGCGATGGCTTTGGGCGGCGCGAAACACCACGTTGCCGCCTTTGCCGCCTTCGCCGCCGTCAGGACCGCCACGCGGCACAAATTTCTCTCGCCGGAAACTTACACAACCGGGTCCACCGTGTCCCGCACGAATAAAAATTTTTGCTTCATCAACAAATTTCATAATTGTCTCATTAAAAAAGGCGCTTAAAACAAGCGCCTTTTGTAATCGTAATATTATTGTTAAGTTTTAAGCGGCGTAAACACTTACCTTTTTTCTGGTCTTATCGAGTCTTTCGAATTTGACTATTCCATTAATCAAAGAAAAAATAGTAAAATCTTTTCCTAATCCGACGTTGTTGCCCGGATGAATTTTCGTTCCTACCTGCCGCACGATGATCGATCCTGCATGGATTTGCTGGCCGCCGAATACTTTAACGCCACGCCTCTGGGAATTGCTGTCTCTGCCGTTGCGAGAGCTCCCCTGGCCTTTTTTATGTGCCATGACTTCCTCCGCTTATATCGTAATCTTTTTAATTTTCATGCTGGTTAATTCTTGGCGATGTCCGGTTTTCTTGTGAAATCCCTTGCGTCGCGTCATATGGTAAACATGGATTTTCGGGCCCTTCTTTTGATTGACGATTTCACAGGTAACCGAGGCTCCTTCCACAAAAGGTTTGCCGACTTTAACGTTTTTGTCGTCAGCAACCATCAGGACTTCGTTAAAAACGACTTCCGCGCCTTTATCACCGACCAGCTTTTCTATGGATAAAACATCACCTTCGCTGACTTTGTGTTGTTTTCCGCCTGTTTTTATTACTGCATACATACGCTTATCCTTATATTGTAATTAAGATCGAAGCTTATAGTTAATTTGTGCTTGTTTGTCAATAAAATTTAGCTTTTATATTAATATTTTTTAATTATTCGTCACCTAATGGTTAAGTTGCTGAAATAACGGAGCTAATATCTTTAAGAAAGCAGAGTCATTGTTTTAACAACGCGAATTTGCTTCACTTCTTCTTCGTTAAAGCCCAGAACATGCCCTAGAATATCCAGTGGTCTAGCCGCTCCCTGCTGGGCATGTCGAATGGTTAAAGACACCTTCTTTTCTGTCAAATCAAGAGTCATTTTGTCCACAAAGGGACGAATATCTTTCGAAATATTTTTCCCCTTCGATTTGCGTTCAATGATAAATACCGGTGCGGCCAGGAATTTTTTGATATTATCTTCCAATGCGTCTATTTTTGCCGAATCGATATTGTGAGGAAGGTGCAGCTCGTAGGAGAATCCCCGCAGAGACTGAGCAAGATCTTTTGCGGCAAAATTCAGTTCGCGAATTTCCAGAACTTCCACACCCTGGGGCAGTGCGTTGTTGATTTCCTTTCTCAGAAAGTCTGAATCCGCCGAATATTTTTGAGCAGTCACATCAGCGAACTCCTGCAGGCTTTCCATGCCGACGGAGGTTGCCGTGGCAAACGATATTTTCGGATGAGGATGGTATCCTGCAGAATAGCATAAAGACAGGCTGCTGCGGCGCAGAGCACGGATTAAGGCAGAAGATAATTCCAGATGGGAAAGGAAACGCGCCCGCGAGGCTTTGGTAAAGGTGAAACGATAATGTTTCTCAATAGAACTCAGATTAGAAAAGGGGAGGTTAGGTACAGCTGCCGCCTGATCAGTTTTACCATCAGTCGCGGAAAAAGTGTTTTTTGTTGTGACAAAATCACAAACACCGCATTGCTGGCAGGAGGATGTGCGGCAATCGGCAGTGGCGGAACAATCGGCGGCTTTGAGCCATTCCGTCAGCAGAAATTCGCGGCTTACACCGCAGTCAATATTATCCCAGGGCAATATTTCGCTTACATCCCGCTCGCGGGTATAATTATCCGGGTTAATTCCTGTCTCCGTGAGCGCATCCTTCCAGAGGTTAAAATTGAACAGATCGGTCCAGCCGTCAAAACGGCACCCCTTCTGAAAGGCCGTCTCTAAAAGCGCTCCGAGTTTTTCATCGCCCCGGGAAAATAATCCTTCGAGCATACTCATCCGGGCATCATGCCATTTTACGCTCAGATTGCGGTTACGGATGCGCTGGCGGACATGTTCCTGTTTGGCATATGTTTCGGCAAGTGAAATCTGGCGATGCCATTGGAACGGTGTGTGTGGCTTGGGAACAAATGTGGAAAGGCTGACAGTTACCTGGCCGCGGTTTTTCGCTGCCCGCAGTGTCTGATAGGCCAGCTCTATAATTCCTTCCAAATCTTCCGGCGATTCTTGCGGTAGCCCGATCATAAAATATAGTTTGATTGATTTCCATCCGGCGGCAAAAACCTTGTCCACGGTGGCAAGCAGGTCTTCCGCGGTATTCCCCTTATTGATCACCATGCGCATTTTGTCTGTGCCGGCTTCCGGTGCCAGTGTAAAGCTGGTTTTGCGGGTTCGTTTGATTTCCTCGATTAATGTTCCGGTCAGTGATTCTACCCGCAAAGACGGCAGCGCCAGCGCCACACGCTGGGCGGAATACCGGTTCATCAAGTCTTTCAGTAAAGGTTCGAGACAACTGTAATCACCGGAGCTCAAAGCAAGAAGCGATATTTCATCATGACCTGTTGCGGCCAGTAATTTTCCGGCCATTTCTTTGAGGACAGACGAGTTTCTTTCCCGGTAAGGCCGCCAGATCATTCCTGCCTGGCAAAATCGGCAGCCACGGGTACAGCCGCGGGCAATTTCCATGACAATGCGGTCATGGACGGTTTGCATTAAGGGCACAACGGGCGAAACCGGATATGGCCACAAATTGAGGTCAATTCCCGTTCGTTTTTTAATGATGATGTTTTTATGATGGACAGCGGGAACATAAATGCCGGGAATTTGCGCCAGCTGCACAATAGATTCCTGCCGGGAGATCTTGTTTTGCTTGCAGGTAAGGATGAGGGCGGTAATCTCCGCGACAACTTCTTCGCCTTCACCGATAACAAAGACGTCAATAAAATCAATCAATGGAGACGGATTAAAGCAACAGGGCCCGCCCGCAATTATCAGGGGATCACTCTCCAGGCGGTCGCTGCGCTTCAGAGGTACGCCGCCCAGCTCCAGCATGTTTAATACATTAGTGTAAGACAATTCATATTGGAGGGAGAACCCGACAATATCAAAATCCGTAAGCGGCATTTGTGTTTCCAGCGAAGTGAGGGGCAGGTTGCCTTGCCGCAGTTGTTTTTCGCGATCCGGCCAGGGAGCAAAGCATCTTTGCGCGGCCACATAAGGAATTGCGTTTAATATTTCATAGAGAATCTTGAGTCCCAGGTGCGACATGCCGACTTCATAAGTGTCCGGAAAGGCAAGAAGAAAATTTACTTCAGCATTCTCTTTATAAACGGAATTAACTTCGGCGCCAATGTAGCGGCTGGGCTTGTCGGCGGCAAGCAATAGTTCGTCAAATTTATAGTTGTTCATGGTTAGTTATCTGCTTTGCTTTGATACTTGTATGGATTTTTTTTGATGTCTTTGAGCAGTGATAGAGCAAATTTTTCGGCAAAATTTTCCACCCCGACGTAAGGGAGTGAATTATTTTTGAAGGTATTAATTAATTCTTCGCGGATCTCAGCGCCTTTTTCTTTCTTAATATAAGCTCTTTCCAGTGTGTGTTCATAAGCAAGCTTATCGCCAAAGATGTTTTTTACCTGCTGATAATCGGCAGCATTGGCGAAAAATGATTCCTTTAGGCTAATGTCGATTTTAAAAGCTATTTCCACTTTAACTGTAGGGGCGGCAATTTCCCGCGACAAATCGAAAATATTTAATTTCAGCCCGTTGGGCAGAATTAGTTCTTCAATTGATTTCATTTGTTTCCCTTCTTTACGTATCTTTGCAGGGGGCTGGTATTAGCATTTTTAAGCTTGACCTGCAATCCTAATCCTTCTATAGATCAAGAAACACATTTTAACCATTGATATGAAAGAGAAAATGGAATCAAATTTAATAGTCCTGTGCCAGCCTGATGAAAATAAATCCTGTGGGGCCTGCTGCGGTCTTTACAATTATGTGGACAGCTCCCGCGATTCACTGGTGCTGAGACTTCGTGCGCGCACCAGGCGTTTCCGCAATATGGTGAAAAATCAGGACGACATAAAATGCTATGCCGCAGCCACCCTGGCGGCGGAAGACTGCCGGAAAAGATACGAAGTGATTTACTGCTGCGAATATCTCGGTTTTCTGGATGCGGCGGAAAAGAAAGTCGGATGTTTGTTGCACCCTCTGCAAAATTCCGGTTTGGATTTGCGCGCCGGTTCTTTTTACGGGCAGGAGACATGTGCGGGGCATCTTTGTCCCAGTCATCATTTTATTCCCGCCAATCAGGCGCAAATTTTGCTCAAAATAATTGACGACTGGTATCTTTATGGTCTTTGTCTGACGGATATTGATCTGGTAGTTGATTATTTTCGCATGATTGCCGATAGAATAGGCGAGGAACTTAAACCGGAAGTTTTTGCCAACGAAGTTTTAAAAAATATTGCCCGGGAATTTTTCAGCTGGAAAATAAACTGGCCTTTTCGGTCGGAAGAGACCAACCGGTTGGGCAAGTATTATTTTGACGGCTCGCAGTATATGATCAGTTATATTGACTATGAAAAATTCGGCAGGGAAATTTCTCCCCTGGATAAAATCTTCATGAGCCTTTCTTCCACTTTTGTCAATCCGCAGGAAATAGCAGCGGCAGAAGATTTAGTTATGGGCAATGTGCGGCAATTTGTCTCCACGTACCGGAAGTATTTTTGATTTCCTGTTGACAGGTAACGGGTATTTTGTCTAATGTATAGAATAGACTGTTGAAAAAGGCTCATCTGCTGCGTTACGCTTCGGTTCTCGCTGCTCACGTACGTTTTAAGTACGCTCCGCTGCTCGATCCTCGCGATGCCTTGCAGCTAAACCTTCGCGTGCCCTTTAGGGTATTTGAACAGTCTAATAAGTAATTGAAGAGTATTTTAATGGACAAAATGGACAAAGAAATTCTTTTTTCCCGGGACGCAATCGGGCAGCGGGTGCAGGAAATAGCCGGTCAAATCTCCAGTGATTATCAGGGCCGTGAATTGATAGTTATTGGTGTTCTGAAGGGGGCTTTTATTTTTATGGCTGATTTAATCCGGGCGCTCGCCATCCCCTGTAAAGTTGATTTTGTTAGGGTAGCCAGTTATGGCGCTGGTCAGGAAAGTGCCGGCAAGGTAGTCCTGACCAAAGACATAGAAACATCAATTAAAGGCCGGGACATTCTGATTGTGGAAGACATTGTTGATACGGGCCTAACTCTGACCTATCTGGTTAAGTGGTTGCTGGAGAGAAATCCGCACTCGCTTAAAGTTTGTGCTTTTTTAGATAAACGCAAAAGAAGAAAGGTTTTCTTTGAAGCTGATTATGTCGGTTTTACTATAGATGATGGGTTTGTGGTTGGCTATGGACTTGATTTTAACGAGCAGGCTCGTTTTTTACCGGAAGTTTATATTCTCAAACATGATGAGGTAGGAGTAAAAGAATGATCATTCAATGCAGGCAATGCCGGACTAAATTTCGTTTTGATGATGGTCTGATGGAAGGGGATGGCGTATGGATGCGCTGCAGCCATTGTCAGCACGTTTTCTTTGAAGACAATCCGCAAACTTTAAAGCGAGGTCCGGAGCATTTCTCGACAGAAGAAACCATGCCGGCAAAAGCACCGATTTCCGGCGGTGGTGATGAGGATATGGCCCTTTTTCTTGATAATGTCATGAGCGCGCAGAATAGCACTGATAGAGAATCATTGCCGGAGATGGAAAAACAGTTCAAAGAGGAAAGCAGGGAAGGGGAAAGTGCTTTAGCCTTTGAATTAATGGTGGAAGATGAAAGCCAGAAGGCCGACAAGCCTTCCCGCAAAGGTTTCTGGAGGGTGCTGGCGATTGCCGCTTGGGTCGTTGCTGCGGTTGTTGTTATTCCCGCAATTATTTATATTTTTGTTTTCCCGCAAATGGGAGACCGATTGCTGAAAGTTGTCAATCAATATGTTGATATTGGTATTCGTGAACCGGTACGCCCCGAAATAGTTGTAGGTCAGGTCAAGTTACAGGATATAAGGCAGCGGATTTTAAATAATTATGTTTCGGGCCCAATCCGGATTGTCGAAGGTACGGCGGTGAATCAGGCCGATTATCCCATCTCCCGGATAGTCATCAAAGGTGAAATTGTTGATGCCTATTCTGTAGTCTTGGGCGAACGGGCCATCTATGCCGGCAATGTTTTAACTGATGAAGAATTAACAACGTTGCCGGAAGAGGCAATTCTCACCAAACTGGCCCGCCCGGAAGGCGGCAACAACTCCAATGATAAAATTATGCCGAACTCTATGATACCTTTCATGATTGTTTTTGCCCGCGAACCGGCAGGGGTGATTAAGACGACTGTGAAGACTGTGGGCGCGGAACGGCTGTTGTAGGGGTAAGGGAAATAGTCGTCCCTGAAAAAGTCAGTTTTTTAAAAAGCGTACACAATCGTCATTTTAAAGTTTGCTTCGTTCATATTCAGACCGATAAATTCGTTTGAATGATCAAAATATCTCCCAAACAGCCTTAGGAAAAAAGACAAAAAGAAAGCTCTGAGGAGCTTTCTCATGTTAAAACCACAACCGCAGAGAATAGCGTTCATGCGATCACCGTCTTTCCCCTGAAGATGATTCCGTTCCATCCGATTGTCTGATTTCAAATGACCGAAGATCGGCTCAATGGCAGATCGTCTCACCTGCCATTTCCAGAAACTGGCCTTCATGCTCTTTTTCTTCTTGCCGGATAAATGAACTTCTGTATCAGGAATATCCTTGGAACTGCTGACCATCGACACCTTGCATCCAAACTCATATTTTTTATGAGCCTTACCTTTGGCAATACATTCCACTTCCGGGGCATGAACACTGTAAACTTTATTCGTATCTTTTCTTTTCTGATGAAAAATGGAAGATGCAATATTTAAAACTTTGGACAACCGCCCTTCGGCATTGGGACATTTTCTCTGAATATCACGAATAACCCGGCCCAGCATTGTCTTGAGTTTACGAGTCTCCTTCTTTGCCCGATTGTACTGTTGTGCCGATGCATAACGCCCTTGTCTTAGGAATGCCTTCTTACTCACTCGCTCGTAACTCTGTCTTAAGTTAATGTTCATCTTCTTGGATAATCTGACAAGACATCTACGGGCTTTATGGTAAAGTCTGGCGTCGGTGGGAAAGGCGATGGCTTTCTCTTGAACCGTTGTATCCACATTCACTCTTTCCAAATGTCGCTCTGTTAAAAGCTTCTTTTCTTGCGCCGTATGGATGGTCACCGTCAATAACTCTTCTATTTTCCCCGGTCCCAATCGCTTGCGCCAGCGGGTCATTGATGAAGGATCAATTGGCAGTTTATGCTGGAATTGCTTGAATCCGCAAAAATACTGCCAATAAGGATTCTCCAGTAACCGAGCCACAACGGACTCATCACTCTCATTGTAGGCATGTTTCAAATAATGCAATCCAACTACCAATCTTGTGGGCAGTCCCGGTCTTCCATGTTTCTGTGCAAACAGATCACCAAATGACTTATCAAAATGACTCCAGTCGATCTTATTGCCCAGCACATACAAGGGATGTCTTTTGTCCAGTATCTGTTCCAGGCTAACCCATCTTCCGCAGTTAAAAAATGGCAAGGCTGTTATTTCAGATATTTACG
>CAZYIE010000030.1:0-33775 GCA_964646755.1 uncultured Smithella sp.
CAGGCGATGGAGTTCGCCTTATAACCGCGTAATAATTGCTGATAACTCCTACCACTAAATATAGTGCCGATGTGATTTCATGAGATAACGACCCAGGCATACGCCGGGCACGAGTTAGCCGCAGAAAGCACATTGGCAAAGGAGTTATTTTATGCTGAGCATCTACTTCCTTGCCGCTTTTTTGTTTCTGGCAGCAGTTCTATCAACCATCCTGGCCAACCGCCTGAAAATCTCCATGGCTTTAATGGAAATTATTGTCGGCGCAGCTATCGGCTATGCGGCTTTTCAACTTCATTGGACCGAACAACTGTCCTTGAATGCTGACTGGTTAAAATTCTGCACAGGAGTCGGCGCTATTATGCTGACCTTTCTTGCGGGTGCGGAATTGAATCCCGATGTTATGAAATCCAAAATCAAAGAAGTTTCCATTATTGGATTCATTGGATTTTTTGCCCCTTTTATCGGCTGTTCATTAATCGCATATTATTTAATAGGATGGAGCTTACAATCGAGTTTATTATGCGGCATTGCGCTTTCCACAACATCAATGGCTGTAGTTTACGCCGTAATGCTGGAATCCGGATTGAATAAAACTGACTTCGGCAAAGGACTTTTGGGAGCATGTTTCGTCAACGACTTGGGCACAGTCATTGGCTTAGGATTGATCTTCGCCCCTTTCACCATCAGAACAATTATATTTATTGCCGTAATGATTGCGTTAATTTTTGTTTTACCCTGGCTCACTGATTACCTAATTAAACATTTTGCCCATAAAACAGCGGCAATTCGGGCGAAATGGATACTTTTCGTCTTACTTTCCATGGGCGTCCTTGCTCTCTGGGCGGATAGTGAACCTGTCTTGCCTGCTTATGTAATAGGTATGTTATTGGCAAAAACCATGGAAAAGGATGGCCATTTTGTTCGCCGATTGAGGACATTGACAGTCGGTTTTTTAACACCTTTATATTTCTTGAGAGCCGGTGCGCTGGTATCAATACCGGCGCTTGTTGCCGCCCCTGCTATCTTTCTTTTACTACTTGCCGGGAAAGTAATTTCCAAAATCTGCGGATTGTATCCGGCGATTCGCAGTTTCCGGGACGATAAAAATGAACAATGGTATTATACGTTGCTCATGTCCACCGGTTTGACATTCGGCACAATTTCCGCGCTGTTCGGCTTGTCGCACAATATCATCTCTCAAGAGCAATATTCTTATATTGTCGGCGCGGTAATCGCCAGCGCGGTAATTCCCACGCTTATTGCAAACAAGTTTTTCCTGCCTAGCCATCTGCTTGAAGAGCCGATTTTGGATGATCAGGCACCTGACGAAAAAGACATTTTTAATAAATTGTAATTCTTTTGAAAAAAATAAGATTGCATTTACAGGACATTTCTCTTAGAAAATAGTTCATCTAAAATAAGCGGTGTGCATTTGATAATTACCGATACAGCAGGTATCTGCAAGATTTGCCAAAATAAGCAAGCTGTGATTCTTTGCGATGGCTGTGAAATTGGCCTTTGTCAGGATTGCCGGAAATTTGATTTATGGGGCTACGGCTGTGGACATGTCGATACGCGTGTTTTCTGTCCTAAATGCTTTGATGATATTACAATTAATCCCTATTCTGGAAAAATCGACTAAGCCCGGTTCATTGCATTTTGCGTTTTCATCATTATCATATACGCTATGACCAAAGAAAAGATTCCTTCATCGCCTGCTATCCTGGCCCTAAAAGCGCAATCGGCTGTTTTCACATTGCATTCTTATCAGTACGAAGAAAAAGGCGGTACAAAAGTATCGGCAATGAAATTGGGCGTTGATGAACATTGTGTCATTAAAACACTGATCATGGAAGATGAAAACTCTCACCCTCTGGCGATTTTGATGCACGGAGATAAGGAAGTTTCTACAAAAACATTGGCGCGCAGCATCGGTGCAAAGTTCATTGTACCTTGCCGGCCGGAAATTGCCCTGAAGCACACCGGCTACAAAGTAGGCGGAACTTCTCCCTTCGGCACAAGAAAAACATTGCCGATATATATGGAAAAGACTATTCTGAATTTACCGGCCATTCTGATTAATGCCGGCAGCAGGGGGTTACTGGCGCAGATGGCTCCGTCAGAAGTAGTGAGAATCCTCCACCCGGTAATGGTTAACGTTTCTATATGATTTTCTTTAGGAAATAGGTGACTATATGCCTGATAATGTAATAATACGCTGTCTGAATTGCGGCACTAAAAATCGCATACCCAATCAGAAATTTCAGAAACGTCCGACATGCGGGAATTGCCATGCGCCTCTGGATGATTTGATTATCCGCTGCCTCAAATGCGGCACAAAAAATAGAATGTCGGAGGAAAAACTCAATCAAAAACCTCTGTGTGGAAAATGCCATGAACCACTGGTTATAGCCCAGCAACAAACAAGGCCTGTAGAAGTAACTGATGATTCTTTTGCCCGGGAAGTGCTGCTTGGCGATACCTCTGTTTTAGTTGATTGCTGGGCGCCCTGGTGCGCTCCCTGCCGCAAACTCTCGCCTGTTATCGAAGAGTTGGCCTCCGATTATGCTAATGGGGTAAAAGTAGCCAAACTCAACGTTGATGAAAATCCGATTACTGCTTCGCAATACGGAATTCGTAGTATTCCGACTCTGTTGCTTTTTAAAGACGGCAAATTAGTGCATAGGCTTGTCGGCGCTCTGCCTAAAGAAGAAATTGAAAAGAGCTTATTGTCTATTATCAAAACTAACTGACATGAAGATACCCTCTATGGAACAAAAAAAACCAGAGTTAATGTATCACTGTAAAATATTTGATGTGTGGGAAGAGGAATTTGCTTTACCCAACGGCAAATCGACCAAACAAAGCAGCATTGATCATAAACCAACAGTTGCCATCATTGCCATAAATGATAAAAGAGAAATACTTTTAATAAAACAATACCGCAATGCCGTAAAAAAACATCTCCTGGAAATTCCCGCAGGCACCATCGACAAAGAGGCAGAGACACCGCTTATTTGTGCAAAGCGCGAACTTGCCGAAGAAACAGGCTTTCAGGCTCAATCATTTATTCAGTTGTTTGCAGGCTATTTATTGCCGGGATATTGCAATGAATACATGTATTTTTTCCTTGCCCAAGGCCTTTTTGCGGCTCCCTTGCCTCCCGATGAGGATGAATTTATTGAAGTTATACCGACAAGCTTTTCCGCAGCAAAAAAAATGGTGGGAGATGGTACAATAATAGATGCTAAAACAGCTCTGGGCATCATCCTGGCGGACACTTTTGTGAGTAGGAAAACTTTATTGAAAAAGTAAAACGAATTTCTCAAAGATTTCCTTTTGAAAGTGATTCAGCATCTGGTTCCTCATCAGCGTCAGAGCTTCAAAAGGTTTCAGCTTTTGTTTATAAGGCCTTACCGAAACCAAAGCATCAAATACATCGGCCACCGAACATATTCGTCCATAAATGTGGATGTCTTCACAGCGCGTTTTGCGGGGGTATCCGGTCCCGTCGTACCGTTCATGATGTTGTAAAACAATCAAACGGCATTCTTCGTTGATTTGTTTTGTCTCCGTCAAAAGCTTGAACCCCAGGCTCGGATGTCGTCGCATTAGAGTCATTTCTTCTTCGGTGAGTTTGCCCGGCTTATTGATAACCGCTTCATCGATATATACCTTGCCGATATCATGCAAAAAGAAACCGGCCCCCAAGGCATGCATGTCATGCTTATCACCTTTGGCAAGAACTACTTTCGCTAGAGATACGCCGTAAACACCCACATTCACCGAATGCAGGTAAGTATTATAATCGTGAGAAGTAAGTTTCAGCAAATGGTCGCTGGTGGCATCATCCGCAAGAATCAAATCTACAACATCAACAATGCCCTTCTTAAATTGGGCAATATTTTCTCCGGAAGGATTTTCCCATAGCTTGCTAATCATATTTACAGAATATAAATGAACAGCCTGCGCTTTCGGCTCCGGCAGCATGTTCTTGTCCTGGATAACTTCCTTTAATTTCTCCGGTACAATGTTTGCTGAAAAGTCCTTTTCCGGCTGTTCCTCCGAGGCAAGCTTTTCCTTAGCGGTCACACCTTTTTTCTCATTAATATTCACTTCCGTAATGCCATATTCAATAATTTTATCAATTTGCTTTTGAGAATTAATAGTAAAACTGTTCCTTAAAAACGGATGGGCACGCCAGGCACTAGGCAATTCTATGTACATACCGACTTTAAGTTCAGATACTTTAATTCTCTTTATCATAAGCTAAGTTCCCTTGGCGCCACTATTGAAAGAGCAGAACAAATTTGTGAAATAATTCCTTATGAAAATGTTCCAGCATTTCTTCTTTCATGACATTGAGAGCCTCAAAGGGCCGCAGTTGCTGCCGGTACGGTCGTTTCGCGCTCAACGCATCATAAACATCGGCCAGCGAGCAAATCCGTGCATAAAGGTGAATTTCCTCTCCTTTTAATCCCTGAGGATACCCCCGTCCGTTATCTCTTTCATGATGCTGCAAAACCACGTTTTTGCATTCCTCCGATGACTGGTTTGTTTGTGTTAATATCTCATAACCATATTGAGGATGCCTACGCATTGCCAGCATTTCTTCATCGGTGAGAACAGCCGGTTTGAGAATAATATTAACATCGACTTTCACCTTCCCGATATCATGCAAGAAGAAACCGGCGCCCAACTCATGCATGTCATGGGCATTCGATCGTTTAAAGAGTGTTTTGGCTAACGAAATCGCCAGCAAACCAACATTAACCGAATGCACATAAGTATTATAATCATGCGATGTGAGCGCTAATAATTGTTGATTTGTAGCATCATCATCAAGAATTAGATCCACAACTTCAGCAATGCCCTGTTTAGCTTCCTTGATAGTCTCCGTTGAAGGATTTTCCATCAATCGCTCAATCATTACAACAGAATGCAGTTGTATTGCTTTTGCCTTTTGGGCTGGCGGCATTTTTTTGTCTTGAATGGCTTCCTGTAAATCAGGAGGGATTATTGGCAGGTGAGCTTTGCTAGCTTCCGGAACAAGCACCTTTCTTGTTTCCGTAACAACCTCTTTTCTTGATGCTTCCCGGGGAAATATGCTTCTCTCCGAATCAATGGAAACTTCAGCAATCCCAGCTTCAAGCAGTTTGGTAATTTGCCCCGGAGAATCAATAATAAATTCATTTTTTAAAAAAGGATGGGCAAACCATTTTTTGGGCAATAAAATATACATGCCCATTTTAATGTCCTGTGTTTTTACCTTATTGATCATAAAGCTGTTTTCCACAGTTGCTATTTATTCTTTGTTACGGATAATAATCATCAAGAACCAGTGCTTTTACTTTAGCATTTTTTCTCTTTGACCCATCTGTATTTCTAACTTTTTTAAAAGTGCAATGTCGTTTTTTAATTGCTCATTTTCCTGTTGTAGTTTGACGGTTTCTGTTTGATACCTTTCTTCGAAATATTTCGCATCCTTTTTCAGTTTCGTTTTTTCGGTATTCGCTTTATCCAGCGCCACTGATCCAGTTTTAACTTTTTCTTGCAAATCAAGTATATTGTTAAGGAGCAGCATTAATGATTGAGCGCTGCCAACCCATTTGCTTTGGGGATGCTTTTGGATAAAAATTCCCAGTTTAGCCTTGGCTGCATTATAGTCCGGCTTTCCCTCAATATTGTTCAAAGACATTAATGCTTCATGGATCATATCAGCATCAGATTGAAATAATCTAAACATGCTTTCTTGCTTCTGAACGGCTAATTTCCGACTGTCTGCTTTATCAATGACCTTGCTATTGGCACATCCCGCAACAAAAGTTGCAAGAATTAAAATAATAATTGTCGCTCTGACTTTTTTCAACAATTCTCCATCTCCAATGTCCCCTGCTGCGCTGCCGGATATAAAATATTGTGTTTTTCCCAATCGACCTCGGTCACATAGTTACTGCCGGGAAGTAATTTGGCATATTCCTTGAGCTCGGCCGCGGTCATGGCCATATCCAGCGGATTTTTAAATCTTGTTCCATCATCAGTAACTATGGCGACGGAAACTGTAATTAAAGGAAATTTTTGCGTTATTCCCTGACGGTCTTTCCCAATGATATAACCTCTTTGGGCGTCCTGTACCTCGTAAAACCGGCCAATGCGTTTTTCAAAATCTGCAACCAATTTTTGGCAAATTCTTTTCGCCTGCTCCGGGCTTGCTATTACGACAAAGTCATCTCCACCAATATGACCGATAAATATTTCTTCCTGTGGTTTTTTTTCAACGTACTCTTGAAGGGTGTCGGCAACTTCCTTCAGGACTTCACTGCCCCATGCATATCCATATTTATCGGCAAACGGCTTAAAATTATCCAGATCAACCTGACAAAGAGAGAACAATCTACCCGCGGCCAACATCTCCGTGATCCGGTTTTCAATGGCAATATTTCCCGGAAGACCGGTCAGGGGGCTGGCATTCAAATTCATTTCTTCAAGTATTTTAAGCCTTTGCGTCATATAAATAAAATCTTGGGCCAAGGCTCCGATTTCATCATTACGCCGCACGGAAATCTGATGGTTGAGGTTCCCTTCAGCAATTAAACTGGTAGCATGTTGTAGTTGTCTCAGTGGCTTGGAAATATTGCGGGTAATCACAAGAGCCAAGGCAATACCTAAAATCAAGCTAAACAAACTCAACCCCAGAGTCATGGTAGTCGCATTAGAACTTTGACTGGTAATAAAACTCATCTTATCATTAATCGCTTTATCAGTTCCCATCTGAATATTTTTGAGCTGTAACGCCATGGCGTCAATTGATCCTCTGCTTGCAGAATCGGAAAGCGCCATGGCATCCTGCAGGCGACCTTCTTTTAACAATGCGACTTCCTGAGAAAAATAAGTTCCATAGCGATCATGCAGAAGGGCAAGGTTATTGAAGCTTTTGTCCCGGGATTTTTCGGTATTAAGTTTTTTTATCGTTTCCAGACCGGCCTTGAAATCAGCGTCACGCTGCCAGAAGATTTGCTCCAAAGAAGGATCTTTAAAAATAAAGTATTTCTTTTCAGTGCTTTCCTGCGCCAGCAGCGCATCTCGCATACTTTTAGCCGTTTCCACCACAATAAAATGGCGATGCGTAATGTCATAGGCTGCCTGATTAAGCTTTTGTAGATGAAATATTGCCGAAGCGCTCACCAACAATGTAAGCAGCGCCATAAACAGATAACCGAACAGAAGTTTACGGCTTATGGTAAGTTTCATTGTCCTGTTTATCCTTTAAGATACTTAGAATAAAGAAGTAACATAACCCATGCTCGAGAGTAAAGCATAAACTTGTTTCGGGCAAAGAGACATTTCCGGGAAAGCTCCTTGCCACTAACATAAAGTTTTGCTAGACTGAAATTCATCAATAAAGGGAGGCGACTATATGTTCTATAATGAAGAATTTGAAACCCTGCCCCGTGAAGCACTTCAAGCACTGCAAATAAAAAGGCTGCAACAAGTCCTGCAACGCGTTTATCATACTGTCGGACATTACAAAAAATCTCTCGATGCCGCAGGGATCAAACCAGACGACATCAAATCGCTTGCCGACCTGCACAAGCTTCCCTTCATAACGAGACAAGACTTACAGAACAATTATCCGTTTGGTTTGTTTGCCGTTCCGATGAGCAGCGTAGTCCGGCTGCATGCCTCCTCTGGCACCAGTGGACGTTCTACCGTATTTGGTTATACCAAGCGTGATGTGGAAACATGGTCAGAATTAATGGCGCGCAGTCTTGTTGCCGCCGGGCTCACCAAAAATGATATCATTCACAATGCTTTCGGCTACGGACTGTTCACCGGAGGCTTAGGTCTGCATTTCGGAGCGGAAAAAATTGGAGCCAGCGTCATTCCGATGTCCGGCGGTAACTCCAAAAGACAAATTATGATCCTGCAGGATTTCGGGCCAACCGCCATTTGCTGCACACCTTCCTATGCGCTGCATCTGGCCGAGCAAGGTTCAGCTCTCGGCGTGGACATGAAAGCATTAAAACTGCGCGTCGGCATCTTCGGGGCGGAACCATGGAACAAGGCTATGTGTGATGAGATCGAAACAATCTATGGAATCACCGCACTGGATATTTTCGGCCTTTCGGAAGTCATGGGACCCGGTATCGCCATGGAATGCCTGGAGGGCCGCAATGGGATGCACATTTTCGAAGATCATTTTCTGGTCGAAACAATCAACCCTCAAACGGGTGAAGTATTGCCCGAAGGGGCCGAAGGTGAGCTTGTCTTCACCACTCTTACCAAAGAAGCTTTCCCTTTAATCCGTTACCGCTCCGGCGATATATCGCGTCTGATTACCGAGCCTTGCCGCTGCGGCCGCAGTCATATTAAAATGGAAAGAGTGTTAAAAAGAAGCGACGATATGCTGATCATCCGAGGCATCAATGTTTTTCCCGCGCAAATTGAAGCCATTTTGACCGACATTGAAGGACTGGAACCTCGCTATCAGCTTATTGTGGACAAAAGCGGCGCTCTGGATTCTCTGGAACTACGAGTAGAAGTCAGCGAAAAAACATTCAGTGAATCCGGCAGCGTCAAGGCATTGCAGAAAATCGAAAAAAGAATTGTCAAAGATATGAAAGATTATCTGGGTGTTGCCGCCCGGATCAAACTTGTCGAACCCAATACATTGCAGCAAGCCAAAGGCCCGGTTGCCAAGGTCATTGATAACCGCCGCATATAATAAAAGACATAAGGAGGAAGTTACAGCATGAAAGTTGAACAAATATCAATATTTTTAGAGAATAAACCAGGCTCGCTGGAACATGCCACACGCATTCTTAAAGAAGCCGCTATTAATATTCGCACCCTCTCTCTTGCCGAAACTACCGATTTCGGCATTTTGCGACTGATCGTTAATAACGTAGAAAAAGCTAATAAAGTGCTGAAAGAAAACGGTTTCCGAGTTAATAAAACGGTTGTGGTAGCCGTTGAAGTACCGGACAAACCGGGCGGACTGCACTCTATTATGGAAGCCCTGACCAAAGAGAGCATCAATGTAGAATATCTTTATGCCTTTGTAGAAAAAAGCGGAGAGAACGCCGTCATCATCTTCCGTTTTGATAATCCCGAAAAAGCCATCGAAGTGCTGACGAAGCATAAGTTTACGGTGGTGCCGGGAGAGAAGCTGTACGACTTCTGATGACGTCGTAAAACGGTCATATACATCGTTCCACTTCAGCCTCAGTCGCTGCGGTGTACATAAAGTACGCCTCACTTCTGCGGCTTCGCGCGCCTTGTCTCTGGCCGTTTTACGGCGCCATCTCCATTTTATTCCTAAACCAATATAAAGGTCACCTGTTAGCCAACAATTATGAATATCACAGATGATTATATACATGATATCTGCTTAGCAGTCTCCAAGCTGATGAAAACACTGTCCTCCTTTGAACAAGAGATTATGAACTCCTTGTCAAGAATGACGAAGACCAGCAACCCAACAGAGCAGACGAACCAAGTGAAGAACATCTTATCACAATTGATACCGAGGGATGCCATTGCAGGAGCCATCCTTCAGATTGCCTTCATCAGCATGCGGCTTTTTCCAAAGACAGAAAGCAAGAACGATACAGTCGCTTTCTTAGAGAGAAGAGTTAATGAGTCTGTCAGGAGTAAAAAAGAATATTCCTATCCACACAGTCACTGCGTTGGAAGAGAAATTATCGGCATTCCCATTGGACTACTGATATTTGCAGCAAGAAATTTATATAATCATCAGGATGAGCATGTTAATCAGTTACAATATTACAACAAGATTATCTTTGAAGCTTTGGATCACTCTTTCGGAAAGATTGGAACAACAGGTCTAGGCTTTGATTTATATTCGGATAAGCCAACAATGTACTCCTATTCAGTCGTCATGTTGCTCGGATGGACTTACACAGTGGATACGCCGGATCCCATCTTCACATTTCGAGATGACTTGAAGAGCATTATGAAAATAACCGATTAACGATTTGCCATAGTCAATGACCAATACATTCAGCTTTGGTATTATACAACATTTATGATATTTCGAAAAAAAGAGGACAAAAAATGAAAAAATACATAATAGGCATTTTATTTCTTTTGATTGGTTTGGTATTGACTTCATGCTCTGCCAACGGCACGCAAGTGCTTGCCAAGCAACTCAGACCTACCGAATTGATTAAAACCTTTAATACCAATCCTCCAAACCTTGCTGCACGGTCAAAGTGTCCATCGTCTCCATCGATCAAAATTGTCAATGCAGAGATAAATGATCAAAATCATACTTATTATACATGGTGGCCAAACGAGGTATATATAACACCAAATAAATTAATGGACGACATTGTCATCTACATGAGTGACGCTTTTAACCGGACAGGGATAAAAACAGATCAGAACTCCACTAATATCATCAAAGTTTCAATGGAGGAAATGACGTCTTCGTATAGTTTTTTAAATTTTAGCGCAAATACTCAGTTAAAAATCATGCTTCCTGAAAAGCAATTCACAAAGATTTATAGCCATTCTGATTCAACCCCGCATGGCCCCCATATGGCAGTAGCATATACTATCCATGAGATTACATGGAAGATGATAAACGATCCCTTTCTGCAAAATTATATTCTTTGCGCTAACGAGGGCACTAAGGACGAATCACCTACCAGAGAGACTGCGCTAGATATTCTCAAAAAAAGATATGCGAAAGGCGAAATCACGAAGGATCAATTTGAACAGATGAAGAAAGATATCCAAGATATTCCTTAGCATTATCAACTTTTTATTTTTTGAGGGGACATAACACCTATTTCCGGCAATTAGGAACAGCATCCTATTTTGAAATTCACCTTGACGGTTGTAAACAAATTGTTTATATTATCCTTCATGATTAAATCGTTTGCTGATTCGGAAACAGAACGTTTTTATACCACCGGAAAAACCAGACGTTTTCCGCCAGACGTTCTGAAACGTGCCATAAAAAGGTTGACCCAGCTTGATGCGGCGACACTTATTGACGATTTGCGCATGCCGCCGTCAAACCGACTGGAAGCGTTGACTGGAGATCGCACGGGAAAATGGAGCATCCGCATCAACGACCAGTGGCGCCTCTGTTTCCGGTTTAATAACGGTGAGGCTTACGATGTTGAAATTGTCGATTATCACTGAGGAGGTAACACCATGAATACAAAAAACAATCTGCCGCCGGTTCATCCTGGTGAATTTCTCAAAGAGATCTTGGATGATCTTGGCATGTCTCAGGCCGGATTTGCCCACGCCATCGGTCTTTCGCCAATGAGGATTTCTCATATCGCCAAGGGAAAGCGCCCCGTCAACGCTGAAATGGCACTGCTATTTGGCAAGGCTTTTGGCCAGTCGCCACAATACTGGATCAACCTACAGGCGTCTTACGATCTGAAAACTGCGGAAAAGACTATCAGGCGAAGGCTGGCCGAAATTACTGAACTTGTGCATGCGTAAAGGAAGGAATAAACGGAAGCAATCAAGAGCTTTAGGGGCAAGCTCAAATGGCGTGGGAGGCTGGATGAATTAAAGAAAAAAACACCCGCTAACAATCGAAAGAAAGGCGTTACCGGGCGCAAGATAATCAATGTCATGTCACTGTTAAAGGTTTCCCGCACTCCTTACACTTGCCATCCGGACCGATAACACCGATACACGCGCCGTCGCCGCATAATACTCTTTTCTCCCAATCGTCGTCGCAATCCGCGTCCGCTGGCGGCACTGGTTTTTGTTCATCTGCGATTGAAGTTTGCGGACTGCTTGCGCTGTGTCCTTCAGGAAAGTCACCTTCATACACTTTGCCGCATTCTTTACACTTGCCGTCGGCTCCGACGGTGCCGATACAAGACTCATCGCTGCACAGGATTCGTTTTTCCCAATCTTCATTTTCATCAAAAATGATTTCTTCCATGCTTTCTCCGAACTATATTTATAGTGGCTTTATTTATAGCTTTAATTTTTTATTTACAAATAAACATTTTTCCGATGCCTGATCGAAAGAATAAAGATTTTATGTTCTACTGTCGCCAATCTGTAAACAATTCGATAAGTACTTACCCGCAAAGAAAATTCTCCTTTGTGATTACCAACCAATGGCTTGCCTGCTCGCGGTTCAGCAGCCAACGATTCAATTTTATTAATGATACGAGTCAAGAGCTTTTTATCAGAATAAAAAAGCTTATCGGCATCAGATTCGGCTTGGAGAGAGAATTCTATCTGATATTTCATAAAAGATTATATTTTTCTTTAATTGTCGCCAGGGAAACTGTTTTGCCCCGCTTAACTTGCTCATTGGCTCTGGCAATGGCTTCTTTTTCCTCTTTATTGGTGAGTATATCCAGTGTTTCTAATAGGCCTGCAAATTCATCCGAGCTAAGGATTACAGCTTCACTGACACCATTTTTAGTTATAGTAAAACGATCGTATTTTTCTTCCACCGCTTTGATAATAACCGATAAATTTTTCTTTGCTTCAGCCAGGGGCACTGTTTTATTCATATATTCATCTCCTTAATATAGACTATAATTATAGTCTATATATTACGATCATGCAATAAATTTTTTAGCCTTTTATACAAGAAATAGCCTTCAGTTTTGCCACTTTTTCAGCAATTCCCGCTTCATGCATCACCTGCACAACATCATTCAGATTTTTATACGCCTCCGGCATTTCTTCGCCCAAAGTTCCCCGGCTTCCGGCCATGACCAACACTCCCTGATCGGCCATCTCGCGGCTGATGGAGCGGCCCCGGCTAAACTTTGTTGCCTGCGTGCGGCTCATCAGCCTGCCCGCGCCGTGACAAGCTGAACCAAATGTTTCTTCCATTGCCCTGGGCTGACCGGCGAGCACATAAGATCCTCTGCCCATATCTCCGGGGATCAGCACCGGCTGTCCAACACGGCGATATCGTGCCGGCACTGCCTCATGCCCGGCAGGATAGGCGCGTGTGGCCCCTTTACGGTGAACACAAAGCTTTTTTCTGATGCCGTTGATAGTAAATTCTTCGATTTTAGCAATATTATGACAAACGTCATAGACCAGCCTCATACCCAGCTCCCGCGGCGCCAGCCGCAACGTCTTTTCAAATATTTCCCGTGTACGGTGCATCAGCAATTGCCGGTTAGCCCATGCGTAATTGGCCCCACAGGCCATCGCGGCCAGATAATTGCGTCCCCGCTGTGAACTCAGATAGGCACAAGCCAATTGTCGGTCGGGCAGTGCAATGCCCGTTTCCTGCGCATACTTAACCATCAAAGCCAGATAATCATCGCAAATCTGATAACCCAGGCCGCGTGAACCGCTGTGGATCATAATAACGATTTGGCCCTTACACAATCCGAAAGCCTGTGCCGCAGTTTCATTAAATATTTCCTGCACAACTTCAATCTCCAAAAAATGATTCCCGGAACCAAGCGTTCCCAGCTGTTGCTTTCCTCGCTCTAAGGCGCGCGCCGATACCAGCGAAGGATCAGCATCCGATAGGGCGCCTCCGTCTTCGGTTGTCTCCAGGTCTTCGAGTGACCCAAATCCGGCTTTCACCGCCCACCGTGAGCCCTCTTCCAGAACCTTTTTTTGATCTCTACTTGATAATTTGACCTGCCCTGTGGAACCGACACCGGATGGAATATGATTATACAACGCCTTTGTTAAATCACTGATTTTGTCTTGAACATCAACCAGGGATAAATTTGTGGCCATCAGACGGCAACCACAGTTGATATCGTAGCCGACACCACCGGGTGAAACGATGCCTTCATCCAGATCGAATGCCGCCACGCCGCCTATGGGAAAACCATATCCCCAGTGAATATCCGGCATGGCCAGGGAATAATTTACAATACCGGGCAGATGGGCAACGTTCACCACCTGCTTGGTGCTTTCATCACTTCTCAGGAGGTCGCGGATTTTTTCATTGGCGTAAATAACCCCGGGAACTTTCATGTCCCCGGTTTGGGGAATCAGCCAGCGGTTATCGTCTATTTTTTCAAGCTTAATATCAGACATCGAAAATCACCCTTGCCACCCAACCTGCCTTTGTTTTGCTAATACTCAGGCTATGATAAGTAACCGCTTTAATTTCCATTTTTACCTGATGATTTTTGGGATTATAAGGCTCGCCGGACAATTGCGCAACAATATGATTTGTTGTTAATTCCATAGTCTCACAGCCGATTACTACCCATTTTTCTCCGTTGAATAAATAAAGGGCTTCGCGCAGAAAATTAATCAGCAAGTCTTCCAGGTCATTACCGGCAATTGTAATTCTTTTCTCTTCCAATGATTCCTGCATTGTTTGGACAAGAGATTTTCCCCAGTCACTATTCTGCTCCAGCATTATATTGAACAGAGCGGCAACACCATTGGCAAACAGCTCTTTTCTGCTTTTGCCGAATATTTCACAACCAATATCGGCGGTATGGTCTATCAGTTTGTATTTTTTCATTTTGGAAGTATAGCTGAATTTTACAGGTCGTCAATATGACTCTTAGCGTGTCCTTTATGGACGGGAAGTTTTACGGTAAATATGGTGCCCCTTCCTTCTTCCGATTCCACCAGAATTTGGCCCGAATATGACTCTACCATAGTCTTCACACTGGCAAGTCCCAGTCCTGTTCCGCGGCCTACAGGTTTTGTCGTAAAATCCGGGAAAAAAATATTGGGCAAATCCTTTTTGGAGATCCCCTCTCCCGTGTCGGCTACTTCTATTGTGACCATTGTGCCGTCCGTGCTGGTCTTAATGGTAAGCCGTCTCTCAGGCATATTTTCCATAGCGTCAATAGAATTTTTGATCAGGTTATCCAGAATCTGTTTTATCTGGATGGGTTTTGCCTCAACCAAAGGAAGAGTTTCGGCAAGTTCAAATTTAGTGGATATTTTGTATCTGTAAAGGGGATTTATTCTGAAAAATATATCTTCTTCGCCTATGGTTTTGTTTATGTCTACATCCTCAGTTCGAAAACTATCCTCGTTCCTTGCATGAAGGAGAATTTCTGAGATAATCTTGCCCAATTGATCTGCGCTGGATTTCGTTGTGGCAAACCACTGTCGTAAACTTTCAATGTCCGGCGCCGTGTCTTCCAAAATATCTTGAATAAGGCTTAAGGCACCCTGCACCACGGTTAAGGAATTGTTCAGGTTATGAACTATCTGTGCGGCGTGTTTTCCGATTTCCACAGCGCTTTCAGCAGCAAGGAGCTGGCGCGTTCTTGCCTGCACATTTTGTTCCAGCAGGATATTATGGTTTTCAAGCTTACTTAAAAGATCGCGTCTGTCCTGCTGGAGATTAAATAAATCCACTGCCTGTCTTATGACGATTTTAAGTTCGCCGCTCTCAAATGGTTTGACTATATAGCGGTAGACGTTTCTCTCGTTGATGGCACTTAAAATCGTATGTATGTCGGATCTTCCCGATAACACCAACCTAATGACATCGGGATTAATCTGTTCGACCTTCCGCAACAAAGTAAAACCATCCATTTCGGGCATTGAAATGTCGGTAACGAGGACATGGACAGGTTCATTGGCGAGAATATCAAGCGCTTCTCCGGCTCGCTTTGCAACCAAAAGTCTATAGGACTCAGTCCGGAGGATCCTTTTTATGGAACTTAAAATGTTTACTTCATCATCAACAATCAGTACCGTGCGATATTCTTTTTTCTCAGCTCTATCGGACTCGTAAGCATTTTCCATACTGGAGGCCCTGTTGATGAATAAAAGCAATCTTTCCGATTTTTTTTAATTGTTAATTGGAATCAACTCCACCGCTCAATAAACTGCAATGATTTATTCTTCAGTTTCTTCTGTTACCAGATCCGTCTCCTCATCACCGTTAGTGGCGTCATCCTTATCGTCGGCCTCCTGTGTCGTACGGGCCACGCCGACCAGCTTTTCTTCCGGATCGAGTTCAATTAATTTAACGCCCTGGGTAACGCGATGATTGATCGGGACTTCTTGCACCTTGAGACGGATAACTTTCCCGGCATTGCTTATCAGCATAATATTTTCTTCGCCGGTAACTTGCAGCACGCCGGAAACATTGCCAACTTTGGGCACTGTTTTTAAATTCATCGTTCCCTTGCCACCACGGGTTTGCACCCGATACTCTTCAATGGGTGTGCACTTACCGAATCCATTTTCGGAAACAGTCAGCATGAAAGTGCCGTTGGCGGGAATTTCCACACCGATAACATCATCGCCTTCATCCAGATTAATACCGCGGACACCTCGGGCTGTACGGCCCATATCGCGGACATCATCTTCTTTGAAACGAATAGCCATACCCAGCCGCGTTGCCAGAAAGATGTCCTGATTGCCCATTGTTAAATGCACATCCACCAGCTCATCACCCTCATCAATCGAAACGGCAATGATACCGCCGGAACGTGGATTGGAGTAAGCAGCCAAATCGGTCTTTTTGATGACACCTTTTTTCGTAACCATGACCACAAATTTATCGGCAGCAAATTCTCGGACCGGCAAGGTCGCGCTGACGCGCTCACCCGGAGCCAAATTTACCAGATTGACCATAGCCTTGCCTTTGGCTGCCCGTCCCGCCTGAGGCAATTGATACACTTTCACCCAGTGCACTTTCCCGGTATTGGTAAAAATAAGCAGGTAGTGGTGAGTGGAGGCGATAAAGATTTTTTCGACAAAATCTTCTTCCTTGGTGCCCATGCCCATTTTGCCGCGGCCGCCCCGGTGCTGGCTTTTGTACAGAGTGACCGGATTGCGCTTAATATAACCGCTGTGGGTAATCGTCACCATCATGTCTTCTTCGACAATCATGTCTTCAATATTGATATCTTCGGTGCTCGCCACAATTTCCGTCCGGCGCTCATCGGCGTAACGTTCTTTTATTTCCATAAGTTCGTCAATAATCACTTGCAGCACTTTTTGTGGATCAGCTAAGATTCCGGCGAGTTTGGTAATAAGCAGGGTCACCTCCGCGTATTCTTCATCAATTTTCGCCCGTTCCAATCCAGTCAGACGTTGCAGCCGCATTTCCAGAATAGCCTTAGCCTGAATTTCGGATAATTTAAACTTGGTACATAGCGCCACCGTCGCTTCGGCGGCGTTTTTGGACGCCTTGATGACTTTGATGACTTCATCGATGTTGTTCAGGGCAATGATGTAGCCTTCTAAAATATGCGCCCGCTCGCGGGCGCGAGCCAGTTCAAACTGAGTGCGGCGGACAACCACTTCTTTCCGGAAAGCAACGAATTTATCGAGTACCTCTTTGAGGTTAAAAACCTGCGGGCGTCCTTCCGAAATTGCCAGCATATTAATGCCGAAGGAGACTTCCATTTGCGTGAATTTATAAAGCTGATTGAGAATGACTGCGGAACTCTCATCACGCTTGAGATCAATGACCACACGGATACCATCACGATCCGACTCGTCACGCAAATCGGAAATACCGCCGATTTTCTTATCGCGCACCAGTTCGGCTATTTTTTCGATGAGCGTCGCCTTGTTGACCTGATATGGCAATTCAGTAACAACTATTGTTTCCCTGTCGTTACGGGCATTCTTTTCAATTAGTGCGCGTGCCCGGACACGGATAATACCGCGTCCTGTTTTGTAAGCAGACAGAATGCCTTCGCGACCGTTGATAAATCCGGCAGTCGGAAAATCCGGTCCGGGGATATGACGCATCAACTGCTCAATGGTAATCTCCGGAGTTTTAATAAGGGCAATGGTACCATTAATAATTTCTGTCAGATTGTGGGGCGGAATATTGGTTGCCATACCAACTGCAATACCCGAAGTTCCGTTCAACAGTAAAAGTGGCAGACGCGTCGCGAGAAGTGATGGCTCCATCAAGGATTCATCATAATTGGGCACGTAATCGACTGTATTTTTCTCCAGATCGGCCATTACTTCATCGGCAATACGCGATAAGCGGCTTTCCGTATAACGCATGGCCGCAGGCGGATCACCGTCAATCGAGCCGAAGTTTCCCTGTCCATCAATCAGCATGTAACGCAAAGAAAAATCCTGCGCCATACGCACCAGCGTGTCATAAATAGCCGCATCACCGTGCGGGTGATATTTACCCATGATATCACCGACCACACGGGCACATTTCTTATAGGGTTTATTGTGGCGGTAACCCATTTCATACATGGAATATAAAATGCGGCGATGCACCGGTTTTAGGCCGTCGCGCACATCGGGAAGCGCCCGACCGATGATGACACTCATGGAATAATCCATGTATGATTTTTTCATTTCATCTTCTATATTCACCAGCGTTTGCTTATGGTGGATATCACGTTCCATTTTGTTCCTTCCTCTCTTGTTACACAAGCCGGTAAATAATTCCCGGCGTCATTGTTATATTTTCAATTCTCAGCTAGATGTCTAAATTGGAAACATGCATGGCGTTTTGAAAAATAAATTCGCGGCGCGGTTCCACCTGATCGCCCATGAGCGTGGTAAATATTTCATCAGCCAGAACAGCATCTTCTACCGTCACCTGCAACAGTGTGCGTTTTTCGGGATTCATTGTTGTTTCCCAGAGCTGTTCGGGATTCATTTCACCTAGACCCTTGTAGCGCTGCACAGTCATCCCCTTTTTGCCCAACCTAACAACATGATCTACCAGATCCTTAGCGCTTTCCAATAAGACCGGCGTTACTTCATCGGCAAGATCGCGATAAGGAGCTTCCCCGATGATCGATACCTGAGACAGTAGGGATTTTATTTCCGTAAATTGCGGTGAGCGGAATATCTCTCTATCCATGCACTTTGCTTGGACTTCACCGTTTTTCTGCAAACTGAAGATAATTTTAAATCCGCCGTGATCCTGATCAGTGTCTATTTGAAAATTGGCTAAATTAACACCTATGATCCCGACAGCTCTTGCGGCAATCGGTAGAAGTAATTTATCACTTTTAAAACTGTCATCAGTTAAGGAAGAATCAGCGGCAAGGATACGAATTAAATATCCGTCACGTCCTTCCTTTTCAAAACGAGCAATCAATTCTTCAATGCGCATTACTTTTTTAATCAAAGCCAGTAGTTTATTGCCGGTAACCGGAAATGGAGAACCGTCACCCATTACGAGTTTGACCTTCTCTACACCGTTTTCCAAAACATATGTTTTCATACTATCTTCATTTTGCAGATAGAGCTCTTTTTTCTTTTCCACCACTTTATAAAGCGGCGGCTGAGCGATAAATAAATAACCCCTTTCAATCAATTCCCGCATCTGGCGGAAAAAGAAAGTCAACAGCAGCGTGCGAATATGGGCACCGTCCACATCCGCATCCGTCATGATAATTACTTTATGATAACGCAATTTACTGATATCATAATCATCAGCGCCAATACCCGCGCCAAAAGCCGTAACCATTGTTTTTATTTCTTCATTTTGCAGCATTTTATCGAAACGTGCTTTTTCTACGTTTAAAACTTTACCACGCAGAGGCAAAATAGCCTGGTTTTTACGGTCGCGGCCCTGCTTGGCGGAACCACCGGCGGAATCTCCTTCCACTAAATAAATTTCACTGAGCGCCGGGTCCTTTTCCTGACAGTCGGCCAGTTTTCCCGGCAACGCTCCCACTTCCAGAGCGCTTTTGCGGCGAGTTAGTTCCCTGGCTCTGCGAGCAGCATCGCGGGCACGAGCAGCATCCAGACATTTATTCATTATTTGTTTAGCAATAGATGGATTTTCTTCCAAATAGCTGCCGATTTTTTCGTAAACAATACCTTCCACCAGACCGCGTACTTCACTGTTACCCAGTTTTGTTTTTGTCTGTCCTTCAAATTGAGGGTTTTTAACTTTAACGCTGATAACACAAGCCAATCCTTCTCGTAAATCCTCTCCCCTCAACGATTCTTTACCATCTTTAATTATCTTGTTATTAGTGGCATAAGAATTAAAAACGCGTGTCAACGCTGAGCGAAAACCACTTAAATGTGTTCCTCCCTCTGTTGTATTAATACTATTGGCAAAAGCAAAAATATTTTCCAGATATGTTTCATTGTATTGCAGAGCAACTTCTACAGAACAGTCTTCCTTTGCCCCGGTGATAAAAATTGGATCTTTATGTAAAACTTTTTTATTACGATTGATATATTCTACAAAAGAAACAATTCCACCCTTGTAAAAGAATTCATTACTTTTATCGGTCCGTTCATCAGTTAATATTATTTTAACACCAGAATTAAGAAATGCTAATTCTCTTAGGCGATTAGCAATAATATCAAAACTAAATTCACTCTCTTCAAATATTTCATCATCAGGTAAAAAAGTTACTTTTGTTCCCTTTCCACGTGTTTTACCACCCATTTCGAGTGGTCCATTTGGCACACCACGTGTATATGTTTGGATGTATACATTACCATCTCGGCGCACTTCTAATTCGCACATCTTGGAAAGAGCATTAACTACAGAAACTCCAACACCATGAAGACCGCCGGAAATCTTATAAGAATCATTAGAAAACTTGCCACCGGCGTGTAGTTTGGTCATAACAACTTCCGCCGCCGATACACCTTCCGTTTTATGAATATCTACTGGAATACCACGACCATTATCTTCAACAACTATACTATTATCAACCCGAATTTTTACAGAAATTGTATCACAATAACCACCTGCTGCTTCATCAATACTATTATCAACAACTTCGTAAACAAGATGGTGTAACCCTTCTTTTCCTGTTGAACCTATATACATAGCTGGCCTGATCCGCACAGCTTCCAGGCCTTCCAGTACTTTAATACTATCCGCATCATACTTATGTGTCATATCGACTCTTTAACTCCCCGCTTGGAATAAGATTTTATAATCTAAATTTTCAAAGGCATAACAATACATAAAAAATTATCACTTTCCGCAGATTTAATTACCGACGGTTTTAATCCCTGACCTACCTCAAATAAAATATTATCACCAGTAATCACAGAAATAGCGTCAATTAAATAATTAACATTAAATCCAACATCAATATCATCACCGCCATATGTAATATCTATTTCTTCCATAGCTTCTCCGACATCTAAATTTGTCGAATTTAAAATCATCTTTCCATTGGAAAAAGATAAAATCACTCCACTGTAACGCTCCGACGATACAACATTCATCCTTTTTAATGCATGCAGGAACGATTCTTTTTCTAAAACAACACCAATTCCTTTTTCCGCAGGAATTACTCTTTTATAATCAGGATAATCAGCATCTACTAAACTAACTTTTAAAACAGTATTTTCTGTTTTAACTATTAACATGTTTTTATGCAGACCTAATCCCACACTTTCATTTTCATCAATAATTTTCTTTACTTCCAATAATCCTTTGCGCGGAATAATTATGCCTTTAGCCATTTCCTCGCAAAATTCCGATGTTTCTCCTTTAGCTAAAGCCAACCTATGACCATCAGTTGCTACCATTCTGAAAATTGCACTTGTTCCTTCCGATCCTGCTTCCAATAGAACTCCATTTAAATTTTTTCTCATTTCGTCTGTTGCCATTGCAAAGGCCGTTTTATTAATTAAATCTTTTAAAACAATTCCTTTAATATTATAAAATTTAACATCTTTATCATCTGTAATACTTGGAAAATCATCTGCCGGTAAACCGGGAATTTTATAAACTGCTCTTTGACAAGATATTTTAACAACGTTATTGTTCCTGGTAAAATGAATCACTTCGCCTTGTATTTCCCTGACCATCTCATATAGTTTTTTAGCAGATAGTGTTATTTCTCCTTTTTCTGCTACTTCCGCATCGTAATCAGAAATTAAACTAATTTCTCTGTCTGTGGCTATAATTTTAAGTTTATTATGATCTGTGGTTAAAAGCACATTATTCAAAATAGGCATTGTTGTCTTTTTTTCGACAATTCCCAATGTTTTTTGAATACCATCCAGAAAGGTGTTTCTATTTATTTTAAACTCCATTCTTTAACCCCCCTGTTTTTTATTATTTATTATTATTCGTTAATATATATAAATAGAATTAGTAATAAGACCTGTTCATATGTTTATTAATCCTATTTTATTAATTATTATATTAATATACACCATATTAAACTGTGGATAGATAATATAAAAAACTATCAACCATTGTTGATTACAATATTTTCAATTTCCTGAATTAAATTTTTTAATTTAGAATCAGTTTCTATGCATTTTACAATTTTATTATTAGCATAAATTACTGTTGAGTGATCACGGCCCCCTATTTTTTCACCAATATCAGGAAATGAATGGTCAGTTAATTTCCGAGATAGATACATAGCTATCTGTCTGGCGAAAACCATATTTTTATTCTTATTATGAGCTTTGACATCAGATATTTTCACATTTAATTTTCCTGCTACTATTTTTACTATTTCATCAATACTAACTTCATGTTTTTCATTATGTTTTAATAATTTACGCAAAACTTCCTTAACCAGGTCGAGATCAATTTCTCTGCCGGTAAGAGAGGAATATGCACAAATTCTAACTAAATAACCTTCTAATTCGCGAATATTAGACTCCACATGAGAGGCTATATAATGGGCAACATTGTTTGGTAAGGAGATTTTATTTTCCTGCATCTTTTTTTCAATAATGGCAATTTTTGTTTCAATTTCCGGTGGTTGAATGTCAGCAATTAATCCCCATTCAAAGCGGGAACGCAATCTTCCCTCTAAATTAGGTATATCTTTAGGAAATTTATCACTACTAACAACAATTTGCTTACCGGAATCATGCAAGGTATTAAAAGTATGAAAAAATTCTTCCTGGGTCCGTTCTTTTCCCGCTAAAAAATGAATGTCATCAATCAATAAACAGCCGATATTGCGATATCTTTCTCTAAATTTAGGCATTCGGTCATAGCGGATGGAATTAATCATTTCATTCATAAATTCTTCCGCAGATACATAGGTTATATGTAAATTAGGATGGGCGGACGCAGTTAATAGCCCAATAGCATTAAGTAGATGGGTTTTACCTAAACCGGAACCGCCATAAAGAAAAAGAGGATTATAGTTTTTTGCCGGCTGTTTAGCTACGGCAATCGATGCGGCATGAGCAAACTGATTGCAGGGACCAACGACAAATCTGTCAAAAGTGTAGTTAATATTGAGAGGGGATAAGTTTTTATTTCTAATCTCAACAGGTGCAGAATGTTTAGAAGTTTTATTTCCATCAGTTGTGAGATCAGATTTTTTTTCTTTATTCTTGGAAAGAACAAATTCAACATCAACATCAATTCCAATAATTTTTTCCAGCGCATTTTTGATATTGCTGGAATAATTATCTAAAAGCCAGTCCTTAAAAAATTTATTCGGTACAGCAAGCCGCACGCAATTATCTTCCATAGCGACAATTTCAATCGGCTTTATCCACGTATCAAAATTTTGCTTACTTAATTTATCCTGAATAACTTTAGTAGCTTTTTCCCAAACTGTTTCCACAAACCAACCTTTTATAAACAATGTTATCAACAATTGTTGATAAATAATTAAAACTTTCCTTATATTAAATCATCCAGAATCAAACTTGCCAGTCGGTTTAATTCATCCAGCGATGTAAAACTGACTTCGATAATACCTTTTTGGGAGCTGCCTTTAATTTGCACTTTTGCCATAAATTTCACAGCTAATGCCCTTTCCAAATCGGCCAAGAAACGATCTTTATCAACAAATTTTTTGGCTGACGGTTTTGTTTTGAAGGTTTGTATTAGTCGCTCGGTTTCCCGAACGTTTAATCCCTTTTTTAAAATTAAATCCAGTACTTTATTTTGCTCATCCACCGAAGCAAAAGCCAGCAAACAACGCGCATGGCCTGATGTAATCTTTTTTTCCACTAATGCCGTTTTGGCTTTGGCTGGTAATTTTACAAGCCGTACGGTATTGGCAATCGTCGAGCGATCCTTGCCGACACGAACGGCAATTTCTTCCTGAGAAAGTTGGAACGTTTCAATTAATGTTATATAAGCATTAGCTTCTTCCAGGGGATTTAATTCTTCGCGCTGGATATTTTCAATGAGCGATATTTCCGCTGCTTCCATATCCGAAGCTTCACGAATGACGATAGGCACATCCTTTAATCCTGCCGCCTGGGCAGCCCGCCAACGGCGTTCACCGGCAATAATTTCATATCCTTTGGCTTGTTTACGGACAATTATCGGTTGGATGATGCCGCTTTTTTTAATAGAAGCAACAAGTTGCTTTTGATCCTGAGCGTTAAAATTTTTACGCGGTTGATAACGATTAGGGTGTAATTCTTCAATGCCACAGATCGTTTGCGGAATTTTCTTGCCGATATCGTTAAGTAAATCGGGAAACATGGCACCAAGCCCTTTACCCAGTGCGTTTTTCTGTGCCATTTACAATCCCCCTTGAATGATTTCCTGCGCCAGCTCCAGATATGCTAATGCTCCGCGCGATTTAATGTCATAAAGAATTATGGGCAAGCCGTGACTGGGACTTTCCGAAAGCCGGACGTTGCGAGGAATTACCGTTTTAAACACTTTGTCGCCAAAATGTTTTCGGACATCTTCGCTGACCCGATGCGCCAGTGTGTTGCGCGCATCAAACATGGTCAGTAATATGCCGCCCAGGGACAACTGCGGATTTAATCTGGCTTTTACCAGCTTTACAGTATTAAGCAAATATCCTAATCCTTCCATTGCAAAATACTCACATTGTAAGGGAACAATCACATAATCGGCAGCAACGAGGGCATTGATAGTCATAACCCCGAGCGACGGTGGACAGTCAATTACTATAAAATCATAATTTCTTTCCAACGATTTCAGCAAATACATCAATCGCTTTTCTTTTTCCTCAACATTGACCAATTCTACTTCAATGCCGATCAGATCCCGGTTGGCAGGAATTAAGTCAAGATGTGGTATCGCCGTAGAATGAATTACTTTTTCCAGTGGCACTTGCCCGATCATGGCGTGATATAAATTTTCATTCTGGAATACGCTACTATCCGCACCCATCCCGCTAGTCGTATTACCCTGCGAGTCGCCATCAATAAGCAAAGTTTTTTTTTCCGCAGCAGCCAGAGAGGCGGACAGATTAATTGCCGTAGTCGTTTTACCGACGCCGCCTTTTTGATTTGCTATACATATAATATTATTCATTATTTTATAGAACATCTTCTAGGAAAGTCTTTTGGAAAAACTGCCGTTACACGTAGCATAAAAAAGATTTTTTTAGAAGGCTTTTCTGCCTTATTTTGTCTTTTCCCCAACAATAATTTTCCGGGTAATGTCCGACGTTTCCTGGTTTATATCATTTTGAAATAACTGACTAAATCCATGATGTTGGGCAACTGCCGTCGCTTGCAAAAATTCCCCGGCGATGTCCTTGCTTTTTAAAGCAACTAACTTGCCGCCGGGCCTCAGAAAAAAGGCTCCCCAAGGCAACATTTCCGGCAGTTTAAAAGCGGCCCGCGAAATCAGAACGTCAAAAAAATCTTTCCACTGGGCAATGGACAGCAGGTTTTCGACACGTTCATGCAAAACGAAGGTGTCCGAGAGATTAAGTTCGCGGGTAATATGTTTCAAAAAGGAAACTTTTTTGCGATTTGTTTCTAACAGATAGAGCCGCAAACTTGGCGCCGCAATTTTTAGCGGAATACCGGGAAAGCCCGCTCCACAGCCGATATCGATTATGCGGATATTTCCTGTTTTAATAAATTTAAAAGCAGTCAGGGAATCCAGAAAATGCCGATTCACAATTTCCTGCGCTGATTTTGCGGAGATCAAATTTGTTTTGGCATTCCATTTGAGTAATTCCTTATGGTAAGTATCAAATTGACCGAGTTGATACTCATTGAAAATGATGCCAAGTGCTTGAGCATCCTGACCCAATGCAAGTAATGTTTTATCCATATATCAACAAATAACAAAAAATAAACCTCCCGGCAAATGATAAATTATGATTCCTCCGATTTTCCCTTGACAAACAAAATGGCCTTGTTTAAACTCCGGACATCAAAAGTCTTATCAAAAAATATCAAATAATTGAATGTCCTCCTATGCAGAATCTATCTTCAACATCCCTTCAAAAAACGGACAAAATGTTCAACGAAATCCTTGCCGGCGGCACTAAGACAAGGATTCTGGAGTCATTAGTCAGCACTACACTCACGGAGCTGCTCTTTCATAACGATATTATGCCCAGCTATAAAATAGCGCAGGTACTAAATCTCCACCCGCTCCGGGCTCAAAAGTGGCTTCATCTCCTAAGCCTGGTAGGGCTTTTGGACGAGAGGGAAGAAGAGCTGGAAGGCAAAAAAGAGATTCTCTATGGTTTATCCCCTCTTGGTTACGGACTTGTTGACAAGGATGGCAAGGTTTTCGCCTACAGCATCGACAAGATTGTTTTCTGGCAGGCCGTTGCCGAGCTGGATTTTATTTCGGTCCTGAGAGGCAAACCCCTGCCGTTAGCTGTACGATGGCCACCACAGACATTCGATTCTGCTTGTCACTTGGAATGGTGGATGACCATCACCGCGGGAGAGGCAATTCAAGCTATTGAAAAAACAGTCAATCTTGACGAATACAAGAATATGCTTGATGCGGCCGGCGGTGTGGGCACAATGGCCTGTCATTTTGCCAAAGAGCACAAAAATCTTATCATTACGATGTTCAACCTGCCTAATTCGGCCTATATGGCGCGCGAGAATATTGTCGCCAACGGTCTTGTCGAGAGGGTATTCGTGGAGGAAATAAATTTTCTCTCCGATAAATCGCTGCCGGATGGCTTCGACATCGTCCTGTGGTCCAGGGTGCTCTGTGACTGGTCTTCTGAGGTTGTCCTCGACCTCCTGAAAAAAACTTACCAGTCTCTGTTGCCCGGCGGCGAAATAGTTATCTGCGAGCCACTTATTGAGTGCAATGAAGACTTTATCATTGCCTGGGAATTCAGATATATCTTTGCTGATGATTTCGGTGTTGCTTGTTACAAGACCAGGGATGAATATGAATTTCTTCTCAAGGAGGCAGGGTTCCAAGTATACGGTTTTACCCCAGCCGATGATGAAAGCATCTACAGCGTGATTAGGGCAAAGAGATTATGAAGACTGATGCTTGGAAAGAACACTTAACGACACGCAAGAGAGACGACCTTTACGAACATCTTCTGGCCGGTGGGGCAAAGATTAAACTATTGGAGTCTTTCATTGATCTGGAGTTGGGTGTTGTTCTCTGGAACGGACCCCTTTCCGCCGCTGAAATCAGCAAAAAACTGGTTTTACAGCCATACAGGGCCAGAAAATGGCTTAATCTGCTCTATCTGCTCGGTCTGCTGGACAAGAAAATGGTAAGGCGGATAAATTGTCCAGAGGATGAAGTTTACTCACTTACACCTTTCACCAGGTCGCTCTTTGAGGAACACGGAAAATTGCCGCTGTATTATTCCAGCAAAGTTTCCAGCTGGAAGCAAGCCGCCGCATTTGATATCTATGCAGCGTTGCAAGGAAAATCATCACCCCAGATAGTCCGGTGGCCCCCCCAGACCATCAGCCAGGCGGCTGATTTCATGGAATGGATGCAAATATCATCGGACATTGTCCTGTCTACCCTGCAGGAGGCCGTTAATTTCAAACAATATAAAAACCTGCTTCATGTCGCCGGCGCCGATAGCCCTATTGCGTATCGCATCGCGCTGCTTTATCCGGAGATATCCGTAACTGTTTTCAATCAACCCGTATTTGCCTATCTTACCAAGAAAAGTATTGCAAAAAAAAACCACTTGGGAAATTTTACCGTGGTTGAAGGAGAAGTGGCAGGTGATGACAGCTTGCCCGAAGGCTTTGCCGCAATTCTTTGGACAAGGGTTTTTTCCGATCTGCCGGACGAAACCGTCCTACGGCTTTTGAAAAAAACCAGAAAAGCAATAAATGCCGACGGCAGGGTAATAGTCTGTGAAACTACTATAGATGGTAATGAAGACTTCGTCCTTGCATGTGAATTCAATTATTTCTTTACCGATGACTTGGAGGCAAGGCTTTTCAAGACAAAAGACAAGTATGAAAGTCTCCTCACCGAAGCGGGTTTCAATGTTGTGGATTTCCAAAAAGCCGGTGAAAAGGGCATGTATTGTGTAATAACGGCCGCTCCCGTATAACTAGACGTTTTTATTAAAACAATCAATGACTTCAATAACAAATTCTCCGTGCATTTCGTTAATCACTGATTTATAAAAGCACTGGATTGCCACCAGGTTGGAAATGAAAGGAAATTGTTTTGCCGGCGAACACTAAAAACATCAGCATCGTTTTATATAAACCAAAATACGCCGGAAATATCGGTTCCATAGCCCGGGCCGCAAAAAACATGGGCATCATTAATATAATTGTTGTCGGGAAGGACGATTTTGACCGTGAGGAAATGCAACAACGCTCCACTCATCTGGCTGCTGATGTTGTAGATTCAATCCAGTATGTTGCCGGCATTGAAGAAGCTCTCGGCAGCTTCAATTATATTGTAGGAACAACCGCCCGTCTGGGTAAAGCCCGCGGGCCATTTATCGCGCCGCGCGCGGTTGCCCGCGATGTTGTCGATATCTCGCAGAAAAATAAGGTTGCCCTGCTTTTCGGCCCGGAAGATACCGGGCTGGCCAATGACGAGCTGCGTTTCTGTCAGGCCGTTGTTAATATTCCCACGTCCCGGGAATTCACCTCTCTGAATCTTTCTCATGCCGTAATGATTTTGTGTTATGAAATTTTTATCGCCTCATCTGAGCCCACTACATTAGCTGCGGCAACACCAAAATTAGCACTATCCTCGGAGCAAGAAGGGATGTATGGGCAAATCAAAACATTGCTCGCTGATATCGAATTTCTAAATCCGGAAAATCCAGATTACTGGATGATGCATATCCGCCATTTTTTTGCCCGCTCAGGATTACTCAGCCGGGAGGTTAAAATAATCCGTGGCATCTGCCGGCAGCTGGAATGGTCAGTGCGCCACAAAAAACCTTGACTTTGCAGGGCAGTTCTCATAGGGATTGCTTGTATAACAATGCTGTTCTGGCATGGTATTCCGGACGGCAGAAGATTGTTATTACTACAGGCCCGGGTAGCCAACGGGAGAGACAATCGGATTGAATAATAATGGAGGTCTGCAATATGAGAAAAATATTTTCTTTTACCGGGGCGAAGAGAATTGTTTTCGGCAATGGGTCATTTCACGCTTTAGTCAGCCATATTAAAGAACTGAATGCGAAAAATCCTTTAGTGGTAATTGATAAAAATCTGGCTAAAGCGGGTTTTCAGGAAAGAGTAGCCAACCTGCTTATTCCGGAAGGCATGAAATATACGGTTTATGACAAGGTCGAACCGGAGCCCAGAATTGAATTGGCTGATGAGGGCGCCGCTCTGGCCCGTAAAAACAAATGCGACATTGTCATTGGTATCGGCGGCGGCAGTGCCATGGACGTAGCCAAGGCCATTGCCGTCTTGGCAACAAACAAAGGCACCGCAGTCGATTATCTTGGTTTGAATAAAGTCCCTCAGCACGGCCTGCCGAAAATCATGATTCCCACAACCGCCGGCACCGGCAGCGAAGTTACCTTTACCGCTGTTTTTGTCCGCAAAAATTTAAAAAAGAAAGAAGGAATGAACAGCCCTTATCTTTATCCTGATCTGGCACTGTTGGATCCGGAATTAACACTGAGCCTGCCTCCCCGCTCAACAGCCGAAACGGGAATTGATGCGTTGTGCCATGCCATTGAATCTTATACATCAGTGAATGCGTCACCCATGAGTGAACTTTTTTCCTTACAGGCAATTGTGCTCATTGCGGAGAATTTACGCACCTGCGTCCATGACGGGAAAAATTTGAAAGCACGTGAAAACATGCTGCTGGGTAGTTTATATGCGGGCTTGGGACTGGCTAATGCCGGTGTGACTGCCGTGCACTCCCTGTCCTACCCGCTGGGCGGCAAATATGGAATCGGGCACGGCCTGGCCAATACCTTGATGTTGCCGGCGACAATAGCGTTTAATCTGCCGGCCGCTCTCGATAAATTTGCCGACATCGCGGAAGCGATGGGTGAGATTACCGATGATTTACCGGTGCGCGAAGCCGCCTATCTGGCACTGGAGGCAGTAGAATCATTAATTGAAAATTGCGGTATTTATTCAACGCTTGAAGAATTTGGCATTACGGAAAAAGATTTTCCGGCATTGGCCGATGTCGCTCTGACTGTTGCCCGGCCGCTGGAAAATAACCCCCGCAAGGTTACTAAAGAAGATGCGATAGAAATCTATACCGACGCTTTTTGATAAATCTAGGAGGAAGAAATGGCTGGTGCAGAGCTGATTGGACAGGAAGAAATTAAGGAAGTCATGGATGTGCTCCAAACGGGTATCCTGATGCGTTACAACTTCGATGAAGCAAGAAACCATGTTTTTAAAGTTAGAGAATTTGAAGAGGCGTTTGCCAAATATTGTGGCGCTTCTTACGCTTTGGGCGTGACTTCCGGTTCATCTGCTCTTAAGGTGGCGCTCACAGCACTTGATGTTGGTCCCGGAGATGAAGTGCTTGTGCCCGCCTTTACATTTCTGGCAACTTACGAAGCTGTAATGGAAGTAGGCGCTATTCCCGTAATGGTGGATATTGATGAAACACTTAATCTTGATCCAAAAGAAATCGAAAAGAAAAAGACGCAGTACACTAAAGCCGTAATACCCGTACATATGTGTGGTTCAGCGGCCCAAATTGATAAGATAGTCGAGATTGCCCGCAAGAACAATCTGCTGGTGCTGGAAGATAACGCCCAGGGCTGCGGCGCAAGCTTCCGTGGTAAAAAACTGGGCAGCTTCGGAAATATGGGAATATTCAGTTTTGACTACGTAAAAACATTAACCACCGGTGAAGGCGGTATGATTATTACTAACAGCCTGGATTTGTATCACCGCGCTGAATGGTATCATGACCACGGCCACGATCATAATCCGAAAGTTGGTCGGGGGCTGGAAGGCAGAACTATTCTTGGCTTCAATTACCGCATGAATGAATTGCAGGGCGCACTGGGTCTCGCGCAATTACGCAAGCTCGATTACATTGTGGCCGAGCAGCAGAAAAATAAGAAAGTTATTAAAGATGTTTTAGCACAAGTCCAAGGTGTTGGATTCCGCCACCTGCCCGATCCCGCCGGAGATTCCGCCACGTTTTTGGCATTTAATCTGCCGGATGAAGATACGGCGCAGAGATTCCAGAACATGCTTTCCGCCGAAGGTGTCGATACCGTCTGCTACAAAAGAAATGCCTGGCACTATGTTCCGAACTGGGAACACTTTCTGGCGCAATCGACGGCTAACTCCAAAAAATATCCGTTTACTGATCCAACGTACAAAGGTAAGATTCAATATACACGGGAAAGCATTCCCCAAGCGGAAAACCTGTTAGGCCGCACTCTGGTCATGGGAATATCAGTGAAAATGAGTCCGGAAAAGTTAAATCAGATTAAAAAGGGCATAGAGCAGGCTGCTAAAAATATGTAATCCTCTTTGCTCTGTCATACCGGCGCAGGCCGGTATCCAGAAATTACTAAAAATACTGGATACCCCCGTATCGCCGTACGGGGCAGGCTCTTCGTCGCGCTTACATAGAGGAATGACATGGTATGTAGTTGTACAAAGTTTTTCTAAATCAAGATCCGCACTTAGTAATTTAAGTGCGGCTCTTTTGTTATTTATCCCCCGAAGAGGTCATTTATTACCTACCCTCTTTATTTTTCCGGGATTATGTGGTTTTTTACCTGCCAATTGATTCATGCTGGATGATAAAAATCGTGGGGAGCAAAAAATTATCGGCAGACTTTTACTTTTCTTTTGCTAGTATCACCTGCTTTATTTCTTCCCAACAACGCATCCACATACCAGCATAGTCATAGAATGTAACTTGAGTTATTTTATCGTCAATATGAACAAATTCGATAACCGCATATACATTACCTTGGCCTCCAAACCACATTGTTCCTTTTTTGTCACTTTGCACATGAGTAACAACTGTTGGACTTGAAGCACAATCGCTTAATATGGAAGAAATTAAAAATGATGCTGAATTAAATAAAAGCCTGAAAAAAGGTCACGATGATTTTATTACAGGGCGGGGCTCCATCGTTAAAGAAATACAAAATATTCGAAACGGCTAATTTAAAAAAGCAAATCGAAAACCTTGATAAATATCAGGCTCAACAACTATACCCCCAACAAAATATTGTTGATCCGCAGCTGCGTCAGGAACTTCATTATGGATCGAACATTAGAAAGCTGAAAAATTATGATCCGAAAACAGGGCTTTACCGTATCGGAAATTATCGTATCTTCTTTGAAATTAACCACACGGAAAATGTTGTTGCCATTATTGCAATGAAGTTGAGAAAAGATGCGTATTAAATACTTGACTCGGGCGCATAACAGGCGTATGTTATGGGCGAATCAACTGGAGGTTCATTATGCCGAAAAGTAAAATTAATATAACGATGGATCAGGATTTAATTGAATTTGCCAAAGCTTACGCCGAAGACCAGCGAACAACCGTTTCCGAGGTATTCACACAGTTTATTCTGAATGTCAGGCGCATCCAGAGAGAAGATCCGACGGAAATTATTCTGGCCGATCCGAAATTCAGTGAAAGTCTTCTGGAAACAATATCGCAAATCAGAGCCGGTAAACATAAATGGCATAAATATGAAGAGGTCTTCTAATGGAAGTCCTGTTTAGCGATGCCTTTATCCGGTCACTTAAAAAACATAGTGCACTTAAAAAGGCAATCCAGAATAAAGTTGACATGATAGCCAGCAATCCTGTCGGAATGGGCGAACCATTGAAGGGCGCTTTCAGAGGTTATTACAGTTGTCCTGTTAAAAAGAATTTTCTCTTAATTTATCTATATTGTAAAAGCTGCCGAAAAAAGGGCGACAGCACGATCGTTTTATGTGACGAGTGCATAAATTGCGCTGATGAAACGATTAAATTTGTTGAATTGGGGCCGCACGATAAGGCATATGGCAGATAACTACCTTGTGGAGTTACGATGAAAAGAGATGTCGTTTGTATAATCCCGTCGCGTTACGAATCGAGCCGTTTTCCGGGGAAGCCTTTGGCCGACCTTTGCGGCAAACCCATGATTCAGCATGTTTATGAGCGGGTTGCAAAGGCCAAAGCGATTCCTTATGTTGCTGTAGCCACGGATGATGAACGTATTTTTGCCGCAGTCCGGAAATTTGGCGGCAAGGCCATTATGACGGCGGCAACTCACCGCTCCGGCACGGATAGAATTGCCGAGGCCGTGGCGGCGCTAAATCTTGCGCCGGATGCGATTGTTGTCAATATTCAAGGCGACCAGCCGATATTTGAGCCGGTGCAGGTAGATGAGGTGATCGCGCCGCTGCTGGAAGATCCGGCAATCAATATGTCCACCTTGATTTATAAGATTATTCTGGATGAAGAAATTACGCATCCGCATGCGGTCAAGGTTGCTTTTGACCACGAAGGCTTTGCCCTGTATTTTTCCCGCTCGACCATCCCTTATGTCCGCAGCCGCACGATGAAAGCCGATTACTACAAGCATCATGGCATTTACGCCTACCGCCTTGATTTTCTTGATATTTTCACACGACTTCCTGAGGGCACTTTAGAAAAGCTCGAAGCTCTGGAGCAACTTAGGGCATTGGAGTATGGTTACAAAATCAAGGTAGTCATCACTCCTCACGATTCCGTGGAAGTGGATAATGAGCAGGAATTGGAACGTGTGCGGCAGATTCTGACG
>CAZYIE010000030.1:33785-41701 GCA_964646755.1 uncultured Smithella sp.
GGCCAGTTCACGGGAGCGCTTTGTTGCCGCCTCCACTGCGGCGATCAGTGTTGCCCGTATTTTCCCTTCTTCCAGCGCTTTGAGACCTGCCGCAGTCGTCCCTGCCGGTGATGTTACCATATCTTTTAATTGCGCCGGATGTTTATTTCCCTGAAGACAGAGCATCGCTGAGCCCAGCATAGTTTGGGCAGCCAACTTTAATGCCAAGTCCCGTGGCAGCCCCATTTGCACACCGGCATCGGAGAGTGCTTCGAGCATAACAAAACAGTAGGCAGGACCGCTGCCGCTTAATCCGGTTACGGCATCCATTAATTTTTCCTCCACCTCAACCGTAATGCCTACGGCATCAAAGATGGCTCTTGCCATTTTTATGTCCGCAGGCGATGCATCAGTACCTTTGGTCACTGCCGTGGCTCCCGCCGAGACCAACGCGGGAGTATTGGGCATTACTCTGACGACACGAGCTCCTTTGACTAAATATCCTTCCACAAAAGCTGTAGTAATACCGGCGGCAATCGAAATCACGATTTTTGACTTGTTAACAGCCGGGGCAATCTCCTTTAATGTTTGAGCCATGTTTTGTGGTTTTACGGCCAAGATGATAATGCCGGCCTTCTTTACCGTTTCCTTGTTTGCACCAGATGTTTGCAGTCCCATCTCGGTGCGGATCACTTGCAGGCGGGCCGCATCGATATCTGCAACTGTAATATCTTTTTGAGAAACAAGTTTCCGGGAGATTAGGCCCTGGGCGATGATGCTTCCCATCTTCCCGCCGCCGATAATTGCGATTTTTTCCCCTTTGAGCATGTGTTGATCTCCTTTGATTACGGTCAGTCTCCGATTTTTTGTGAAATAACCCCGGCCTTCCCGACGCTTTCGTTATACGAAAGACATCATTGCTCTGTCAACACAAATCAGCTTATTATTATATTCTTCCATTGCATAAAATTATGCTTTTGCTATAGTAATTTCCAAGGAGTTAATAAATTATGATAAAAAAATTCAGTATCGATAATAGCGAAATAGCTTGCTGGATTAATCCCGGCGATTTTGGAGGATATCAACAGAGTCTTGTTTTTCTTCACGGCTCCGGCAGCGACCACACTTGTTGGGTGCATCAATACTCCAAGCTGCATAAGCAATTTAATGTTGTCGCCGTTGACCTTCCCGGTCACGGTTCATCGTCGGGCGCCGGCGAAAACGATGTTGATCAATACTGTCTCTGGATAAAAAAGCTGCTGGATATTTTGCGGCTCAAAAATCCGGTGCTGATCGGTCATTCGCTGGGTGCGGCCATGGCAATGAAATTTGCTTTGCGTTACCCGCAGGATATTGCCGGTATTGTTCCGGTCGGCGGCGGCATAAAAATGCCCGTGAACCCAGATCTGCTCGCCGGTCTGAAAATCAATCCCGGGTTGGCTATCGATCTGATCTGCAAATTTTCTCTGGCCAAAGAAAACAGGCCGGCATTATTTGATCCTTTAAAGGAAAGCATGTCCAAGGCCAATATCGATGTTCTTTATGGCGATCTCTCTGCATGTGACAAGTTGGATTTAACAAATGATCTAGGTAAAATAAATACGCCTGCGCTCGTACTTTGCGGGATGGAAGACAAAATGACACCGGCCGATTTCTCCCGTCGGATTGTTGCCGGCATTAATGGCGCAAAATTATGCCTGATTGAAGGCGCCGGGCACATGGTGATGCTGGAAAAACCGGTGGAATTTAATAGGGCATTGGGTGAATTTGCCTCTTCAATTTTTAATACTTAGGAGTTTTGTATGTTTGTTCTCAGTAATTTTATGATTGCTCTAGCCAAGGTTATCGAGATTGTCTTGACACTTTATATGTGGATTATCATTTTTCGCGCGTTGATCTCCTGGGTAAATCCTGACCCCTATAATAAAATCGTCGTCTTGCTTTATCGCGTAACCGAGCCGGTATTGAGTCCGATTCGCCGGAGATTGCCCTGGCGCAATACGGGCATCGATCTTTCTCCCATTATAGTCATGCTGGTAATCCTCTTCTTGCAGTATTTTTTAGTGGAATCAATAATTGGGCTGGCCCGTAGTTTATAATATCTGCCGGAAAGGTAAACCTCCTTGACCACGAAGTTTTCCGTAAAAGAATCCAAAAACGGCCTGACCTTTGATATTCAAGTAACACCGCGCGCAAAACGTGCCGGTATTGCAGGTTGGCAGGACGAGGCATTGAAGGTCAAAGTTACCGCTTTGCCGGTGGAAGGTGCGGCCAATGATGCCGTAATCTCGCTTTTAGCCAAAGAGCTCGGACTGAAAAAAGGTCAGATAGGAATATTGGCCGGAAAGCAATCTCGCCGGAAAACAATACTCATTAAAGAGATCACCAAGGACGCATTGGAAAAGAAAATAAAAGGTGTTTTAGAGCAGCAAAGTGCTGCGGCCCTGAAGCTTCCCCCGAATAATCATTTTCTTGAATTATAATAAGTAGCAACGATAGCTAGAAAAAGCCTAGAATTATGGACCAAGTCAAAAACACTGAGAATTCCAAGGTAGCCAAAGCGGCGGGTATTGTGGGCGCCGCGACTTTAGTCAGCCGGATTACCGGTGTGATCAGGGATATGGTGATCGCCGCTTTTTTCGGTGCGAGTTGGATGACCGACGCTTTCTGGGTGGCTTTCCGTATTCCCAACATGCTTAGGCGTCTGCTGGGTGAAGGATCGCTGACAGTTTCCTTTGTTCCGGTTTTTACCGAGTACCTGCAAAAGAAAACAAAAGAGGAAGCCCTGGAGCTGGCCCAAAACGCCTTTACCATCCTCTCCGCCATTCTGGCCGTTGTTTCGGTGCTGGGCATTCTCCTGTCGCCGTTTATTGTTGGATTGATTGCACCAGGCTTTATTGCCAAACCGGAACAATTTGCACTGGCTGTCTTTTTAAACCGCCTGATGTTTCCTTATATCTTCTTTATTGCCCTGGTGGCCTTATGCATGGGTATTTTAAATTCCTTCCGGCATTTTACCGCACCGGCTTTATCTCCGGTGATGCTCAATATTGCCATGATCGCGGCCGCGCTGCTTTTGTACAATGTCTTTTCCCAACCTATTACGGCGCTGGCGGTGGGTGTCTTGATTGGTGGTGTGTTGCAACTGGCCATGCAGTGGCCGGCTCTGCGGAAATTCGGCGTCAAATTCAGATTTCGCTTCCATCTGCGGCATCCGGGGATAAAACAAATCGGTTTACTGATGCTTCCGGCGATTTTAGGAGCGGGAGTGGGCACCATTAATGTTTTTGTGGGAACGATTTTGGCCTCCCTGCTTCCCAGCGGTTCTGTCACATACCTTTTTTATGCCGACCGGATCATGGAATTCCCGCTGGGCATTTTTGCTATCGCCATTGGAACGGCAGCGCTGCCGAGCTTTTCTCAACATGTTGCCGCAGGTCAGATGGAAGAGTTGAAATCCGGCATTTCTTTTTCTTTGCGGCTGATGCTTTTTTTAACTATCCCGGCGATGGTAGCCTTAATGGCCCTGAACTTACCGATTATCTCGGTACTGTTTCAGCGAGGGGCTTTTGATTCACAGGCCACGATTTATACCGGCCAGGCCTTGTTTTGTTATTCACTGGGTCTTTGGGCGTTTGCGATGCTCCGCGTTTTTGTTTCCGCCTTTTATTCGCTTCATGATTCCAAATGGCCGATGAAAGCAGCCATTATCACATTGATTGTCAATGTGCTGGCCAGTCTGGCCTTGATGTATCCTTTGAAGCACAATGGTATTGCCCTGGCCGGTTCCCTCTCCGCCGCCGTCAACGTTTTGATTCTGGCGGTTGTTTTGAAAAAGAAAATTGGAACCTATTTTGACCGTGCCTTTTACATATCGATTTTAAAAATTGTCTTATCTTCTTTTGTGATGCTGGCAGCCATCAGGTTGATTGAGTACTTCATGCCTTGGGACACTGACGCCGGCTTTAAAACAAGGCTGCTTTATTTGACCTGTACTGTTGTTGCAGGAGCCGCCACATTCTTCATCAGTGCCTATATGCTGAAAAGTCCGGAAATACATAGCATTGTCGGACGAATAAAAGGGAAAATTAATCGTTAAGGGCAGCGTGATGAGGACAAAGATATTGACTTCAGTGGCTCAAAGTGATAGTTCACCTCGTTCTTATAGATTAAATATTGAGATAAGTTTCTGGTGCTAAATCATGCTGGATATTAAATATTTAAGGCAAAATATTGAATTCGTCCGTGAAAAGATGACTCAAAGAGGTCAATCTATTGATTTTGACCGTTTTGCCTCTCTCGATATTGAGCGAAGAGATATATTGATGGAAGTCGAAACATTGCGCAGCGAGCGCAATAATGTTTCCAAAGAAATCGGCAACCTCAAGAAACAGAAAGCAGATGCTTCTTCCCTGATTGCTCAAATGAGTGATGTTTCCGCTAAAATTAAGGACTTGGACGACCGTCTGCGGGTTACCGAAGAAGAACTCAACGCCTTTGTCCTGACCGTGCCGAACCTTCAGCACGAATCCGTAGTAATGGGCCGGGGGTCGGAAGATAATCCCGTTGTCCGCACCTGGGGTGAAAAACCATCCTTTGGATTTACACCGAAAGAGCACTGGGAAATAGGCGAGAACTTAAATATTCTGGATTTTGCCCGTGGTGCGAAAATCGCCGGGGCCCGCTTCACTTTATATCGGGGCCTGGGCGCGGCCCTCGAACGGGCATTGATTAATTTCATGCTCGATTTACACACGGGGGAACACGGTTATACGGAAGTTCTAACGCCGTTTATGGCGAACCGCGAAAGTATGACCGGCACTGGACAGCTTCCCAAATTTGCCGAGGATCTTTTTAAAATTGAAGGAATGGAATATTACCTGATTCCCACGGCGGAAGTTCCGGTCACCAACATCTTCCGCGACGAAATACTGGAGGAAAAGAAACTGCCCGTTTACCATGTGGCTTATTCTCCCTGTTTTCGCTCCGAGGCCGGCTCTTATGGCAAGGATACACGCGGTTTAATCCGCCAGCATCAGTTCAATAAGGTGGAAATGGTCAAGTTTACAACGCCGGAAACATCTTACGACGAACTGGAAAAACTGACCGCTAATGCGGAAGAAATCCTGAAAAGGTTAGGTATTCCTTACCGGACGGTTAGCCTTTGTACGGCGGATTTAGGTTTTTCATCGGCCAAGACTTATGATGTAGAAGCCTGGATGCCGGGGCAAAACGCCTATCGCGAAATATCTTCTTGCAGTAATTTTGACGATTTTCAGGCGAGGCGTGCGTCGATCCGTTTCCGCCGCGAAGAGAGCGGCAAAGTGGAATTTGTGCACACATTAAATGGTTCAGGCCTGGCTGTGGGTAGAACTGTTGTCGCAATTTTGGAAAATTATCAGCAGGCGGACGGTTCCGTTTTGATTCCTCAGGTATTGCAACCATATTTAAGAGGTGTTGAGCGAATTACACTGTAATTGTCACGCGTGACCTTTAGGTTATTCCGGAACGCACTCAGCTTTACTGATGTGTCTAGAACCATGATGTTAATTTATATATTTGTCATTCTGAACGAAGTGAAGAATCTAAAGAAACAAATTGTTAAGGTAAGAGATTTTTCGGCTTACACCTCAAAATGACATCTGATTGCTGAGCGAAGAAAGGCAATGAATTAGAAGGTACATTTAAATAATATGGAGGGATGGCCGAGTGGTCGATGGCGGCGGTCTTGAAAACCGTTGGGTGAAAGCCTCGCGGGTTCGAATCCTGCTCCCTCCGCCAAAAAGTAAAGCGGTTTGATCAGGGTTTAATCGTGGGTTCGTCCGGCATACGCCGGACGCCCGGCGCATGCCGGGCGAATCCTGCTCCCTCCGCCAAAAATTTCAGGACATTTGTGAAAAGAACATAATGACCTTGCTTTAATAATGACGAACTTAAAAAAAGTTTTTCATAATGAAAAATTAGCGAACCAAAACCGGAGAGATGGCTGAGTGGCCGAAAGCGATCGCCTGCTAAGCGATTGTACGCCCCTAAAAGGTGTACCGCGGGTTCAAATCCCGCTCTCTCCGCCAGTTTTATTCGTAAATTTCGATTTTTATCGAATTAAATTCTTTAACCTGTCTTTAACTTCCTTTAACCTTCCGAATTTAGTATCCCATAATGGATTTTGAATACCAGTTAGAAAAGTTCTGAAAGAGAGGCTCAAGCATTTTTCAATGGTATGCACTGTTTCAAGTGGTACTCATCAAGTCCCGTTGTTTTACACTGGACCAATTTCCCATAAAAAACCCAATTTGGCTTTTGGTCCTTATTATCGTGAAATCCCAAATACTGTTTTTAAAGGATTTATTACTTTTCTTTCTGCGCCAAACAGTTTAGTATTTCATGCAGAATTTGGGAAAAGCCAACCAAGGCATATTAAATGTTAGATGTGGAGATGATCAACAAACAGCGCGCTTATACAAATCTTATGAAACTCTTGTGCAACGTCATCGAAGCTTCCAAAGGTACTGTTGCCGGGAGTGATGACAGGATCCTAGATGCCGAAGGTCTTGCACTCAAGTTTGTTGGGCATGCAAGCGCTGCATATTACCTCTACAGGGGGATAGCTTTGCCAGAGATAGGAGCCAACTTCGTCGATCCATCTTCGGTAAACGTCCTTGGTCGGGCAGCCCTAGAGACATTCCTGGTATTTCACCATGTCTTTGTCGCTTCAGCTTCTGAAGAAGAAAGGGACTTCAGATATATGTCTTGGTTGCTCGCTGGTTCTCTTGAGCGACAGACTCTCCCGATTCAGTCGCCTCAAGGGAAAGAAATGCTTTCAACCGAAGCTCAGCTAATTCCTTCATTACAGGCTAATTTGCGAGACAACTCGTGTTTCAAGGCTCTCAGGCCTGGCCAGCAGAAAGACGTACTCGAAAAGGGAAAGTGGAGACCTCCATGGACTAAATTGGGCCTGGCTGCAGGACTGAGTAGTACCCATGCAGAGGCATTCTACAGTTACCTATGTGAGCACGCGCATGCCGGCAATCTTGGTATTATCCAGATAAGAAATGCACATAATCTGCAGGATCAACGAGCGCTCTGTAATGCTACGATTGGGTTACTCATCATATCAATTGCGAATATGGTCAAAGCTTATTGCGAAGTGTTCCCAAATTCTCAGGCATTCCTTCAGCAAGATCAGGATGGGACAGCCTTGGCAAGAATGTGGATAGAGATAGGTGCAACTCCAATTGACAATATCCCCATAGACTGGAGGCAAGAAGGGAGTGGCTAACAACGACATGAACCGGATCTCGTCCCTTGCGGGCCACTCCCGGTTATGCCGAGCGTTGTATCAAATAGATTGTGAGGTGAAAATATGAGTATTATAATCATCGTGTTGATTGTTTTGGCTCTACTCGTCGGCGTAGGTGGACTACTTCTATTTATGTCACATTATCGTTCTTCCGCTGAGGCTGAACAACAAATTAAACCCGATTCAATTGCGCTCATGCGTTTTGTTTATGCAATATTCCTTTTGCTATTAGCAATAGCATTAAAAGTTTGTTTCTAAAGGATATTAATATCTTAAAGGGGGATATTACGCAAAATACAATATTATGACCCATATATTTTCGAACATTAAAAACATTTGTTAGTAGTGAAGTCGCTACTTTAACGCCTCTTTAAACTCCTTAGCTGGCTTGAATTTCGGTATTACTCTGGCAGCTATTTTAATTGCCTCACCAGTCTTGGGATTTCTGCCTTTCCGGGCTTTTCTTTTGACAACACTGAAAGTTCCAAAACACGAAAAGTAAAATTAAGCATTGTTGATTACTGACAAAAAAGCGTGAAATGCACAAACATGTAGAAGGATTTTAAAAATTTTTAGAATTGTTAACCCATCTTCCGCAGTTAGTACTGATTTTTGATAAAAAGCGGCTGCATTTTTT
>CAZYIE010000031.1:0-9513 GCA_964646755.1 uncultured Smithella sp.
ACGAGTTGAAAGTAAAGGCGACAGAAGCGGCCGAGATTTATGACAGGCGCAACCAGTTGCTAAGTGAGAAATCCGAACAGATGCTCAACGAGGCAAGTACTGCTGCCGAAGCCAAGCGCAAAGAACTAATGGAAAAAGTGCGAGCGGATGTCGAACTGATCAAAGTACGCTGGCAGGATATGTTGGCAAGTGAGCAGGAAGCGTTCTTTCAGGATCTGCGCCAGCGGGCTGCCAAGCAAATATTTGCCGCAGCACGTAAGGCACTGACGGATCTGGCTGACGCCAACCTGGAGGAGCGGATTATTGATGAGTTTATTCGCCGTATCGGAGAATTAGATAAGGAAAAAAGCGCCAAGATTCGTAAGGCAATCAGTGGCCAGGGAGACAAAATTGTTATCCAGAGCGCTTTTGTCATAGATAACAAAACGCAGGGCCGAATTGAGCAGGCGCTTAAAGGGCAGATTGCCAATGGTTTTACGATCCGCTATGAAACTGAACCGGAAATAGTCTCAGGTGTTGAACTGCGGGTTAATGGCCATAAAATTGCCTGGAGTCTTAATGAATATCTGGAGACTCTTGTGGAAAATCTGTCCGAAACCCTCCAGAAAGAGGCGCACAGCGGATAGGTGGAATATTGAGGGAGGAATAGAATGAACAAACAGTCAAGCGTAACCGGAAATCGGGAATTAAAAACATTTCTCGACGATGCTTTCTCGACTATGGAAAAGGTTTTAGATGAGCAGACACCTGAACTGCGGCAATATGAAATCGGTACTGTCCAGTCTGTGGGCAGGGATATTGCCAGGGTAAGTGGACTGCCTAATATCCGTGCCGAGGAACTGGTGCGCTTTTCCGGTAATTACATGGGGCTTGTGTTTAACATTGATCCGGAGGAAATCGGCGTGATTCTCCTTGATCCCAGCGAGAACCTTCAGGTTGGCACCGAAGTCCATCGCACTAAGCGTGTTCTGGACGTGCCTGTAGGGGAAGGACTTCTTGGTCGCGTAGTTGATCCCATGGGACGTCCGCTGGATGGTCTAGGAGAAATTAATACCGTCAAGCGTCTTCCCGTAGAGAGACCGGCGCCGGCAGTTATGGATCGTGCTCCGGTGACTGTTCCGCTACAGACTGGCATTAAGGTAATAGATGCTCTCATCCCCATCGGGCGGGGGCAGCGGGAGCTCATTTTAGGCGACCGCCAGACGGGAAAAACCGCAATTGCGGTTGATACAATTATCAACCAGAAAGAAACGGGGATTATTTCCATATATTGCGCCGTCGGCAAAAAAAGCGCCGATGTGGCCAAGGTTATTGCCGAGTTGCGAGATCACGGAGTGATGGGATCATGCATAGTTGTTGTGGCCACGGGTGAAGATACTCCCGGTTTGCAGTTTGTTGCGCCCTATGCAGCAACGTCCATGGGGGAATATTTCGTGGAGCAGGGAAGGGATGTTTTGATCATTTATGATGATTTAACTTCCCATGCTCGTGCTTACCGCGAGGTTTCTCTGCTACTGCGAAGACCTCCGGGGCGCGAAGCTTTCCCCGGCGACATCTTCTATATCCACTCGCGGCTTTTGGAGCGTTCAACTCACATGCGTCCCGAGTTGGGTGGAGGGTCGTTGACATCACTGCCTATTACTGAAACGGAAGCGCAGGATATGTCATCATACATTCCCACCAACCTGATTTCCATCACGGACGGGCAAATTTATTTATCTCCCGTTCTCTTTAACAAAGGCATATTACCGGCTGTTGATGTTGGAAAGTCAGTTTCCCGTGTTGGTGGTAAAACGCAATTGCCGGCCTACCGTTCCGTGGCGGGTGATTTACGTCTTTCCTACTCGCAATTTGAAGAACTCGAATCTTTCTCACGTTTCGGTACGCGCCTCGACGATAGTACCAGAAGGGTTCTGGAGCGTGGATGGCGCGTCCGTGAAATCCTGAAGCAGAATCAATGTAGTCCGCTGCGTGCTTCCGAGCAGATTGCCTCTCTCATTTCTGTAACAGGAGGGGCTCTGGACAATGTCCCGACGGAAAATGTGCGGGAGGTAGAGGGACATGTTCTCCGGGCGGTGAACGAGCAATTACAAGAACTGTGCGGAAGGATTGAAGCGGGCGCTAAACTGGAAATTGCGGACAGGGACAACGTCTTGACGAAGGTCAAGGCTGCTGTTGCCCCTTTTGAAGTCAAAGAGGAAGCAAATGCAGACTACTGAGTCTCTAAAAAGAAGGATGAAGAGCGCCGGTGATCTTCTTTCTGTTGTGAAGACGATGAAGGCTCTGGCCGCGGTAAGTATCCGTCAATACCAGAAGGCGGTTGAATCGCTGACCGACTATAACAGTACGGTGGAAATGGGTCTGCAGATTGTGCTGAAAGAGCGTATGGGAGCGACGACAAAAAAAAGGGGTTCAGAGGTGAAACGTCTAGGCGCCATTGTCTTCGGTTCTGATCAGGGATTGTGCGGCCAGCTCAATGATCAGATCTCGGTTTTTACTCTGGATCATATGAAAGAAATGAGTATTAAGAAGGATAACAGGATGATCTTGTCCGTCGGGGCAAGAGTGGCCGATTATCTGGAAGATGCGGGACAAACGGTAAATGAACTTATGATAACACCCAGTTCCACGGCGGGGATCACGCCGTTGGTGCAGGAAATTATCATGATCATTGATGAGTGGCACTTCCGTCATCAGATTGACCATTTCATGCTTTATTATAATAAGTACTTATCGGGGGCGACATATCGCGCTCACATGGTTCAACTTCTTCCTGTTAACCGGGAATGGCTCAAAGAAATTTCCCGTAAAAAATGGGATTCCAAATCACTGCCTATTTTCCGGATGGATGGCGATCGGATCTTTTCTTCGCTGATCCGGGAATATCTTTTTGTTTCTCTATACCGGGCTTTTGCGGAATCACTGGCCAGCGAAAACGCCAGCCGCCTGGCTTCTATGCAGAATGCCGAAAAGAATATTGAAGAACAAATGCAGGAGCTTCATGTCCAGTTTCACCGCACGCGTCAGATGACAATTACAGAAGAGCTGCTTGATATAGTGGCCGGCTTTGAGGCGTTACAAAAAGAGGCAAGCTAATTGTTTTATCTAGAAAAGGAGGTTGGTTATGACTACGGGCTCGGACAAGAGAATCTGTGTTATTTGTGCTTGGCGCGAAAATTGTACCAAGCGTTACCGGGTCAAATCGAATGCTTTGTTTGATGTCAACTGTGCGGACTATACAAGAGACATCAAACTGCGTGATAAGGATCTTGATAAACTGCTGGAAAATGAAATTGGGCGCTGGAAGAAGGCGAAAAAAGGGCATCCGGGTAATGTCATTACAATTTCGAGTGAAGCCGGAGCAGGTGGTGGCTGGGTAGCGCGGATTATGGCCACACAGATGGGCATGAATATTTACGGCAGTGAATTGATCCAAAAAGTTGCCGAAAGCGCGCATATGGGCGACAAGATAATTAAATCACTTGATGAAAAATGCATTTCCTTTCTCGACAGCGTGATCAGCTCGTTTTTTGAATCGCGCCATATCTGGCCCAATGAATATCTGCGGCATTTGTCTCTGGTTATCCATACCTTGGCAAAACATGGCAATGTAATCCTTATTGGTCGGGGCGCCAACTTTATCCTTGGCGATGAAGCCTTCCGGGTGAGGATTATTGCACCACTGGAGATGCGGGTCGAGAATGTAATTCGCGACAGCCATGTTCCGCCTGAGGATGCAAGAAAATATGTCATGGACTATGACACTAATCAGATTGCGTTCATCCGTAAATACTTTAATGACGAAATTAACAAACCGGAACATTACGATATGCTGATCAACATGAAGCAATTAAGCATCGAGTCCGCAGCCGATTCGATTAAGAAGGCTTTTCTGGAGTGGAAATTGCTTCGGGACAAGGAAACCGAGATAGCATAAGATAATTGATAGTGGCGGTATAATGATGACAAAGTTTGAAAGATCACTGCTGCTGGTGTTGGCCGAAGAAATTATACTGCAATTGCGCTCCCGACTTGCGGAGATCGAAGAGCTGCACCCGAGAGAGTCGGCTCTCGGCATTGCCACGTTCCAGGAACGACTGTGGAGAATAGAAGAACTGCTAAATATGGTGAAAAAAGACGGTGTTCATTCTCCCTAGTTTGCTGTGCTTTCCATACTCGGGCAACAATTTTGTGCTTTAATAGAGATTGAAAATCTCATTCCAATTTCCAATCAAAGCATTATCTATATGTAAAATATTTTTTACGGAGAAAAGAAATTTCAATCTGTAGCACAACATGCATCTTTTTTCATTCGATAAAGGGGGCGACACATGAATATACGGGATATGCTGAAGGTCACGGGATTTAAAAGTCAATCTTTAATTACTGTTGGGCCGGATGAATTTGTTTCAGCAGCGATTCAGAAGTTGGCTTATCACAATAAGGGCGCACTTCCAGTCTGCAATGACAAGAACGAGTTGATTGGAATTATTACTGAAAGGGACATAGTGAGAAAGTGTTTTGTAAACGGTATTGATTTTGAAGACAAAAAGATCATGGATATCATGACCCAACAAGTTGCCGTAGCTACTATGGATGACGATCTGGATTACGCCATCAACACGATGAAGAAGAAAAAAATTAGACATCTCCCGATAGTTGAGGATAAAAGGGTGGTGGGTATAATTTCCATGCGAGATCTACTAGGTTTCCAATATGCAGAGACCAAGGCCGAGATTAAGTATATACAACTGCTACCCAAAAGATCACCTTTTAAGTGAAATGTTGGCACAAAAAAAGGGCTTCCCTCGAAGGAAGCCCCCTATTCGTGGTGGGCCGTGGGGGATTTGAACCCCCGGCCAACGGATTAAAAGTCCGCTGCTCTACCGCTGAGCTAACAGCCCACATGTGTGATTATTTTTGAAGGTGTCTCCTTAACAGCTAGTTTCTGTCGTGTCAAGAAGAAACCAATAAAAAACCATCAGATTATTTTTTGCCGGATTTGCCAAAATGTTGATGATCAATTCCGGATAATCTCTCTTTGTTCCACTGCATTCTCCTGCCGGTAACTTTGTAATAAATAATTAATCCCGAAAAGGATCTTGCAGGATAATTGTTTCCTCGCGGCCCGGGCCTACGGACACAAGATTTATGCGTGCCCCGGACAATTCTTCCAGCCGCTGCACATATTTACGGGCATTAGCGGGAAGATCGGCAAGATTGCGTGCCGAGAGAATATCTTCCTTCCAGCCGGCCAATTCTTCATATACCGGTTGGTATTGAGTAAGCAGGTCGATATTGGCCGGAACAGCATGCGTTAATTCACCTTTATCAGATTTATAACCGACACAGATTTTAAGTATGTCCAGACCGGTCAAGACGTCCATTTTGGTAATAGCGAGGGCGGTAATGCCGGAAGTGCGTACAGCCTGCCGTATCAGTACCATGTCCAGCCAGCCGCAGCGGCGTGGCCTGCCCGTTGTAGCGCCAAATTCCTGTCCGACTTTCTGTATCTGCTGTCCGATTTCGTCAGTTAATTCTGTGGGAAAAGGTCCTTCGCCGACTCTTGTCGTATAAGCTTTGCAAATTCCAACTACATTATTGATGGCATTGGGGCCGACTCCTGAACCGCAAGCAGCGTTGCCGGCGACAGTATTGGACGAGGTAACATAAGGATATGTTCCGTGGTCAACGTCGAGGTGTGAGCCTTGGGCGCCCTCAAAAAGAATTTTCTTGCCATTTTTTATTGCGGCATCAATGATCATCGAAGTGTCCGCCACGTACGGTTTGATCTTTTGGGCATAACCCAGATATTCAGCCGCAATTTCGTCTGCTGTAAGGGGCGTCCCGGAGTAAAGACCGGTCAGTAAAAAATTCTTTTCGGTCAGGCTGCGTTGTAATTTTTCGCGCAGTCGGGGCTCGTCATAAAGGTCACAGATGCGAATACCGGTGCGGGCAACTTTGTCTTCGTAAGCCGGCCCGATTCCTCTGCCTGTAGTGCCGATTTTCTTGCCGGTAGTGCTCGCTTCGCGTGCCATATCCAGGCGCTTGTGGTAAGGCATTATCAAATGAGCCTTTTCACTGATGTACAGCTTCGTATTGGGTGGGAAAAGGCCGCCTTTTTGCAACTCTTCAATTTCCTGAATAAATACAACCGGGTCAACAACAACTCCGTTACCGATAATGCAAATTTTATTGTCGTGCAAAATCCCTGACGGAATCAAGTGTAAAACTGTCTTGCGTCCTTTGACTACCAGTGTGTGGCCAGCATTATTGCCCCCCTGGAAACGGGCAATCACATCGGCGCCTTCCGTATAGAGGTCAACGATTTTTCCTTTGCCCTCATCACCCCATTGTGTGCCTACTACTGCAACATTCGGCATAATTATCATCCTTACATTTTTATCGGTTTAATGGAAATTACGTGCGGCAATTTCCTTAATTTGTCGAGGACATCTTCCGGAGCAGCCGAATCCGTATTCAGTATAACCAGCGCCAGCTTTGCTGCCGGATCGCGGCTTAAATGCAACCGGGCAATATTAACTTTATTGTTGCCGAGGGTTGTTCCCAGGTTGCCGATAACCCCCGGTTGATCATCATTGGATACTGCCAGCATATGACCTTCCGGAACGATTTCCACGGAAAATTCGTTGATGCGGACAATCCGCGGATCGTGTTTGCCGAACAGTGCTCCTGCCGTAATGCTTGTCTCTTTAGATGTTTTAACCGTCAGCGTGATCATGTTGGTGTAATCCTTCATCTCCGAGCTTTTGGATTCCACAACCTTAATGCCCCTTTCTTTGGCAATAACCGGGGCGTTAATATAATTGACAGTTTCCAGCAAAATCGGCTCTAAAAGACCTTTAAGCAAAGAAATAGTTATCGGAGCAACATTGTGGTTGAGTATTTCACCGCTATATTCAATGTTTACCTGCTGAATGGCGCCGCTCACCAGTTGTGACTGGAAAGTACCAAGCTTTTCCGCCAGATCCAGATAGGGACGGATTACCGCCATTATTTCTGCGCTGACCGAGGGGAAATTTACTGCGCCTTTAATTTCGCCGGTAGCAAAATAGGCGGCAATCTGGTGAGCAATGGCGATGGCCACATTAGTCTGTGCTTCGTCGGTGGAGGCACCCAGATGCGGAGTGCAGATAACATTATCAAGACCAATCAATTCCATGTTTTTGGTCGGTTCTTCTTCGAAAACATCAATGGCCGCACCGGCAACCTTACCGGAAACAAGAGCGTCGTACAGAGCTTTTTCATTAACAATACCGCCGCGGGCGCAGTGAATAAGAAAAACGCCTTTTTTCATTTTGGCAAAGGCCGGGGCATCAAGCAGATTCTTTGTTTCCTTGGAAAGCGGTGAATGTACGGTAATGAAATCAGCATTCTCATAAATTTCATCGAGTGATGCCAGGTTGATCCCCATTTGCAAGGCTACATCCGGGGAAATAAATGGGTCATGGGCAATAACGGTCATTTTGAGCCCCTGGGCGCGGTCTGCAACAATTGCCCCGACACGTCCCAACCCGATAATCCCCAGTGTTTTATTGCAGTATTCGTTGCCCATAAACTTGCTTTTTTCCCAAAGGCCTGCTTTCATTGAGGCGGTGGCCTGCGGAATGCGCCGGGCCAGCGAAAGCATCATGGCTATGGCATGTTCTGCCGTTGTTACAGTATTACCGCCGGGGGTATTCATGACGACGATACCGCGTTTGCTGGCAGCGGGGATGTCGATATTGTCCACACCGGCGCCGGCGCGGCCAATAGCGGCAAGCTTGGTTGCCGCTTCAATTATCTCGGCAGTTGCTTTTGTTGATGAGCGGACGATCAAAGCATCATAATCTTTAATAATCGCTTTTAATTCTTCCGGCTTCAGGTTTGTTTTGACTTCAACCTTGATGCCCGGTGCATTGTTCAGTATTTCTACGACTTCGGCAGCCATAGAATCGCTGACTAAAACTCGCTTCATAATAATTCTCCTAATTACAGATTCTTAATCTTTTCGTTATAGACCTTTTCCAGTTCCGTAAGGGCTGTTTGAATATCACTTTCTTCAATTGTCGGGCCGCACCAGAAGCGGTATCCCGCCGGTGCATCCTTGTAGGCATTGATGTCATGGGCGATATTTTTCTTGCTTAATTCCGAGGCGATGCCTTTGAGAAATTTCCCTTTATCTTCGGCGGAAAGATTGTTTACTTTGGCGCTGGTCACGATCAGACAAACCGAAGTGTTGGAGCGGGTTTGGGCATCCTGGGCCAGAAAATTCACCCAATCGGTTTTGGCAACCCAGTCTTCGACGGCGCGCAAATTGGCCATACTTCTTTTTATCAGACCGTTAAGGCCGATTTCGCCTGCCCACTTTAAGGCGTCCAGATAATCTTCCACGCAAATCATGGAAGTAGTATTGATGACATCGCCATCGAAAATGGCCCGGTTAATTTTGCCACCTTTTTTGAGGCGGAAAATTTTGGGCATCGGCCAGGGTGGATCGTAAGATTCCAGGCGGGCGACTGCTCGGGGACTTAATACCAGCATGCCGTGGGCGGCTTCACCGCCTAAGCATTTTTGCCAGGAAAAAGTAGTTACATCCAGCTTCGACCAGTCCATTTCCATAGCGAAAGTAGCGCTGGTGGCATCACATAAAGATAATCCTTCGCGATTGGCGGGAATCCAGTTCCAATCAGGAACTTTTACGCCGCTGGTCGTGCCGTTGGCTACAAAGACGACGTCATTGGTCCAATCAACAGATTTCAGGTCAGGCAGTTTTCCATAATCAGCCTTTAAAACTTTCGGGTTGAGTTTAAGTTGCTTTGTAATATCCGTGGCCCAGCCGTCGGAAAAACTCTCCCAGACTAATACGGTAACCGGTTTGGGGCCTAAAAGGCTCCACATGGCGGCTTCAAAAGCGCCAGTATCAGAAGCGGGCATAATACCAACGAGATAATCAGCCGGTATGTTTAGGATTTTTTTCGTTTCGGTGATTGCCTTAATTATTCTTTCTTTGCCCAGCGCGGAGCGGTGTGAACGGCCTACCGGTGTATCTTTGAGGGCATCTACATTCCAGCCTGGTCTTTTACTGCAGGGGCCTGAACTAAAATTGGGGTTTTGCATTTTACACATCCTTAATGAAATTTGAAAAAACAAGCCGCTTTTTATACCAGCAATGATCATTATACTCAAGAAATATAAGCCTGATCTAAAGGTGATTGATCGATTTGACTTCTGAGATAATCTAAATGCTCGTAATAAAAAAATATTTGTTGATATGGGGCGCCGTTTGTCGTTGACACATAAGGGGTTTTTGCCTATAATTGGACAACAATAAGCCAAATCCGGAATGTTTATTTTACTGTGGGAGTTAAATTTATGCCTGATTTTAATCCGCCTGATCCTAACTTTGCCCAACGTGTACGGTCGAGTTTTACCAAACAGCAATTAATGCAGACTTTGGACGCCAAGCTGACCAAAATTGCCGCTGGGGAAGTTCATGTCGAGCTTCCATTT
>CAZYIE010000031.1:9523-32497 GCA_964646755.1 uncultured Smithella sp.
TTCCATTTAATATTGCCTGGACGCAACAGAACCGGCAGATTCATGCCGGAATTCTAACCGCCATTGTCGATAATGCCTGCGGATATGCCGCATATACTTTGATGCCTGCCGTATCCGAAGTGACTGCGGTGGAGTTCAAGATAAATTTTCTTGCGCCGGCCAAAGGAGAAAAGTTTATCGCCAGCGGAAAAGTAATCAAAGCGGGTCGGACATTGACGGTATGCCAGGGTGAAATAATGGCTTATGATAATGGTAAAGAAAGGCTTATCGCCACAATGCAGTCCACTTTAATGGTAATAGTCAAGAAGATATAATAGAAATATGCTTTTGATTATGATTCGATCGTAAATGGCAATGTCAATAAATGATCGCTGGTAAAGAAGATATATGGCTTGCACAATTGTTGCCGGATACATACCCGGTGCCATAGGTAGAGTAACCCAACTGCATGCCAGTTATTATCATCTGAACTGGGGTTTTGATCTTTATTTTGAAGCCAAGATAGCCGTGGAATTTGCACAATTCATGCAATTCTTTGATCCGGTTCGGGATGGCTTCTGGGCTGTCGTTGATGATGAGATTGTCGGATCGATTGCCATTGTGGGAGATCAATCCGCTGCACGAAGAGCAAGATTACGCTGGCTCATAATAGCGCCGGAATATCAGGGCCGGGGATTTGGGAAAAGTATGCTGCAGGAAGCGGTTGGTTTTTGCCGGGAAAGCAAGTTCAATAAAGTATATCTGACAACCTTCGCCGGGCTGGATGCAGCCCGTCGTCTATATGAGCAGGCTGGTTTTACGATCGTTGGAGAACAGGAAGGTTCTTATTGGGGCAAATCCGCAATAGAACAGACATTTGAACTTATCTTGTGAAATTTAAATCAGGACGCAAGCAAACTTAAAGGGCAGTGCCCATTTCTGCAATGAGCACTACCCGTAATTCCTATCGGCCGGGAACAATGAGTTTGGAGGATTCCTGCCGTTGCATTTCTTTGGCTTCGGCAATCATCGCCTGAACCGTTTTTTCAATGGCTTCGGGTAATTTGGCTGCTGCCTCGCTGAGGCTCTTTGCCCCTTCAATGTGACACTGAACAGGAATCGGTCCATTGGGGGACATGAGCTGGGCTATTCCGGTAAAAATCACCTCCCTGCTTTCATCGGTCGAGCCGTCAATCTTGACGGGCGTGAGCCGCCGTATTGTGGCATAGGTTAGATCAGTGAAGGATTCTTCTTTGTAAAGGTTATCGGTATTTATTTTAATATTCGTCATTTTAGCTTCGTTCATCATTTGTCTCCTCTTGTATGTGGGGTTGTTTTTTAATCTGTCCCGAAAAACAGCGGAAACGGTAATCTAAACGGCTTCCTTTTTTCGGATCATTAGTCGCTTCCGTACACTGAAAAAACCGAATCGTCAAGTAGCAGAAAGCAATGCCGAACGAATCAATCAGGCTCGTGGTGAAGTGATCTTTATTAGATAGTCTTGCTTTTCATCTGGGCCAGCTTGTCTTTATCCAGATAATACTTACCGTTGGGAGTTTTGATGACCAGACCATCGGCGATGAGAAGATTGAGAGCCTTAGGTCGAATATTGCCCGTACCCACGCGAAAGATATTTTTGCGTTCGTCCTGCAGGCCAACTGCCTTGCCTGCGGAAAAAGCCCGAGCTTCTTCCATTTCCGAAATGATCTTGAAACACATCCTCCGCACACCCCAGCCCCCGGCAAACATGGCCAGCCCGACAAAAATAATAAAGGCGACAATCAGCAGAGGTATTTGTAAATAGACAGGCATATTATTGAACTCTCATCTGTTTTGATTGTACTCATGGTTTTTTGTAAATGTCCCGCCGGTGACCGATTCTGAGAATGAGGATGTCATTGTCCATTAGGGTGAATATTACCCTATAGTCTCCCACCCGCATTTTTCTTAATCCGGCAAATTCACCCTTGAGAATCGGATAGGATTCGGCATACTCGGAAAGATCATTTTCGATTTTATTAAGAATCCGGCGTGCCTCCTTCTTGTCGAGGCGTCCCAGATCTCTTTCAATGGATTTCTTGTATTTGATATTAAAGGCCAAGGTTTTTCCTTAGTTCTTTTCCGGAAATAATTTCATCCTTCGGATTTCTTAAGCGGTCAATAGCGACTTGCAAATCAGCAAAATCGTCAATATACGCTTCCAACGCCTTTTGGATATGGAAAGAACGCGGCCTTTCCGTTTCTTTTGCAATATCGTCAAGATGCTTTGTTAATTCGTCAGGAAGGCGGATAGATACTGTAGATCTCATAATATGCCCCTTTCTTACATTAAGTGTGGTGCATTGTATGCGATTGATGACACGTATGCAAGAGCAATCTTTTCAGAGCAATCTTTTCATCGAATTAGGGCATTGATTTTTTTTGCAATCAGTGATTATAAAATTACCGCAATCAGTTAGCTTTATCGAATTATGAGGGGGATTAGATCAACATGTCCACAGTGATCCCGGAAGGGAAAAATGTCCAACAAGCGATTAAATGGATATCAGCAAACATTAAAGAAAGCGAAAACCAATCGGCCAAGCAGCTGGTAGAAAAAGCTGTTTTTAAATTTGATTTATCACCGAAAGATACGGAGTTTTTATTAGGTTTCTTCCGCGACCATAAAAAGGAATAATGGGCAGGTCATTTAGTTGTTCATCATAATTATTCTTTCTTCATTTATTTTATAAGTATCGTGATCAGGATCTGGTGTATAGACGATGACTTTGTTATTTTCTTTCATGTGAACGGGTGCGGTTGCAGAAAGTATTGAATACCATATTCCGATTTGTTTCCCCCGGTTATCCAGAACAACAAAGCCAAATTGGTTTTGTCCGGAAGTCATGAATTTTGATTTCATGTCTGTAACAGTTACCTGGAGCAAGGTCTCTGTCATTTCGATTTTTTTCCATAAGGTGGAATCAAGGATATAGGCCTTATTTAAGCCCAATATTGCATTCGGATAGACATCTGAGCCGCTGATATAATAGTTGAAGTCAGGGCTGACTTGATATGTTTCAAACATATTTTTCACTTCATTATCAGGAACAATTTTACCCCAATTTTTAGTGAAAGCAGCATTTCCTGCCGCACATGATATTAAAGCGGCACAGGTAATTATCCAGATTAGAATTTTCCCATATTTGTGCATTTTTCCCCTCCTTTGCAGCAAGATTAATTCATATATACAACATTTCACATAAGATTACCCTCTGCTTATTACCATTGGCAATAATTCATTGACACAAAAGACCGATATTTTTATACTTCTTTACTACTCTTTTTAAAAGCTCCTCGAACGTAGAATAATATAAGCAAACAGGGAGATTGGTGAAACTTAAAATGGAAAGAAAAAAAAGTTTCTATTGGTTAGGTATTGGTTTGGCCGGTCTGGTGATCGTTGTTTTGATCTACCTGTTGACTGGAAAATCGGACAAGCAGCCTATAATTGCCGAGGGACAACAACCACGCACCCTGGCCCTTGCCAGCCAAGAGTGGACAGGTGACTTCGATAAGATGCTGGAAAATCGGAGGATACGGGTTCTCGTACCCCACAGCCGGTCACTATATTTCAACGATAAGGGCCGGGAACGCGGCATGATTGGTGAGTCCATGCGGGACTTTGAGCACTATCTCAACAAGAAATACCATAAGAAACTAGGCCGTCGCCCGTTAACTGTTTTCATTATACCAACAACACGAGATACGCTGCTTACGGCTGTGGCCAAGGGGCAGGGCGATATCGCCGCCGGTGACATTACGGTGACGGAAGAGCGCTTGAAGACAGTGGACTTTGCCGCCCCGGAGGGCGGGCCGCTGGTAAATGAACTGCTGATCACAGGACCGCGGTCGCCCGCAGTTGGATCCCTCGAAGACCTTGCCGGTAAAACCGTGCACGTGCGTAAGTCAACGAGCTACTACAATAGCCTGTTGTCTCTGAACGAACGTTTTAAAAAGGAAGGAGGATTCTGGTCGCAGAAGAAGGCGCCGGTAAAGATTATTCTTGTGCCCGATGCCCTTGAGGATGAGGATATGCTGGAAATGCTCAACGCCGGCCTTTTCGAATTTATCTTCGCCGACGACGTGATGGCGAAGATGTGGGCGCAGGTGCTGCCTAAGATCAAAGTCCGTGACGATATCGTTCTGTACAAAGGTGGAAAAATAGGTTGGGCGATTCGCAAGGCTAGTCCGCAGTTGGAGGCCGAAATCCTGGACTTCTATAATAATTATCTCAAGAAGCATGGTGTTATCGAGACCCGTCTGGTGCAATACCATAAGCGCATCAAGCAGATCAAGGACCCGACGGGTACTGCCGAGTGGAAGCGCTTCGAACAGACACTTGCTCTGTTCGAAAAATACGGTCAAAAGTACCAGTTCGACCCGGTGATGCTTGCCGCCCAAGGCTATCAGGAGTCCACACTGGACCAGACCAAGCGCAGCCCTGTCGGCGCCATAGGAATCATGCAGATTATGCCGTCAACCGGGGCATCTTTGAAAGTAGGTGATATCAAGGTGACTGAGCCCAACATCCACGCGGGAACGAAGTATATGGACACGCTCTTAACGACTTACTTGCCGGACAAAAACTTCACGGAACAAGACCGCACGCTCTTCGCCTTTGCCAGTTACAATGCCGGGCCGGGGAACATCTCGAGGATGCGCAAGCTGGCGAAGGCACGGGGGCTTGACCCCGACAAGTGGTTTAATAATGTTGAAGTGGTGACTGCCGAGAAGCTCGGTCTTCAGACCACAACCTACGTCCGCAATATCTATAAGTACTACATAGCGTATAAGCTTACGCTAAAAGCCTTGGCGGATAAGAGCGAGGCACGGGAACAGTTTCCGACGGGCAAGAACAAGCCTGGTGAAAAATGAGCATGAAATACAAGGGGAAATTTTCAACTAAACCCGTCACCCTCTTGGTTCAGGTGAAGTAAAACAGAGGGTGACGGGTGGTTTAATCATTTACATTCTATACGGCGAAGGCGTCTTCGGATATCTCCATTGCGCTGATGTCATTTTTCTTCAGTATTTCGCACTTGGCCGGTACCAGTGCCGTTGTGCGTCTAATGAAGAACTTGGCGCTTTCTATTTTGCCGGAATAGAAAGCTTTGTCCAGGTCCGTTGTTGCGGAAGGCAATTTCTGGGCGGCGATGGATGCCATCCAGATATGATACCAACCCAGGAGGCTGTCACCGACACAATTGAGGAAGTCGCTGGCGGCAATCAGCGGGACATAGGGAGTCGTTTTCATCATGCCGGCAAAATCCATGGCTGATTTTACAATGGCGTTAACGGCGTTCTCTACAATGGCTATTTCTTCCTGCATAATGTTCAGCTTCTTTATCTGTGCCAGGCTCGTTTGTATTTCCGAGATGAGATTCATGAAATAGAGGCCTTTCTTCATGCCCAGTTTCCGGCCCAGCAGGTCCAGCGCCTGGATGCCATTTGTTCCCTCGTAGATCAGGTTGATCTTCTGATCCCGCATCATCTGTTCAACGGGATACTCACGGCAATAACCATACCCGCCGAAACTCTGGACAGCCAGGTCGTTGACGACCATGCCCATTTCGGTGCAGTAGGATTTCACAATAGGCGTGAGGATTTCGATTATTCCCTGCCATTTGTCTGTTTCTTCCTCTGTCGTGGCTGCTATCCGTCTATCCATGCAATAATAGCAATACATGCAAAGGAGCCTAATTCCTTCAACGATGGATTTCTGCTTAAGCAGCATGCGGCGTATGTCCGGGTGTTGAATAATGGGAACTGTTACGGTTGGGTCCTTCAGCATGACATTGGACCCCTGTAGGCGTTCTTTCGTATAGGCCAGGGCATGGCGATAAGCTGCAGTAGCCAGGGAAACACCCATCATCCCGACACCTTGGCGCTCCTCATTCATCATATGGAACATGATTTTCATGCCTTCCTGTTCCTGTCCCATGAGGTAGCCAATGCATTTGCCGTTCTCGCCGAAGTTGAGGGTACAGGTGGAATTTCCGTGAATGCCCATCTTACTTTCGATATTGCCGGTAGTGACGTCGTTTTGTTCACCCAGAGTACCGTCGGCTTTTACCCTGATCTTGGGGACAAGAAACAGGGATATGCCCTTCGTGCCCTTCGGGTCTCCTTCAATACGAGCCAGAACGGGATGGATGATATTCTCGGCAAGATCGTGATCTCCGGCAGAAATAAAGCACTTCGTTCCGGTGATCAGATAAGTACCGTCGGGATTTCTTTTGGCTGTAGACTTCAGAGCGCCGACATCGGAACCGGCTCCGGGTTCCGTCAAACACATGGTGCCGGCCCAAGTGCCGTCAAACATTTTATTGAGATAGATAGCCTTTAATTCTTCGGAGCAGAATTTTTCGACGAGTTTAGCTGCGCCATGAGTCAGGCCGGCATACATGACGAAGGCCTGGTTACAGGCGAGAAACATATTGGCACAGGCTGCAGCGACAACTTCCGGAAGATCCTGCCCGCCAACCTCGGGGCTGTCGGCTGTGCTGAACCAGCCGCCCTCGGCGTAGAGTTTCCATAGCCGGTGATAGGCCTCCGGTGCATATACTTTACCGTCTTTGAAGACCGCTTCTATTGGTTTACGATGCACTTCATCGGGATAGGTCGGGGCAATTTCATTTTCAGCAAATTTGGCCGCCGCATCAATGACCATGTTTACCATATCCTGGTCATGATCGGCAAAAGGTGCTTTTCCTAAAAGCGTTTCGCCGATATTAAGTACTTCGTGCAGGATAAACTTGGCATCTCTTTCATCAACCCACTTGCTTGGCATATGTCTTTTCCTCCTAGCGATTAAGTTGGGTGAGCTTTGCACAACTTGCGATATTTTTCAATTTCATTCTTGTAATAATTTGATGGATAATATGAATATGATCACCATCATTCTCCGACATTTCAGGCAGGCCGGAGAATCTATTTCCTATATTTTATGGAATTAATGTTCTTTATGAAGTATGAATTATAGGATAAACAATTTAATAATGCGGGGGAAAAGAGGAACTGGAAAATGTTGAAGAAAGTCTGGATAGTTTTGGTCATGTTTTTGGTGTCCGTTTTCTTGAGCGGTTACACAGAAATGGGCAATGCCTTGGCATCGCCAAAGAAAAAAGAAGCGGCGGTCAAAAAAACCGGCCAAAACCAGGAAAATAAAGTCTTCGATGCCCACGATACCGGCGTTCGCTACCATTTTAAAGATACGGATATGGATTTCAATTTCGGCACACTGGTTCTCGGTTCCACTGTCAACCACGGCGTCGAGATCGGCGAGGCCTTTTACACTGCTGCCAGAATAAAGGACGGTGATGCCGCCAGCTGGCAGGAGGAATGGTTCAAAATGGCGCGTCTGGCCGAGGCCCGTGGCGAGAAATCACTTGTCGCCGGTCACAAGGTGAGTGCCCGCGATCAGTTGCAGCGAGCTTCTTACTACTACCGGATATCACTCCTCTCCATATTGCCGGATGATCCGCGCATGAAAGAAAGGGCGACAAAAAGCCGCAGCCTCCTGAAAAAGGCCGGGGAACTATTTGAGCCACCGCTGGAATATATCGAAATTCCTTTCGAAGGAACTGTTCTTCCGGGATATTTCCGTAAAGCCGCCCCAGGAACAAAACCAGCAAAGACCCTGATTATGATTGGCGGTGGCGAGACCTTTGCCGAGGATCTTTTTTTCTATATTGCCCCCCAAACCTATGACCGCGGTTACAACTTTCTGACCGTGGATCTGCCGGGGCAGGGGCTTCTTCCAATGGAGGGGAAAACCTTCCGGCCGGACATGAATGTTCCGATGAAGGCTGTTGTCGATTATTTGCTCAGTCGTCCGGATGTTGATCCCGGGCGACTGGCCGCTTACGGATACAGCGGCGGCGGCGGTTTTGTGCCTCAAGCCGCCATGCATGACCCGCGAATCAAGGCGATTGCCATGAATTCCGCCGTCGTTGACGCTTACCCTCTTTTTTCCACAATGCCGGTAGTCCTGGCCACAAAGAAGGAAATCGCTTCCTGGACAATTTTTCACGGCAACATTGTCAAAGCTATTTGCTGGCGCTGGGGTGTGCCGATGGACAAGCCTTCCGGGCTGGCTTTGGCCAATAAGGGTTTTACCTTTGACCCGGCTAAAATAGCTGTTCCGGCTCTGATTATCGTCGGCGAAGGGGAGTATAAGAGCGTGGAAGTTAAACGGCAGCAAAAGGTTTGTATGGACAACTTCCCTAATCCCCTGAAGAAAATGGTAATCACGCCGGCGGTCGAAGGTGCGACAAATCACTGTGTCATGGAAAACCGCAGTCTTGTAAGTCAGGTGCTCTTCGATTGGCTCGACGATGTATTCAAGCAGACAGGCGACAGGTAGGGTAAAAGATGAGAAATGGCATAAGGAAAAGATTCGCCGGCTTGCCTATAGCGTTGTCGTCAATCATTATCGTTTGTTTTTTATGCTCTTTTGTTTTTGCCAATGATAGGGCCAAAGAAAGCCCATCTTCACCAAAGAGCATGCAATTGCTTTCTTCCTTTGAAGGCGGGAAACTTTATGCGGCGGGGAAATTCCCTGTCCTGGAGCTTGCGGGAACATATCGGCAGATGGGCCGCCAGTATGGCCGCCTGCTGGCGGGGCCGCTGAAGGAGATGTACAGGGAAGTTGTCCGCCAGTATAAGAAAAACGGCTTGGTCTGTTCCGATATCAGCCTGGAAGATTTTTCCCAGCAAATGTTCCGGCTTTATCCCCGGCGTTTTCAGGAAATCGCCTATGGCATGGCGGAGAGTTCCGGCCTGAATTTAAATCAGATTGGCGTCTTGAATGAATTTTTTGATTATTGTCTGAAGTGTCATGTCCACCCCGCAGCAGGCAACAGCGGCAACTGCTCCGCGATTTCCGTCTGGGGCAACTACACTAAAGACGGAGCGCTGGTCATGGGCCGCAATTTTGATTTTGCCGCCTTCTATAGGGCATTCAATAAATATATCACCATCGTTGTCTATAATCCCACGGAGGCAGCAAATTCCGCAGCAGTAATTACTTATCCCGGCCAGATTGGCTCTATTCAAGCTTTTAACAGCCGCGGGCTGATTCTGGAAAATAATGACGGCAGCTCCAGCGAAGATCCCGACCGCCATTTTGGTCAGCGGATTCCTTTTGTGGTAAAAGATTTAGGCGCCCTGTTGGACCATTCAACTTATGAAGGTCTGGATGCGGCGCTGACAACCTCCAGGATGCATTACCCGCTGATTTACAACATTGCTTACCCCGGCGGAGCCGCTAATTATGAAATGACAACATTTGATGTTAAAAAACGGCAGGGTCAAGATGGGCTGCTCATCGCCACCAATCATTTTATCGCTCCTGGCTGGAATCTCCCGCCTTCAACATTTCCGTACGGGATAAAGGATTCCCAAAAAAGGTATGATAATCTGCAAACCATGGCGCAAAAATATAAGGGGGAAGTTGATGCGGCCAGGATGATGGAGATACTGGATATTCCCGTGGATAAAGGCGGAGCGACGCCCCTGGATAGAAGCATTTACCAGTTTGTGGCCAAGCCTGCGGATTTGAAAATCTGGGTAAAAGCTCTGACTTTCAGCGACTGGACGGAAGTGGATTTAAAGCCGTTGTTTCATCTGGCCTTGCCAGTTGGAACAACGGCTAATGAGAAAAAGCCGGATATAATCCAACTTCATAGCGGTCCGATCAGCGGAAAGGTGGAGGAAGGAGTGCTTGTTTTTTCGGGTATTCCCTACGCTGCCCCGCCTGTCGGAGGACTGCGCTGGAAGCCTACGCAAGAGGTTGCTTTCTGGACCGAAGTGCGAACCTGCACTGACTTTAGCCGCTCCTGTCCGCAGCCCAGGCAGCAAGATGCCGGCAAATTTAGTGAGGACTGCCTTTATCTCAATGTCTGGACCCCGGCAAAAAAACCTGATGCAAAATTACCGGTCATGGTCTGGATTCACGGTGGCGCTTTTAATTTCGGTTCTGCAGCTCAGCCGGAATACGAAGGCAATAATCTTGCAAAAAAAGGCGTAGTAATAGTGACTCTTAATTACCGTCTCGGACCATTGGGGTTTTTGGTCCATCCGCAGCTTGCCTCCGAATCAGTGCATAATACTTCCGGCAACTACGGCTTACTCGACCAGATCGCGGCGCTGAAATGGGTGAAAAAAAATATTGCCGCATTCGGCGGTAATCCTGATCGGGTAACCATTTTCGGCCAATCCGCCGGGTCTCGTTCCGTTTCCCTTCAGATGATCAGTCCAATGTCGGCAGGACTTTTTCAGCGGGCGATCGCCGAAAGCGGTGGGCCGATCATCGGATCGGAGTATTTAAATCCTGTGTTTAACGGCAACATGGCCAATGTGTCAAAAATGGGGCAGAAGCTGATAGCCAAGCTTCGCTGCGATAAAGCGGAAGATGCCCTGGTGGCGATGCGCGCCAAATCAGCGCAGGAAATAATAGCGGCGGCTGATTGTAGTACAAGCGTATTTGAAGAAGGACTTTTTTTTGCTCCGGTCTTTGACGGTTGGGTGCTTCCCCAAAATCCGCTGGAGGCCTACGCGGGCGGACATCAACACGATGTGCCGATTATCGTCGGTAGCACTTTAAATGAAGGCAATGTTTACCTGGCCGAGGAAACAGACCTGTCGGTGGAAAAATATCATGCTTTTCTGAAAGCAAGGTTCGCGGGTAATTTCGCCAAAGCGTTGGAGATGTTTCCTGTTTCTAAGGCTAAAGAGGTTGCCCCGGCTATAGATCATTTCTTGACAGTGGCAGCAAACGCCCAACCGGCAAGGTTTGTGGCTCAATCTATGGGAAAAAAGAAATCTCGAGCCTATTTGTACCAGTTCACCCGACGTCCCGATACCGCGCTGGCGCGCAAGTTGGGGGCACATCATGGAGTAGAGCTGGCGTATGTTTTCGGCAATATGAAGAAGTCTGAAGGCTATAATAACATCGACATAGAGCTTTCCGGGAAGATGATGGCTTACTGGATTAATTTTGCCAAAACGGGTAATCCCAACGGGCCAGGCCTTGCTTATTGGCCGGCATATCAAAGTAAGTCCGATCTGAACCTGGAATTTGCAGATACCATACACACCGGTAAACGCTTATACAAAAAAGAATGTGATTTTCTTAGCCGGATGCGGCATTAACAAGGAGGTTATGAGGATGGCTATGCAAAGAAATGATTCTGTTGATGTCTTAAGAGCGTTGGCGTTGATCGGCATGGTAATATGTCACTATCCGATTTTCCTGTCGAGCGGAGCAGGATCAGACGCCATGATCTATTTTTTTACCAATCATTTCCTGGGCGGGGATTGCGCAGCTTCCTGGTTTGTCTTTTTAGTCGGCCTCTGCCAGGCTTTATCCATGAAGAAAAGGGGCGCTACTCCGGATAAGAATGTTAGCAGGGTTATTATCCGCGGGGCGGCCATATTTGTTATCGGGTTATTGTTTCTGCTCGTTGTTCAAGGGTACGAAGAGCTCTGGGATTGGGACATTCTGACTTTCATCGGCGCCACGACCATTATTTTGCTGCTTTGCCGCAAATCTCCATCCTGGGCGCTGCTGCTGTTTTGTGCGGGCATATTTTTTATCACGCCCTGGCTCCGGTCATTTATTGACATCAACCCTTTTTATGGAGGGAAATTTGAAAGCGTAAAATGGATATCCGATTTCTTTCCCAATTTTATTTTTGATCCGGCGCTGGATTATGATGGAGGAAAGACCGTGCTTCATACTGTCCTCGGCTTTATCCTCATCGGTCAATTTCCTCTCCTGCCCTGGATTATTTTTCCGGTAACCGGATTTGTGGTCGGCAGAAGAATGACGCAGGGACGTTTGGCCGCCGATTCTCCATTTATCCTTATTATCGGGATGATGTTCACTTTCATGGGACTTTTTACCGCTGCTGCCGGTTCAATAAGGGCAACATTCTCCGTGGCTAACGACTATATAATTCCGCTGTCATTTTATCCCAGCTCCTTTAGCATGGTGATGCTTCTTCTGGGAATTGTCCTGATCATGTTTATCACTTTATGGCGCATTTACGATGCAAAGCAGGATAACACAAATCCCCCCGGCCCGTTTCTTCTCTACTGCCGGCAGATCAGTAAATACTCCCTGACCATTTACATCACACATTTTGCTTTGTTTTTTATTCCTCTACGCATCGTCAAGTCGGCAACGGGGATATATTATCTGCGGGATTTCGTGAGCACTCCGACTGCCCTGGGCCTGGCTGTTTTGTTGCTGCTAATTTATTATCCGGTATTGAAACTTTGGGAGCGGGCCGGCGGCAAATATAGCTTTGAGTGGCTTCTGGCGAAGCTACTATCGATGCACAAATAAGGAAATTGGGCATAGATTTGAATCGCCTCAAAACAATCTGGAAAATGAGAATATCTAGAGTATCTGTCGGCCTATTGGGCTGGTCTATAGTCGGGAAGATGTAAATCTGAGAAGGCGGTATTAATTTACCTGATGAAGGGAATTAATTTCCCTGGGCGCCGGTTTTGTCTTGTTTGCTACTCTTACCCGCTTGCGGCCGGCGTGTTTTGCTCTATATAGGGCCTCGTCGGCCGCCTGAAGAATCACTTCTTCTGTCTGTCCGTGATCAGGATAAATAGCTACTCCCAGAGAAAACGTAATATTATCCAATATTGTCCCATTATAATTTAGATGCAAATTCTGTACATTATGCCGTATCATTTCAGCACGTTTTTTGGTGATCTCCAGAGATGCTCCCGGCAATATCAAGGTAAATTCCTCACCACCGTATCGGCAGGCAATATCTTCTTTCCGGATATTGTTTTGCAGAAATTTCCCTAGCTCTTGCAGTATTATATCCCCTGCCTCATGACCGAAGGTGTTATTGAATCGCCTGAAATGATCCAGATCGAGCATAATAATTCCCAGAGGGGTTCCCTGCCGGGTAGCCCGGCATATTTCGCGACTCAGGGTATCCTCCATATAACGGCGGTTAAAAAGACCGGTAAGGGGATCGCGGGTGGCTTGCTGTTTCAGGGTTTCTCGGAGTTGAATGTTTACCAAAGCCAGCGAAAAAAAATCAGCCATAGTGACGGCTAATTGCTGTATATCTATGCTGATATCTATTGAAGCTTCTTCATGAAACTGCTTCGTGCGGGATAATTTTGCAGAAGTCCTTTTCTGTAAATGCAGTATCCCGAAAATATCCCCTTGAGCTAACATGGGAAGGCAGATGCTGCTTCTTCCTTCGGCACGGCAGAGATGGTGGCAGCATGATTCCCGCTGGGAATCAAGAGAGATATGCATTTTCCTTTTCCGGAAAGACAGGCAGTCTTCACAGGCGAACTTCTTTTCTCCCAACAGTGTCGTTTTCCATGTCGTGGCGGCCTTAAAAAAATTATCTTGACGGTCAAATATAAAAATAGCCCCTGCTTTAGCAGGGAATAATTTCTGAACGAAATAGTTAATAATGGGATAAGCTTCTTCCCGCGAGAGACATGCCTGGAGTTGTTCCGACATTTTGTTAAAGATGGCGATTCTCCGGTTACGTAATCCGTATTCATAAACTAAAGAGTGCAGTTTATAATTAGCATTTTCCAGTGCTTCCTCTAAATGCCTGCGCTCGACGATTTCCAACTGCAACTCTTCGTTGGTTTTGCTCAGCTCCGCTGTACGTTGGGCAACCAGTCCTTCTAAATTATTCTTATGTTTGAGCAGTTCGTCTTCAGCTTTTTCGCGTTCAGCAATTTCTTTCTGGAGGTGGATGTTTTGTCCCTCTAATTGTTTTTGCAGGCGGCACAAAGACAGGTGCGTTTCAATCCGGGCTAGAACCTCCGCCAACTGAAATGGTTTGGCAATGTAGTCAACACCCCCTGCATTAAAGCCCTTGATTTTATCCGCGACATCATTGTGGCCGCTGATAAATATCACGGGAACTTTGCTGGTCAGATCATTGGATTTAATGCGATTACAAACCTCATAGCCGTCCAGGCCCGGCATTTTAACATCAAGCAGGATCATGTCAGGCAACTCAATCGTCAGAGACTTTAGTGCCGCTTCTCCGCTGGAGAAAGGGAGCACACGATAGCCATGATAGTCGAGAATATCCTTTAGGAGTTTCAGGATTTCCGGAGAATCATCAATAATCATAATTTGAGGTGAATTGTTGTTTGCTGATTGTCCGTCCTGAGTTAGGGGAGATTCTTGTGCTTTTTTAAATATCATATCCGGCTGTTCCATTTCCCTTAATTTATGAATATTATTTTCTTTTGCACTTGATTAATCTGTTAGCAAAAAGACAATGCCAATGCCACTAAAATATTACTGTAAACACAATAGAATGGCGCTTGATGCTTGTGCTGTACCATATCTAGTGGTAGAAAAAGATTGACACACAATATATAGTCTATTATATTCCCCTGCAAGAGGAAATTTCTGCCTCATAACTGGGCAGATTCTAAGGAGGAAAAATGTTAAAGGAATATTTAAGTGATAATGTGCGTTTCTTAAAGTTGACTGTCGGTAAAGAAAAGCCACATCCTTATTGGAGTACAGATAACCATGTTATTCTCGACAAGCAGACATTACACCTTCATCACTTTCCGCACAAAAAAATTAAACAAAAAAATCCGGTATTGATTTTGCCGCCTCAGGCAGGAAATCATTGTAATTTGGCCGATTTTGCTCCTGATCAGAGTCTGGTCAGGGTTTTTCAGCAACATGGGTTCGATGTTTATGTAACGGAATGGCTTTCGGCTTCATACCACGATAAAGATCTTGGAATTGAAGATTATATCAATTTAACAGATGATGCTGTTAAAGCAATCCGCGAAAAATCCGGCGCCGAAAAGGTGCATATTGTCGGTCAATGCCAAGGCGGCTGGCAGGCTGCGATATACAGCAGCCTTTTCCCACAGAAAATCAAAAGCCTCATTGTGGCAGCCGGTCCGATCGACTTAGAGGCGCATAGCTGCGCAATTACCAGCTATGTTAAGATGCCTCTTTCCTATTTCCAAGCCCTTGTTTCACTGGGCTTTGGTTTGATGGACGGGAAAATAATTGTTAGGGGATTCAAAAGTCTGCAGATGAATGAGCATTATCATTTGAAATATAAGCGGCTTTGGGAGATGATTGAAAATAACGATGAAGATGGTATTGAAAGATATTTAAGGTTCGAAAACTGGTATGGTTATACGCAGAAACTTCCCGGGCGCTTCTACTTGGAAGTGGTTGATAAGTTATTTAAACAAAACGGATTAGTGAAAAAGATGTTCCAGGTTAACGGCGAAGTTGTGGATTTGGAAAATATCAAATGCCTTACAATTATGTTAGCAGGAGAAAAGGATCATATTACTCATCCTGAGCAGGTTTTTGCCTTGAAAAAATATATTTCGACGCCTAAAAAGAACATTTTCTCTTTTCTCAGCAATGGAGGTCATATTGGAACACTGATGAGTAAAGACTCATTGAGGGATTATTGGCCGAAAGTAGCAGAACTTTTAAAAGTTGCTTAAAAATGGTTAGCTTAATATTTGTTCAATATCATGCCGGGCAGCGCAGGAACTCAGATGCTCCCGCGTCTCATTGGCATGGCCAAGGCCAAGGAATTCTGCTTTACCGGAGAGATGTTTGACGCGAAGCAGGCTCTGGGTTTGATCAACCATATTTATTCTTCATCCTCGCTCATGGAGTAGACGCTGGTTCTGACCGGGAAGATTGCCTCGAAATCGGCAATGAATAGGGGGACGGAGACCGATCTCGAAACGGCATCTCTCTTTGAGATCGACTGTTTCGGTCTTTGCTTTTCCACGCCTTATAGTCTGGACTTTTATGGTTGCAATCTTATTAATTACCATATAAGAAGCCAAACCAACATTCCTGCCGTTTTGCACAATGGGCAAGTCCGGGGTGCCAATTTTAAATATCCTAAAAGCGAGGTACAGTAAAATTCTGATCAAAACGGAAATAAAAAAAGAAGAAGGCCTCTATTGGGGCTGGTATATTGTGGCTGCGGCATTTGTGGCTATGGGGGTCAATTACGGATCGCGTTACTGCTTCGCTATTTTTGTCGGGCCCATTTCTGCTGATATGGGATGGTCACGTTGGGTTATTTCCGGTGCTGCAACCGTTGGTATTCTGGCCTATAGCATTGGAGGAATCATGTCGGGCAGACTGCTTGACCGCATGGCTCCGAGATGGATTATTACAATCGGTTCCGTAGTGCTGGGGCTGTCCTTTATCATTGCGTCCTTCTCTCAAAGTCCGCTGCAGTTTACCATTATATACGGCTTTTTTTCCGGCCTGGCCGGGTCTTTCTTCGGGGTTGTGGTTTGTAATTCCTACATTGGCAAATGGTTCGAGAAAAAACGGGGAACGGCCATCGGGATTGCGACGATGGGCATTGGAACGGTAACGATGATTTTACCCTTTTTCGCCGGCTATTTCGTTAAAGATTACGGCTGGAGAACAGGATTTATCGCCCTCGGATGTTTGGTTATGGTGAGTGGAACTTTAATGGCGCAGCTCTTCATGACCCGCAGAAGACCGGAGGATTTTGGACTTTTGCCCGACGGCGAAATATCAGCACAGGTTGAGGCCGGGACGAAAGCTGCAGGAACGGTTGCCGCCGTGCCTGTTCCCAAAGTTCAATTTCTCAAGGAGTCTCGCTTCTGGATTCTTGCGTTTTGCTTCAGTATGGCCGTTCTGGCCGAGATGCTCGCCTTCACCCATCAGGTGGCTTATGCGATCGACATCGGAATAGAAAGCATGAAGGCGAATGCCTCAATCAGCATCATCGGGTTTTCCAGCATCGCCGGGCGCTACTTCTTCGGGTGGATCAGCGACCGGATGCGCGACGCCAAGTACTCTGCCTGCATCGGCTTTATGATGATGGCTCTTGGCATCCTCGCCATCTGGCAGATCAGGTCGATTTATGGATTATACTGCTACGCCTTTCTTTTCGGCTTCGGGTACGGTTCCATTGCGACTATGATGCCTTACCTGCTCGCCGATCGTTTCGGCAGCAGTATGCTGGGGACGATTTACGGTATGTTGACGTTCTTTGTTGTCGCCGCCGCCAGCGTCGGGCCGATTCTCGGCGGTTATATTTTCGACAAGACAGGTTCGTACGATTTTGCCTGGAAGGTGTGCCTAGGGTTGTTGGTCCTGGTCACCTTTGTCTTAATGACCCTGAAAAAGGAAGGGAAGAAATTACCGTCCGCACCCATTACAATATCTTGAGGTCCTGACAATTCGTTTGTAAGTTATACTCAGCAGGCTATTCTAATAGAAAGTATGGATTTTACACAATTCGCCGTTTCTTGCGGAACATGCCAGGCTCCGGTCCCTTCTCGGGCGGTCCGGCAAAGGATTGGGCCAGTCTCATCCATTCCTGTGTCACATTGCCGACTGTTACGAGATCCGTATCTTCCACATGCCGCCGTTGAGTAACAACCAAACAGAAATCCCGGGCTTCTCCGCGAACGGTATTTTTCGCATCTTCCGGTCCCCAGTTCCAAGGATCCCCTCCGGGACTCGTTAGCTCCACGCGGACAGGCACGTCCGGAATCTTCATGCCCCGGTTGGTATAACTCCAGCTGAAAGTGTTTACGCCGATATGCGCAATATGCCGGAGACGATCTGTGGCGATGCGTTCCACGTCCAGAGCATCAGCAATGTCCTGTCCATGTGCCCATGTTTCCATCAAGCGCGCAGTTACAAACGATCTGGTGCTCATGGGAGGGCCGTACCAAGGCAGTCGATGTTTCGGATCAAGAGTCACGAGCACTCGCAACAGTGCATCCCGGTCATCGCGCCAGCGTGACAGAAGTGCGGATGAAGAAATGGAATGCCCGGCCTTAAGATAATCGTCTTCAAAATGGGCGAAGTTGGCAATGAGTTCTTCAATGTGCCTTGCAAAACCGGCTGCGTCGGTAGCGGAAAGTCTTCCTGTCCCGTCAAAGTAGGCAAGATGTATTATCTCATCGCGAATGCTCCAGTCGCCAAATGGCGTGGGCCTGTCCCAATCCGCCTCCTGCAGTGGCGCCACCATTGCCTCGAGAGCTGCATGTTCCGCTCTGAGATCACGACATAAACTTTCCATATAATGCTCCTTGTGGGTTATAATCCCCTGGCTTTTAGCATTTGCTGCATTTGCTCCATAGTTCCTAACGGAAGAACTGCCTGTTTTTCTTTGGGGACCATACTGATGGACACCGAAGGGCATCCGAGAACGCATAGACCGCAGCCGATGCACCTGTCCAGATTTATTTCGGCAATACCGTCCTTCATAGTTATGGCATGCATCTGACATTTATCCAGACAAGCCTCACAGCCGACGCAGGAGGCTATGTCAACAGTAGCCTGGTAGTTTGACGTGACATGTTGGGCCGGTTTGTCCGAGAGATTCAATGCCCGCAGCACGCCGCAGCAATCACCGCAGCAATTGCACATTCCCAGAGGGTTCTGAGCTGTTGCCGGTTGGGTCACGAGGCCCGCCTTTTGAGCTTCAGTTAGCAGATGAATGGCTTCATCGGTATCGATCTGCCTTCCCAGCCCTTGGTCAATGTAATATTTGGCCATGGAGCCGAACATGAAGCATACCTCACTCGGTTTGTTGCACCCCTTTCCTTCAACACTCTTTTCCTTGCGGCAGATGCAGTCGGCTACAGAGATGGTCTTTTGTGAACGCAGAATATGCACTGCATCATCAAAGGACGTAACAGTATGTTCTGTGTCCAGAGATTCCTGAACAGGGATTGTCCGTACAAATGATGAAGCGGAAAAGAGTATGGCCTTCGCAAAGCCCTCGTCAAAATACTCGCTGAACATCAGAGCTAAATCTTTATCCATTCTGTTCACTTGAAATTCGTAAATACCATGAATATAGCCTATCGTGCCGTATTTAGTTACTTCTCCCTTTCTAATACTGAACAAAAGTCCCCGGTCCCTCATGTCTTTTAGATGGACGGCCAGTTCCACGGCGTCGCGGCCCAGGCCGGCGGCAATATCCTCCGGAGTTTTCAGCTCTGCTGTCAGCGCCAAAAACATTCGGGCATCGTTTTCGGAAAACAACTTTCGGAGTATTTTTAATTCAATCCCGGACTTGGTAGGTGGAAAACCCATGGACATGGTATCCAGATATTGCTGAAGGTTTCTATAAACATTGTCTGACATATTGGTACCCTCCTAATGTTAATTAACCATAGATAGAAGCGCCGGCCTTCGGCACAAAATCGCTGGTTCTTACTTCGATCATTTTAATGGCATCTGCGGGACATTTGGATTCGCACAAGCCGCACCCCATGCATTTGTCTGCAATCACGCTACTGGTGCTTCCCTCTCCATCTTCCCAGGTGATGGCGCCGAAATAGCAACGATCATGGCAGATTCCACATCCGGTGCAGATTTCCTTATTGATTTGAGCACAAAACCGGGAAGGGTCATGCAACTTCAGGCCTTGTTGAATCATCGGTATTCCCATGCAACAGCACGGGCAGCAATTGCAGATCAGCGGTCCCGGATCATCCTGGGAATTGGCGCCGGTGAGATGGACTAGACCTTCCTCTTCACATTTTCGAAATATATCCAAGGCCTCATTAGCATCTATCTTTCTTCCGGTGCCCCGTTCAATATTATAATCGGCGGACTTGTTCAATACAATGCAGGCCTCCAGGAGATGATTGCATTTTTTTGCTTTTATACGGCATGTGCAGGGAAGAACGGCCAGGCTCCGGGCCTTGTTTACTATTTCCTTGATGCTGTCGAAGTGCAGAATTTCTGACTTCGGTTCGAGCCATACGTTGGCCGCAATAATCCTTGTCAGTGGTTTATGGCCCTTGAGTTGCTCATCAAGCAGTTTGGACATCTGCCTGAATTCCGTCTCCACCCATTCTTGCCATAAATCCAGAAACTCCTTGGGTGCCTTTTTCCATTGCACGCTTGTATCATGCAGCTGTAAAATTTCTCTGGCCATCCGGTAGGTTGGAGGAGATGTCTTTTTAGAAGGAAAGACAATGCCTTTCAGATACATTTCGTGGAGCTTGGCTTCGAGTGTTGCCGCAGGAAGATGAAACTTGTCGGTTAGAGTGGGTACATCGGCAGGAAGCGCAAGCAAAATCCGCGCATCGGTTTTATCCACCAGAATTTCCAAAAGTCTGGGTATTATCAGGGAGTCGGGGACGTGCAGGCGCGCAGCCAGTTCTTTGTAAACTGTCATTTTCAACCTCCTTCAATCCCGGCTAGGGATTAAGAACCATGTATTCATGAAGCAGTTCACCTTCTTCACTTTCTTGCGCCCCATCAATTTTTATATTCAGAGTGTAATCAGCAAGGAAACGGAAATAATACTGATCCCACGGGACCGATTTGGGAAGCTGCATTGTTTCCACCAGCCGCTTCGTCCTGATTTTTAATTGAAAATCAACCCCGAGTAAATCTCCGGTGAGTGTCAGTATTTTCGCATATTCCTGGCCGGTTTTTTCGTCTTTAACGATATCATCGAGCCGGGTATCCATAATCGTCGAGGAAAGGACAATCTCTTTTCCCCTGGCGATCATGAGCTGGCCCATGTTCGGGGCATCAACCGGCTTGGCGAACGTATAGGCATAATCGACGGTATATTTTTTTCCATGCAGGCGTCCCCAATACCATTTTTCGCATATCTTATAGAGGGGATAATTTCCCCAGTTATGATCATGATAGACTGCCCCTGTGACTTTCACCACTTCATCCTTCAGGTAGATTTCCCCTTCGGCCTCACCATAGGGAACCGCCACCGCCCAGCCGGCCACATCGCCGGTTTCCTCATTTCTGTACCCAGTGCCTGATCCCAGCTTCCATCCCGGGACGACATTTTTCATCTTGAGCCTTATTCCAACTTTGTTGATCATAACATACAGTTCGTAAGTTCCATCTCCCATATCTTTGAGCCGGTTTTCTCCCATCCGCACGTCACACCAATCGGCCCCGGCGTAGTTTTCTTCCGGTTTGATCAGTGCATAACGGCTGACCTGGGTTCCGTCCGGCTTGTAGATCATAATCTGGATGGAAGGAACAATCGGTTTCAAAAACATGTTCATATGATGAAATGTTGTGACCATGTGGTAGCCGTTGTCAAAGGAGGCATCGACATACCACCACTCATAATAATCTTCGCTTAAGTAAAAATGATTACCGTCATCCCGGCGCTGATAGCCGGTGGGATTTCTTTCCGCGCCGGTCTTACCGCCGAAGTATCCCATGTAATTTATTTTATCCTTTTCGTTCATCATTACCCTCATTCAATATTATTTTAAAATATAGCACACTATTGTGATGTAAAAAATACCGCCCGCTTGGCGGGAGTGGACGGTATTTTTTAACAGCTTACTTTTCGCTGATAATTCGCCGAATTTCCCGTTTGAGAATCTTTCCCAAACCAGTTTTGGGAAGACTGGGGAAAAAGAAAATCTTCTTCGGGGCGACAAAATGATGGAGGTGTTCCCCCAGGTAGGCCAGCAATTCTTCTTCCGTAGCCGTCTGACCAGGCTTGAGAACGACGGCAGCGCCTACTTCTTCGGTATATTTGGGATCGGGAATGGCGATGACGGCGCACTCCAGAATTGCGGGATGTTTGTACAGCCAGTTTTCGGCCACGCCGGGGTCAATGTTCTCGCCGCCCTTGATGATCAAGTCTTTTAGTCGGCCCGTAATGAAAACTTCGCCATCTTCGTCAATGTGCCCCATATCGCCGGTATGCAGCCAACCGTTAATAAGCGCTGCTGCTGTTTCCTTGGGCTTGTTGAGGTAACCCTTCATAACGATGGGGCCTTTGCAGATGATTTGCCCCTCCTGCCCCCGGGGGACTTCTTTGCCGTCCAGATCGATGATTTTCAGAGACAGACAAGGCAGCGGGAATCCGCAGCTTCCCGGTTTTCGGGGCCAGTCCCGGCGCTGGCGCGTTACGGACCCGCCGACTTCCGTGCAGCCATACCCCTGGGTAATCTCTTTGCCGAAAACCTTTAGCGTCTGTTCTATGGTTTCCATAGCAAGGGGGCCGCCGGAACAGATGAGCAGATCCAGGGAAGATAGATCGTCTTTCTTGGCGTCAAATACCAGCAACAGGTAGAAGAGCATTGTCGGGACCATGGGAATGAAACTTACCTTGTATTCGCGAATCACATCCAGAACCTTGCGGGGATCAAAGGGTGGCATGAGGAGATTGACAATTCCTCCGCTGTAACCTTCCAGGCAACTGATAACTCCAAAAATATGGTTCATCGGGATGGTCGTCAGCATGATCTCACCCTTTTTGCCGCCCCAGATGGTCATACCGACTTTGAATTGAGTCAAAAGATTGTGATGGGTAAGCATGACACCTTTGGGAAAGCCCGTGGTCCCGGAGGTGTACATAAGGACGGCAATCTCTTCTTGAGAATTCACATCGACGACATCGCCCCGGGCATCGTCTTGTGTCATAAGGTCAGCATAGGGTTTTATATCCGCCCCCTCTCCTTCTCCAATGAGAACGATCTGCTTTACAGAGGCTAACCCCTGGGCTGCTTCTCTGACTTTGGGGAGAAGCTTGGCCTCTGTGATGACAACCTTGCAGGCCGAATCCTCCAGAATATAGCGGATTTCCGGCGCCGTCAGCATAAAGATGATCGGCAGGTAAGTGGCACCCATTCGGTTGATTCCATTTATGATCTCTGGAATTTCCGGGATATTGCTTAAAATGGAACCGATGATGTCGCCTCGTCGGACCCCGATTTTCTGCAAACCCACGGAAAACTTCCTGGCGTGTTCCAGTGTCTCCACATTGGTCATGGTTTTTTCACCTTCAGTTCCGAGGTAAATGAGCTGCCTGTACGCGCCAAATGTCTTCACGTTTTGATCAAGCATGGAACCGATGTTGCTGTCTTGCATAAAAACCTCCTTTTTTATAATGGTTATTGTTTTTATGTGGCACTATACCTCTTTTTCCT
>CAZYIE010000031.1:32507-40284 GCA_964646755.1 uncultured Smithella sp.
TTACAAGGCAGCCATCATCGTCAACAGATCTGCCTTGGTGGTTTTGGTCATCACTTCCGGTGAGTTAAGTTGGAGAAGGATCACCGGAAAATATTGGTTCCCTTATCGCCAGGTGTCATATCTCCTCTGTGCCCGATTCATTCCCGGTCGGGCACCGGAACAACCTCAACGTCAATGCCGTTGAGCACCGCGTTTCCGGACAGCGGATCGATGTCGCCTGCCGCCAGGATATTACTATTTGCCCCTGCATTGGCTTTTGCCACAGCCATTCTGCTTTCCGGTGCGTTATGCCCCCAGCCGTGCGGCAGGCTAACGACGCCTTGCAGCATGTCCTGACTGATTTCCACGGGGACTTCAACAAAACCAGCACCGGTGGAAATTCGAGTGTACGCGCCTTGTGTAAGCCCAAAACGCGCCGCATCCTGAGGATGGACAAGAAGCGTGCAACGATTGTCGCCCTTGAGCAGGGAAGGCAGATTGTGCAGCCACGAATTGCAGGAGCGGATATTGCGCCGGCCAATCAAAACCAGATCATGAGTTTTTCCGCTTAGGGACGTTTCCAGACGTTTTACATCTTCAACTAGTTGCAGAGGCGCCAGTTCGATCTTTCCGGACGGGGTGCGGATCGCCTCGGGAATGGCAGGTGTGATGGGGCCGAGATCGATACCATGAGGAGAATTTTCCAGCCTCTCCAGTGAGAGGCCGGCGGGATTTTTTCCAAAACCATCTCCGTAGCAGCCTGTACGGAACATCCAATCCAGCATGCGCTCCGGCCCTTTTCGTCTTCCCAGAACGCTCAATAGTTCCGTGGCGTCGCGGCCGTGAACCGGCGAACGCTCGTTCTTGACGGAGCTCCGGACAAGCTGTTCCATAATAAAGTCGTCGAGAATTGAAGGATTGGTTGCCGCGCCCTGACCGCTTACAATGAGGGCCAATGTCAGCATGATTTCCCATTTGTCGGGATGCCCGGGGTCCGCCGGCAGGACGGGTGGAGAATAATGCGCCACATTCCGGATGGCATTATTGTAAAGCATAATATCGGAGTGTCCGGTATTCAGTGGTCCGGGAGGGGGCAGGATTACATCGGCATGTCGGGTCGTTTCATTCAGATAAAAATCAACACTGACCATGAAATCCAGGGACGCCAGTGCCTTATCCAGCCTATTGGCGTTCGGGCTGGAGAGGACGGGGTTTCCGGCAATAGTCAAAAGAGCCCGAATCTGTCCTTCGCCCGGAGTTTCGATCTCATCAGCCAGGGTAGCGACGGGAAATTCTCCCATAACTTCGGGGTATCCTTTTACGCGGCTCTGCCGGCGCCCTGTTTGCCAACCTTTTCCGCCCGGGCCCTGGAATGGTGTGCTGTGTCCCGGCTGGGGAAACATGGAACCGCCTGCTTTCCCGAAATTGCCGGTCAGAATGTTCAAAAGCTCGATTAACCACGCATTCAGCGATCCGAAACTGACAGTGTTCGTCCCGATGCGGCCGTACGCGGCGGCAGAATGGGCTGCGCTGAATTCCCGGGCGATACGCCGGATCACCTGCGTATCGATTCCACAAATGCCGGACGCCCTCTCCGGCGAAAAGCGTTGAACAATGCTCCTTACTTCCTCAATCCCTTGTACATGACCGGACAGATGCTTCAGGGACACGAGCTCTTCGGCAAATAGAACATGCATCATTGCGAGCAGCAGAAAGGCGTCGGTTCCCGGACGGATCGGATGATATTCATCGGCTGCTTTAGCTGTTCTGGTTTTTGCGGGATCAATTACGACGATTTTGCCGCCCCTGTCCCGAATGGCCGTCAACCGTTTCGCAAACCCGGGAGCCGTACACATGCTTCCCCCGGAAACGAGTGGATTTGCCCCCAGAATAAGCAGATATTGCGTTCGATCCAGATCGGGGACGGAAATAAGCGACGGCGAACCGAACATCAGCCCCGAAGCGACATGGCGGGGCATTTGATCGGTAGTGCTCGCCGAATAAAGATTGATGGTTTTTAGTGCGCGGATAATGTGTTGGAGGTAGAGTTGTCCCGCCAAGGTGTGGGCGCAGGGATTGCCGTAAAATAAGGCAATGGCGTTGCGGTTGCCTCCCTGAATAAAAGGCAGCAATCCCTTCTCTACTGCGGCGTAGGCTTCATCCCAGGAAGCCTCCTCAAAGGAGCCGTTTCGTCTGATCAGGGGATGCCGCAGACGATCAGGATCATTTTGGAGCTCGCCTATGGCCATTCCTTTGGGGCAGCAATATCCCCCGGATAAAACATCATCTTTATCCCCGGTGATACGAAGAATTTCATTTCCCTGAAGGGTAATTTCCAGACCGCATGTGGCTTCGCACAATGGACAGGTCCGAAAGGCAGTTCTGGTTTCCTGTGACAGGTTCATAATGCTCTCCTCTGATCAATATGGCGGAGACTTTTGAATTATTTGAAAATATTTGGCTCCTTATTGCCGGGTGTAATATGCCCTCTGCGTCCGATAAATTCCTCATTTTCCATTTGCACTGCGAGATCGGAACCCTTCATCGTTGTCGCCAGGCATCGCTCGCCTGTATCGAGCCTGGCGATGATAATTGGTCTGGGAATCCCGTCGGGCTCATCGCGCAGGACCGTATATGTTTCCACAGTGGCAGGGCCTTTCGGATTTTCGCAAAAAACAGGGCTCTCCAGAGCATCGATTTTTTTCTGGAGAGTATTCTGCGGTTCGCGCGACCATGCTTTTTCGGGTTCAATGCCACTGTAAATTCCTACAGAGTGTTTCGTTAGATAATGGCCGACACCGGTGATGAAACCGTATTCTTCAGGATGCTTCCGCAGCCGTTCCACCGCATGAGCAATCGAGTGCATTGTATAATTATTGCCCGGTCCTCCGAAGAAGGAGAGTCCGCCCGTAATGGAAAGAGGTGGCAAATCTTGAATCGGCAGGCCGATCTCCAGGGCAGAGATAATTGTCGCACAGGGAAAGCAACTGTAGAGATCAAAAAAATCTATATCCGGCAATTCCAGCCCGGCGGCTTTCAAGGCAGCTTCGGCTGTGAAGCGGATGACTGGTGAGCGAGAATAACTGATCCTTTCCGAGATGTACCATTTTTCCGCCGCCTCAGCGCCGCCATGCAAATAGACCCATTTGTCCTTAGGGATTTCCAGTTTCAGCGCCGTATCCGTATCCGTCATAATGACAGCAGCTCCCTGATTAACGGCCGGTATGGGATTCATATATTTTGTATAAGGGAAATTGAACAGGGGATTTGCTTGTGTTGGGTTTGTTACATCGTCCCATTTTTTCCCGTTATTGAACCAGGCATAAGGATTTCCGGAGGCAATTGCCTCCATGTTGTCGAAGTAGGTCTTCAGAAAAGCCCGGTGTTCAACCAGACTCATTTTTAAATGCGCACGCAGGGCATTCTCGAAGAGGGGATAAATATGTGGAGCATGACTTATGCCATGCAGAATTTCGTGGTCGTTTGATCCCCGGCGAATATCGCCGGAAACTTTATCGTAGCCGTAGCGCTCAAATAGTTTTTCCCAATTGACCATTTGCCGGAAATTAACATCGCGGTACAGAGCCTCAGCGCCAACGAAGAGGGCGACTTTCATTTCTCCGGCCATGATTTTGTCCGCGGTCCGGTTAATGAGCCATTGGGGACCGTTGCCGCCGAGCGCCGCTTCTTCACGCCTTGCCGGATTTATACCTATTTTCTCACATATCGCGCGCACAGGACTCTCCCGATACTCGGAAAACATACTGACAACAGACAGGCTATCCACAAACTTCAGTATATCCAACCGCCCTGTATCGATAACGCAGGCGTCACTGGCCATTTTGGCCATGTCAAAAACCGAGATACTGTCTCCTATAATTTTCTTCCGGTAAATGCTTTGTCCGACGCCAATGATTACAGGATGATTCCTTCTTTTCATTTATCAACTACCTCTTTCTAATATTTCCAGCAGTAAGCCCTTAATTGAAGATGTTGGGTCCCTTTCTCCCGGGACTTACAAATCCTCTGTGTCCGATGAATTCCTCCACCTCCATCCTGTTTGCAAGGTCCGAGTGTTTTTCAGCGATTGCCAGACACCGTTCGCCGGAATCCAAGCGGGCTATAATAATCACATGCGGTTGTCCATCCGGGGTATCGTGCAGAACCGTATATGTTTCTACCGTGGCGGGGCCTTTCGGGTTGTAGCAGAGCACCGGACTTTTCATTGCGGCGATCTGTTCCTGGATAATGCTTTTAGGCGAGTGTTCCCACTCTTTTTCGGGTTCTCGGCCGCTGTAAATACCCACGGCGTATTTTGTCAGAAAATACCCCACGCCGGTTACCAGACCGTATTCTTCCGGATGCCTTCGCAGACGTTCGACGGCATGAGCGATGGAATGCATCGTATAATTGTTTCCGGCGCCTCCGAAGTAAGACAGGCCGCCGGTGATGGTCAGGGGAGGCAGATCGTGCAGGGGGAGACCGATTTCCAGGGCGGCGATGATTGTGGCGCAGGGAAAGCAACTGTAGAGATCAAAGAAGTTAATATTCGACATTTCGAGTCCCGCATCCTTCAGGGAGGATTCGACTGTGAGGCGCACAATCGGCGAGGAGTGATAGTCGATTCTCTCGGAGATAAACCATTTGTCGGTAGCGTCGGCGCCGCTGTGGAGGTAAACCCATTTTTCGCGCGGTATTCCCAGCTTCCGGGCTGTCTCCGTATCTGTAAGTATTACGGCTGCTGCTTGATTTACAGCCAGCACGGGGTTCATGAATTTGGTGTAAGGAAAATTGAAGAGAGGATTCTTGGCTGTGGGTTCCGCAATATTGACCATCTGCTTGCCGTGGTTGAACCAGGCAAGAGGATTGTTCGCTGCCATCGCCGCCATTTTTTGGAAGTAGACGCCCATAAATGCCCTGTGTTCCGGAATGCTCATTTTCAGGTGTTCGCGTAGCGCGTTTTCGAAAAAAGGGTAAAGATGGGAGGCGCGATCGGCCCCGTGCAGAATTTCATAGGGTGATTCACCATAGAGGACCTCTTCCATAATCAGAGGATCTTTTTTCATGCGCCGGAAATGGCTTTCGAAATCGATAAAATCCCAGACGTTCTGATCGCGATAAAGAGCCTCAGCACCCACAAGGAGGCATATCTTGCGTTCTCCTGCCATGATTTTTTCCGCTGCCCGGTTCACCAGTAGTTGGGGGTTGTTTCCTCCCATGGCTGTCTCTTCGCGGACAGTGGGGGAGATTCCCGCCTTAACGCAAATTTTCTCTACCGGACTTTCCCGAAATTCCGATATTATATTGACAACGGAAATGGAGTCTATCAATGGGCGTATGTCCGGTTGTCCCGTGTTGAGAACACAATCATCTATAGCCATTACGGCCAGATCTGCTGCGGATAAACTGTTCCCCTCAATCTTTTTCCGGTGGGTTATCTGGCCGACACCGATAATGACAGGGTGGTTTCTTTCTTTTAACAAAGGCATCTGCTGATTTTTTCCTGTTTAAATAAATTCGAGATGATCTTCACTGGTCAGCTCTTTGCCCGCCGCTCTTCGTGTTGCCGGTCGATAAGCTCACGCCAATTCTTCGGGGGCAGGGGGATCTGGTCTAATTCTCTTTTCACTAACTGGATGGCATCAACCGGACATTGCGTAACACACTGACCACAACCGATACATCGTTCCTGTTTTAATACGGCAATATTCGCTTTCATTTCTAAGGCATGTGTCTGACAATGGTCAATACATCCTCCGCATCCCATGCAATTGTCAACGTCCACCAACGCAATATAGGCGGAGGGGTCGATATTCCTGACCGGGCCTTCCGGGTAAAACTTATTGCTTGCGGACAAATTGATGCAGCAGCAACCGCAACAATTGCAAAGCCAGGAGAGATCGTCATCGGTGTAATTGATGAACTGATGAATAAGCCCGGCGTCTTCCGCCGTCTTCAAAATTTGCAGAGCTTCGGCGACATCGATTTGCCTTCCTGCAACACTGCCAGTATCCAGATAGAATTGGGCATGATCACCAAACGCCAGACAGACTTCCAGGGGGGCATTGCAGCGATCCTCTTTGTCCTTCCGGCAATGGCAAGGGAAAACCATAATTGGTTGGGCGGCTTTTTTTACCATTTCAGCGACATCCTGGTACGGAGCCGTTATGGATTCGGACGGAATGGTGTATCCAACGGGCACTGTCCTTGTTGAGCCGGTTTCCACGTTGAATGAAGGCCTCCTGTTGTCCTTGAATACCTGAAAAACCAAAGATACCAGCTTCTCGTCGGTACCCCGGAGAAATAGTAGATTCTCCATAATGCCGGGAAGAAACGCCAGTGTAGCATAGCCCTTTTCCCCTTTGCTGTCCGTATGCCTTCTAATGACGCCCTGCAAATAGAGATGATCCAGGACTGTTTCCACTTCTCCTGTCTTTTGTCCGCAGCTTTGCGCTATGGTTTCCAATGTCTGCACATCGGCGGTCAGATGAAGCGCCATCTTTGCCTCATCTGGTGTAAACAGGTAAGTCAACAGTTCCAGTTCCGCGGCCTTCTCTGTTTCCCGAAATCCCATGGGCGTTGCGTTGTGCATCCATTCTCTGAGCCTTCTGTAGAGATCATCATTCATCCCGTACTTCTCCTTTATTGTCCGGTGTTGTCTTTAATTACCTATGCAGCATTCTTCGGGATATTTGCACAAGCGATCGACGGTATGGGTTATTACATGAAGCAGATATTTTTCCTCGAATCAGGAAAGTCTGCCGGCGGCGCCGAGGGGCGGAAAATTGCCGGGCTTTCCTTCTTTGATAAGACAGCGTTTCCTGACAGCAAATATCTAGGGAAGTTCCGTTTGTATGTCAAGTTATTTTTCCCCACAAGATGTTGTGTCTGTATACGTTGGCAATGGATAACAATATCAATAATTGATTAATATTTACCACATGTCAATCTGCAGAGAAGATTGTGAAAGTACGGGAATATGGGAATAATCTTGTTGCAATAAGATGGTGACAGGAAAACAACCTATAATCAATTGGAGAAAATATCCAACAAGATAGCCAATTGGTTAAAAAACACAGGGATCAAGTCGGGGAAAAGAGATATTATTTATCTGCCCAATTGTGCCGAATATTTTTCGATTATCGCATCTCGTCTATTGTACCATCTCAAGAAATGTTCATAATTTAGCGATTCCATGCAACTCTCGCTTTGTATTTATTCCTGAGATGTACCGCATGGTTGCCTGTTGCCTGAAGGCCGAATAGACAAGACAAAAGTCCGCATCACCATTGCCTATTTATTTTTGCGCCTTGACGATTATGTAAGGACAGGTTTCCGGATTCTGCATCTGAATATTTTTAAATCCCGCCGCTTTGAAAAAAGCAACGATTTCCTGGTGCGAATAGCTTTCACCAAAAATGATATGGCGCAATCCCCAGAAGAGAAGGGGATTCCAGAGATACCATGCCTTGAAGCGCGCCATGAATCGTCTTAATGCCTCGTCCGACACCTCTTTGTCCGTTTCTGAGATAACCGCCCAGCCTCCGGGTGCGAGAACACGTCTCATCTCGGCTACGCCTTTCTGCGGATCCGGCCAGTGCTTGATGGAACCGACACTAACGACGGCAGCGAAGTGGTCTTCTCTGAAGGGTATCTCCATGGCATTTCCCAGCTGATAACGGCAGTTCCCGACATCCCTTTTCTTTCTCAGCCTCTTAGCTGCCCGGATCTGCATGGGTGAAAAATCTATTCCCACGACGGATGTCATGGGGATTTGCGATGCCAATTGCAGGGCCAT
>CAZYIE010000032.1:0-39913 GCA_964646755.1 uncultured Smithella sp.
AACCGCTCACAAAGAGAGCACTTTCCGGGGTTATTCGCGATACGCTGGATGAAAATAAGAATGTGCCCCCATGATAATTTGGCCATGGCTTTGTCGGACCTAAACGCTGGCAGCACATTATGAGGTGAGTATAACGATACATTTTTAATTTTTTACATTGACTCAATATGATTCGGGAGAAAATATGATTACAAAACTCATCAACAGTTTAGACAAATTGCCTACCGTATCGCCTGATGCAGCCAAATCCTATGAAAAAGAGGAGGAACGGCTAGTTAATTATGTAAATAACGAACTCGAAGCCAACCCAAAGATTTTTGAGCTGATTGGCGGCAACCCACTTGACCTAATGCGGAACAACCATAGTAATCATGCTACCTTCATGGCAACAGTATTCAAGATAGGTTCTCATGAACTTTTGGCGAAGACGATTCCCTGGGTTTATCGAGCCTATCATGCTCGAGGTTTTTCTTATGACTATTTTCCTGTTGAACTTTCGGCCTGGAAAAGTGCTGTAAGTGAATGTCTCGATCACGTTTATGCCGCTGAGATTATCGAAGTCTACGATTGGATGATCAGTCATCATATGGACATGATACCTCTTTCCGTAAGCAGTGAGGGATTAACATTCTCGCCGCAGAGAGAAACCAATGAGATGCAGGAGGTTTTGTTGTCATTACTGCTAAATGGTGATAGCAAGGGAAGCCTTCAATTGGTTAATCAATCCATACAGACAATTGATGATCTCAAACATTTTTATCTCGATGTTGTTTGTCCGGCCTTGTATCGAATCGGTCTGCTCTGGGAAAAAAACGACATATCGGTGGCCGAAGAGCACATTGCCACGGCCATAGTGGGAAGGATTAGCGCTGCCCTTTATCCCCGCTTTGCCAATGTAGATGCCTACCGGGGAAAAACTGTTGTAACGGCAGGGCCAAACGAATTTCATGAGGTTGGTGCGCGAATGTTGGCCGATTTTTTGGAAATTGAGGGGTGGGATGTGACATATCTGGGAGCCAATACCCCCAAAGAGGAACTTCTTGCCATTCTCAAACAGCATAAACCCTTTATGGTTGCAATGTCGGTTGCCACTATGTTCAATCTGGATCATGCAAAAAAGGCCATCGAAATGATCAAGGCGGACCCAGAAACCAGGGGCATAAAGATCTTGTCAGGTGGTCTCGCTTTCAATAGCATGCCCCAATTATGGCGCAATTTAGGCGCTGACGGCTATGCTGCGGATGCCAATAAAGGAGCGGTCTCTGCCAATGCCTGGTGGGAGGAAAGAACAATATGACCTTGTTGCAAAACGAGTTTAAACATCACAAAGAAAAGCTGGAGTTATATCTCGAAACATCTAGTGCCATTGGAATTGTACTAATTGATCCGGCACTGATAATTCTGGATTGCAATCAGGGTTTTACTCGGATGTTTCAATTACTGCAGAAACCCTTAGGTTTACCTGTGGCGGATTTTCTAATCCTGAGAGACAGCGACCTCAAAAATACTGAAGAGATTAAACTTTCTTTTAACCGTCAATCGGGCATGAACGGAATCCTGTACTGCCATTCCGTAGAAGTGGAAAGTGGACATCTGCTTTTCTGCGAGCGGATGATATTGACAGAAAGCCGCTCCATCGAACAGATTGGCGTTATCAACAATGAGCTGATCAATATGCAGCGTGAATCAGTGAAAAAGAACCTGCTGCTGGAAAAACTGAGGCGGGAGTTGGATGAGCATATTGCAGAACTTGAAGCCGCCTTGTCAAGGGTCAGACAGTTGGAGGGGATTATCCCGATTTGCGCGTATTGTAAAAAAATCAGGGATGATAAGGACATCTGGAATGAAGTGGAAAAATACATTGCAGTGCATCCCGAGGCTCAGTTTAGCCACGGCATCTGTCCTTCCTGCTATGAAAAGGAAATGGGAAAAATGGGAGAATAAGCTACATCGTGCGCAACGTTGTCCTTCGACATATGATCTTCAGTATTTTGATGAAACAAGAGGTAACCTTTGAAGGCACAATCAATACAGAGGTATTTCGTCTATTCGCCAATATTGATATTCTGATATTTGTTTCTTAACGGCTATAAATGTTGTGTTCAATTCAATCGTTTCGAGACTAGAACTTTCTCCCAAAGCTGTGAGAACAGAGCCATACAGGTCAGCATAAATCCTGCGGGATTAAATTGCATGTTTACAACTGGTTATCCTCATTTTCTAGCCTTGCAGTGTGTATAGGTAGATGTTACAGATGTCCACAAGAATTAATTTCATTTCGTATTTAAATTAAAATTCCGCATCAACTGGATGAAGCTTAATGCCTTATCTCCCGTTGATTTCTCTTGAATTCTCTTCATGGTGAGACTACTATTAAGCGTAACACAAATAGACTTACAATTTCGCAGGAAGGTTTTTTCGCAGAGGAGAATGCCGCTTCGCATCAAGGCTTGTTAAGAAAAACGGACATGATTCCAATCTCCCGATTGCCAGATAAATAACCTCAGCAAAAAAATCCCGGCAGTTTGCTTGTAGGCGCACTGCCGGGATTTGGCAACAACAAACTTTTATTTACTTATAATCGTAGAATCCCCGACCGGTCTTCCGTCCCAGGTACCCGGCATCAACATATTTTTTCAAAAGCGGACAAGGTCTGTATTTGGAATCACCAAATCCTTTATGCAGAACATCCATGATGGCATAGCAGGTATCCAGGCCGATCAGGTCAGCCAGAGCGAGCGGCCCCATGGGATGGTTCATGCCCAGTATCATGATATCGTCTATGGCCTTGGGCGTTCCCACTCCTTCAAAGAGAGTATAAACCGCCTCATTGATCATGGGCATCAGAATTCGATTGGCAATGAAACCGGGGAAATCGTTGCATTCTACGGGAACCTTGCCGAACTGTTTACTTAAGGCCTCAGTGGCATTATATGTTTCCTGAGAGGTGGCCAGTCCCCGGATGATCTCGACGAGCTTCATCACCGGCACGGGATTCATGAAGTGCATACCAATAACTAATTCCGGACGCTTAGTGGCGCCAGCGATTTTCGTAATCGGGATTGAAGACGTATTGGTCGCCAGAATAACACCGGGTTTACAGACCTCATCGAGCTTGCGGAATATGTTCAGCTTCAGATCTTCCCTCTCTACAGCAGCCTCCACAACAAAATCGGCGTCCTTCATGTCTTCCAGATTAGTGCTCTTCTTAATCCGGGCCATAATCTCCGTCTTCTGCAAAGCGGTCAGTTTATCTTTGGCCACTAATCTGTCCAGATTTTTAGAAATCGTATCCAGACCCTTTTCCACAAATTGGTCGGCGATGTCGTTCATTATAACATTCAAACCGCCAATCTGCGCCGCAACCTGCGCAATGCCGTTGCCCATCTGGCCTGCACCGATAATACCAAAAGTTTTTATAGTCATTTTCTCCCTCCGCCGCACCATTAGATTACTTTTTCTAAGCCTAAATTAATTATTTTATTTCCGCATGATAGCTCTGCAAAGATTTAGCGCGGCCATGTCCCTGGCGGAAGGCGGCTATTCCCTTCGCTGCCGCCACGGCTGCCGCCAGCGTCGTAATATAAGGAACCTTAAATTTAATGGCGGCCTTGCGAATATAAGAATCATCGTATTTGCCCAACCTGCCCACCGGTGTATTGATCACCAGTTGAATCTCACCGTTTTTAATGGCATCAACTATATTGGGCCTTCCTTCGTGCATTTTCAAAATGTGTTCAGCGGCAATTCCCTGGCTGGTCAGATATTTATGTGTTCCTTCCGAGGCCTTGATTTTAAATCCCATCTTCTGAAAGGCACGGGCAACTTCCAGAAAGCCACCTTTATCCTTTTCCCCCGCAGTAATCAGCACTGTACCCTCTCCGGGAAGAGACTGCTGGGTTGCCTCCTGTGCCTTATAATAGGCCAGACCGAAAGAATCGGCCAGACCCAGGACTTCACCGGTAGATCGCATTTCCGGCCCCAGAACCGGATCGACTTCCTGATACATGTTGAAAGGGAAAACAGATTCCTTAACGCCGAAGTGATGAAATGACTTTCTCTGCAAATTCAAATCCTTCAGCTTTTTCCCCAGCATAACCTGTGTGGCCAGGCGGGCCATGGAAATATTGCATACTTTGGAAACAAGTGGCACGGTGCGTGAGGCACGGGGATTGGCCTCTAGAATATAAACAACGTCGTTGGCAATAGCGTACTGAATGTTCATCAAGCCGACAACACCGAATTCCACAGCAATTTTTCGGGTGTATTCTTCAATTGTCTCTATGTTCCGGGTGGAAATACTGATGGGCGGAATTACGCAGGCGGAGTCGCCGGAATGAACTCCGGCCAGTTCAATGTGTTCCATCACTGCCGGGACAAAGGCGTCTGTTCCGTCGGAAATAGCATCGGCTTCCGCTTCGATGGCGTTTTCCAGAAACTTATCGATCAGAATCGGCCGTTCCGGCGTAACATCGACGGCCGCATGGACATAACGTTTGAGCATTTCTTCATCATGCACCACTTCCATGCCGCGCCCTCCCAGCACATAAGACGGACGCACCATCAGTGGGTAGCCGATGCTGCCCGCAACTTTAAGCGCTTGATCCAGATTGCTGGCCATCCCGGATTGGGGCATGGGAATACCGAGCTTGTCCATCATCATCCGGAAACGGTCGCGGTCTTCGGCCAGATCAATGGTTTCCGTCGAGGTGCCGATAATTTTTACGCCCGCGCGGGCCAGATCCGCGGCGATGTTGAGAGGCGTCTGACCGCCGAACTGCACGATTACTCCTTCGGGCTTTTCCTTTTCATAAATGCTTAATACATCTTCCAGCGTCAGCGGCTCGAAGTATAATTTATTGGATGTATCATAGTCGGTGGAAACGGTTTCCGGGTTACAGTTGACCATGATGGATTCAATGCCTTCATCACGCAGGGCGAAGGCCGCGTGCACACAGCAGTAATCAAATTCAATGCCCTGGCCGATGCGGTTGGGGCCGCCGCCTAAAACCATGATTTTGCGGTTGGCGCTGACACCGACCTTATCGGCGGCATTATAAGTGGAGTAATAATAAGCCGCGTTTTCCACACCGCTTACGGGTACAGCGTCCCAAGCTTCGGCAAGGCCTGCGGCCAGCCGCTGCTTGCGAATGTCTTCTTCTTTTTTGCCCAGAATCTGCGCCAGGTAACGGTCGGCAAACCCGTCCTTTTTCGCTGCAAGCAGCAAATCGTCAGGCAGAGCGTTACCCTTGCGGGCGAGAATCTTTTCCTCCAATTCCACCAGTTCCTTCATTTGTTCAATGAACCACTTTTTGATGTATGTTCTTGCACAAAGGGCTTCTATCGTAGCGCCCTTGCGCAGGGCCTCATACATAATGAACTGTCTTTCGCTGGACGGTTCAGAGAGCATCTCCATCAGTTCGTCGAGAGATTTAACATTAAAGTCTTTAACAAAGCCCAGGCCGTAGCGTTTTTTCTCCAGAGAACGGATCGCCTTTTGCAGAGCTTCCTTATAATTTTTGCCGATGCTCATAACTTCGCCGACAGCACGCATCTGCGTACCCAGCTTATCAATTGCACCGGGAAACTTTTCAAAATCCCAGCGGGCGAATTTGACAACCACATAATCTCCCGAAGGAGTGTACTTATTCAGCAATCCATCTCGCCAGTAAGGAATCTCATCCAGCGTGATGCCCGAGGCCAGGATAGCGGAAATCAAGGCAATCGGGAAACCTGTTGCCTTCGAAGCCAGTGCCGAAGAACGCGAAGTGCGGGGATTGATCTCAATGACCACTACACGGTCTGTTTTGGGATCGTGTGCAAACTGGACGTTTGTTCCACCGATGACCTGAATCGCTTCGACAATATCGTAAGAATATTTTTGCAGACGCTTCTGGAGTTCTTCGGAAATGGTCAACATTGGCGCGGTGCAGTAAGAATCGCCGGTATGCACGCCCATGGCATCAACATTTTCAATAAAGCAGACGGTGATCATCTGATTTTTTGCGTCACGCACGACTTCCAGCTCCAGCTCTTCCCAGCCGATGACGGATTCTTCAATCAGAATCTGTCCGATCAGACTGGCGGAGATACCCCGACTGGCAATGAGCCGCAGCTCCTCGAGGTTATACACAATGCCACCGCCTGTGCCGCCCATTGTGTACGCCGGACGGACAACCACCGGATAACCGAGTTTGGCCGCAATCTTTTCCGCTTCCTCCACGGTTACGGCCGGTTCGCTCTGTGGCATTTCAATGCCCAGTTTACTCATGGTTTCCTTAAAGGCAATTCTGTCTTCACCGCGCTCTATGGCATCAACCTGCACTCCGATTACCTTCACATTGTGCTTCTGTAATACGCCCAGCTTGTGAAGTTCGGACGTCAGGTTCAAGCCGGTCTGGCCACCCAGGTTGGGCAAAATCGCATCCGGCTTTTCATTTTCAATTATTTCGGTAATCGTTTGAGCATTGAGCGGTTCAATATAAGTGACATCCGCCATGCCGGGGTCAGTCATGATGGTTGCCGGATTGGAATTAACCAGCACTATTTGATAGCCGAGTTTGCGCAGCGCCTTGCAGGCCTGAGTTCCCGAATAATCAAATTCGCAGGCCTGCCCGATAACGATAGGGCCGGAACCAATAATTAAAACCTTCTTAATATCTGTGCGTTTTGCCATTTTTTTACCCTTTTATCCTTCCGGTGTATTTATTTCGATTTATATTCAGCATCAACTATTATTCCGATCCCTCCGCGGACAGCAAATTCCGCGCTTACTTTGCACCAGCGCGGCTTCAATGCGGCAACCAAATCATCCAGGATAATGTTAGTCAAATGTTCATGAAAAACGCCTTCGTTACGGAAAGACCATAAATATAATTTCAGCGACTTGGATTCGACAATTTTTTTATCCGGAACGTACTGTATTTTAATTTTCGCATAATCCGGTTGGCCAGTCATCGGGCAGACACAGGTAAACTCTTGGGTCTGTAATGTAACCGTATAGTTGCGGCCCGAGTGGTGATTGGGAAAAGTCTCAAGTTTTTTAACTGGTTGAGTTGTTTTGCCCAGCAGCGTTAAATCGGATAAATCGTCTTTCTTTGTGCCCTTGACCATAGTTTTATCTCCGTACAAAATTGCTCTTTGTGCTTACCGAAAGAACCGGATAATTTCAAGAACATTCCTTAAATATTTATCGTTTTTAGTGGGAAATTAAAATATTCCCCCATCTCTGCTGTTTTTGTGATAAATTAATTAGCAAATCCAGTAAGGAGGAAGCAAACCATGGTGGAAACCAAAGCAAACATTCCGGAAAATACATGGAAATGCAGCAATTGCGGCAATACATTAGTTGCGCCGCAGCCGCCGGAGACCTGCCCAGTCTGCCGGGGAAAATGCGCCTTTCTTAATGTCACCTGCTATGAGCCGGGTTGCGGTTTTACGGGCATGGACAAAAGACTGAAGTAGCATTAACGGCAATTCAGTTAGAATCAAGTTTAACATTAAGCTCAAGTCCGGCCTATTTTTTCCTATTAATTTTAGGAGGTTTTTTCTGATGCGCATTAAAGTAGATAATTTAGCTGTCGACAAGGAGCTGTCTTCAAACAAAAAATTTGATTATCCTCTTCTTTTTGTCCACGGCGCCGGAGGCAATACTGAATATTTGAAAAATTATATCAACTTCTTCTCAGGCGCGGGGTGGGATTGTTACGCCTTGAATTTACGCGGTCATGGCGCAAGTGATCCTGTCCCTAGACTGGAAACTGTTACTCTTGAAGATTACGTAGAAGATGTGAATAAAGTTCGTCGAGCTCTAGGCATTGAAAATTGCGCTCTGATTGGACACAGCATGGGCGGATTAATTTCACAAAAAACAGCTGAAGGGTCGGATAAAATCAAAGCTCTGATTTTAATAGCCAGCGCGCCGCCGCGAGGCGTTAAATTTGAAATGAAAAAAAACATGGCTTTAATAAAAATTATCCTTCGGGGAATCTGGAGCGCTATAAGAAAGAAGTCTATAAAGCCAAGCTTTGCCATTGCCAATAAAACTGTATTGAACAATCTCGAAGGCGCAGAAAAAATGGCTGTTTATAATATTCTCCAAGCCGAGTCATTAGCTGTGGCGAACCAGGTCGGTAAAGGGTATCCGATTGATGTTGACAAAATCCGCTGCCCCAAACTGGTGATCGGCTGCAAAAAGGATGCACTCGCATTGGAGAGTATGGAAGCAAAGATCGCCCGATTTATCAAGGCGGATAAATATATCGCCTACGAACAATTTGCTCATATGATTATGGTGGAAAAAGGCTGGGAAAAATCAGCGGAGGATATAAGAGACTGGCTGGTAGCGGCAGTAAAAATCTGAACCTGATAATTATTCGCTCATAAGCTACCACTTCTTTCTCCGATTCAGTCATGTTGGTTAAACCGGAGAATTAAAATCGAAGATATCCGAAGTGCTATTTGTGAAAGTGCAAAAGACATGGAAGCAGTAAAAAATATACAGATTGCTATTTCATCATTTTTTGCTTAGGATATTTTAAGGATGCAGATTTGAAAAAATATTAATCAATGACAATGAAACCATTACAAAAAGACTTACAGACGCCAAAGAAAAGCCTTGATGAGTTTTCAGAACTTACAAAAAGAGTTTTGGGGCATTTGCCTGATATTGTCTCTGAAAAAGTGACAGCTAGAAATTATATCATCTTATCTTCTGTAATGGCGGGTACATCAAAGTTTGCTCGCCCAATCAACAATAATTTGTTCATTTTTAACAGCCAGACATTTGACAGTCAATACAAAGAATTTCTTTCTATCATCAATAAAATTAAAAACAAAAAGACTATTACAAAGGAAGAACACAACACCATTGATTCTGTCGTTTATACTATCCAGCAGTCCATTGGCGTCGGAATGGATTTCTTATGTAATCCAAATAGCTCAAGAAAGCATGTCGGCAACAGATTTGAAGAATTAATTCGTCTCATTGTCACACAATTAGGCGTCAAGAATGATAAAGTTGTTTTTAAAATTCCTTACCCATCAGAAGATGGAGAAAAACTTTATTCATGTGAAACAGATATTGTCTTATCACCTCATGAGTCTGTAAAATCCGGAACCAAATTAATAGATAAAGACGAAATTGTTATTTCTCTAAAAACATCTTCAAAAGACAGAATGGGGAAGATTTTTTTAGATAAACTTCTGATGCAAAAGTTTGCCGAACGCCCTGTTAAAGTTGTCGGCATTTTTCTGAACGATGTACAAAGAAAAGAAACTAAACAAATCAGCTTCACATTTGTTTCTGGTCTATTTATGGTATACACAAAATTTTTGACACAATTGGACGGAGTTTACTTTATAGACCCTCCTTCAATTACGAAAGAAAATCCATATAATCAGCACATTTTCCCTTTCTCTCAATTTATCGCCACTGACATCTGGAAATTATTATCCCCTTAATTTTCTTCGGCGCTCTATTAGTTCGGAGTCTTCCCCATTATCAGCGATTCTCTTAATATGCTTTAAGTCGAGGAGTCTCCTTTTTATTGTATTGCAGTATTCAATTTCGTTGTCAGTTCCCAGCCATCTTCTATTAAATGCTTCAGCAACCGCAAAAGTTGTTCCAGTACCACCGAATGGATCAACAACCAAACCACCTTGACTAGAAGAGGCAAGGATACATTTTTTTACTAACTCTATGGGTTTTTGAGTTGGGTGTTTTTCTCTTTCCCATGAATTATTTGTTAATGTTGGAATTTCAAATACATCTTTGGGTTTTGCTCCTTTGGGGTGTGGTGTCCACACATATTCCTTCCCATTTCCATATTGGGAACTCTTTGCTTGCGGGTGCTGTGGATATTTAAGCGTGTGAACATTGTAAGGCACTCTTACTTCGTCAACATTAAAAACTATCTTACTGCTCTTTCTGAAGTGCAACAAACTTTCATGAGATCTGCCCCAATCGTCAGCAAGATTGGCCTTGTTACGGTAGTACCACACAAGCCATTTGCACCCCTTAAAAAGGCTACTAGCGGCCCATTTAAGGTCGGCTAAAATTTCTGAAAAGCCGCATATATATAAACTTCCCGTCGGGTCAAGTACTCTTTGTGCCTCTTTTATCCATGTCATGCTCCATTCTACATATTCTTTCTGGGATTCAAAAGTATCCCATTCTGCCTTGTTAATGTTGTATGGAGGATCGGCAAAAATAAGTTGCACAGAAGAAGTTTCTAATGTTTTAAAGAACGTTACAACATCCTCATTGTATAATTTGCCGAGACCTGTCTCAAAAAAAGGTTTAATCTGATATTGTAAAGAGTTGGCATAATCTGTTAAATACTTCTGCGACAACTCTTTTACAACAAATTCAATCTGTTCATCATTGTAAACGCGGTAATTGTTAACAGGGTGTCTCTTTGAAAGCAATTTCCCGGTATTATCCCATCGCCTAAGAGTTTGAGAGCTTACCCCTATTTTTTTTGCGGCTTCGCTAATTGTGTGGTAATTTTCCATTTATGGTTTCCTTGGTTAGATGGTTTCTTAAACATTATACAACATTATACAGAAACATTATACAATAAACGATGACAATTGGTCAAATAATTTTTTAAAATTTAAAATTTATAACAGCATAATAATCATGTATATATATAATAATAAAATGATATACATGACAAATAACTTTACTTAATTGTAATGGTGTGTGCTTCGCGAATGCTGTTCCGAGTAATCACACCGGAATACTATCAATATAGGCTTAATACTTTCTTCTCTATTGCCACAAATGAGTTCAAAAGCAGTTGTTTGATTTGGAAGCGGGTGAGGGGTAAGGGGTACTTTTTCGTGTATGCCGCAATAAGCCTGCGCCGTGCTAGACACGGAGAGAGCTGAAGCACAACGCTGCATATGGGCATTTTACGAGGTCGCTATCAGCTTTTTTCCATGGTCTTGAGGAATGTGATTTGCGGCCATTCTTCCATCGTATGCGCCAGACGCCACTCGTTCAAGGCCAGATAAACCAGATTGCCTTCCGTATCCAGAGCCAGACTGGTCTGGTATTTCTTCTGAAAATCTTCCATTTTTTTAGCATCGGCTGAAGTCACCCAACGGGCGGCGGCATAATCGGTCTTTTCGTAATCGGCATAGACACTGTATTCATCTTTGAGCCGGGCCATGGTCACATCAAATTGCAGGATACCGACAGCACCGAGAATATTGTCCGAACCCCACAGTGGTTTGAAAACCTGAATCGCCCCCTCTTCGGACAGCTGAATCAAACCCTTCTGCAAATGCTTGATCCTCAATGGGTCTTTCAGGCGTACGCGGCAGAAATGTTCCGGGGCAAAGTGCGGAATGCCGGTGAATTTAAGCAGTTCTTTTTGCGAAAAGGTATCACCTATTTTGATGGTGCCGTGATTATGAATACCGATGATATCTCCCGGATAGGCTTCTTCAATATTGGTTCGATCCTGTGCCATAAAAATTGTCGCATTGGACAAACTGACTTCTTTGCCGATGCGATGCTGCTGCACCTTCATGCCCCGCTGGAATTTACCCGAGCAGATGCGCAGAAAAGCAATGCGGTCGCGGTGTGCCGGATCCATATTGGCCTGGATTTTAAAAACAAAGCCGGAGAAATCATCTTCCTCAGGGGCAACTATTCTTGTCGTTGTAGGCCGCGGCACCGGAGAGGGAGCAATCTCAACAAAAGCATCCAGCAGCTCCTTCACTCCGAAATTATTGATGGCGCTGCCGAAGAAAACAGGTGTCTGCCCGGCCTTCAAATATTCCCTATGGTCAAAGGGATTGGCCGCACCCTCCAGCAGTTCTATTTCTTCCCTAAGTTCTGCAGCCTGGCTTCCCAGGAGCTCGTCGAGCAGCGCGTCGGATAAATTTTCAATAACCACACCTTCATCGGAACGGCGGCTTTTGCCGGGAGTAAAAAGATGCAAGGTTTTATTGTAGAGATTATAAACTCCTTTAAAACGCTTGCCCATGCCAATAGGCCAGGAAAGCGGCGAACATTCGATTTGCAGCTTGTCTTCGATATCCGCCAGAATATCCAGCGGCAACAGGCAATCGCGATCCATTTTATTAATAAACGTTATGATCGGAGTATTGCGCAGACGGCATACATCCATTAGTTTCTGGGTCTGAGTCTCCACTCCTTTGGCGCCGTCAATTACCATTAACGCACTGTCCACGGCTGTAAGCACACGGTAAGTATCTTCGGAAAAATCCTGATGGCCGGGAGTATCCAGCAGATTGATTTCGCAGTCCGCATATTCAAACTTCATTACCGACGAAGTGACGGAAATACCACGCTCTTTTTCAATGGACATCCAGTCGGAAAGCGCATGTTTGGATGCTTTGCGTGCTTTCACCGCACCGGCCATTTGAATAGCGCCACCGAATAGCAACAGTTTTTCGGTCAGCGTAGTTTTTCCCGCATCGGGGTGGCTGATGATACCGAAGGTCCGACGGCGTTCAATTTCTTTCAGTAATTGCTTGCTCAAAACGATCTCTCTACGCAGTATAAACTAAAATATTCCCATCCTGCTCTTCTTGAATTATACCTTTGTCCTTCAGATCCAGCAAGTGTACATAAGTTTCGTTTAAGGCCAGAAACTTGTCAAAATCCGGCAAATCATCGCCGAATACTCCCCGCGCTACCTGGAACGATGTTTTGGGTGTCGCACCGAGGCAATGGAGGACCAGCTGCGTTCGTTCGGCATGATGCACGTGCAGCTCGTGAACACGCGCCTTCACATTTCCCATCACATTACCATGACCGGGATATATTTTACCGACAGGCAAATTCGCAACCGTATCGAGGGATGCTAAAAAGTTTTCGAGCGGACGGAAATTTTCGTCAAACAGATCGGGGCTCAAGTTGGGAGTTATGTGCGGCAAAACAGTATCACCGGAAAGCAAAATACCTTCTTTGTGGAAACAATAACAAATATGGCCATTGGAGTGTCCGGGTGTAAAAATGCATTCAAATTGCCATTTGCCAAATTCCCGTATTTCGTTGGGCTGCAAACAATAATCACCTTCAAAAGCCGCTACAATATTACGCGTGGCACCAAACACCGCAATCGTATTATCAACTTGCTGCTCGGCAAGGCCATGGGCCAGATAAAATTTCTTCATCCGTGGAATCAACAAATCCGTTTTGGAATAATTCCGGTTGGATTCATCAGCCTGAGGCGAAAGATGAATTATCGCTCCCGATTCTTTTTTAATCAATCCGGCCATGCCGCAATGATCACCATGGGAATGAGTTATGTAGATAACCCGAACCGCCTCTACGCTCTGACCGATGCTTTCCAGATCCTTTTTCAGCAGATCAAAAGAGCCGCTGATATCAAGGCCGGTATCAAAAAGAGCAACTTCTTTGTTATGCACCAATGCGTAAACATGCACGTGATTCAGGCGGAACGACATGGGCAGAGTAATACAATAAAAGTTATCGGAAATTTGATTAATCAAGGTCTTGCTCTCTTTACAGGTCCCTTTGACCTTTTTGCTGAGATGCCCGCTTTGTTGCATCCAGCTCCATCTTGCGTAACCGGACACTTTTTGGCGTGACCTCCACCAGCTCATCTTCGGCAATGAATTCAATCGCCTGATCCAGAGAGAGGAGACGCGGCGGCCGCAATATTACGGTCGCATCCGAACTGGAGGCCCGCATATTGGTGAGCTTCTTTTCCTTGATGATATTAACATTTATATCGCCGACCCGGTTGCGTTCTCCGATAACCATGCCGCCATAAACTTGAATACCGACTTCGACAATCATTTCCCCGCGATCTTCCATTGCAAAGCAGGCGTAAGTAGTGACGCGCCCGGCGCGGTCAGCCACCAGAACTCCCGTCGTCCGCTGGGGAATAGGGCCGAACCAGGGTGCGTAATCTTCCAGTAATGAATTCATTACACCGCCGCCTTTGGTATCCGTCAAAAACTGACTGCGGAAACCAATCAAACCGCGCGAGGGTATAAGAAATTCCATGCTTACCCGGCCGCTGCCTTTATTGACGAGACTCTCCAGACGGCCTTTGCGAATGGATAATTTTTCCGTGATTTTACCGACAAATTCTTCCGGTATATCCAGGAAAAGGCGTTCCACCGGTTCCATTTTCCGGCCATTTTCCTCTTTGGTAATAACCTGTGGGCGCGACACCGTCAATTCATAACCTTCACGGCGCATCGTTTCAATCAGCACCGCCATCTGCAGCTCGCCACGGCCGCAAACTTCAAAGGCATCGGTTCTTTCGAGTTTCTTGATTTTGATGGCCACATTACGCAATGATTCTTTTTCCAGACGTTCGAGTAAATGCCGGGAAGTAAGAAATTTACCTTCTGTCCCGGCAAAGGGGCCATCATTGACATAGAACATCATCGAGACAGTCGGTTCGTCTACCAGCAGGCGAGCCAGGGGCTGCGGATCAATTAAAGAAGATATCGTGTCACCGATGGTAACATTCGACAACCCGGAGAAAGCAATAATATCTCCTGATTCAGCACTGGTTACAGGCTTTTTGGCCAGTCCGTAAAAAGTATAAAGTGCTGAAAATTTAACATTCGGAACAATTTTATCTTCAGTGCAATGGCTGTAACTGGTATTCATTTCCAATCGGCCTTGCTGGAGACGGCCAATAGCAATTTGCCCTACATAAGGATCATAATCCAGATTAGTCACCAGAAACTGCGGATTGGCCTCATCGTCGGCCTCGGGTGCCGGTATTCTTTCAATTATAGTATCAAACAACGGATTCAGGTCACCGCTTTCATCTCCCAGTTTCCTGTGGCAAATACCATTCTTGGCAATTGTAAATAGTATCGGAAATTCAATTTGCTGCTCCTCGGCTCCCAGATCAATAAAAAGGTCGTAAGAATCATTAATGACTTCTTCGATGCGGGCATCGGGGCGGTCAATCTTATTAATGATCAGTATTATAGGCAGTTTTTTTGCCAGTGCTTTTTTCAAAACAAAGCGCGTCTGCGGCAAAGGCCCTTCGCTGGAATCTACCAGCAGAATAGCGCCATCAACCATGTTGAGACTGCGTTCCACTTCACCGCCAAAATCGGCATGGCCCGGCGTATCGACAATATTAATCTTGATGCCTTTATATTCAATCGCCGTATTTTTTGCCGTGATCGTAATGCCGCGTTCTTTTTCCAGGTCGAGAGAATCCATAACGCGATCTTCTACCGCCTGATTAGTCCGAAAGACACCAGTTTGTTTCAACATGGCATTAAGCAGAGTGGTTTTGCCATGGTCAACATGTGAAATAATAGCAATATTACGTAAATGTTCCTTTTTCATAGGTTTAATTTCTCATCTCTTCTTTTCTGTGCTGGTTTTCGGAATTAATCTCGGTGGAAATTGAACCAATTTTAATTTGGGATGGCCAAAACACTTTTTTTATATAAATTCAGATCTTCCATAACAAAAAGGCTTGCATTTGACCAGCTATTTCTTTAGGAGTGATTTAAACTTGACAGAAGTTTTATAATAGTTAAAAATAAAATCGAAGGTTTGGTACTTAATTTTTTAACATTTGACCATTTTATTTTCATTTTCGGGAAAGTGAGGAAAAAACATGAATTTAGTTTTTGCTATTGATGGTTCCGATTCATCGGAAAGAGCACTAGGGTTAACGCTGAAATTTGCAAAAGACGTTAACGCAAAGGTATACATTGTTACTTCTCTTATTGGAGGGCGCACCTCTGACGCGGATTCTATTGATAAAGCAAATACACGGTTGGAATCTGCTCAGCAATCATTTGAGAAGAAAGGGATCATTTGTGAGAAACATTTGCTTGTTCGCGGCCTCGAGCCGGGAGAAGATATCGTTGATTTCGCCACGGAAGTTCATGCTGATTTCATTGTAATAGGCATTGTCAAAACATCCCGCGTTGAAAAAGCGATAATGGGTTCAACAGCTCAACACGTAATATTGGAAGCCCCCTGCCCTGTAATCTCCGTTAAATAATGATACTTTGCCATATAAATGAGACTTGCCGGTAATTGGTGCCGACAAGTCTCATTTCATTGAACAATAACTTTTATTTCAAACGTTTTAGCAGGAGCGACATTTTTTTCAAATGTCCGATGGTAAATAATCCGCAGCTTAGTTTTACCCGTGGCGGCTCCCAGGAAAGTAAATGCAAATTTCCCCCCGGAACCAACCAGTAATGGTTCGGCCGGAGTATATTTATAGTCGCCCTGCGGGGACAAGATTGCATTGTCACCTTCCACCTTTTCCCAAACATAGCCGGTAGTCGGATTGCCTTCCAGGGCAATCTCCAGCCGATCACCGGCATTCATCGTTATGTTACGCTGATTATCTGACTGAGTTAAACTGATTTCCCCCGCATAAGCCGGAAAGATTAAAGTCCAACACACTGCCAGAGAAATGATGCCTGATACTCCAGCTTTATTTTTCGCGATCCTATAAATATAATTAATTATTTTCATATCACTTCCTTTAAAAAAATATTAATATGTGAGAGCAAACCTTTACAAATTGGCAATGGAACATATATTTTGTAACATGGCCGCAAACATTTTTACAATCCCAATTAATAGGTGACGAAGATGAACTTCATTAAAATCAAGTTTGACAATAATTTTGAGGAAGAATTTCAAAAGGCCGTTGATGAAGTCTTTCACTTAGTTAGCCCGGCATTCCGGCAACATGAATGTATCTGGATGCCTCATATCGACGTTTATGAATCGCCGGATGAAATCATTGTTCTGGCTGATCTTGCCGGCATCAATAAGGAAGAACTTCATATTGAACTAAACCGGAAAAAAATCAAAATTGCCGGAGTGCGCAAAATGATTTCTGTTATTAAAAATGCACGTTATTGTCTGGCAGAGATTCCCCACGGCTATTTTGCCAGAAATATTATTTTGCCGTCAGCGGTGGATGCAGAATCAGCGATGGCCTCTTATGCCGATGGAATCCTCATGATCAGAATCAATAAACTACCCAATTACAAAACTCATCGCATTCACATTATGACAACCGAATAACTACCGCGAATAAATTTCTTTTTGCTAAAGAAACCGGAGGGTTTAATGACTGAACAAAATATTTTTGAAGAAAATAAAAAATTTTCCATACCGGAAGTGATTCCCCTTCTTCCGCTGCATAATGTTCTGTTATTTCCTAAAATGATGATTCCCCTGGAAGTAATGGGTGTCAATTCCATCCAATTAGTCGATGAATCTATGGTTAAAGACCGGCTAATTGGACTAATTATGACAAAAAAAGAGCCGGATACTCCTGATTACCAATACAAGCTGGAAGATTTACACACCGTAGGCACTTTTGCCACCATAGTCAGAATGGCCAAAGCTTCGGAGAACAGGACGCAAATATTATTGCAGGGAATCAGCCGTTATCAGATAGTAGAACTGATTTCCGACAAACCATATCAGCAGGCACGCATTAAAGTTCTGGAAGATACGGAAGTCAAAGATATTGAAACGGAAGCGCTCATGGCTAATTTGCTCGTTCTCTTTGACCGTATTTTGAAACTTTCGCCATTTTTGCCGCCGGAATTCGGACCAATGGCTAAATCGATCACGGAGGCCGGTATTCTGGCAGACATGATCGCTTCAATTATCAATGCACCCGCAGAAGAAAAACAAAAGATATTGGATATTACCGACACCAATCAGCGCCTGAGTGAATTAACGCGCCTGGTTAATCATCAAATGGAAGTTCTGGAACTGGGCAATAAAATCCAGACAAAGGTCAAGAGCGATATTGACAAGAGCCAACGTGATTATTATCTACGACAGCAATTAAAAGCTATCCAGCAGGAGTTGGGGGAATCGGAAGACTCTAACGTAGAGATAGAAGAATACAGCAAAAAAGTTGCGGACAAAAAGCTGCCGCCGGAAGCAGCAAAAGAAGCTAAGCGTGAGTTGGAGCGCCTGGCTCGCATGCATCCATCTTCTGCGGAATATACTGTCGCCTCTACTTATCTTGACTGGATTACCGCCCTGCCGTGGGATGAAGGAACTCCTGACAACCTCGATATTAAAAAAGCCAGAAAGATTCTGGACGAAGATCATTACGGTCTGAGCAAAGCGAAAAAGCGTATTATCGAATATCTGGCCGTGCGCAAATTGAAGCCGGATTCCAAAGGGCCGATTCTGTGTCTGGTGGGTCCTCCGGGAACGGGCAAGACCTCGCTGGGGCACTCTGTTGCCCGGGCGTTAGGCCGCAAATTTGTACGCATTTCTTTAGGCGGTGTACGCGATGAAGCGGAGATTCGAGGCCATCGCCGTACTTATATCGGCGCTTTACCTGGCCGTATCATTCAAAGCCTGCGGCGTGCGGAATCGAATAATCCTGTTTTCATGCTGGACGAAATAGATAAAATCGGCAGCGATTACCGCGGCGATCCCTCTTCGGCTCTCCTGGAAGTACTGGACCCACAGCAGAATAATACATTTGCTGATCATTATCTGGATGTGCCGTTTGATCTTTCCTCTGTAATGTTCATCACAACAGCCAACAGGCTGGACACAATACCGCCGGCGCTGCTCGACCGCCTGGAAGTGATTGAACTGCCCGGCTACACGCTCGAGGAAAAGATGAAAATCGCTGAGCGCTACTTGATTCCACGGCAATTATCCGAAAACGGTTTGACTGCCTCGCAATTAAGAATTACGCCTAAAGCCCTGGGCAGTGTAATATCCGGTTACACTCGTGAAGCCGGCGTGCGCAATCTGGAGCGCGAGATTGCCAATATTTGCCGGGGCGTGGCATCCATGATTGCCGAAGGTGAAACAAAAACTAAAGTAATAACCGTTAAAGATATTGCCAGGTATCTGGGGCAGATCCGCATGATTACCGACATTGATTCACGCATTGCCAAGCCCGGTGTGGCCATAGGCCTGGCCTGGACTCCAGCCGGCGGTGATATGCTGTTCATCGAAGCGACAGCCATGAAGGGCACGAAAGGCTTGACCCTGACCGGTCAGCTGGGTGATGTCATGAAAGAATCGGCCACTGCGGCACTGAGTTTCATTCGCAGTAATGCTGCCGCCCTGGGTGTCGCCGAAGATTTTTATCAAAATATGGATCTCCACATCCATGTGCCGGCCGGCGCAATTCCTAAAGACGGGCCTTCCGCCGGTGTAACCATGCTCACGGCTCTGACATCGCTTTTAACCGGCCGTAAAGTCAAAAAGGATTTGGCGATGACCGGCGAAATTACCCTGCGCGGAACTGTTTTGCCAGTTGGCGGAATCAAAGAAAAAGTGCTGGCGGCTTACCGCGCCGGTATTAAAACAATTATTCTTCCCAATTGGAACCGCAAGGACATGGAAGACATTCCGGCCAATGTGCAGAAGGCAATTAAATTTCATTTCGTCGGTGATATGATGGAAGTCCTGAAACTGGCGCTGGAAAATGGTGGAAACAGCCAAGCCGTTGTTCAAAAATAACCACTACTAACATTAACCCGCCGGCAGACAGCGGCAAAATGTTATTATTTTGATTATAAGGGAACATATCACATTGGAAAGTGGGACAAATTTATTTCATTATGTAGTGCTTTTCGCACTCTATTCCTTTTGGGGTTGGGTGATCGAGGTTATCTACCGTTCTCTAACGCAACGGCAATTTGTCAATGCCGGTTTTGTGTTCGGGCCTTTCCTTCCTATTTATGGTTTTGGTGCTGCCGCAACAATTCTTCTGGAATATATTTTCTCCGGCTGGCATCTTATATCGCGCTTCGTCATATTGGGGCTCACGCTCACCACCATTGAATATCTGGTCGGTTTTTTTGCCGAAAAAATATTTAAATTGACACTCTGGGATTATTCGGAAAACAAACTGAATCTGCATGGCCGGGTCTGCCTTCATTTTTCTCTAATCTGGACCGTGCTCGCCATGATCTTCGTAATGTTTATTCATCCGACAATGCTAAGCAGGGTCAGTATATTAGATGATGTTTACGTCAAAACCGCAGCCATTTTATTTCTAATTTACTTTGCCGTTGATTATTCCTTTTCCGTAGTATCGATTTCCGCCTTTCGCAGAAGAATTGCTCACCTCTATACCGAATACCTGAATCTGGACAATGTGGAAATTGAAAAGATGTTAGAGTCGTTTCAACGTCTCCGCAATGCCTTCCCGGCTTTAAACAGATATATTAATAACAATATCAACAGCAATATCAGGAATAGGATCAGTTCTTTTCTCCAGCCGATTTCCGAAAAAATCATTCTGGAAATGCAGGGAAGAATGTCCTTTGAACCTGAATACTATGAGATAATCCGCGAGATAGACGAGCACGAAGAATTTCTGAAGCTCAAGGAATACTTCCATCACAATTCTTCTATCTACATCCATGTCCAGGAAGTGGCGTATTTGTCTTACCGGATATGCAAATTATTAAAACTGGATCACCATTCCGCTGCCCGCGGCGCGCTGCTGCATGATTTCTTTTTGTATGACTGGCGCAATCATGATGTGCCGGATCTTCCCCGTCATAAATATCATGGAATCGAACACCCGGCCATTGCGCTGGCCAATGCCCGAAAACATTTTTCAGTCAATGAAATTGAAGCGGATATTATTCGCAAACACATGTGGCCGCTGACGCTGGTTCCACCAAAATATAAAGAATCATTTATAGTTTCTTTTGCTGATAAATATCTTTCCTCCAAAGAATTTATCAGCGAATACAAGAAAAGAATAAAAAAGCAGCGCAAACAAAGGGCGCACAACCGGCAGAAGAATCGCCGCGTTCATTAAATTGTGCAAAAAGAGTTACATTGTTTTTGCCAGCGCACAGGAGTAAAGTTGCGACTCTTATATTTACAGAAAACTTGTCTTTTATGCCCCCATTATATTTGTTCACTCGATCACTTCTAAACTCTTTATTACCTCATCGGCAATTTCCGGATAGAGAAGATAAATGCAGTCCGGGCAGATGCCGTGCGAAACGGGCAGACCGATTATTCGAGACATGTCCTGGGAGACCGGCAACCATTCATCTTCTTTTGTTTTTATTTTTTTGCAATTGGAGCAGACAGATATTACTGTATTTGCTTGTTTGGCATTATTGTTAAGCAGTTGAACCAATACTTGGATATTGTTGCCTGCCTGCTCCTCCCGCCCTAAATCAATGACCACTCCCCTAATGAGCAAAGGGTTCCCGGCGGAATCCTTTTCCAAAACTATCCCGCGATCCATGTACCGTTTATATTCGTTATTGCTGGCTAATATCCTGTAATCAACCTGATAAATTGCTTTCCGGCCGCTGAGCACATCCCGCATGGCATTCATGGTTCTTTCGTAATCTTCGGGATGCAAAATCTCTGTGAAAGCCTGGTAGCCCCGTCCCTTAAATTTTTCCGCACTATACCCCAGCATGGACACCTTGAGATCATTAAAACTAACTGCGTTAGTACTAACATCCCATTCCCACCAGGCGAATGGCGAATCCCGCAAAATATCCTCGCTCAATGCATCATTGTTATTCATAATTAATCACACTTTCCGTAAAAATAATTTACTGTGCTTGAATGGTTAAAGATTCTTTTTTTCTTTCAAGCCGATCACCGATAAGAAATTTTATCATTGCTATGATTTAAATTCATCATTAATTATCAAGATCAATGATGCGCCTTATCAATACTTTAAAAATTATAACATTCCCTAACGTCCCAGGATTACTTCTTCAGTATCCGTGAAAAGCTTTACGGGCAATTGAAAAAGTCGCCGGAATATATCCAGAGTTCCTCTGGCTATTGAGCGCACTGGTATGGGGGTTACCTTTGGGGCGTCCCATGTTCCATTGACCTTGAAATGGACGGTAATCAGATGGCCTTTCTCATCGGTAACAAGCCAACCCGCAACGGGGATTTTTGCTGCGATCAGGTCCAGAGTATGCAGCGGGTGAACACCAATGATATTATCCAATTCCTTATTGAGTAAATCAACTTTACCTGCGCCGGAAATCTGCATGGCATCGCTGCCAATGAAGAAATCTTCTGAAGATAAGATGCCATTATTGAGAGACAAGCTGCCTGTAATCGCATTATAGGGCATTCCGCCTTTGGCCATATCCGGAAGTTGGAGCTTCGCCAGTTGAAAGATATTGAGAAGGGAGAATATTTTGGAAAGGAGAGAAAACTTTTTTAAGACTCCCTTTTCAGCCCGAACCTCAAATGTTCCCACTGCTGTCTTTAGGAAATCGTCGGCATTACGGCCTGTCGCAGTCATGTCTCCCGTAAGCGAAAGAGTGCCGGTAACTGTGCGGTCTTCAAGTTCCAGGAAACTCTGGAGCTTGTCCAGCGCTATCCGATCGAGTGCGAGACTCGCCTGATAGTAATTCTGGCCGTCAGGACGAATGTCCACCTTGCCTTTTCCCTTGAGTTTACCATCAAAAAAGCCGGCTTCCATTGCTTCGACATTCAGGATTCCCTCCGCAAATTTTAACCGGGAGTTAAGTTTTTGAAAATCAACACCCTGAATTGTGCCCGCATCCACCTGCATGTTTGCAGTCAGTTTCACCTTGGAAGAGGAGGAAGAATTTTTTCGTTGAGAAGGTTTCAGAGTCATAATACGGGCAACATCATCGAAGTTGAGATACTGGGAATTCAAGGATAACGTGATCTGCGGATTAGCAAAATCCCGCACGTCTCCCGATAAATTAAAAACGGACTTTCCCAGCCGCAGGGAAAGCCTATCCACACGAATATGTTTGTCTTCGATGGCGATTTGTCCTTTTAAATCATGGAAAATTACCGCGCCTTCCGGGCTTTGCCATCCCGCATCTGTGGATCGGAACAGCGCTGCATCAAATTGACAGGCGACTTGCGGCTTGCGGAAATCATTAATCCCGCATTTCCCCGCAATGGCGCTGCCGCCGATACGCGCGTTGAACCGTGATGTTTCCATCCGGTTACCACGGAAGGCAACCTTTCCCGTCAAACCTTTTACATACTTGACGTTGTTCGCCGGTTTCAAAGATACATTGGTCAATGACACATTTCCCAGCCATTGAAAAGAAGTGGAATCGCTAAGATCACCGCGGCCTTTGATGTCGATCAAGCAGGTTCCGGCCGGATCATATTTTTGCAGAACCGGAAGAATCGAAACGGCTTCGCGGATGTCAAAGGCTTTGGACTGAACGCGCAACGACAAAGGAGTTTGCCCAGTTAAGCGATAAATTCCCGATCCGCTTATATTCACCGGCGGCAGATCATAATTGAACGAGGAGATGATTATGGCATCTTTATGCAGGATGATTTCGGCTGCAAGGCGGTTGGATTTTCCCTGCGTTTTTTTCAGTATCTCCGGATAAGCATAGGTAACAGATGTCAGATCCCAGCGGGCGCCGATCCGGTAATTCCCAGCCGGACCCTTCCCGGACAGAATAAGTGTTGAATCCCCCTTGAAACTGAGATTGCGGAATTTTTCTTTTCCTAATAGCCACTGGACCTCATCGCGGGCAGGATGAAGCTCCATATCAACGGTGTAAATGGCTGGCCCGGGCAGGGCAAAATCAGAAATGCCTCCTTCCAGCGTGCAGGGCGAAGCGCCGAAACGCCCCGTCATCTTTTTCAGCAAAAACTGCCGGTTTTTTAACTCCAGCACGCCGCTGATATCCTGAAAAGCAGGCGTCTTATTATCCACCACGAAAACACCCTTGTTGACTTCGGCCTCGATGGAAAGGACGCCGGAATTTTCTTGTTTCTCCATATGGGCTATCTGACTTTGACGTCCTTTGAGTTTTCCTTCAACGAGTCTAAAATTGCCATCCTTGATATGAGTTTCAATAAAACTACCCACATTGCTTCGGATAACCATCAAGGGAATGTAGGATTTAATTTCCTTCAGAGCAAAAGTAGAAGTAACGGCAGATGCTGTAATCAGCGGATCGGCCTGATCCATCTCCTGGATGGCAATATTACCCGAGGCTTCCAGGCGATCAACCATCAGACGGTCGATGTCCAGCTTAAGATAACCGGCGTTGCGGGTTAGGGCATAATCGACACGGACAGTCTGAGGCTGCAAGGTGCCGCGAAAAACCTGCGAATAATTTAGCAGGGCATCTTGCAACGTGATGTTTCCTTTGGCAGTGAAATTAGAGGGCGTTCCTGAAAATGTTGTCTCCACATCCAGGCGACCGGCCAGTTGTTCCAGAGGCACTCTGTTTTTAATATAGGAAAGGTAATGATTGATATCAATTCCTTTTAACCGGAGGGAAACATCCACAGTGCTTTCCGTCAGGGGTTTTGCAAGGTGAGCACGGCGAAATGTTCCCTCAAGCTTAAGCTCTCCTCGGTTTTTCCCCTCGCTGACAGAAGCCGTAATGCGGAAAGGTGATTTTTCGCCCGATTGGGGTGTATCGATCCGGCATGACAGATTAGTAAGCGAGGTTACCAGACCTTCTTCGTTTAAAGCCTGATCAAATAAGGTCACCGATCCTTGCTCTATGGTTAATTTTCGAAACTCCAAGGCCATTTCAGGTTTCTGCTTCCTCATCAGAATGTCGGCAATGTTAATAACGCCTTTGCGATCTCGCTTTACCGACAGGTGCGGACCATTGAGAACAACTTCACTGAGGATCACACGATTTATCAGCAGCGGGAGAATATCGACCCGAAAAAAAGCTTTATCGACGCTCAAGAAATTTGATGACCGATCCTTCTCCCGGATCATCACGTTGGTAAATTTTAAAGCCAATCCTGCGCTGATGGACAGGGTGGCGTTTCCCTTTTCATAGGTAATCTCCCGCTGCAATGCCTTACCCGCAGATGCAGAGATTGATTTTTTAAAATTATCCAGGCGGGACAGTTGCCAGGAGGCAAAAAACCAGGCAGACACAAAAAGTGCCGTTAACACAAAAGCGACTATTAAAGATACTTTGATCAGAGTTCGTTTTTTTATAGTCAACCGCTTGAGCCTTTAGAGTAAAGTTCAATTTTACGCCAACTCTTTAATAAGTGTCATTTTTTAACAATTGAAGAAATAAGATTATTGCCATTTTCGTAAAACACCTTTTCATAAAACTCCGGCGAAAGTTCATAGGAGGCAAGAGTTTCCAACTCGGATTCCCGGGGAAAGATAAGAAGGGGAAAATCCGATCCGTACAGGATACGATTTTTATATTTTTCCAATGGCACCTTGCCGAGGTTGTATCCGCCTTTTTCGTGCATATCCTTAAAGAACGAATAAGACGTATCCAGATAAAGGTTGGGATGTTTGTCTAATAGATCCATAAAGCCCTGGTACTCGAATGCACCCATGTGGGCCACATTGGCCTGCAAATCAGGATACAGCAAGAGAAGCTTTTTAAAGTGGACGAGCCCGACATATTCATTGCCGGCAGGGCCGGTGCCCACATGGAAGAGAATGCGTTTCCCTCTTTCCCTCACCAGGTCATACAGCGAGAAAAGGCGCTCATCTTGCGGAAAGAACCGCTGAACCAAGAGCTGCAATTTGAAGCCTAGTACCTGCGGATGGTTCAATACTTTTTCGGCGTAGGCAAGCGCGTTAGCATCGCCGGGATGATATGCCGCAAAGCAGTAAAGGTCGGGGTTTCCATCGAGTATCTGCAGGTTCCAATCATTAAGGCCGGAGGCTATGCCTGCCTGATGGGCATAATTGGAATAAACAATCTTCTCCACGCCTTGCTCCCGCAGATGCTGAATGCAGTCGCGATAATAGAGCTTGTGGATGATGTCCCACTTATATTCATTGGTAAAGAATTCCCAAATGGCATCAAACATCTTGTCCGGGAAGAGATGAACGTGAAAATCGATAATGCGCTCGGGTATTTTCTGCATATATAAACTCCGGAATCCATTGGCCTGTGATTTTTAATCAAGGATATTATTTCTTTTGCCGTCATTTTAATATATTAAAGATCTTTGTACAAATCATAATTTATGCAGTAATCTTAAAAGCAACGTCTTTACCAACTTATATCGTTATGTGACGGGCAAGTCCACACTAAATCTTTCCACCTGACGAAAAATAAAATTATTCTTGACATTTTCCGTCAAATATTTAACCATACGGTTAAACCAACCGGTTAAAACAAAAACATTGGTGAAGCAGTTGATTAAAAAAGAAATTAACGCAGAAAAACAGGGCAAGACAGCCCAGAAGATTCTGGTGGCAGCGCGGGCAGTGTTTGCCGAAAACGGTTACAGCGGAACACACGTGGATGAAATCGCACAGCGCGCCGGTGTCAACAAGGCCACTCTCTATTATCAGATCGGCGACAAAGACACGCTCTATGCCAATGTCATCCATCAGGTTATCGGCAATATTGGTGAGGGCATTGCCAAAGCTGTAGCCGGAGTTGATTCGCCGGAAGAAAAGCTTAAAGTTTATATTCACAGCCTTGTCGCTGCCGTGGATAAAAATCCCGAGATACCGTCGATCATGATGCGCGAGGTGGCATCAGGCGGAACCCATTTACCCCGCGTTGTTATAGAGGACATGATTGCAGTGATATCCATTCTGTTTGGTATTCTGGATCAAGGCAAAAAGAAAGGGGTTTTTAGCGAAGTTGCACCGTTTCTTATCCACATGATGATAATGGGAACAGTTCTTTTTTATAAAAAAGGTGAGCCGATTAAGGACAAACAGGAATGGCTGCCTGCTGCCATTAAAACGCGTGATAAGAAGCTGAAATGCAGCCTTGGGGAGGAAGTTGGTAAGCTGGTGCTGAAGGCAATCAAGGTGTGATAACATAAGCATTTAAGGTGAAACCGAATTCGAGAATAGGCAGGAAGCAGATCAATACATAAAATGGAGAAGAAGTGGTGAAAAAGAAAATTATTATTGTTGTCTTCATAACATTGTTTATCGGGTCCGGAGCCTTTGTCTATTTCGGTCAGAGAAATAATCAGCAAAACGAGCTGCTGTTTTCCGGTACTATCGAAACAACTCAGGCCAACCTTTCCTTCCAGATTCCCGGACGCGTCGCCTCGGTTACCGCAAGGGAAGGTCAGTCCGTCACCAAAGATCAGGTAATCGCCGAGTTGGACCGGGCCGAATTTCAGTCGCGTTACGATCAGGCTAAAGCTAATCTGGACCGCGCGCAAAAAGCCAAACAACAACTGGAAACGGTTCTGAGTATCAGTAAAGAGACTCTACCATCGGAAGTAGCCCGCACCACGGCCGGTGTGGCGAGCGCTAAAGATACCGTGCAGGACGCGGAAAAAAATTACAAACGATATGAAGAGCTCTTCCGTAATGGCGTGGTCACGGAAAAAGAACGAGACACACTAAAGCTCAATTATGATATAGCCAAATCGCGTCTGACCGAAGCGCAATCCATATTGAAGTTGGCACAGGGAAATCTTGCCAAGATTGAAGCCGCCCGACAGGATATTGCAACATCTGCCGCCCAGATTGACTCGGCACGGGCAGCGTTACAGCAGGCGGCAATTCAGCTCGACTATACACAACTCAAATCGCCTTTAGACGGCATGGTAATCAGCCGAAATATCGAACCGGGTGAAACGGTAAACGTCGGACGGGAAGTCATCACCGTTTCCGATCTTTCCCGCGTCGATCTGAAAATATTTGTTGATGAAACCCAGATCGGCAAAGTCAAGCCCGGCCAGAAAGCAGAGGTGAAGATAGATACCTTCCCCGATAAATTATTTGCAGGCTTCGTCTCTTTCATCTCTCCCGAAGGTGAATTCACGCCCAAGATCATCCAAACCAAAAAAGAAAGAGTTAAGCTGGTCTATTTGGTCAAAATAGCAATCGCCAATCCCGGCAAGGAACTCAAAGCGGGAATGCCGGCTGACGCCTTGCTCAAGTAGAACAGGAGACGTGCATGATCGCTCTTTCTGCAAATTCCCCGCACATGGTAGAAGTCAAAAACGTTTCGGTGCGCTTCAGCACCGTGGAAGCCCTCAAGGACGTCTCACTTGCCGTGGACGGAGGAAACATTTTCGGTCTGATCGGCTCGGACGGCGCCGGCAAATCAACTCTTCTTCGTCTGATTGCCACGATGATCAGGCCTGCGCAGGGAGCTATTTTTGTAAGCGGCCTCAATGTTGTGACCGAGCGGCAAAAGATAAAAAACATAATCGGTTATATGCCTCAGCGCTTCGGGCTTTACCAGGATTTGTCCGTGGAAGAGAATATTGATTTCTTTATGGATATTTTTAATATTCCGAAAGCTCAAAGAAAAATACGAAAAGATAAATATCTGGGATTTTCCAACCTGCTGCCGTTTTTGGACAGGCTGGCCGGCGATCTTTCCGGCGGCATGAAACAGAAGCTTGGGTTGGCCTGTGTGCTGGTGCATGAACCTAAATTACTCATTCTCGACGAACCGACAAACGGTGTCGATCCGGTATCGCGTAGTGAATTCTGGGACATCCTGGCCAATATGAAGCGAGAAGGCATGACGATAATGGTCTCCACAGCATATCTCGACGAGGGCGAAAAATGCGATCAGCTCGCACTGATGCACAATGCTGTCATTCTGGAATCTTCATCCCCGGCTTTGATGCGCCAAAATTTTGCGAATCTGGAAGAAGCGATGATCGAACGGATAACTGAAGTGGATAAGGGGCTTATCGATGACACTTTCCACTTCTGATTCTATAACAGTCACCAACTTAGAAAAGAAATTCGGCGCGTTTGTCGCCGTCAATAAAATTACTTTTTCCGTAAAAAAAGGTGAAATCTTCGGATTTTTGGGCGCGAATGGTTCCGGTAAATCCACGACCATCCGCATGCTTTGCGGTATTATCACTCCTACCTCCGGTTCGGGCTTTGTCGCCGGCCACGATATTATGACCGACGCGGAAGAAATCAAGCATTCAATCGGTTACATGTCGCAGAAATTTTCTCTCTATGAGGATCTGACGTCTTACGAAAATCTGCGCTTTTATCTCGGTGTTTATAATGTCCCGGAGGCTTCGTGGCCCGAACGCATCGATTGGGTTTTAAATATGGCCCGCCTGCAGGAAGTACGCAACCGCCCGACGAAGGAATTACCGCCCGGCTGGCGTCAGCGATTGGCGCTTGGGTGCTCGCTTCTGCACCAGCCCGATATTCTCTTTCTGGATGAACCCACATCCGGCGTTGATCCTATTACCCGCAGGCATTTCTGGAATTTCATTAAGCAGCTTGCCGCCGGCGGGATAACCGTGTTTGTGACCACGCATTACATGGATGAAGCGCGCTTTTGCGAACGCATTGTGATGATCAATCAGGGTATTATTGTCGCCGCGGGTTCCCCCGAAGAAATTATTTCCAAGGCATGTCCCGGTAAACCAGAAGCTGATTTAAACGACGCGTTTATAACATTGATGATGCGAAACGAGGACCAATAGTTGAATCCTGTACGTCTCCAAGCCATAATCCGCAAAGAATTTTATCACCTGATCCGGGATTACCGCAGCCTGTATCTGGCTTTTGCCATCCCGCTGATACTGATAATTCTTTTTGGCTATGCCTTGAACCTCGATGTCAACAATGTGGAAACGGTAGTTATTGATCATGACAAAACCGAACTCAGCCGCGATTTCTTAAGCAAACTCAGCGCTTCGCCCTATTTCCATATCTCGGCGCATCTCAATGAAACGAAAACAGCGGTGGATTATCTCGACCATAATCTCACGACAGTGGTAATTATTATCCCGCCTGGTTTTATGAAGAATATCCGCGCCGACCGCACTGTCTCCCTGCAAATTATTATTGACGGCAGCGATCCCAACTTTGCCGGAATTATCCGCAGTTATCTGACCGCCATCAGCGAACAGTATAATCAAAATTTACTGCTGAATTTTCTCAACCGCCAGGGGCTCACCAAAATAAATCCTCCGGTTGATGGCCGTATCCGCGTCTGGTTTAATGAAGACCTGGAAAGCCGCAACTTCATTATCCCCGGAATTATTGCAATTATAATTATGATTGTCGGAGCGCTTTTAACTTCGCTTGTCATCGCCCGGGAATATGAAAACGGCACAATGGAAACAATTAAGTCCCTGCCGGTGAAAGCCGGTGAATTCTATCTGGGCAAGGCCACTCCCTACTTTTTAATCGCTCTTATCGACGTGTTAATCGCCATGATTTTAGGTCAGGTTCTTTTCGGCGTAGTTATGAAAGGCAACTTCTGGCTGATGCTCACAGCTACTTCGCTGTATATTCTTGTCGCGCTCTCGCTGGGTTTGTTTATTTCCAATGTGACCAAATCGCAAATGCTCGCCAATCAGATGGCAATACTGACAACATACCTGCCGTCGCTTTTGCTTTCGAATTTTGTCTTCCCTATTATCAATATGCCTGTCTTTTTGCAGTATGTTACCTATGCTGTTCCTGCTCGCTATTATATTGACATATTGACAGGCATTTATTTGCGCAACACAGGGCTCGGCTATCTGTGGCCAAGCATGGCGGTGTTATTTGCGTTTTTTGTTGCCCTGTCGGTGCTGAACTACCGTATTCTGAGGAAGGAAGGTCTATGAGCTGGCTTCGAATTCGCGAACTGGTGCGTAAGGAATTTATTCAGCTTTTCCGCGATAAGCGCAATCGCGTGCTTCTCTTTGTCGCGCCTTTGATCCAGATACTGGTTTTCGGTTATGTAGTCAACTACGACATTCGTAACATCCGCGTTGCCCTGCTGGATTATTCTCACACACAGGAAAGCCGAACGCTTGTTAATGATTTTGCAGGGAGCAACATTTTCCATATCACCTACAACTTAACAAACGATAAGCAGCTTGCCGAACTTCTACTCACAGGCAAGGTGGATATGGCGATCCAGATTAATCCCGATTTTGCTTCCATAATAAGAAAAGGTGAGACAGCGCCGATACAGATAATTGCCGACGGCTCGATGAGTAATATGGCGGCGATGCGTATAGCCTATACTTCTTCCGTGCTCGATAAATTTAACCGCGAAACCCTGCGCCAATTGTATCCCCAGCAAATGAATTACGGCAAAATCGACGCCCGGATCCGTACCTGGTACAACCCCAATCTGGACAGCCAACATTTCTTTGTTCCCGGTATCGTCTCCTTTCTGGTCATGCTCACATCGCTTTTGCTGACATCCATCGCGATCATCCGGGAAAAAGAAGCGGGAACAATGGAGCAACTGATCGTCACGCCTTTAAAATCTTACGAATTTATTCTGGGTAAGACCATTCCCTACATCATCGTCTCGCTGGTGCAGATGATCGGAGTGGTTATCTTTGCCATTTTCTGGTTTGAGATTCCTCTGAAGGGAAGCATTCTTTTGTTATTTTTCTCCACATCCCTGTTTCTGCTTTCCACCCTGGGCATCGGTCTTTTCATTTCCACAATTTCCAGCACCCGCCAGCAGGCAATGATGACAACTTTCTTTTTTATTATGCCTTTTTTGATGTTAAGCGGTTTTATCTTCCCTATTGCCAACATGCCTCTGTTTGTCCAGTGGCTGACTTATCTCAACCCGCTGCGCTTTTTTCTGGTCATTATCCGGGGAATTTTTCTCAAAGGCGTCGGACTGGAAGTGCTCTGGCCTCAGTGTGTGGCTCTGGCCATACTGGGTATCATCGTTTTTTCCGGCGCCATCAGCCTGTTTAAAAAACGGCTGGATTAGTCTTTACTTCTGGTATATTATTCAAAAAATACCATTCCAGAGGGCTGATTATTTATGCTTAAAGTTATTGCCGACCAACTGACTATCAAGAAATACACTCGGCAATTCGTCAGGAAATTCAAGCCATTCATTGATGATCAGGTAAAAGTAAAACTGGGACATCAGGGAGCAAGTTCTCCGGCGAAAGTTTTGTGGTCAAAAAAGCTGGGCATCTGGCTGTTTTCGCATGCTATTGCCGAAGTCCGTTACTGGAACGCCTTTGGCGTGGGCAGGCCTCGCGAGGATAGAATCGTCTCGATCATTACCGAAATAAATTTTCCTTTTACCGGCATCGATCGAAAAACAGGCGGAGCATTTGCACGTGATGCCTGGGGCAATATCTTTGTGATTCACCGCGGAAAAATCGGCGGCGGCAAAAAAGGAGTCGGCAAATCGCTTTTTGAGCATAATTACCGCGGCGTCTGGTCCCTTATGGAGGATGGAAATTGCATTACCCAGGTAGCTGTAATCGGCGCACTGAATTCACCGCGCTTGGCTCTGCAAACTGCCCACTTTGTAAAGAAAATTGAAATGCTCAAATCAGCAGCCTTTCCTTCGTCTCAAATGGAAATTAATTTCCCGGAAGTGACTTTCCGCGAAGATTTAGTAGGCAGTCTTCCTTCATCAGAAGAACCGGATTTTGATGCCCGATGCGATCATGATTTGGTTATCAGCAATTTGGCCGCACTTCTGAAACGCTGGAAATTCAAAACAGGAAATGATGGCAACAATGAACTTTTCCTGGTAGAACCATCCGGAAACAAGAAATCTCATGTTTTTAAAGTTCTAACCGCTGCCCACGAAAAAAACATATTGGCTGCGGCGGCAAAATTGCTTCTGCAGACAACAAGTGACCCAGGTAATCCTTTACCCATTCTAATTTTACCGGAAGGGAAAATGATTACCTATACACAAATGCTGCAAAAAATAGGTGTCACTGTTATTGGGTTTTGTCTGGATGGTGATCGAATTATTTTTCATGACTTGGGAAAAATCAGACTTGACCAAAATCCACAGTTGTGAAAAGAATAAGTTGCATGTTGTTGATAAGAGTAGATCAAGTTATCTCCTTTTCATTATTTATTCAGAGGCAGGACTATGACAAAAGAAAGAAGAAAGCGAACAAGAGTTCCGGTTGCTTTTGATATTAATATTATTTTTCAAAATAATAAAATTAAAGTTACAACATTAAATATCAGCTTAACCGGCATAAGCTGTACCAGCGATTCGCGATTTCGCTCCAATGAACTTTGCGAAGTAATTCTGATACTGAACGAGGATACGAGTTTATCCATTGCCGGGAAAATTCTCCGCACAGACGAAAAAGAAGCAACAATTGCTTTTCTTTCCATGGATGAAGACACTTTTTTCCACTTAAAAAGGATAATGGAGTATAATGCGGCAGATGCGGATGAAATTGATCAGGAACTTACAACACCTGCCTTTTCAGAGCAGTAATTAATTTTTACTTGCCGTATGCCGGCAATCGATAATAAAGTTTAGAGGAGACAATAAATGCCGAAAATTCCGGTTGCCAAACTTGAACCCGGGATGAAGCTTTCCAAACCGGTGACAGCCAAAAACGGGATGGTTATGCTGGGTGAAGGCACAGAACTTTCTGAGACCTGGATTGAACGAATCCGCGATATGGATATTGCCAGTATCTTTGTGGAAGGACCACCGGTTCAAGCTTTTCCCAAGGAAGAGGCACTAGCCAATCTGGAAGCCAGGTTTGCTAAAACAGAGGGCAAGCCCTATATGAATTTAATCAAAAAGATCACAAAAGAACATATCGAAGGATTGTATGAGTAATATTGACCCTAAAGTATTACGCCACAAAGTGGAAAACATCAGCACACTGCCGACTGTGCCGGGCGTACTAAAGAGGTTATCCGGCATCATCGAAAAACCACGTATTACTCTGGTGGAAATCAGTGCTTTTATATCCAACGATCCCGCTTTAACCACCAAAATATTAAAAATGGTCAATTCCGCCATCTACGGATTCCCCGGGAGAATTGCTTCTGTTTCTCACGCCACGATGCTTTTAGGACTTAACGTTATCAAAGGGCTTTTGCTGGGAGTCTCCGTATTCGAATTGATGCAAAAGACAATGAACGGTCTTTACGAACATTCGCTGGCTTGCGCTATTGCTTCCAGGGTTATCGCCCAGAAAAAGGGGCTCAAGGAACCGGAAGAAATCTCTGTCGCCGGCCTGCTGCATGATATCGGTAAAGTCATTTTGATGCTGGAATTCCAAACAGAGTATGAAGCCGCTATGAATGAAGCACAGACAAAAGGTATTTCCATATTTGAAGCGGAAAAAATTCAGTTTAACGCCACTCATGCCAATGTGGGAAGCTGGCTGGCCGAAAAATGGCGTTTCCCGCGCAGCTTGATCGAAGTCATTGAATTTCATCATCGCCCTGCGCTGGCAAAAAATGCCCCCTTGGAGACAGCAATAGTGCATATGGCTGATATTTTAGTTCGTGCCCGTGGTTTTGGCTTTGCCGGAGAAAATATAGTGCCGGAAGTGAACCCCGCAGCTTTTGAGCTGCTAAAACTATCAGCGGCAGATATTAAAGATGTATTGAAGGAGCTGGAAGATAATATGGAATCCGCCGAAGACATCTCCTGATGAATAATGCGGATGGGATCCCTCCAAGGCGCTCAGGTACAATGCTATGAAAACTGTTGTAGTTGTCTGCAAAGATATTGTTCTTACCAATACGATAGACCGCAACCTGAAAAACTCATATAAGAGTGCTGTTTTCAGCAGTATGCCTTCCGCTCTCGATTATATCTATAATTCCATCCCGGATTTAATTGTCATAAATGTTCTTAAAGATGATTCTCTCGCCATCAACATCTTAAAAGATTTAAAAACTGATCCCATGTTTCATCAATTGCCGGTATTGGCAATTCTACCTGATCACTTCAATCTTTCCAATTGGGACGATTTATTAATCGAAGATTTTATCTGGAAAGAAGATCTCGAAAATGATTTTATCCTGCGTGTCAATTTATGCATTACGCGTTCAGAACGCATCGTGGAAATCAATCCGTTAACGCGTCTTCCCGGCAATATTTCCATCAATCGGGAATTGCAGGAAAGAATTACCAGGAACCATGATTTCTCCTTCGGTTACGCCGACCTGGATTATTTTAAACCTTTCAACGACCGCTACGGTTTCAGTAGAGGCGATGAAGTTATTAAAATTACCGGCAGACTGATTCTGAATATAGTAAAAAGTAAGCAGCCGCAGGGAAGTTTTGTCGGACATGTCGGCGGCGACGATTTTGTTTTTATAATTGACTCCGCGCTGGCGGAAGAAGCAGCGGCGGAAATAATCGAAGCTTTTGACAGCATCATTCCGACTTTTTATGACGCAGAAGATTCGACCCAGGGATTCATCAAATCATTTGACCGCACCGGCAAGGCATCCAAGTTTCCGATTATGGGTATATCTATCGGCATTACCGAAACACGCGCTCGTTCTTTCAAGCACTATGGAGAGATAACCGAGCTTGCCGCTGAAATGAAAAAATTCGCCAAAAAATCCGAAGGCAGTTGCTTCCGGTCAGACAAGAGAACAGACGAAGAGATAATGGCGAGGGATGGAAAAAAGAAAAAAGCCCCGAAGAAAAAAAAGTCGTAAGTGCCCGAAAATCACGGAAGATAATTAGTATTCATTATAGCCACATGATTGCTGACTTCTTTAATCAAAGAATCCGGACTAATTAGTTTTGCTTCTTTACCAAATGACAAAACCCATGAAACCACTTCCGGTTCGGATGATGCCGCAAATTCGAGAGTAATTCTACCTTGTTTTTTCTGTTTAATCTTCTGGTCGGGACTCCACATTCTTTCCGAGATGTATTGTGCCGCCCATCCGGTAAATTCGACCTCTACTTTGAAGGCACGATCTTTGATTATCCCAAAATGCTTATTAAAAATTTTCTCAAAATCATATTTGTCAGGCTGTTCATATTGCTTTTCAGTCAGTTGGATTTTCTTAATTCTCTGAACGGCAAGCAACGGATCGTAATCTGACGCCTCAGGCATTTTACCTGGTCTGCTTGTTAATCTCGCATGAAGATAAATCGTGTCCTTATGTGAAAACAACTTCAGAGGCATAATACTGAATGTTTTAGCTTTAGTTTCCGTAATTGCCTGGTAGTTAACCTGACAAATCTTTCGTTGTTTCATGGCTTCAATCAGGGTGCAGATTGTGTCATGATGAGGTGTATAATCAATTGTCCCTGTCCGGATTGTGGCAAAATGTTTGGCAGAAGAATCACCTTTTTTACCGGTTACTAAAGATTGACTTTTTAGCAGTGCAAGCGTTGCTTCTTCAAAAAGCTGCTTTCCGAGAAGTTGAGCGGTAAAATCCCGGCACATCTGAAGAATGTTAAGCTCTATCTCCGAGATGGATGCTACTGATATTGCTATTTCCGGACGTTTTATACGATAGTAATGTCGGTTTCCCAACTGTGACAACTCGATTCTTATACCGTAGCCTTTCTCTATATCGTCAATAAGGCGAATTACCGTTTGTTTTGAACATTCGAGCATTCTGGATAGCTCTGTCAGAGAATAGCTTTCACCTGAAAACAGAAGCTTCACAAACAACCTTATCAATTTTTCGCCGTAACTTTGATACATACTCTTTTTTCCACCCATATTTAGCTCCCTGGGAAAATCGTGTGATTATGTGGAACGATAACATATTATAGTGCTATCAAACAAGGGAAATGCATTTATGAATGCATCCCCAAAAAAGGAGGTCAATGAATTGTTTTATGCAGATGCTTATTGAAGGCATTAGCAAGGAGGCCATTATGTCCTGTGAAAATTGTCTTAACCTAAAGGTAAAAATGTTCACCTTTGGAGATCTGAAGAATAAATGGAATGAAATCTATTCGCCTGATTCTATGACGGAAGGTTATGAAAAAAGGCTCAGGAGAGAGTCAATGAAGCAAAATACACCTTTTGAAAGGACAAGGCTCAAATTTATTTACTGTTCCAAAGGTATGTTAAATCGCTTTTACATTATCCGCGGTCATTCAACTATAAAGACAAAACCAGGAATGCAAGGTTGTCAATTTTATTTGTAAATGGGGGTGCATATGAAAAGCCGCAGGGGGTTTTTAAAGAACGTGGATTCAACGGCTGGTATTGGTTTGGAATTACCCAATTCAGCGGTGGCTGGTTACGAAAAGATAAATCAGGACAACACCGCAAGTCCAAGGCAGAACAATATACCGACAATATCAATCTCAACCATCATTGAGATTCTTGATGTTAGTCGATTTTATGAGACTGATGAAATACACGTTGGTTGCCTGGCAATGGATGGTTGTACGGACGTATTTGAATTATCCTTTTTAACTAACTTTAAGCAAAAGTGGTCTGACAGCTTAAAACCTGGATCGATTTATATTTTTCACGGAAAGTATATGTCATTGTCAAATACTAGCTATCCGATGGTCTATGACGTTGATCTGGAACCTTTCCAAGCGACAGAAATATTCCAAAATGAAGCTGAAGTCAGGCAGACATTTGAAAAATTTAAATCGAAAATAGCAACAGGACAAAATGCCCGCTTTTTGGATGCAGGTTTTATATATGAATGACATCGATTTCGTTTTTGACGATTCTGTCGTGAAGCAGCTTGGCAGAACTATGAACTATGAAGACTGTGAGATTGTCCGAATTTTCTGGCCTATATATTACCTCTATCGCATGTATCGTCTTCTCAGTTTAATATTGGATAAAAAGCATACTCCGGAGGAATACAACAAGATGGGGATGTTTCATCTCGAAATCGAAGCTGACCTGCCAGTCTATCATCTCATCCATGCAATTATGCTTAACAAGATAAAAAGAGTTGGAAGAATTCTGAGAAAGGAAGAAATTGAATTGGATCATGATCTATCCAAAACAGCAGTTGCTTGGAGATTAGATAAAGGAAACTGGCACCAGATGTACAACTATACTTTCCTGAGTATAGCGGCAATATTAGGCAGAAAAGAAATATTCAAGCTGCTTATTAATAAGGGGGCTGATCCTGGAAATTTAATCAGATTATCCGGAATGTATCCGGCTCCAATTTCACTATCGGTAAATGAATGTTTAATTATGAACGAAATGTTTCACTGGTATAAGACGGGTAAAAAGATGAAGCTCAAGGAACCACAGGTAAATGCTTTGCTTGATGCCGTAATTATTGCCAGCCAGAAGAACCCTATTATTGTTTCTGATGATCGACTGGCAGACCCAATAATAAGAGTCGCCATTTATTGGTATAATCTGAAAGACATGGTGGAAGACCGTGAACTGCTGAAACGGCTAATTCCCTTGAATCCTTTGGCCATGAAGGAAAATCTCAGCATTGCATAGCGTGAAGGAGGTATCTCTTTTTGTCAACCGACACAACCGAATTCATTATTATTTGAAATTATGTTATAAAGCGCTATAAAGTTATAATGCGACCAAACAGGAGGAAGACATGCAGTGTTCGGCTAGGAAGTGTTTTGCTAGATGGAAGAAAGATAATAATTCTAACGCCTGTTTCCGAGACCAAACAATTCTCCAATTTGGAGATAGTTGGAAATTGCTGGCAAATTTTATTCTATTAAATCCTGGTAGTGCATCACCAAAAGATGAAATTAATAAACAAAATAAACTTCTTGAAGCTAAGGATTTACCTTTTTACATAAATGATAAAAACAACGGTTATTATGAATTCACCATTGATCGACTTATGAATGACCTATTGAAGCTATATTCAGCTAAGCATCCAAGAGGCGGAGTATTGAAGTTGTACAATCTGTTTAACCTAAAGAACCAGCACTCAGGCGCCGCAATTGAATGTTTTAAAAATAACAAGCATAACCCGAATATGTTGTATACTACACCAGAAGAAATACGTTTTGCTGATGCTCCAGTTATTATTGCATCAGGCAGGAAAGCAGCCTCAGACGAGACTTTGAAAAGAGAGCTAAAAAAATACATTGAGTTAGCAAATACCAGTCAACTATATTCGCTATCAAAATCAAATGTCGATAGAAAGTTGTTTGCAATTGTAAAAACAGAGCCTGATGAAAATGGGATCATCGCAAGCTATCATCCATCGTATACATTTAAGTACGGCAATACCACTATACTCGAATGAGACATAACACCCTTCTATTATGATGGGCGGCAGGAAGGTAAATGCTGTTTGAGTAGAACTGTGGAACACCTAGCACTAGTCAAAAGAGATAAAATCGCAAATATTGGGTGCGGAATAGTCAAATATTAGGAGGTGTACATGTCAGAACAAAAAACAATAGGGAAAATAGAAGTTACTCCCTATCATGGAAATGTTGACCAAATGCAGAAAACGATCATTAATACGGTCAATGAGTTTGTTTTTGGCGATTTTCAGGATAACTTTCCGCTTGGTTATCTCTATGAAGCTGACATTCAGGCGCATCTTGCCTGCAAAATATCTCAACAAATAACTAGCCCGATAATTTTTTCTGACGAAAAAGATACATATCAACTCACACCAATCACGCGCGAGTATCCTGTAGGTATGCGTCACGATATCGTTTTTATCAACCCCTACGTGATGGAGGACTATGTATCCTGGCGACTGGGGAAAAAAAGCAGCATACCAATTAGCCATATTCTATGGGAACTCCCTCTGTTAGTAGGAATAGAAATTAAGTACAGCCTTTTTGGTTATACACTGCACGCCAATAAATCCGGCATCAGCGACAGCGAAAAATTGAAGAAATATAAAGGAGATGCTTCTAAACAAAATTATCATGAAGAAAGAAATCAGAGATCACAATCATTAAATTTTACTGAGAATTTTAAACATTTATCGATCATGTTTTTTCAAGACAAAGGCTGGTTTAAAAAACACATAGTGGAGTTGGGGGAACGATCACTACAAAAAATAGACGAAAACGGAATAGACAAATATGATGCTATTTATTTGGTTGGTCCGGAAAAGGAAGTATATCGATACACGGGGGACATCAAACCTTGAAAGAAAATCCTATATTTCTAAGTAAATCACTTTTTATTCGTGGACTACAATGCCACAAATCTCTTTATCTGCAAAAGTTCAGGCCCGAATTAAAAGATGCCATCACAGATGAAAAGGAAAAGCTTTTCAGCGGTGGAAACGAAGTAGGCATCCTGGCACATGAGAGGTGGCCCGGGTTCTTAGGACAGGGAACAGGGATTTATAAGTGGGAAACT
>CAZYIE010000033.1:0-5235 GCA_964646755.1 uncultured Smithella sp.
TGTCAAAGAGCGTGTAAATATTATGCCGCAAAAACTATTACGACACAGTCTCGAATGCTTGGGTATGCCGGTGAAGACTGAAGACTGAGGGTAAATGCTGAAATATATTCTTAAAAGAATTATCTTTATGATCCCCCTGCTACTGGGGATTACCGTTATTTGCTTTTTTGTCATGCGTCTGGCGCCGGGATCGCCTGTTGACTTAGAAACTCAGATGAATCCAAAATCTTCGATAGAAATGAAAGAGCGGCTGAAGACCTTGTATGAACTCGATCGCCCGATTCACCAGCAATACTGGTCGTGGCTCAAAAAGCTCAGTTCCGGAAATTTAGGAATTTCTTTTGCCAGTGATCACCGGCCTGTTACCGCAAAAATAATGGAGCGTATTCCCATCACCATCCTTCTGGAATTCTTATCTCTACTGATTATTATTGCCATTGCCATTCCCATTGGCGTTTTATCTGCCGTTCATCAGGATTCGCTTTTTGACAAGATGACAGGGGTTTTTGTGTTTATCGGTTTTGCCATTCCTACGTTCTGGCTGGCGTTGCTTTTAATGATCTTCTTTGGAATTCATCTGGGGTGGCTACCGATCTCCGGCTTACGTTCGCTCAACTATGAATATTTAACTGCTTGGGGACAATTCATTGATTTAGTCAGACATCTCGTGTTGCCGGTTTTCATCTCTGCTTTTGGAGGACTGGCCGGCCTTTCCCGTTATATGCGTGCCAATATGCTGGAAGTTATCCGGCAGGATTACATAATGACTGCACGGGCCAAGGGCTTAAGCGAAAGGGATGTTATCTACAAGCATGCATTGCGTAATGCGCTCTTACCTGCCATCACAATTCTGGGACTTTCCATTCCCGGACTTATCGGGGGCAGCGTTATTTTTGAAACGGTTTTTGCGATTCCCGGTATGGGGCAGCTTTTTTATATGGCAGTGATGGCGCGCGATTATCCTACGGTAATGGGTGTTTTGCTCATCGGTGCGATTTTGACTCTTGTGGGTAATTTGATTGCCGATGTTTCGTATGCAATGGCTGACCCGCGCATCCGCATAGCGTAGGGTATTTTGCCAAGCACTATTTGTAGTTAGCCATGACCCGGCATTCGCCGGGCTATAGACAGGTTGTATGATTTTGGACATATTATTGCTGCTTGGTTGATTGCTTTAAGGTTATATAAACTATGGGCTTTTGGGAAACATTTTATAAAAATAAGCTGGCGTTGACCGGGAGCGGAATCGTCCTGTTGCTGTTTTTTGTTTCCCTTTTTGCTCCCTTGTTTGCTCCTTACGATCCGGGGCAAATTGATTTGAAAAATGTACTGTCGGCGCCTTCAATGAATCATTTATTCGGAACGGATCAGTTAGGCCGTGATGTTCTCTCCCGAATGATCTGGGGTGCGCGGATTTCCCTGAAGGTAGGTTTTGTGGCTACAGGTGTCGCAATTATTATCGGTACACTCCTGGGTGCCGTTGCCGGTTATTATGGCGGTTGGATCGACGCGGTGATTATGCGTTTTGTCGATATCATGCTTTGCTTTCCCACTTTCTTTTTAATTCTGGCCGTCATCGCTTTTTTGGAACCATCAATCTGGAACATTATGATCATTATAGGTTTGACCGGTTGGATGGGCGTAACAAGGCTGGTGCGTGCCGATTTCATTTCTTTGCGGGAAAGGGATTTTGTCCAGGCTGCAAGGGTAATTGGCGCAGGAGATTTGCGAATTATTTTTGGACATATTCTTCCTAATGCCATGGCCTCAATATTAGTTGCGGCCACGCTAGGGATTGCCGGAGCTATTCTAACCGAATCGGCTTTAAGCTTTTTAGGTATTGGTGTTCAGCCGCCGACACCCAGTTGGGGCAATATATTAACCGCCGGTAAAGACAATATTGATATTGCCTGGTGGCTTTCCCTGTATCCAGGTCTGGCGATATTAATTACAGTTGTCGGTTATAATCTTTTAGGAGAAGGTATTCGTGATTCACTCGATCCGCGCCTGAAAAAGTGAAATTCAAGGTGATTCCAGTAAGGATGTTTAATAATCATGGTGTCCATTGATTGATGTAGTTTTGTAATCTCAGTCCTTCATTAAATTCGGGATTAATTGTGAGAGCTAATGTAATACTTTCCAGGGCTTTTTCCCGATTGCCGATTTCAATATAAGCGCGCGCCAGGTTGTAGAATAGGTTCTCATCATCAGGTGAAACGAAGAGAGCCTTTTTATATTCCTGGATAGCTTTTTTAACATCGCCACCGGCACGGCTGGTAATCCCATTGTCGTTATAATAGGAAAGCACACGGGATGCTAATTCATCATTTTCGGAAACCAGCTGCCGCAACACCATTTGTTCTCCTCTTTCCACTAAAGAGACCATTGTTAATGTTTTTTGCTGATCTTCTTCAGTCAATTCATTAATATTCAAAATTTGGCCGACCTCTTTGTTGATCAAAACACTCGCGATTTCATCCTCTTTTATCTGGATTAATTGCCCGATAAACTCGTAAGAAGTCCGAAAATCGTCATCACGAAAAGTTACAGCACCATAAATATCTTTAAATTGGTGAGAATTAGTAAGATTTTGCTGAAAATCATTGAGAGAACTTGTTGCTTTAATTCTTTCAGTTTCAGTTAATATTGCTGAATTAATAAAATAATCGAGTACTTCGCGGAAGCAGGCAATGCAGGAAAACAAGTTGTTCAATCTTAAATGCTTAATGCATTCATCAAGTTTCCGCGTGATTTCTACGGCGGGCTTCACTTCTCTATAAACCATTGTTTCCATGCGTTATATCACCAATAATAATTCTGTCATTAATGCTGATTAATAAATAAATTTATCTATATCATGATCACCGTGAAACTTAATGGCAACATGGTCTCGCTTACAGGGATCTTTCCATTTCCGTAGAATTTCACCATCCATGACGGTCTCACCTTTTTCAAAAACAAACTTTAAATTAACAATCATGCCAATTTCCGGAGCGCTGCAATCATTTTCTTGTAAGATGATGTGAGTGCCACCACCAGATATATCTATAACCTGGATTTCCTTATAATGACAAAATGCTTGGACATTAGGGAGTAAATCCAGACGAATTCTCGGCGAGGTTCTTAAATTGCATGGTACCGGGTCACTTAATTTGAGCAGAATTATCCGGTAATCGTCCGTGATTTCCTGAATGCGGGCTTCAAATCCTGAACGGCCGTTTTCTTTTGGATCTTTATAGGTCACAGCAATAGTGCGCTGCAAACTTGATTTTTCAATCGGTGGTTGAGGCTGTTCTATGGCAATTAAATCATTGCTCTGAATTTCATGAAGTTGCGATTTGCGAATATCGCTAACATCAAAGCGCAAGAATATTGGTTCTCCCGGCAGGATATTCAAATTCATCGTGTTAGCAATTTCCCCTTTCGCCATATGAAAATTAGTATGCTATGAATAACTTAAGCCTCCACCGAACAACAAGGAAATTATACTGCCATTGCGCAGTTTTAATCTACCTGATTCTTTAGCGAAAAAGCCTGATCTGGTCAAGGTTTTTCAACTAATAAAATATTTAACGTTGGCGCCGAATATTCTTCCAACTTGATTAAGTTGTTAAAATATATTAGTAGTCCGCGACAACATCGGATTAAGTTTGTTTAATGCGTTTAGCAGCTTATTGCCGAACTGCAAAGGTATTTAAAAATTGTATAGATTTTAGGGAGGGAACTTTTGATATGGGGAAAAAAGTTAATGTAGAATTGTTGAGCATTGATAGGAGAATTATTTCCCGCAAGCTATTAGCCGGTGAAATATATGAAAAGGATTTGCATGGTTTACTTAAAAAACTTCCCGATGTTTCTGATAATGCTGAGGAAGTTAGTCCTGATGATAACGAAAAATAGTGTTTTATGCTGATTGATTCGCATGCTCATTTGGAGATGAAGGAATTTGATGATGACCGCAATGAAGTGATTGAGCGTGCAAAAGCGGCAGGTGTGGATTTTATTGTTACAGTAGGCACAAATTTGCAGCTCAGCCGGAAAGCCGTTTCTCTGGCCGGTCAATATGAAAATATTTATGCGACCATCGGGGTTCATCCCCATGATGTGGAAAAAATCGACAACAAAACTTACGATGATCTCAAGGAACTTGCGCGCCTGAAAAAAGTTGTAGCTTATGGTGAAATCGGACTGGATTTTTTTCGTAATATTGCGCCGCAGGCACAGCAAATAGAAAAATTCGGTGAGCAACTCCAATTAGCCAAGGAACTACAACTGCCCGTTGTCATCCATGACCGTGATGCTCATGATCAATCGCTGGCAATGGTTAAATCATCCGGTATCCATAGCGGTGTTTTTCATTGTTTTTCCGGAAACTATGAAATGGCTAAGCAATGCCTGGATTGGGGATTTTATCTTTCTGTGCCCGGTGTTGTTACTTTTGACAAGGCAAAAATAATTCAAAACGTAGTGAAACAGGTTCCCCTCTCTTCATTATTACTGGAAACGGACTGTCCATATCTGACGCCGAATCCTTACCGTGGAAAGAGGAATGAACCGGCTTATATTGTCCAGACAGCAAAAAAAGTAGCCGAAATAAAAGGCCTTGGCTGGGAAGAAGTATCCGCAGTTACCGCTCAAAATACTCTGGACCTCTTCCGGATTGTTCCCACCAATAAACATAATATCTCATAATACAGGCAAAAATAATGAAGACTAAAAGGAAAGCTGTTGTATTGTTAAGTGGAGGAATAGATTCCGCTACGACACTGTATATTGCCGGGAAAATGGGTTTTGATCTCTATGCACTGAGCTTTTGCTATGGACAGCGGCACAAGATCGAATTGCAGGCAGCAGAGCTGATAGCCGGTCGCCATGGAGTTATTCAACATATAACACTCGATATTGATCTTAGACTTTTTGGCAATTCCGCCCTGACGGATAATATTGCCGTCCCCAAAAGCAGAAGTATTTCAGACATGGCGCAGGATATTCCCATTACCTATGTTCCTGCGCGCAATACAATTTTTCTTTCTTTCGCCCTGGCCTGGGCGGAGGTGCTGGAAGCGGGCGATATTTTTATCGGTGTTAACGCTCTGGACTATAGTGGTTATCCCGATTGCCGTCCCGAATATATTGCAGCTTATGAACGAATGGCCAATCTGGCTACAAAAGCCTCAGTGGAAGGCAAACAAAAGTTAAAGATTCATACACCACTAATCGATCTCACCAAGGCGC
>CAZYIE010000033.1:5245-10075 GCA_964646755.1 uncultured Smithella sp.
AGGCGCAAATTATTGCGAAGGGGTTGGAACTGGGAGTGGATTTCCGCTTGACTCACAGTTGCTATGATCCAGCGGAAAAAGGTGAAGCATGTGGTGGGTGTGATTCCTGTCTGCTGCGGCAGAAAGGTTTTAAAGAGGCGGGAATTCCTGATCCTACCATCTATAAAATTCAGCCATAAACAGGGTTTGCTTTGAGTTATTTCGTTCATGAAATATTTTATTCTTTGCAGGGAGAAGGTTTTCATGCCGGGCGGTCTGCCGTCTTCTGCCGCTTTGCCGGATGCAATTTATGGTCGGGTAAGGAGGCGGATCGCTCTAATGCTGCCTGCAAATTTTGTGATACCGACTTTATTGGTACGGACGGTCCGGAAGGCGGAAAATTTGTGACTGCCGGTGAACTGGCCGAGAGAGTTGCCCGATTATGGCCTGTGGGGAAAAACGGATTAATCCAGCCCTTCGTTGTATGTACCGGCGGTGAGCCGCTTTTACAGCTCGATTCTGAACTGATTGCGGCTTTTCACCGGGAAAACTTTGTAGTTGCTGTCGAGACCAATGGCACTATTTTGCCCCCTGAAGGAATTGACTGGCTTTGCGTCAGCCCCAAGGCCGGAGTTGAAATGGTTGTCCGTTCCGGGCAGGAATTAAAGTTAGTTTTCCCCCAAAAAGAAGCTGATCCCGAAGAGTTTACGCTCTTGGATTTTCAGCATTTTTTTTTACAACCGATGGCTGGAAGTGATCTCACAAGAAATACAAAGCTGGCGGTAGAATATGTGCAAACTCACCCGCAATGGCGCCTGAGTTTGCAGCTGCATAAAATTTTAGAGATAAAGTAGGGAGTTTGTGATGGAGATTTTTAAAGTGTTTCATATCGATGCAGCACATCGTCTGCCTAATGTGCCACCGGGGCATAAGTGTGCTAATCTGCACGGCCATTCTTTTAGTATTGAAATCCATATAAGCGGCCCGGTTGATCCAAAGTTGGGCTGGGTTATCGATTTTGCTGATATTGCTAAAGCCTTTCAACCGTTGCACGACCAACTCGATCATAAATACTTGAACGATATTGAAGGTCTTAGTAATCCCACATCGGAAAATCTGGCCAAATGGCTCTGGCAACATTTACAACAGCCCCTCCCGCAATTAAGTAAAATAGTTGTTCAGGAAAGCCTCGAGTCGGGCTGTATCTATAAAGGTGAAGTGGAGTAATTTGAACGCTATTCTTCTTTTACCGGCCTTTGCCTGATTATAGTTGCTCAAAGCGGTCTTTTACGAATAAAGAGCGGCAATCTGATCTTTATATTTCTCGAAAACAATACGCCGCTTCAATTTCATGGTCTGGGTGAGAGTTCCATTCTCCAGAGTAAAAGTTTCGCTTAAGAAAATAAATTTCCGGGGGATTTCATAACTGCCGTATTTCCCCTTAAGAGAAGAGAGTATTTCATTAGTAAGAAAGCTTTTTACCTCTTCTCTCTTGACGAGCTCGGCAGAATCTTTCGGCAGATTATTTTTCTGAGCCCATTTTTCCAGCGCGATAAAATCAGGGATAATAATGCAGATATTATACTCCCGGCCCTCACCGTAGATCATGGCGTTTTCAATGTAGTGGTTGAGCTTGATGTCCTCTTCGATGGAAACAGGAAATACGTATTTGCCGTTTTCCAGCTTGAACTGTTCTTTGAGCCGCCCGGTAATATACACAAATCCGTCCGCATCAATCTTGCCGCGGTCACCCGTCCGAAAACCGCCATCCGCTGTCATGACCTCTTTTGTGGCTTCAGGCTTGTTGTGGTATCCCTGCATTACATTGGGACCATAAATAACAATTTCACCGTCGCTGGACTCTTCTCCCACGACTGATTTATCAATGACTATTTTACACTTATCAATTACTTTGCCGATGCTTCCTATCCGGTAGGCGTCCGGCCCATTCATTGTGGCGGCGGGAGTTGTTTCCGTCAGTCCGTAGGCATCGTACAGGGGGATGCCTATGTCCCAGAAAAAATGCGATATTTCTACATTCATTATTGCGCTTCCGGTCATGGAACCCTTCAGCCGGCCACCTAGTTTCGCGCGCACCTTGCTGAAAACAATAGCGTCGGCAATTTTAAATTTCAGGTTTGTCAGAAGGCATGATTTTCCCTCCGCGGCGAGTTCGCGCTTCTTCTTGCCACTTTCCACGCCCATGATAAATAATTTTCTGGGCAATCCGCCTTCCTCGTTCATCTTTGTCCAGAGCCCGTCATAGATTCTGTTGAATACACGGGGGACAGCAACAAGGAACGTCGGTTTGACAACTGCGATATCTTCAACGATAGTACTGGCGCTTTCTGCCAGCCCTATCGATGCGCCTATCTGGCAAAAGGTGATCATTTCGCCCAATCCGAAAACATGCGCCCACGGCAGAATCGAAAGAGTGCGCTCGTCTTCATCGAACTTCCGGTAAATTTTTATCCGGGCATGGGAGTTGCTCGAAAGATTTCCCTGGGACAGGAGCACTCCTTTGGGATCGCCGGTAGTTCCCGATGTATAGATCAGAACGCCTGTTGTGGACTGGTCCGGATAAATGCTCTTCACTTTCCGGGATGCTCCTTTTTTCTCCAGTTCGAAGAGCGTATCCGGCCCTTCTCCTTCCATTAATATTATTTTTTGCAGTGTGGGAATGGAAGAAGAAAATGCTTTAACTTTATCATATATTTCTTTTTTCGTAACAAACAGTGCCTTGATGTTGGAGTCGGTAATGATATATTTCCAAATTTGGACAAGTTCGGCTTCATACATCGGAACAAAGCGCGCCGCCAGCCCTCCTGTGGCAAAAAAACATACGGCCCAGTCAACACTGTTATTGGAGATAATTCCCACCGCATCGTCTTTTTGTATGCCGATTTGTTGCAGACCGCTTCTGACATTGTCCACTCGCCAGCCGAAATGCTCATAAGTTATCCAGTCGTATTGCTTCTGCTTATTCTTCGTTCCCAGAAAAGGCCTCTGGGCATATTTCGCAACACTCTGTTCCAAAATCTCCACGACATTTTCCGGTTTATCCAGTTGATACATTACAGCCTCCTATTGTTTTGACAAAGTATGATTAATGTTTTTTAATGACCTCGTTCGCACTGCCCAGCGCTTCCGCTCCCCGCACTGTGTTATCTTTTAATTCGAATGATTTAATCTCTCCCGATAAGGGATCGAATTCAATCGAGTGTGAATTGTTCTGGAACGCTCCATTAGTGATCTCCAAAGCGGCGATTCTTCCGCATTGCATTACTTCTATGTAATTTGTCGATACAAGGGTGTCCTTCGTGATCTCCAATTTGCATATTGCCGGTATTCTGTAATAGAGCCCCTCGACGCTGTTTGCTTTTTTGTTCTGGTCTTTAACCTGGGGGCTGCAATTGCTGATCGTGTATGACAATTTGTTTTCCTCTATCCACGTCTGAAATTGTCTGCCTAAAACTTTATTATTGCCTGCATTATCAAACCATTTTGCAAAAGGGGAACCCTCCAGCGTAATATCACCAAAACTGTCACATTTCCCTGAGTCGATGATTAATGGTCTCCGATATTGAATAGTCAGATGCTTATCCAGTTCGGCCAGCCGCTCCTTCGTCTTCCTGATGACATTCTCGATGTCCGAAATCCTCTCCGGCATGCCGTCCCTTTTTTCAGCCAGTTGAACCTCCGCCTCATACAGCTTACGTTTCATGGTGCTTATGTGCAGCAGAAGAAAATCATACTCCTCCAGAATGCTTTTTGTTTCCGCATTGCAGATTACCTTGCCCGGGGTTTCTGATCCTTGTTGTGATCCGCTTAATTGAAACGATCTGCTGCCGGCAAGCAGCATTAAGGCGCCGCCGAGAGACGGCAACTTGATTGGTAAAACGCTGGAGGCAACATCGGTCAGAAGGGTGACGCCGCTTTTAATTATATCCGCCGTCGAATCTTTCGCGTCATAGCTTATGCTCGCGAGCATTCCATTGTTAATGGTAATTTTCGCCAGAGGGATCGTCTTGGATAGGCTGCTCAAAGAAGATGAGTCGATCAGATATGTGCCCTTCGCCTTGTCGGGAACTACTTTCTGCTCAATGGCGGCATCCGTAATCTCGATTGTACCCCGGCTGTCCTTCAGACGAAAAGTCATTACGTAGGAAAGCTCGGTGGCGGGAAGGTGGTAGGCTATTCCCACTGCGGGAAAGACATCATCTACAGGCCGGGAAACGATTTTTGTCGTACATGACGAAAGAAGACCGGCAATAAACAGCAATGCAACGGATATCGTATATAATTTGATGTCCTTCATCAGCTTTCTCCCTGGCTTTGTGAAACGGCATAAATTAGTTTTTTCATCTATCACTTTTTGCCGGATATTTCATTCTATTTCCGCAGCGCTTACTCCAGGCCCATAACCTCGTAGAGACATTCCCCCGCAATGGGGATGGATACGCCGCCATCAACGATTGTCCCGCTGTAATCGGCGATGATCCGGAAGTACGTTGGTCGGGTAACGAAAGTTCGCGCCACCCACCGGGTGAAGGGGTTCAATTCCGCCGCGGCGAGAAGATCGGTTTCTTCGACCAGGGTTTTAAAGCGGATTTGGATATGGGTTTCCACACCATTTTCAGTATGATCAATATCAATATGCCGGGGATAATGCCTTTTTAGTTGGGGGTGTGTGGCAAAATCCCGCTGCGTGATTGTGGGGCTGCCGGCGCCGACGATCATTTGATCGCCTCTGGCAATATACAAAGGACGGGAATTAATGGCCGGGTCCCGGTATTGCACGTCTGCATAAATGATGGTGTATTTGCCGGTGAGTATTCTGCCCCAAATCCA
>CAZYIE010000033.1:10085-29987 GCA_964646755.1 uncultured Smithella sp.
AAATCCAGGAAGTGGCTATTTTGTTGAGCGATTTTTTTCCCCAGTTATGATCGGCATATCCAACACCTGTTACTTTTCGCTCAATACCGTTTTTGCTGATCGTTCCCTCAATGCGATTTTTGCCCTGGTGAACAGTCCAAAAGAATTCCATCATGTCGCTGTTCACACCAACGCCTCCGAAGGGCAGCCATCCGGGCGCCAGCGTGGTCAGCTTGAAATCAACCTTGAGTCCTTCCATATTCCAGCCCACCAGAAAGGTGTTTTTGTCGAAACGGCGAATGTAACCTGCCGAACAGGTAAGGTCAATATCTTCAGTCGATACTTTCATGTCGCCTGCCGCCAGTGTTGCATAACTACTCTCTTTTGCCCAGTCCGCTCCATAAAGGGAAAATGTCACTCCCGGTTTCTGCGTTGTGAAGCTCGGGTCAAGAAATACCCCGACGAAGGTCTCTCCCGTATCGAGATGACCATCAAAATACCACCACTCGAAGGGATTTTCCCCTTTGATGGTGTGCTTGGCCATATCATGAGGTGTCGGCGGGTTCTTGCCCCAATCGATATAAGAATCGTTCCTGCCCACAATTTCTGATGGTTTGTGAAGAGTAGTGCAGGCGGAAAGGAAAAAGAGCAGCATAAGTGTTACAACAAAGAAGACTGTGCGTTTGTTCATAGGGGCCTCCAATTTTCTGTTTCATCCAGCTGATGCGTAATTTTAATCTCTTAGGGTCTAATTCCCCGCTGCTTGCGGTGGGGTCGTTCATCTACCTACACACTTTTGAGTTTGAAATTGCAGTGAGGAACGCTACTTGTAATCAGCGTTTTTAGAGGTCTAAGCCGTTGTGCACATTATCGCAATAGCGATAGATCAAATGCTCGATACTTCACCACACTATCTGCAATCCGTTAACAGTTGCCAGCTTGCGGTCTGATGTCACCAGCTTTGCTTTGTGGATAACGGCACTGGCTGCGATTATTCGGTCGGCAGGATCTCCATGGGGGCAAAATTCCGATAACGCGCTTTTGGCAGCGATTGCCGGAGTTATGGGGATAATCTCAAATTTCCGGGCAGATAGGACGAGCTGGAGGAACTCTTGTGCATTCGTTCCAGGGTCGAGCCGGCCTTTTGATACCAGCATGGCGATCTCCCACAGTGAAATATCACAACATGCCAATTTCCCTGCATCATCGGCTTGTGCTATGGCCGCCCTTGCCTTCCGGCTAAGCCGATCCGGAGCCAGAGAGTCAAAGATAAGGGCGCATGTATCAAGAATCACCACAACACACCTCCCACTGCTCATCAAGGGGAGAGACAACATTCCCTATACGGCACTTTGTGCGAAGCTCCGATAACCGTTGACGTGCACTCAGGCGTTCATCCACAGGCGGCAAAAGGCGGGCTATCACCTTGCCACGCGAAGTAATGGCAATGTTTTCCCCCTTTCGTAATTTGCCGAGATAGTCGGGGATGTGATTACGGAATGTGGTTACAGATACTTCAATCATGGCCTGCCTCCTTAAACGTACGCTTGGAATGTACATTCAATATCGGAAAAAGTCAAGCTGTCAATGATCGAATCTCTTGGTTGGGCCATGCTTGCAGTCTGTAGCAGTTGTTTTCGTGCAAAATTATGAGAATCAAAAAAGCTTCTGGGATCTAAAAGGTTGTTTGCCGGGTAAAAAGCCGGGCGAGAAGTGATTTTATTATGATTAGTGGTATCCGGGGGATTTGCGCCAGCAGTTCTAGATAGCTTAATCGACCGGCGATTACCTGAAATTGCATTTCCCGAATGCGTTTGTTAGACTGAAACAAATTGAAGCTCGCCTGCGGGAAAGTATAGAGTGGCAGAGACACCTTCCAGGCTGCCCGAAGTTCCGGCAGGATATGGCGCGCGAGTGCGGCGGTATAAACACTAGCCGCCTGTTTTCCCATAGGCAGGGTTTCGCTTATGGCGCGGGCAGCTTCCTCGCCGCTTTTAAGTGCCCAATAAATTCCCTCGCCCGTAACGGGATCAACAAAGGACGCTGCATCGCCGGCAAGCAGAATGTTGCGGCGGCAAAAAGGTCTCCTCACCAGGGGTGAATAGAGCGGAAGGGCATGGCCTTTGGCCCCAGCGGCCAGATTGCTGGGAAGTCCGAGCGATCCCAGAAAATCAGACAGGAGAGAGCGTGCGCGGCGGGCGTATTTCATCGGGATGCCGATGCCGATGGATGCATCTTCTCTGCGGGGGAATATCCATCCGTAGCCGTCGGGCAGATATCCAAAATAGAATCCCAGCTGGGAAATGTGACTCCGGATAAGATCGTGTTCATAGGGCACATACACCTCCAGGCCGATAGATGCCGGACGCGCGGAGCATCCCAAAATGCGGGTTGTTACTCCCTGTGCGCCGTCGGCGCCGATCAGAGCCCGGCAGCGATAAACATCGCGGTTCGTCCTCACTTCAATTATCCGGCCTTGTTCGGAAATCGTGCGAACCGATTCTCCTTCGGAAATTGTAACCCCGGCCCTGCCTGCCCGCAGGGCAAGGAGATGGTCGAAAACGGAACGGTTCACAACATAGCCGAGGTTGTCTTCCCGGGGCATTTCCACACTTTTAATTTGGCGAAAACTGACAACTGCCCCTTTGATCTCCTGTTCAATGGAGGCCGAAAAATCAAAGTCTAAAAGATCGACAACTTTGGCGGGAATGCCGCCCGCACAGGTTTTATGGCGCGGCATTGTTTTTTTCTCAATCGCCAGTGTGCGCATTCCCGCGCATCCCAGATGATATGCGGCATTGGCGCCCGCCGGACCAAGGCCTGCCACAATAACATCATAATCTTTTTTCTGCCGACCTTCGCCCATAATTTATCTGTCCTGATCCCATTGATAATGCCAATCAAGTAGCGGTATAAAAAAGAACACTATCAATTATACTTTCTTTGATAACCCCGTCCCTCTTAAGCTCCTGCAGATAGACATAGGTCTCATTAAGCGCCATGAATTTTTCCCAGTCGTCCCAATTAGCCGCCACCGCGCCGATTATTTCACCGCAGATGGCGTAGGTTGTTTTGGGTTGCCTGCCCATGTTTTTCATAAGAAGCTGCTTTTTCAACAGGTGATGAGTGCGGATTTCGCTTATTCTCTCATCAATGCCGGTCAAAGAATTACCGTGTCCCGGATGGATGATGTTTATAGGAAGTTTTTCGACAATGCAAAGCGATTCCAGATAGCTTTTCAGCGGCTGAAAGATTTCATCATAGATATTGGGGCTGAGACTGGGCGCGATATAAGGCAGGATATGATCGCCGGCCAGCAGAATTCCTCCTTCCCGGAAGAAAAAACAGACATGATCTGCGGCATGTCCCGGCGTGAAAATAACTTCAAAGGAACGATTACCGAACTGCCGGATTTCATTTTCCTGCAAAAATGTATCTACTGTAAATTGGGGAATGTGGATGCGGATATCTTCAATTTCTTCCACTATCGCTGCCACTTCCGCAGGCGACATGCCGTGTTTGGCGTAGAATAATCTGGCCTGCGCAATCAGATAATCCGCCTGCTGGAAATGTGCATGGACCTCATAGGAAGCTTCCGACAAGTGAATCCGGGCTTTTGATTTCTCCTGCACTCGCCCGGCCATGCCGCAATGATCTGTGTGGACATGAGTGATGTAAATATCGTGGATGGAATCAACAGATAATCCAATACTTGCCAAATCCGCTTCCAGCTTTTCATAGGCGCCGGGCATATTCATGCCGGCATCGAACAGAGCGACATTGCCTCCTTCGACTAAAGCATAAGCGTGGACGTGCCTCAGGCGATAAGGCATCGGCAGCGTGATGCGGTAGAAGTTGTCTGCAATTTCAGTAATCATAATAGTGACACAATTTGCCGATCAATCTTACTTATAATTTTACAGCGGAATATTGTTGTGCTTTTTCGGCAAGCGTATTTCTTTTTTGTCTTTCAAAGCATCAAGTAATGCTACTACCCTTTTGCGGGTATCATGCGGGGCGATGATTTCTTCAATGATACCCATCGCTGCCGCAAAATAAGGATTGTTGAATTTGTCTTCATAAGCCGCAATCAGTTCTGCCCTTTTTGCTTCCGGGTCCTCCGCGCTCTTAATTTCGGTGCGGTAAATGATATTGCAGGCGCCTTCTGCGCCCATGACGGCAATTTCCGCCGTGGGCCAGGCCATAACATAATCAGCTCCTAATTGTTTGCTGCACATACCAATGTAGGCTCCGCCGTAATCCTTGCGTGTAACAACAGTTAATTTAGGTACGGTGGCTTCCGCGTACGCATGAAGCAATTTGGCGCCGTGGCGAATGATACCGTTCCATTCCTGATGAGTACCGGGCATGTAGCCGGGAACATCGGAAAATGTCAAAAGGGGAATATTGAAAGCGTCGCAAAAACGGATGAAGCGGGAGGCTTTATCGGAGGCATTGACATCGAGGACACCGGCGCCGGAGCGCGGATTATTGGCAATTACACCAACCGGTTTTCCCATGATGCGAATTAAAGCAACAATCATGTTTTGTGCCCATAATTCATGCAGCTCAAACATTTCGTTGTTATCGGCAATTGATTTAATAATTTTTTTCATATCGTAACCACGAGAACTCTTATCGGGAATGACATCGTCGAGTTCCGGGCAGCTTCTGTCCGCTTTGTCTGTACAATCTGCCTCAGGCAAAGGAGAATGGCAACTATCAGGCAGGTAGGAGAGCAAAGATTTTATTTTGCCAAGGCAATCCGTATCGTTTTCGGCGACAAAATGGCAGACACCACTTTTTGTGGCGTGGGCCACAGCGCCGCCTAAATCATCATGCGTTACTTCTTCGCCGATAACAGCCTTAATTACATCGGGGCCGGTAATATACATATAGCTGTTACCTTTAACCATGAAGACCCAGTCTGTCAGCGCAGGCGAATATACAGCGCCGCCGGCCGTTGGTCCCATGATGGCTGTTATTTGGGGAATATATCCGGAACCGAGAGTATTGCGGTAAAAAATTCCTCCGTAACCTTCAAGAGCGGGAACACCCTCCTGGATGCGTGCTCCGCCGGAATCGTTCAGGGCTATAAACGGCTTTTGGGCTGCTATGGACATATCCATCACTTTCCAGATTTTTTTGGCATGCATTTCTCCCAGGCTGCCGCCGGAACTGGTAAAATCCTGTGCTGCTGCAAAAACTGTCCGCCCATTGACCTTGCCGAAGCCTGTAATGACGCCATCCGAGGGAATTTCTTTTTTATCCAGTCCAAAGAGGTTGGAGCGATGTTGAACAAAGAGTTGCACCTCCTGAAAAGTATTTTCATCGAATAAAACGTCTAATCGTTCGCGGGCTGTTAGTTTGCCCGAGGCATGTTGCTTTTTAATCTGTTTTTCACCGCCCATTAGTTTTAAACTTTTCTCTTTTTCTGCAAAAGTGCTTGCTTTTCCCTTAGTTGTGTTTTTCTGAAATTCTTCACTCATTGGTGTCTTCTCCTTTATCCGTATATTATAGTATTTAACTTGACCAATAATGGCAGGTAGGTTATTATTCCGTGCAAATCGGCCAGTGTCTATTGCTTAAGTGCTTGATTTTAATGATGTAATTATGTAAAATTTGCAGTGACATTAGCCTGTTTATTAAAAATTGGCAAGGAGAAATTGGTGAACTTTATCAATCAGATTGATCTCAAAGGGAAAAGAGTAATGTTTCGCTTTGATTTTAACGTTCCGTTGGACGCAAGCCAGAACATTACTGATGACAACAGAATTCGCGCAGTTTTGCCCTCTTTAAACTATGCGCTGGATGAAGGTGCAAGAATTATCGTTATATCCCATTTAGGCCGACCGAAAGGCAAACCGGTTCCCGAAATGAGTTTGGCTCCTGTTGCCAAAAGGTTATCCCGTCTTTTGGGCAAGCAGGTGCTGATGGCCAAAGATTGCTTAGGCCCGGACGTAGAGAAAATGGTCCAAGAGTTGAATCCTGGCTGTGTGTTGATGCTGGAAAATTTACGTTTTCACAAAGAAGAAGAAAAAAATGATGACGAATTTGCCGCGAAGCTGGCAGCCTTTACGGATGTATATATTGATGATGCCTTTGGTAATGCTCATAGGGCGCACGCCTCCAATGTAGGGATTACAAAATATGTGAAAGAATGCGGCGCCGGCTTTCTAATGAAAAAGGAAATTAATTACTTTCAAAAGCAATTGGAAAAACCGACGCGCCCTTTCGTGGCGATTATCGGCGGTTCCAAGGTATCGGATAAATTAACAACGTTGGCTAATCTGATTAAAAAAGTTGATAAATTGATTATCGGCGGCGGTATGGCTTTTACATTTTTAAAAGCCCAAGGTGTTGAGATAGGAAAGTCGTTAGTTGAGGATCACTTAATATCACAAGCCAGGGAAATTATTGAGCAGGCGCGAACATTGGGAGTAAAATTATATTTACCTATTGATTGTGTTGTCGCGCCAAGCATAACCGCAGAAGCGGTGACAAAAATTGTTCCAGTACAGGAAATATTTCCTGACTGGATGGGGCTCGATATCGGGCCGGCCACAATTACTCTTTTCCGGGAAGTCATTGCCAATGCTAAAACAATTGTCTGGAACGGGCCGATGGGAGTCTTTGAAATCGATGCATTCAGCCGCGGCACATCAGCTCTGGTCCACGCTGTGGCCAGTTCACATGCCTTAACAATAGTCGGCGGCGGCGATACCGATGTGGCCGTTCAGCAGGCAGGCGAAAGCGACAACATCACCTATATTTCTACGGGTGGCGGCGCTTCGCTGGAACTTTTGGAAGGGAAACTATTGCCGGCAATCGAGGCTTTGGAAAAATGCGCCGTCTGATTGTATTTGTTACAGGATAATCCGGCATAAATGTAATAGGGGGAGCGAAAGCTTCCCCTTTTATTTTAATTTACGAAGAACAGAGTCGATAAAGGGACGCAGCAGGCCATGCGCAATTTCAAAATGGTTGTGGAATATGATGGCACGGGTTATTGCGGCTGGCAGTGGCAGAAAAATGGTCTGTCTATTCAACAAGTTCTGGAGGAGACGATCCGGCGCATCACCCAGGAAAAGGTGGCGGTAATCGGTTCCGGCAGAACTGATGCCGGAGTGCATGCCTTAAATCAGGTGGCCAGTTTTCGCAGCAATACCCGCCTGCCTGCTGAAATTTTATACCGGGGAATCAACGGTTTATTGCCGCCGGATATTGTTCTTAAAGCCTTGGAAGAAGTTGCCTGGGAATTCAATGCGTTGCGGGATGCCAGAGGTAAAGTATATTTCTACAGGATTTGCAACAAACGCTTACGCCCTGCTCTGGGACGCGATTATTTCTGGTTTATCCATCATCCGCTGGACTTGCTTTTGATGGAACAAGCGGCTCAATATTTAATAGGCCGCCATGATTTTTCCTGCTTTTGTGCAACGGGCAGTGATGTTAAAGATCGTACGCGGACAGTTACGGATATAAATATTAATCGAGACGAAGACGGTTTGCTGGAAATAACGATCGAGGCGCAGGGATTTTTAAAGTATATGGTGCGTAATATTGTCGGTACACTTGTGGAAGTTGGCCGGGGTAAGCGAAATCCTTCAGATATGAAGGATATTATTGAATCGTGTGACCGGAACATTGCCGGCATTACAGCTCCTGCCCGTGGACTTTATTTAAAGGAGGTAAAATATTGAGATGAAAATTTTGTTGCTCGGTCATAGGGGTATGTTGGGATGCGACCTTCTTTACCAGATGGGTAGAAAACACGAAATTATCGGACTCGATAAAGATGAAATTGACGTTACCTCTGAGTCAGAGTGCCAGAGGGTAATTCAGGAGAACGGACCGGATATTGTCATAAATGCCGCTGCTTACACAGATGTTGATGGTTGCCAGACCGCAAAAGACGAATGTTTTGCCGTCAATGCCGAGGCAGTGAAGAATATTGCCGAATCCTGCCGGGGGAAAAATATTCGCATTATTCATTTCAGTACTGATTATGTTTTTGATGGAAGCAGCAAGGAACCTTATAAAGAGGACAGTCTCTGTAATCCGGTCAACGTTTATGGCGCTTCCAAATTGGCGGGTGAGCGCTATCTGCAAAAGCTTGCCGATAATTATATCCTTATCCGCACCGAGTGGTTGTATGGTAAAAACGGTAAGAATTTTGTCGGGACAATATTAGATAAGGCCCGGACAAAAACAAAACTGGAAGTTGTTGACGATCAAATAGGATCACCGACTTATACCAGGGACCTGGCTGTTGCAGTCGATCTGTTGATTGAGAGAAACATTACGGGAATATTTCATTTAACCAACAGGGGCAGTTGCAGCTGGTTTCAGTTCGCTAAGACTATATTGCAGGGAGCTGGTGTTACAGGGGTGCAGGTGCTGCCGATAAAGTCCGGCCAGTTGAATCGGCCGGCCAAGCGACCTGCCTACAGCGTGTTAAGTATGCAAAAATTTATTGCGGCGACGGGAAAAGCACTGCAGCCATGGCAACTGGCGCTGCAAGACTATCTGCAAAATATGAAATATTAGCCGCAGACCAAGCCTTGCTCTCAGCCTGATCTTGTTGATATCGGCAGCGGGGGCAAATATGAGAGTTAATGAGAAATATTAAATTTATTTCTTGACAAGAATTATAAGTTTGTCTATACGGTAAGTCAATAAAAGGTAAGGTTTTTCACAATGGACAGAAAATTAAATGCAAATATCGGTTTTTACGGCTATTGGTTTTATACCTATTTTGCATCGGTCTGCCCGTTGTTGAGAAGGACCTGTTAAGGTAAGTTAAACACCAAAACAGCCATGGGTAGATCGGAAACGAGCTTCCATGGCTTTTTCAGTTTTTAAAGGCCATGGCGGCAATAGCCATGGCCTTTTTTATTTTTCAGGAGGGGGAGTTATGATTATTGTAATGAAGAATCAAGCTACCGAGAAACAAATTGAGAATGTGATCAACTGGATTGAATCCGTCGGTTACAAAGCGCATCCATCGCGCGGGGTGGAACGAACTATAATCGGGGCAGTAGGCGATAGCCGCGAAAAATCAATTCTTAAATATGCAGAATCTTTGCCGGGGGTAGAAAAAACGATGCCTATTTTAAAACCTTATAAATTGGCCAGCCGGGAATCACATGAAGGCAATACAATCGTTTCCGTAGGCCAGATTCCCATAGGAGGTTCCCAATTCGTAGTGATGGCCGGACCCTGTTCCATTGAAAGTGAAGAACAGTTATTAGAAAGCGCCTACATCGTAAAAAAAGGTGGCGCCCAGATTTTAAGAGGAGGGGCTTACAAACCACGCACCTCGCCCTACAGCTTCCAGGGGATGGAAGAAGAAGGCTTGAAGTTGTTGGAGCAGGTTCGATTGCGCACAAGTATGCCTGTTGTCACAGAAGTAATTAATCCTGCCGATGTTGATTTGGTCGAATCATATGCCGACATGCTGCAAATAGGCGCCCGCAATGTGCAGAATTTTTCGCTGCTCAAGAAAGTCGGCCAGTCAAGAAAGCCGGTGCTTTTAAAAAGAGGAATGATGACAACAATTGAAGAATTACTGATGTCGGCGGAATATATCCTGTCGTCGGGCAATCCCAACGTAATCCTTTGTGAACGCGGTATCCGGACATTCGAAACGGCGACTCGTAACACACTGGATTTAAGTGCTGTGCCCGTATTGAAAGGCTTGACGCATTTGCCGGTTGTGGTTGATCCCAGTCATGCCGCCGGACATTGGAAACTGGTCATTCCTTTGAGCCGTGCTGCCGTTGCCGTAGGCGCAGACGGGCTGATTGTGGAAGTGCATCCACGGCCGGAGACGGCAGTTTCTGATCGAAAGCAGTCTTTGAAACCGGAAAAATTCTATCAGTTAATGGATGAATTAAGAGCTATTGCTGCGGCAATGAGACACTAACGGAGCAACTTTATGCGGTCACTCAAAGTCAATCTCGACAAAAAGTCATTATCATCTTACTTAATCTGCATTGGCAGCGCTATTCTCGATCGGATGGCGCTGCTTATTGCCAAAAACCATAAAGCCGGACGCCATATCGTTATTACCGACAGCAATGTCAATAAATTGCACGGCCCAAAACTCCTTGCCTCGCTAAAAGATGTCGGCCTGAATGTTGATTTAATTGAATTTCCTGCCGGTGAAGCTGCAAAAAATGTTTCCACGGCGGTTGATGTGGCGGGCAAACTGCTCGAGTTGGGGGCCGATCGTAATTCACTGCTCATTGCTTTTGGCGGTGGTGTTGTAGGCGATCTGACTGGATTTATCGCTTCGATATTTATGCGTTCAGTGCCTTATATTCAGATTCCGACTACTTTGCTGGCACAGGTGGACAGCAGCATTGGTGGAAAAACAGCGATCGACCTTCCTCATGGGAAAAATCTGCTGGGGACTTTTTATCAGCCGCAGGCGGTTTTTACTGATTTGGGTTATCTTACAACTCTGCCGGAAAAAGAATTTAATAATGGGCTTGCGGAAATTATCAAATACGGCATTATTGACGATGCGAAAATGTTTCGTCTGCTGGAAGATAATATGGAGCAGGTAAAAATAAAAGACCCGGTATTATTGTCAAAACTTATCGAATCGTGCTGCCGCATTAAGAAATCAATTGTGGAAATTGATGAAAAAGAGCAGGGTTTGCGGCGTATCCTCAATTACGGTCACACGCTGGGACATGCCCTCGAAGCGCAATCCAATTTCACTCTCTCGCATGGTGAAGGTGTCGCTTTAGGAATGATTGCCGCCGCACGAATTTCAGAAAATTCCGGCTATCTGGCATCCGACAGCCGGGAGCGTATTGAAAATCTTATACGGAAATCGGGATTGCCCTGCCGGATACCGCAAGATATGTCAACGGAAGGAATAATTTCCCGGTTAAAAATGGATAAGAAAAAAGAAGGTGACATTATCCATTTCGTTTTACTAAAGAAAATAGGCATGCCGTTTGTCAACGGAGGTATCGATGGAAAAATTATCACGCCTGTAATTGAAGGAATGAAATAATGAAATCACGGCTGGAAAAATTAAGAGAAAACATGAAAGAAAAAGATAGGGAAATTATCCGTCTTTTAAATGAACGATCCGAGATATCCGTCCGGATCGGTGAAGTTAAAGGGCAGGAAGGATTGAATGTATATGATCCTTCCCAGGAAGCGAGAGTTTATGGCTATTTGCAGGCGTTTAATTGCGGTCCGCTGCCGAAGTCTGCGATCAGTGCGATTTTTCGCGAGATTATTTCGGCGTCCCGCGATTTGCAGAAGCCGACAACAGTCGCTTTCCTGGGGCCTGATGCTTCTTTCTCTCATCTGGCAGCGCAATTGCATTTCGGTCAGTCCAGCCGCTTTATTCCTCAGCCGGGCATTGCCCGTGTTTTTGATGAAGTGGAGAGAGGTACCATCGATTGGGGCGTGGTTCCCGTGGAAAATTCGCAGGAAGGTTCTGTTAATGTCACTCTGGACAGGCTGGTTTTAACACCTTTGAAGATTCGTGCGGAAATATATCTGCGGATCAGCCAATGCCTGATTTCTTCGGCCAAAGATTTACAAAAGATAAAAAAAATATATTCACACCCCCAGGCATTAGCTCAGTGCCGGTCCTGGCTTGCGGCCAATCTTCCTAACTGTGCGCTCTATGAGGCGGAAAGCACTGCGGCCGCTGCGCAAATGATTAAAGGGAAAAAGACTGAAGGGGCGATAGGCAGCACTCTGGCCGCGCAGGTCCACGGACTTCATGTTCTGGCGGAAGGCATCGAAGATCATACTTCCAACACAACGCGGTTTTTGATTATTGGTAACGGTGCCGGCACTGCAACTCCAAAAGATAAGACTTCTTTGATTTTTGCCACATCCCATTCTCCCGGCTCGCTGCACCTTGCTCTATCGCCATTTGCGGAACGCCGGATTAATTTAATCAAAATTGAATCTCATCCTGTTAAAGAGAGGTTGTGGGAGTATCTCTTTTTTGTCGATATTGTCGGCCATGTTGCCGAGAAGAAAGTCAAAAATTGTCTGGAGGAGTTGCAAGAGAAAACAACTTTTTTAAAAATTCTTGGTTCCTACCCGAGAGCGGAAGGCCCGTTATGATCTGCATACCCATTACAGCAATATCTCATAAAGAAGCATTACGCGATGTCGAACGCAGTTGTCTGCTGGCCGATGTCATTGAGCTGAGGATGGATTTGATTGCGGATGGCGCACTTTCCGAATTAATTTCAACCGCGCGCCGCAGTTCCCATAAGGTTAAAATAATTGTTACCTTTAGAAATAAAGAAGAAGCGCTACAGACCGGCGACTATCTTGATGCTGGTATCCAGGTAAAAGATCAAAAAGACAAAAAAATGGCAATCCTCAAAAAGGCTGTTGAGCTGGGCGCCGACTACATTGATATTGAGCTCGCCGAAGGTAATGATGCCATTGAGGAGCTAAAGTCTCATTGCGAAAAACGAGGCAACTCGACAAAAATTATAATTTCTTATCACAATTTCACAAGAACTCCGTCCCTTGCCCGGCTAAAGGGAATATTTAATTCCTGCCGGGAGTTTAATCCTGCTGTTGTGAAGATAGTTACTTATGCCGCAAAGCCTGAAGATAATTTGCCGGTGCTCAGTTTGATACCCTATGCCCGCAAACATTTGCAGGAAATAATCTCCTTATGTATGGGCGATCTTGGCCGGATCAGTCGCGTGATGGCGCCATTGCTGGGTAATTTTCTGAATTTTGCGACTTGGGAGCAGGGAACACAATCGGCGCCGGGTCAACTGACTGTTTCCGCGATGAGGCAAATTGCTAAACTGTTGAATGGAGAGCCCCCCCGGCAAAAGCCGCTGGTTTTTCCCGGGCAGGAGAGTCAACCCAAAAACTATATTTTATTGGGCAATCCGGTAGGGCAAAGTCTTTCGCCATTGATGCATAATGCAGCGCTCCATGATTTGGGTATTGCAGGGCGCTATAATGCGTTTTGCGTATATGATCTGGCGGCGGCGGTACAGGGCATAAGAGGAATGTATATTCGCGGTGCGAGTGTGACCATACCATTTAAGTCGGCTGTTATGGAATTTCTGGATGATATTTCCGCAGATGCGTTGAATATCGGAGCGGCAAATACGATTATCAATAGCAATGGTCGTCTCACGGGCGCCAATACCGACTGGCGGGGATTGCTTGCTGCCCTTCGGGAAGCGATGACGATTAAGGGGAAAAAATTTGTGATTATCGGCGCCGGCGGCACGGCCAGGGCGGCGGCCTACGGAATAATTCAGGAAGGCGGTTTTCCGGTTATTGTAAATCGTACGGCGGAAAATGGCAGACTTCTGGCAGTCAAGTTCGACTGCCCGTTTTATGCTTTGGAAGAGATCGGGAAAATAGAGGCGGACTGTCTGATTAACACTACGCCGGTGGGCATGTATCCTCATGTTGATAAATCGCCGGTAGATTCCAGTGTACTTGCCGGATATAAATACGTAATGGATGTTATTTATAATCCACTGGAAACAAAACTGCTGAAAGATGCCAGGCAGCAGGGCTGTCATGTTTTGCCGGGGTTGGATATGTTTGTGCATCAGGGTGCCGAACAAATAAAACTATGGACAGGTTTTGAGCCCAACCGGCTATTGATGAAAAATACAGTCAAGAAAATGTTGGTCCAGGGTGCATAAAGAAGAAAATATGAAATCACCAGCCCGATCTATCCATATTCCCGGTTCCAAGAGCCTGACCCAACGAGCTCTGGTGGCGGCGGCACTGGCCGAGGGTAATTCTTTTATCAGCAATGCCCTTGTTGCCCAAGACACCCTCTATCTTATCGATGGACTACGGGCATTAGGCGCGCAGATCGTTTCCGCCGACGGTGGTTTTTTTGTTTCGGGGATGGCGGGAAAAATTCTCAATAGTGGAAATGAAATATTTCTGGGAAACAATGGGACGGCGCTGCGTTTTCTGGTTGTGCTGGTAACACTGGGCAGCGGAAAATATGTTTTAACCGGGGGGGAAAGACTTTGTGAACGTCCGGTTGGCCCATTGGTCGAGGCGCTCCAGAGCATGGATGTTGATGTTTCCTGCCGTAATAATTGTCCTCCGGTGACTGTTAATGCCGCCGGGCTGAATGGCGGCAGGATAACATTGAAAAACATCGAAAGTTCGCAGTATGTCTCCGCGCTGTTGCTTTGTGCGCCCCATACGAAAAAAGGTATCGATCTTTCTTTGCAGGGGGAAATTGTTTCCTCACCGTATATCGATTTAACCATTTCCGTCATGCGGGATTTTGGTGCCAAGGTCAGCGCAACAGGTCTTAAGGCGTATTCCGTCGAGGCCGGGAAAATTTACAAGGGTCGCGACTATTTTATCGAAGGGGACGCTTCCAGTGCTTCCTACTTTTTTGCAGCAGCAGCCATTTTGAAAAAGCCAGTTCGAGTTAATGGCGTTGGAACCAGGAGCAAACAGGGCGATATGCGTTTGCTGAAAATTCTGGAAGAACTGGGATGTAAGCTGGCTTTCGGAGATGCCTGGATAGAAGTGGCCTGCGATAATATGCGGGAAGGTGACTTTACCTTCGATTTAAATGATATGCCGGACATGGTGCCGACGCTGGCGGTGGTTGGTGCTTTCCGCAAAGGAAAAACAGCTATCACTAATGTTGCTCACTTGCGTTTAAAGGAAAGCAATCGCCTCGATGCATTGGCTGCGCAATTAAAACGCATTGGCATTGAAGCTTGCGAAACTGCGGATGGTATTATCATCTCGGGCGGCAGTCCAAGGCCTGCAGTAATTGAAACTTACAATGATCATCGTATTGCCATGAGTTTTGCCGTGGCCTCGCTTGCTGTTCCCGGGATCGAAATATACGATAAAAAATGCGTGGATAAATCTTTCCCGGGGTTCTGGGAGGAGTTAAAAAAGATATGCAGGTGATTCTGATCGGCTACCGGGCCTGTGGAAAATCCACGGTGGGGAGGCTGCTGGCAGCTAAGTTAAAAATTCCCTTCCGGGATACCGATTTGCTGGTGGAGGAGAGCCTGGGTATGCCCATAAAAGAAATTGTGGCCCGCTGCGGGTGGGACCATTTTCGCGCCCTGGAAAAAGAGGCAATTTCGAGGCTCGCGCAAGAAGCCGCGTGTGTAGTTGCCACCGGCGGTGGTGCGGTTCTGTCCGAAGGAAATGTTGATTTGCTCAAAAAGATGGGCGTTGTCGTCTGGCTTGACGCACCTCTTGAGGATATTGTTGAGCGGCTGGAAGCCGATGCTAAAAGCCAGGTAACACGTCCGCAATTTACGGTCGCCAGCCTTGTTGAAGAAACTACTGCGGTGTTGCGGCAGCGTATCCCTCTGTATGAAAAGGCTGCCGATTTTGTGGTTAAAACTGAAGGTAAAAGCGCTGAAAAAGTGGTGGAGGAGATTGTTGAGTATTTGAAGAGAAAGGGAGGCTTAATTAAAATCGATTGTGGAAAAAATTAATAGTACGTTTAAGTGTGATCTGAAAAGTCAAAGATGTCAGTATGGTTTTGCCTGCGAAGAAACTGTGCCGCAATTCTCATCTGTCATTGCCCAACTTGATTGGGCAATCCAGCATTGTTTTTCTCTGGATTCCCTTGTCTCATTGTCATTCGCAAGGGAATGACAGGGGGATGTTGTTGCCGGCGTGGTCTGCTGGCGTCAGGGTGTGGAAGAATTTTTACGAATCATATTTTAAAGGAAAATATTATGGCGGGAAATACTATTGGTAATTTATTTCGGGTAACCACCTGGGGAGAATCGCACGGCGAAGCTTTGGGCGCAATTATTGACGGCTGCCCTGCCGGTCTGGAGATCAGAGATGCCGATATTCAGCAGGCGCTCGACCGTAGAAAGCCTGTGAAAAATGTTGCTTCGACAACAAGAGGGGAGGGCGATCGGGTCGAGATCCTCTCCGGAATATTTGAAGGCAAGACTACCGGCACGCCGATTTCGCTTTTAATCCGAAATTCCGATGCGCGCTCTTCTTCCTATAATGAATTAAAAGATATTTTTCGTCCCGGTCACGGAGATTTTACTTATCTGCAAAAATATGGACACCGCGACTGGCGCGGAGGGGGGCGAGCCTCCGGCCGCGAAACTGCCGCCCGTGTTGCCGCCGGTGCCATTGCTGAAAAGCTCATTGGTACAGTTGGTATGGAAGTGCTGGCCTATACGCAGGCTATCGGCGGAATTGAAATCAATCGCAGCAAAATGCCCCAAGGCAATGATTTGCGCGAGCAGGTACGCAGTAATATCCTTTTTTGCCCTGATGTTGAAATTGTTCAAGCTATGGAAGAAAAACTGGCGGCCTTGCGTTATGAAGGTGATTCTACAGGTGGTGTTGTGGAAATCATTGTGCGTGGCTGTCCCGCAGGTTTAGGCGAGCCGGTATTTGATAAGATAGATGCCCAGCTTGCTTGTGCATTAATGAGTATAGGTTCGGTAAAGGCGGTGGAAATTGGCGCTGGCTTTGCAGTGGCCAGTCGGCGTGGTTCTGAAGTTAATGATCAAATGGGCGAAAATGGATTTAACAGTAATCATGCGGGTGGTATTCTTGCCGGCATCACGAATGGCGAGGATATTGTGCTGAGGGCTTATTGTAAACCGGTGCCGTCGATAGGCCGGGAGCAGAGGACGATAAATATTCAGGGCAAAGAACAGATAATTAAAATTCAGGGCAGGCATGATGTGTGTGTGCTGCCGAGGATTGTGCCGGTCTGTGAAGCAATGGTGAGTATTGTTTTAGCCGATCACTGGCTGAGGCAGAAGGCGGCACGAATATGAAAGACGCTGTCATTGGTATTATCGGCGGTACCGGCGGCATGGGGCGCTGGTTTGCCGATTTATTGCTAAATGAAGGATATGCCGTCCATGTCTGGGGAAGAAAATCAGCAATGGATATTAATGATCTGGTGAAATTGTGTAATGTCATCGTCATATCCGTCCCGATTTCAGCCACCGCGGAGATGATCAAAAAGGTCGGGCCTCTGCTGCCTGAGGGGGCGCTCTTAATGGATTTGACCTCGCTCAAAAAAGAGCCTGTGGAATTGATGCTCGCCTACTCAAAGGCAGAAGTTATCGGATGCCATCCTCTTTTTGGCCCCCTGTTGACGGATATTACCGGACAAAATGTTGTTCTGTGTCCGGCCAGGGGTAGTAAATGGCTGACCTGGCTGAGAGGTGTTTTGCAGAAAAACGGATTGGTCGTAACAGATAAAACTCCGGACGAACATGACCAGATGATGGTGATTGTTCAGGTGCTCAATCATCTCAATACTATTTCTATGGGATTGGTGCTGGCCCAAACCGGGATTGAGCTTGCCGAAATCAATAAATTCTCCACACCGATTTTTCAGACAAAGGTGGAAATAATTAAAAAAGTATTTACCGAAAACCCGGGGCTTTATACGGACATCATCGCCCAAAATCCCGCAACGCTGAATATGTTAGATCGCTACAAAAAAACTCTGACCGATATGCGTGCTCTTTTGCAATCCGGAGATGGAACGCAATTAAAAGAAGCGATAGAGCAGGCAGCAAAGAAACTGTTCTGAATACCCTTCCTCGTAGCTGTCATTGCCGGAATCGTAGACCGGCGAATGCCGGTTGATCCGGCAATCCAGGAATGGCGATTGTTAGCTGTGCAAGATCAATAAATAGAACAACCGTCGCGAATATTTTCTTATTTGTCGGCTCTTAGACCGGCGCATGCGGGTTCCTCAACGTATGTATATATAATACGCCTCATCGTTTTACTTCTCTCATTGCAGTTACACGGCTTGAATTTCTACTATCATCTTCACTTGCCTGATAGGTATACTCCTTGATAAAAGTTTTCATTTCGGCAAGCGCAGAATTTGTAAATAAAAGGAAAGATAAAATTGCGATTAAAAGTGAGAATGTTAAAGTGGTGAAAGTATTTCTGTTCATTAACAAAGCCTCCTGATTTCAGTAAGTCACTGGATTCCGTCCTTCGACGGAATGACGAGAGAAAGGCCTCAAACGATAGCAAGATCAGGTATAGAAAATATTTACGTTTACGCCGCCTGATATTGACGAATATCTACAAGCGTGCCTGCTTTGATCATCTGCTCGGCAGCTTTAAGCAATTCTGATGTAATCTTTTCATTAACATAATCTTCGCCACAGTTGGGACAAACCTGAGCGGGGACGTCTTTGACAACGTATGTGAATCCATCGCGCTCCAGTGTAACGGTTGTTTTCCCCAATACGGTTTCGGCGTGTTTACAGATTACACATTTCATAACATTCTCCTAATAGCATGAGTGCGAAATATTATTTTTGTTGTTTCCAGCAATTTATCACTACTCCCAAGTTGCTCGTTAATCTCATCCGATGATGGGAAAACAGATGGAAAATGTCAAGGGAAAATCAACTATCCCTTTTATTTCTTTCCTGCTCAAGCTTTCCGGAGGTTTTCGATAGTCTCATCAACATAGGCGGGGGGGAAATGTTCTCCCCGGTATTTCAGCAAGGCATCCGCCATGCATTCCAGGAATGCGGCTGCCACCGCAGGATCAAATTGATTACCCGCGCCGCTTCTTAGAATGCTGAGAACATTGGACAGGGGCATGGGGGAGTAACTCATCGTTTCCGTCTCCGTATATTTCGGGTAATCACGGGCCGATGTCAGGGCGTCAAAAACATCCGCTACTGCCAGAATTCGGGCGCACAGGGGAATATCGTCTCCCCGTAGTCTGTCGGGATAGCCATTGCCGTCAAAACGTTCGTGATGGTGAGAAGCAATGAACGGTACCTGTGACAATGCTTTGGAGAAATGAAAATTATCGAGAATTTCTTTTGTTCTTACGGCATGCTTTTCCATTTCCAGCCGTTCTTCCGGCGTAAACTGGCCGCATTTGAGGAGTACGGCGTCTTTAGTGCCGATCTTGCCGATATCATGGAGAAGGCCTGCATATTTGAGCAATTCTTCATCCTCCGGCCCGATGCCCATACTGCGGGCAATCATCAGGGAGTATTCCGTTACCCGCTCCGAGTGCCCGGCGGTTAAACGGTGTCTGGCGTCAACTGTTGCAGAAAGTGTGCGGATCGAACTTTCAAAGGAAAGCTTGAGCTCATCGATCAACTGAGCGTTTTCGATGGAAATCGCCATCTGGGAGGCCAGCGACTTCAGCAGATTCTCATCATCAGCGTTAAATACTCCGCCGCCCTGTTTGTTTATCACTTGAATGACGGCGATTCGCCCTCCTGACCGGTTGTTAATCGGCATGCACAAAACGGCCTTTGAGCGGAAATTCTGTTGTATATCAAACTCGCGTTTGAAATTAGGCAGTTTCCAGGCATCGGCGATGTTGACGGTTTCTCCCGTTTTGGCCACAAACCCGCTGATTCCTTCACCGATAGGCAGGGAGAAATGCTCAATTTTTTCCGAAACGGTGGTCCAGATTTCATTGCGTTCCCAGTCGATTAAGTACAGGCTTGTCCGTTCGGCATTCATGATTTTGGTGACGCGGCTGATAATCAGGGGAAAGAGGTGTTCAAACTCTACTTCTGCCGTCAGATCAAGGGCGATCTCCAGAAGATTCGATATCTTTTTATTAGACGCGATTTCTTTTGCTAAGAGCTGACTGTTATCAAAGGCCAGGCGACGTTCTTTCAGGATACGGTAAAGCTTACTATTGAGCTCAGCCTGTGTAAAAGGTTTTTTAATGAAATCATTGGCGCCGGCGGTAACAATTGATTCGTATGTAAAGCCACTACCGTAACCCGTAACGACCACGAAAGGAACATCATATTGAATCTGGCGGACATCGGAAATCAGGTGAAGACCTTCCATTGTTTCGATATCGGCAATCACAATATCGAAGTGCTGCTTCTCGATAATGTCCATCGCCGCATCTTTGCAATTTACCGCCATGCACTGAAA
>CAZYIE010000033.1:29997-30980 GCA_964646755.1 uncultured Smithella sp.
TCCGCAGGAGATCACAAGCTCCGTCATCATTAAACTGGCCTGGGGATCATCATCAACAACAAGAACTGCCTCGTGGTTCATCATACTGTCCATTGCTAATACCTATTGTTGTCTGATTGGAATATGTTGGAACTATAAAGGATTGTTCTGAACTTGTCAATGCCGGGCATTCCGCAAAAAACAAATGAATTTTTTATTTTGATTTTAAAATGACATGGTGTATTTTAACTGGCAAATATTAAAAGAGGGCGCATTGATGGAAGATAAAATTAATCAAGTAGCGGCAATGATTGCTCAGGCTAAAAGGATTGTGATTTTTACCGGCGCCGGCGTGAGCACAGAATCCGGCATTCCCGATTTCCGCAGTCCGGGTGGACTATGGTCTAGATTTGACCCCGACGATTTTACGATTGATAAATTTTTAAGTTCTAAGGAAACACGCAGGAAGATGTGGAAGATTCTTCTGGAAGGCGGTTTAATGGCTGATGCCGCCCCCAATGCCGCCCATTATGCTATTGCTGAACTGGAGAAAATGGGGAAACTGAGTTCAGTAATCACGCAGAATGTCGATAACCTGCACCAGAAGGCCGGTAATAGTCCTGCTCTTGTGTATGAATTGCACGGTAATATGCAATGGTTGATTTGCCTTGATTGCGGGGAAAGATATCCGGTGGATCTTATGCTTCAGAAAAATACTGATGGGAATAATGTCCCAGGTTGCGCTAGTTGCAACGGTATATTAAAACCTGATGTTGTTTTTTTCGGCGAGGCCTTGCCCCAGAATGTTTTAAAGCAGGCAACTTATTCGGCGCAGGAATGTGATTTATTCATCGTTATCGGCTCTTCCCTGGTTGTTTACCCGGCGGCATACATGCCCCAGTATGCCAAGAGCGCCCGGGCAGGAGTTGTTATAATCAATATTGGTCCAACGGAACAAGATGATCTTGCCGATGTGATTATTGACCATTCCGCCGGAGAAACCA
>CAZYIE010000033.1:31013-31476 GCA_964646755.1 uncultured Smithella sp.
TGACAAAGATTTTAAAAAGGCTGAAGGCCAATATAAACGGGCGCGAAGCGCCCCACAAAAAACCCTAACAGTCTTCAGTCGTCGGTCTTGTCTTCAGTCTATGGAGTTGTATTATGTGCCTGATACTTTTCGCCTATAAAGTTCATCCAGCATACCCTTTAATTGTGGCGGCCAATCGCGACGAATTTTATGAGCGGCCATCGTCGTCTGTTGAATTCTGGGAAGCTGCCCCGCAAATCCTCGCCGGTCGCGATTTAAAAGAAGGCGGCACCTGGCTGGGCATTAACAGAGACGGTAAGTTTGCCGCCATAACCAATTACCGTGATCCGGCGGCATTTAAAACCATTGCTCCGTCGCGCGGCAAGTTGATTAAAAATTATTTACGTGGTTCTTTGAGCGCAGCGGCTTACATTAAAAAGATTTCCCGAAAGGCAGATCTATATAATGGCTTCAATTTGATTTG
>CAZYIE010000033.1:31612-37188 GCA_964646755.1 uncultured Smithella sp.
CAGACCTGTTTTTCTATTCCAACCGGGGGGAGCAGCAAAAGCTTCCGGCTGGAATTTATGGCCTGAGCAATCGTCTTTTGGATAGTCCCTGGCCGAAAGTTGTGCGCGGCAAGAAAGCATTGTTTGCGGCTATTAATAAAAAGGGAACTGATTTGGAAGCTGCTCTCTTTGCGCTTCTGGCTGATCGCAAGATTGCTCCGGACAATAAACTTCCTTCAACCGGTATTGGTCTGGAATGGGAAAGACTTCTATCCGCAATATTTATCGAAAGTCCCAGTTATGGCACCCGCTCCTCGACAGTGCTATTGATGGGAAAAAACAGGTGGGTAAAATTTGTGGAAAAAGTGTTCGACGGAAAGCTTGAACCCTGGGTAGAAAGTCGTTTTTCCTTCCGATTGGATAGAGGTAAATAATAGATGGAGCAAAAGCACAGCAATAGTTATCCTTTGGTTCCGCGTGTTGGTGTGGGGGCGATTACCATTCATGAAGGACGGATATTACTGGTGAAACGCGGGATAGAACCGAGCCGCGGCTTATGGGCTATTCCCGGCGGAACCTTAGAATTGGGTGAGACGATGCGGGAATGTGCCGCCCGGGAAATATTAGAAGAAACAGGCATAACTATAAAAGTCGGAAAATGCGTTTATGTCTTTGATTTTTTCGAACGCGATGAGAGCGGAAAAATTAAGTTTCACTTTGTCGTTGTTGATTTTGCCGGGCAATATTTATCGGGTGAACCAAAAGGAGCCGATGACGCCGAAGAGGCCCGCTGGCTTAAACCGGAAGAATTAAGTTCGTTGCCGGTGGCGAAAAACACGCTGACGGCATTGAAGGAAATTGGGTTTATAGGCTGAAGACTGAAGGCTGACGTTTTTCCCTTCAGCCTAAACACCTTCAGTCTTCAGCCTATTTTAAGGAGGCTCTGTATGAAGGTCGTTTATTCCGAAGATTATAAACAAGTTTATTCGACTGATCCTGCGTCTGCCGCCGGAAGAATTGAAGCGATAGAGTTTGCATTGGGTGGCAAGGTAACTTATCTGGAACCCGTACCTGCCTCCGAGGAAGACATTCTGAAAGTGCACACTCCTCATCATCTAAGAGATGTCGAGCGTGAAGGTGTGTATGATATTGCTGCACTGGCCGCAGGCGGGGCAATACTGGCTGCTTACACGGCTCTTGCCGAACCATGCTTTGCCGTGATTCGTCCTCCCGGTCATCACGCCTCAGCGGGAAACGCCTGGGGCTTTTGTTATTTCAATAATATGTCCATCGCTTTGGAGAAATTGCATCGTGAGGGGAAAATCAAAAAAGCTTTTGTTCTTGATTTTGATCTGCACTATGGCGATGGCAATGTAAATATTCTGGACAGTAAGGGATATGTATCGATTCTCAATCCAACAGCGTCGGACCGTAATGAATATTTAAAAAGCGTCGAGGCGAAGCTCAAACAAACAGATGCGGATATGATTGCCGTTTCCGCCGGTTTCGATAATCATGAGCAGGATTGGGGCGGACTTTTGAAAACGGAAGACTACAAATATATGGGAGTGCTAGTGCGGGAAACAGCGCGGCGTAACAATGGCGGCTGTTTTGGTATCCTGGAAGGTGGCTATAACCATGCTGTTTTGGGTAAAAATGTCCTGGCATTTATCGAAGGGATGGAAACATGAAAAAGGTAGAAGGCTGAGGACTGAAGATGGAAAAAGTTGTCATTGCGAGGCGCGCCTCGCGCGCCGTGGCAATCCAAAGAAGTCAATCATGAAGAAACAAGCGGCCCTGAAAAAATACTTCGGCTATGAGACCTTTTATCCGCTCCAGGCGGAAATAATCGATCATGTATTGGCCGGTAAAAATGCACTGGTTTTGATGCCGACGGGCGGCGGCAAATCCATCTGTTTTCAGATTCCAGCGCTCCTTATGGAAGGCACGGCGATTGTCGTATCGCCGCTGATTGCTTTAATGAAAGATCAGGTTGATGCACTTCAGGCCAACGGTATTGCCGCGGCATTTCTCAACAGCACCCAGACTGATGAGGAAAGTGCCGGGATTACAGGGCTTTGCCTTCAAGGCGGCATGAAACTGCTTTATCTTTCACCGGAGCGGCTGGCGGCTGCATCCACAATCAGTTTTTTGCAGAAGTTGCGTATTTCTCTGATTGCAGTGGACGAGGCTCATTGCATTTCTTCCTGGGGGCACGATTTCCGTCCAGATTACATGAAACTGCATGGCTTAAGAAAAAAGTTTCCGGATGTTCCTCTCCTCGCGCTCACCGCTACGGCGGATCATGCGATTCGTAGAGACATTCTGCGGCAGTTGGAGATAGCGGAAAAATATCAGTTCATTGCTTCTTTTGACCGGCCAAACCTCAGCTTGGCGGTGTATTCAGGCCGCAAACGCCTCGAGCAGATTTTACGTTTTTTATCTAGAAGAAAAAACCAGCCGGGAATAATTTACTGTCTGAGCCGCAAGATGACTGAAAATATGGCGGCGAAGCTACTGGATCGAGGCTATCGCGCGGCTTATTACCATGCCGGGATGGGCAATGAAGAGCGCAGCAAAATCCAGGATGCCTTTATCCGGGACAAAATTCAAATTATCTGTGCGACCATTGCCTTTGGGCTGGGCATCGATAAATCAAATATCCGCTGGATTATTCATTACAGTCTGCCGAAAAATATCGAAAGTTATTATCAGGAAATCGGGCGGGCCGGGCGCGACGGCTTACCAGCCGATACTGTGCTGTTTTACAGTTACGCCGACGTTAAAGCACATCATGACATGATTGGCGATTCATCGCCGGATAGACAAGAGTTGCTTTTGGCCAAGCTCGAGCGTATCAAAAGCTACGCGGAAGCTGATATTTGCCGCCGCCGCATTCTGCTTAGTTATTTCAACGAGCAACCGCCGGGCGACTGCGGCAACTGCGATGTTTGCAAAAATCCGCCGCAAAGAATAGATGGGACCATTATCGCGCAAAAAGCCTTATCGGCTGTCGCCCGCACAGGTGGAAAAATCAACATGACCACGTTGATCGGCATTCTGCGCGGCTCGCATAATAAACATATTCGGGAAAACGGTTATGACCTGATAAAAACATTCGGTGTTGGACGGGATATTACATATAACGACTGGGTGGATTATATCTACCAGCTTTTGAATTCCGGTTTTGTGGATATCGCTTACGATGACGGTTATGCGCTAAAGTTAAACGAATTGAGCCGTAAAATTCTCCAGGCGCAGATGGATGTTCTGCTGACCAAGCCTACTCAATTAGAAAAGAATCTCGAAACCGTAGCGGCGGTTCCGCAAAAGCAAGCGGCAAATGACGGGCTTTTCGAACGGTTGCGAGCGTTGAGAAAGGCGCTGGCGGATGAAAATAATGTGCCTGCTTATGTCGTGTTTTCCGACAAGACGCTATTGGAAATGGCAGCCCTGCGGCCCCGGGATGCCATCGAGATGCTCGGTATCAGCGGAGTCGGGGAACATAAGCTCAATCTCTACGGGGATACATTTCTGGATGAAATCCGGCGTTATGAAAATTAGTATTGATAAGGTAAAAACAATAGGCAATGGATTGCTGCGGCCGGAAGGTGTTATGGCGACAGATGAGGGGAATATCTACGCGGCAGACGCTCGGGGATGCTGTGCGCGGATTGACGGAAATGGCAGTACTTCTTTCTTCGGGACACTGGGCGGAACACCAAATGGAATTTGTATTGATAAAAAAGGGAACTGCATTGTTGCCAATATCGGCAACGGTGAGGTCCAATTATTATCAGGCGATGGAAGTCATTTGGTGTTGATGACAGAAGCCCAAGGCAAGAGGATGTACACGCCCAATTTTCCCTGTCTTGATTTTCAAGGGCGGCTTTGGGTGTCGAACTCCACGGATGACCCCGGTATCGATTCCTCTTTGCGCGCGCCTGTCCCGGACGGTTGCCTGGTCCTTATTGCCGATAATAGAGAACCGCAGATTGTCGCGAATGGCATCTGCTTTGCCAATGGCTTAGCTGTTGATCCGGCGGAAAAAGTTGTTTATGTTGCCGAGACTATGCTGAGGCGTATCCTGCGTTTTCCGATAAATGAGGATAGTTCTCTGGGGGCAAGAGAAGTTTATGGTCCGGAAATTCTTGGCCCCAGTGGTTTCCCCGACGGCATTGCTTTTGATGAAGCCGGGAATCTCTGGATAGCTTTTCCCGCGGCCAATGCTATCGGTTATATCGATCCCGACGGAGAATTAGAGATGTTTCTGGAAGATCCGGCAGGAAAGATTTTGCGCACACCGACAAATATCTGCTTTGGCGGAGAAAACAGGAAGACGGCCTTTATCGGCTCTCTGGGCTGCACAAATATTCCCTGTTTTGAAGTTCCCTATCCCGGAGCCAGATTGATTCATCAGGCTGGTTGATAGTCGTAAATCGCCGTTTTTATTTTTAGGGGGAGGCTCTGTGTGTGGGGGAAAACGCTTCGTTTTCTTAACAGCAGTTGGTCGTACTTATTATTTATTTAAAATTACAATAATTTTATCTATTGTTTCCCTGATCTTTTCTTTTTTGAGATGACCCGCTTTGTAAAGCAGAATCTTCTTGTCGGCAGTAAAAATACGATTAGGCCTGATGTTGCTATTTTGGTTCAAACTACCAGATTCAAAGTCATTATTGGTAAGCTCGATTGAATAAACATCATTGATATTCTGGCTGGTTATCTGACATAAAATTAAGTCATCACCGGAGAGTTCGGCGATAACGAGCGCAGGTCTTCTTTTTGCCTCGGTTAAGTCGGAGAAGGGAAACGGCACGACAACCACATCGCCTTTTATAAATCTTGCCATGCTTCATCCTCTTGAGCAGACAACCAATCTTTCCTCAAGGCAGATTCACTAAGTAAGGTGGTTTCCATCTGTTCTTTAAGATGTCTGCTTTTTAAGTAGTTTACAAAAAAATAAATTTCCTCTGTAAACTCTTCGGGTAATGCGTCAATCTCTTTGTGCAGAGTTTCCTTTGGCAACATAAGAAGTCCCTTTCTGTCTATGGATATAAATTATCAAGGCACTATAAAAAAAGCAAGACATAAAAAAGCATACAGTTTTAGCAAAATGTTCTGACTTTTATAGAAGCGCTAAGTTAAAAGTGAGATTACATCGTGATTGAAAATTGGTGCAATAGAAAAGAAAGCGTATTTGAATGTCATTTACTTATTTTTTGGTTTGGGCAGCGGAAGTTGTTTTGCTGTTATCTTGATTAAATCGCTGATCCATTCCCGATCTTCAAAGGCATCTTCTATCAGAAAATACATCTTAGCCCCGGGATACGGCGGGGCTTCACATACATTGCCGATGTACGATCTTCCGTTTTCCGTCGGTTTTACAAAAAGTTGATTGTCGCAAACAAGCGCTACAACTTTACTGTTGCAATAGATGGCGTACTCGCCAAACATTTTCCTGTATGTAATTTGTCCGGCATCCCTCATCTGGTCGGCGATAAATTCAACAAAACTCTGCTCAGAAGAAATTTTGATTCACGCTCCTGTCTCAAATTTTAAATATGCCGCGGTCATAGATGATCATTTTCTTGCCG
>CAZYIE010000033.1:37198-39906 GCA_964646755.1 uncultured Smithella sp.
CGTTCGTCAGCTGCGCCGTCACCGTCTTTTGTTCAGTGTTGACGAGATCCCAGTGGAGCGCCGAATCGTTAAAGCCCAGTTTTTTCTTCAATGCGGTGGTCAGTTGCGCCGGGTTGCCCGTGTAGGTATCGCTATATGATGAACCCAGCGCGATATGACAGTTGCCCTCTTTGCCGCCGAAATTCTCATCGAAGAGGGTGTCAGCCATAAAACGGTCGATCCGGGAAAACCTCTTGTCCGTCAGCGAGAATTCTCCCACCCGGCGCGCGCCTGCATCCATGGCCAGCTGCTTCTTGACAAACTCTTCGCCTTGTTTGGCCTCGATTTTAACGGCCTGCCCTTTAGCAAAGGTAATGCGGACATCCTCGATGTAGTTGCCGCTGCGGAAGGAGGGGAGATTGGCAAAATAGACCCCTTCCGTACCGCGCCAGTCGGGTGAGACAAAGAGTTCAAAACTCGGCACATTATGGCCGGAGACGCCTGCCCACTTGCGCTTTTCGCCGGGTGTAATCCTCAAATCCATCCTGGCTGATTCCATATGGAAATATTTGACTGGCAGCGAACTGAGCCGCTTTTTAATGGCGGTTACTTCCTGGTGAATCCTTTCCCATTCGGCAACAGGATCTTTCTTATCGAGATAACAACCCTTGATGACCTGCGCCGTATATTGCGCCAGATTCATTTTTGCCTGGCGGGCCATTTCCTCCGTGGGGATGATGCAGAGCGTCCAGCTATATTTGCGCAACTCTTCGCGGCGGTCGAGAATATCCTTGAGGGGTTTTCTCGAGACGATGGCCTTGCCGATTTTTGCCGGATCGATATCCTTGAGATGTGTCAGTGACTGCGGTGCGTGCAGATAAATTCTGCCGTTGATGTTTTTGTAGAGTTCTTCGTCGCCGGGGGCGATAAACGTAAGCTGACCGGGGTTGGCCTTCGAATAGAAGCTGTGCTCCATGCCGCAGGTAGCAGCCATACGCTGCACCGGGCGCATGCCGAGATCGAGCAGCCGCCCGTAGAGAATCTCGGCCAGGCTCAGCGCCGGCAGGTCGTACTGGATGAGGACGATTTCATTTTTCTTCAGAGCTGCTTTTTTCGCCGTCTTCAGCGCCCAGAGGAGCACCTCGGCATATTTCCCCAGTTTGTTTTCGGTGAGCATGTTTCCTGTTTCCTTTCGGTCTGCTAATAATTCTGAAAATGTTTCTATCAAGAAACTTCACGTCTGGCAAGTATTTCGGGTAATCAGCAAATAAGCTTGCCTAAAAAGATTGTGAAAGGTAATATTAAGCCGTAAATTATTGGTATGATTAAACGGATTGAAGCGGGGATGGCGTGAGAAAGTCAGTTTTATATCTTTTGTTTCTGGGCATCATTTTTCTGCTGCCCACATTCGCCTGGTCAGTGAGTGATTCAACAAGAGAGTATCTCGCAGGCCAGTTGATTGCCGAAGGGATTGATCAGTCGCAGGCGCAAAGCATTATGTATGATCCCCGCATATCCATTCGTCCGGATTTTATCGTCAAGAACCTTTTTTATTCCAGTCCAAAGGGCATGGCGCAGAAGCCCGATGTTATGGAAGTGACTCCCCGGCAAATTGCGCGGGGCAGAGCTTTCATGAAGGAGCACGCCGCTTGCTTGTCGGATGTCGAGAAACGTTTCGGAACGTCTCCCCGTATCATTACAGCCATTCTGATTATTGAATCCCGGCTGGGAACCTATCCGATGCCCCATAATGTGGTTAACGCCTACGCCAATCTGGCCTTTTTACTGAATCCGGACTATTTGCAAGAAGTGCAGGCCCTTTATGCGGAGGCATATCCGCAGCTTTATGACGAAGCAATGATTACCCGGGCGAAACGAAAAGCACAATGGGCGGTAGGCGAGCTTTCTCATCTTGTCCATATCGCTAATAAGTTGGGCGTCGATCCTTTCACTATTACCGGTTCATTTTCCGGGGCACTGGGACCGGCGCAATTTCTGCCTTCTTCTTTCTGGCTTTTCGGCATTGACGGTGACGGCGACGGAATTGTCAGTCCCTTCAATCTGGCGGACGCGCAATTCAGCATGGGGCATTATCTGAAGATATTCGGCTGGGCGGAGGACGCCCCGATTGATCAGAAGAGAAAAGCAGTGTGGTTTTACAACCGCAGCGCGGTTTATGTTAATACGATCATGATGCTCTACGATAAACTCAGCCGGGAATAAGCAGTTTGAACCCTGTCACAGGATCGGGAAGGCGACGGGCCGATGTGTCAGTCAGCTCGAAGAGGATTGCCTCCATCACATGCCAGACTTTGACCCCCTGACGAATGCATCCTGTCACCGTCGATGAATTGCGGCCGCAAGCCATATGGAGGTGAAGAATCGGACTTCCCTCGTCATCGGGAAAGATGGTTCCCGTGCCCGTGACTTCCCGGACATCGTCGAGGATATGTTCCATCGGAACGATCGGTGAGGAGCGGCCCTTTTCCGGTCCGACGACGAGCCTGCTGCCTGCGTCGGCGCCGCCGAGAATGATGAGAGAGGCCGCCCGGATCGACTGCTTTGCAGCGAATGCTTCGATGACTTCGTGAACGATCTCGCCGTCCTCCAGACGAAGGATAAAAACGCGCCCCGGTTTCGCTTCCGAATATTTCATAAAGATTATTTTCCCCATATTTTTTGAAGAAAAAATATTGACATAAAAAAACAATCGCATTATAGTCACCACC
>CAZYIE010000034.1:0-7595 GCA_964646755.1 uncultured Smithella sp.
AACCGCTCACAAAGAGAGCACTTTCCGGGGTTATTCGCGATACGCTGGATGAAAAGGGAAAATCAATTTCATAACAAATTCGATGCTTCTGAAATACAGTAGTTAACAACTGGCAATCCTCACCTCAATCCAGCATCGAAAAACGTATATTTGTGGATGGTGACAGTGAATCAGATGGTTAGACGATCTTAGAAATTCAGCAAATCGGATTTTCAGCTTAGGCCTTCCTTGAAATCCACGGAACTTAAACCACAATAAAAATGCTGGATTTGAATCCATAATAAATATAATTAATGCCTGACACCCCTTTGCTGGTCCGCTCTCGGTCCACGCAATCGAGGTGAGTGGCACGCTCAGGCCGTTCCATAAGTACCCGACGGGCAGGGGTTCGAGCTGGGTGGAGATGGTCAGCTTTGAGTTGACTAAAGCCCGCGGGGCTTTCACGGCCTGCTCTAAACCGGGATATCGATTGATACAAATAAAGGCACGGATATTGCGATTACCACAGGTACATGACCAGCCAATTATTTTTCACGGAGGACGAGCATATGAAGAAACTATTCTTATCAATCACGGTTACACTTATTATGGTCGCTGTTTTATTTACAGCCAGTCTCTATGCGTTTAGTCAAGCTGATGTACAGAAACTAACGACTACAAAACAATGTCCAGATTGTGACCTGAGTGGGGCAAACCTGAGTGGGGCAGACCTGTTCATGGTGTACATGAACGGAGCAAACCTGAGCGGCGCAAACCTGACCGGAGTGCTCCTGAAAGGGGCAGACCTGAGCGGGGCGACCTGGACAGACGGGTCTAAATGTCAGAATGGCGCTCTCGGGCAATGTAACAAATGATTGGTTTGAAGAAGGAGAAGGGGGTCAAAGGGTCTCCATTCTTTCCGTAATCATTGCTGTCATCGTGTGGTGTACGGTAAGGACTTGTAGGTGCAGACCGCAGGCACTGCTTCCTGAAATCCACAGAAATGATATTACCTTCCTTATGCAGTCTTACAATCGCTAATCAGCAGAATTAATCCACTGCCAACTAAGTTGGCACCCCTGCCCACAAAGTTGGCAGGCATGAACTTCCCCAGAGAAAATAAATCTTGCAAACACCCTGCAATGCTGGTTATGAGTAAATGGCACATAGATTGCTGTACAGATGAATAACTTAAATATAAGAAAAGGAGAGATCATAATGAAAAGGATTCTGGTTTTGGTTTGTATGGTATTGTTTTTGGGGTCTTTTGTTTCCGCAGAGGATGCGGAAGCGGATCGTTTTGTAAACAACAAAAACGGCACCGTTACGGACACACAAACGGGCCTGATGTGGGCGGATAAGGATAACGGTTCGGAGGTTAACTGGTTTGCTGCCAAGAGCTATTGTGAGGGATATAACGGTGGCGGGAAATCCGGCTGGCGGATGCCGACTACTGATGAGCTGGGGCAACTGCGTAACAGCGGCGCCTATGGATCTGTAATAAAGAAAACCGCAGAGTATGTTTGGGCATCGGAAACGCGCGGTTCCGATGGTGCCCTCTTCGGTTTCGTCTATGGCGAGCAGGGTTGGTGCCCCCAGTCCACCACCAGACGCAACAACCGGGCCCTCCCGGTGCGTTCAGGCAAATAGGCTATTTGGTAATTTTGTTATTTGGTCATTTTCTTTTGGGTGCAGGGAGGCGTATAGCTTCCTTATATACGCAAAATGTAAGCACCGACGAAAATGCTACACTTCAAATGGAAATTCGTTTATGGACTACGGTCAAGATTTTCTTGACATACAAGGCCGCGCTTCCTATGCTCCCCCCACAAAAAGGAAGATCTTATCAAAAAATAAAGGAGGAATAAGCTTATGAAGTTGGAAAATTACATGAAAATGATTGTGCCCATTATCGCACTGACCCTGACATTGATTTTCACAATACCGAGCGAGGCTGGGCAAAAACTTTGTTTTACAAATAATTGCAAAGGCGGGGGCCAAAGCTTCTATATCTTCTATTGGGATTTCTTCTCCACCTCATACGACCACGTGACTCCTTGGACTTATAGCGCGTGTCGTGACTCCTATAAACAGTCAGGATTGGCTATAATTACCGCAGTAATGTATCAACCCGCCCAATCTGCTCCTCTCGAAAAAAAGACAATATGGGCGGTTCCATATACTGACATTCATGTTGTCCTTGATGAGAGATCAGGAAAATGTGACATTTATCAAAAATAGAATTAACTTCATCATAGAAATTAACATCATACCTGCACTATTATGATCTTTCCGGCGATTGGAGAATTTTATTCAACCGCTTTTTGTTTTACGCGGCACGGTTTGTCTCGATTGTTTATGCAGCCGTAATTTCCTGCCAGTAGCATGAGGAATCTATGATTGTTTGAAATGGCAATCTACACTCCAATTCCAAACTCAAAAGAGATGTAACAAATGTGTCAAGCCTGAAGCTGCATTGCCTTTTTAAATCAGCGGCAAAGGCGGTTATAAGGTGAACTCCATCACCTGTGTGATTTTTGATACCAGAATATCTTCAGTGTTGTCAAGTTATTCTCAAAAAAAAGCGCCGCATAATTGCGACGCTTTTTAAGGTACGATTAAGAAAAAATTGGCTGATTAAGCTTTCTTGTAATAAGAAACAGGTTTGGGCCGTTTAAACATCATAGCGATAAAGAACCCGAGGATCAAGCATCCTGCTGCCGTATAGAGAGACTGCTGCTTGTCAAATTGCGCAAAGACAAATCCACCCACGACTCCCGCCGCACCCCAGGCTGTCAATAGAAAGCCGTAAACCTTGCCGATATAGGTTGGACCGAAAGAGTCGGCTGCAAAAGCCGGCATGACGGCAAAACCACCACCCAAGCATGACAAAAGGTAACAGGCGATGATTGTAAAAACAAGTACGCTGGTAATCTGAGGAAGAAGGATGTAAAGAATCGCCTGCGTGAGGAACATCACCATGTAGGTGCCTTTCCTGCCGATCTTATCGGATACGGCGGCCCAGAAAAGGCGGCCCAGACCATTGAAGATAGAGGCCGTGGCCAGAACGCCGCCGCCCATGATGGCCAGTTTTGCCGGATCATCAATGTTTTGGGCGAATTTAATAACTTCTTGTGCCATCGGTGAGAGTTTGGATAAAAGACCCATGCCGGCAGTGACGTTCAGAAAGAGCATACACCAGAGCATATACCATTGAGGCGCTTTGCTTGCTTCGGTCCAACTGAAAGAATCGGCCGCACTGACGGTAGTAGAGGCAGGAGTAAAGCCTTTGGGAAGCCAGCCCGCAGGCGGATTTTTCAGGGTAATAGAAGCAAGTAAATTAAGAATCAGATAGATAGCACCCAGCACTAAAAACGCATTGGCCACACCGACTTTATTGATGAGGCCTGGTATAATCATACCAATAAAGAATGCGCCGAAGCCGAATCCCATAACGGCCAGACCGGTTATCAAACCGCGCTTGTCGGGAAACCAGCGGATCAATGTGGCAATCGGCACCACATAGGCAAGACCGTTTCCGATACCACCGATAACGCCGTAACCGATTAAAAGAAACCAGAAGCTGCCGGTATGCAGAGCTATGCCGCCCAGCAAAACGCCAGTGCCGTAAAGAATAGCTCCCAGGATCGCGACAAATTTCGGTCCTTTCTTGTCCACCAAGATACCGCCAAATGCGGCGGAAATACCGATGACGCCGATAATCAACATGAAAACACGGGAAACCACTTTCATTTCCCAGCCCTGGGCGGCTACGATGGGTTTAACAAAAACCGACCACGCGTAAACGGTGCCCAAAATCAGCATGATAACGACACCTGCAAGCGCAATAAACCAGCGCTTACTTTCCAAATTCTCATTAGCCATATTTTAATTCCTCCCTTGCTTTTATTCAAAGCTTAAAATGTATTTGGCGACACTTAAAGAAAACATCCGCTTGTGTAAGACAAATGGTTTTTTATCGCGTCGAAAAATATTTGAATGACCCTGCGTCTTATACATAAAGAATATGCCCCTTGCAAGGGGCATATTCAGTTTTTTATTATGTTTTATGTTAGTACAATGTTCAGGTGTTTTAAGAATCAGGCCGCTTCCAGTTTCACGGCGCAGACTTTGTATTCGGGAATCTTGCCTGTCGGATCCAAAACAGGATTAGTCAATAAATTAACCGCCGCTTCTGCAAAGTGGAAGTTCATAAATATTGCTCCCTGCGGACTTTTACCTGTTATTTGGGCTCGAGCAGTCAGCGTACCGCGGCGCGATGTTACTTTAACCATTTGTCCTTCACAGATGCCTAATTTATCTGCATCAAAGGGATTAATTTCCACCAGGCTTTCCGGACAACGTTCGCTTGGCCCCTGGGCACGTCTGGTCATTGTACCCGTATGGTAATGGTAGATAACACGGCCTGTGGATAGAATAAGCGGAAAATCGGCATCTGGTAGTTCTGCCGGTGGTATAAAATCGATTGCATGAAAAAGTCCGCGACCACGGGAAAAACTGTCTTTGTGCAGAAATTTTGTACCGCGGTGATCATTAGTTGGGCAGGGCCATTGCAGGCCTTCTTTTTCAATTCTTCGATAAGTAATTCCTGCATAGCTGGGAGTTACGGAAGTGATTTCTTCAAAGATTTGTTGCGCCGACGAATATTGCATGGGATAGCCCATTTGCGTGGCAATCCCGGCAATTATTTCCCAATCCGGTTTTGCCTCTCCCGGTGCATCAACCGCTTTTCTAATGCGTTGAACGCGGCGTTCAGTATTGGTGAATGTACCGTCTTTTTCGGCAAAGCTGGCAGATGGCATTACAACATCAGCTATTTGTGCCGTTTCGGTTAAGAAAATATCCTGTACGACTAACAAATCCAGTTTTTTCAGTTCTTCTTTAACATGATGCAAATCAGGATCGGACATCAGCGGGTTTTCACCCATTATATAAAGAGCTTTAATCTGACCTAGACCTGCGGCATTCATGATTTCCATGAGCGTTAATCCCGGCTTGGGCGATAAGGTTGCATGCCAGGCAGTTTCGAATTTTTTCCGGGCATCTTCATTGGCGACTTGCTGATATGCTGGGTAAACATTAGGTAATCCACCCATATCACAGGCGCCCTGAACATTGTTTTGACCGCGTAACGGATTTACACCGCCGCCTTCAATCCCGACATTACCGCAGAGCATCGCCAGGTTGGCAACAGTTTTTACATTATCTGTGCCGCTGATATGCTGAGTCAGTCCCATTGCATAGATTATACTGGCTTTATTGGCCTTGGCATATAAACGGGCCGCCCTTCTTAAATCATCGGCCGGTACGCCGGATATTTTTTCCACGTAATCCGGTGTATATTTTTCTACTGTCGCTTTCAAAGCATCAAAGCCCTCGGTGCGTTCTTCTACATATTTTGCAGCATAAAGGCCTTCAGTAATTATTACATTCATCAAACCGTTGAAGACTGCCACATCTGTTCCCGGTTTTTGACACAGCCAGATATCGGCATATTTAACCAGATCAATTTTTCGCGGATCGATAACAATAAGCTTTGCCCCCTGTTGGCGAACCGCCCGCTTGATTTTCATGCCGATGACAGGATGGTTTTCCGTAGTATTGGTGCCTGTGGCTAAAATAAGATTGGTATATTCCAGTTCTTCGATGGAATTAGTCATTGCTCCACTGCCGAATGCTGCGGCCAGACCGGCCACTGTAACAGAGTGTCAGAGCCTCGCGCAGTGATCGACATTATTGGTGCCGATTACCGCGCGCATAAATTTTTGAAAGAGATAATTTTCTTCGTTGGTGCAACGGGCGGAAGAAAGTCCCGCGATACTGTCCGCGCCACTTGACTTTTTGGTAGCGGTTAATTTATCGGCGATGAACTGATAGGCTTCTTCCCAGCTTGCTTCTTTTAAATCTTCGTTTTTATTGCGGCGGATTAATGGCTTTTTCAGGCGGTCTGTATGAGAAATAAAATCCATGCCGAAACGTCCCTTAACGCACAGGCTTCCTTCGTTGGGCTTACCGTATTCGCGGTTTCCCGACACTTTAACGATTTTCCCCTCATGAACAAAGAGATCCATCTGGCAACCAACTCCGCAATAAGTGCAGGTCGTTTTTACTTTGTTTACTTCCCACGGGCGGCCGGCAAATTTGGCCTGCCTGTAGGTGATGGCGCCTGTGGGACATACCTGTAAGCACTCGCCGCAAAAGACGCAGGAAGAATCAATGTAATCAGCATCGAAAGCCGGCCCAACTTTCGCATGAGAGCCGCGCATGGAGAAATCAAGTACTTCATTAACCTGTATTTCATTGCAGGCTCGAATACATCGTCCGCAAAGGACGCATTTGTTGAGATCACGCTGGATCATGGTATTGGAATTTTCCATAGCAATACCGGGGGAGTTTATCGGGAAACGAGGCTCGTCTATCTTCAGCCAGTAAATCAAATTCTGCAGTTCGCATTGGCCGTTTTGTTCGCAGGTCAAACAATTATGATCACCTGATGACCAGAGAAGCTCCACGATCATTTTTTGGGCAGCACGCACTTGTTTTGTGTCCGTACGGATAACCATGCCCGGGCTCACCGGCATGCAGCAGGAAGCGATAAGCGATCGGGCCTTTTCCACCTCTACTACGCAAACGCGGCAGGCTCCTACGTTTGTTGTCCGGGAGTAATGACACAGGGTTGGTATGAAAATACCGTTTTCGGTAGCGCTCTCCAGAATGGTTTGCCCTGGTTTGGCAGCAATTTCTTTTCCATCAATTGTAATCTGTATCTTTTTTTCCATTATTCTTCTCCAGTCTAATAAAGGATAAATATCCGATGCTATTGCTAAAAAGCTCATTAGAGCTCTATTATTTAAGGCGGCAAATTGTAGTCGTAACCGGCTTTTTTGTCAATTATGTCAATTATGTCATAATGATATTTTTTGTTATGATACTGATTGGAAACGAGTTGGAATATGATTAAGAAGTATATTTAATAACTTACGTGTCAGAAGATCATAATGTGTCCGTTTGAGAAGCCACTTTGGTTAAATACCGCTGTAAATTCCTGTGGAGTGTTTCGTCAGATACCAACCGACGCCTATAATGACCGGATGGCTCTCTTTTTGAATTTGATGCATATTGTTCCCTTATAAAATGATGAATCAAGGTTCGACAAGCACTTTGCAGTGATCATTGGCTCCCTGCTTCAGAGATTCGAAAGCCTCCGGAAGATCAGCGAGAGTTACCCGCCCTGTGATCAGTGGGCGCGGGTCGATTCGTCCTGCTTCCAGCATTGCTATTGTATAGGCGAAATCCTGACGGCGGTAATAGATTGAGAATCTAATAGACAATTCTTTCATGAAAGCATACATGGGAATAAATGTATCGGGTTTTTGACACGCTCCGGCGACTACAATTCGGCCATGGAGAGCCGTTGCTCTAATTGCCGTGGCTATCATCCCGGGAATGCCGACACATTCCACAACTACCCGATAGCGGCCGGTGAGCTTTTCAGCGGCAGGATCGATACCTTTGTCTGCTCCGAGTTTTTTCGCCAATTCGCGCCTCGTGGCAACCGGGTCGCTAACTGTAATTTCGCGGGCGCCCAAATGCCT
>CAZYIE010000034.1:7701-8067 GCA_964646755.1 uncultured Smithella sp.
CCGGCGCCGATTATCAGTACATCATCACCCGGTTTTATATTGGCTGCTTCGATAGCATGAAGGGAGACTGCCAGCGGTTCTACAAGTGCACCTTCTCCTGATGCAAATGCGGGCGGCAACGCAAACGTTTCGCGGGCGCTTATGCGGACATACTCGGCGAAAGCTCCGGCGGAACCTGCTACACCGATTGTATCGACAGTCTTACAGTGCGCTACGTCGCCGGTAAAGCAGGAAACGCATTTACCGCAACCGATAAGCGGCAGCGCAGTCACCTGCTGACCTTCCTGCCAACCCTGAACTCCTCTTCCCAGGGCGACAATTTCTCCAGTAAATTCGTGACCCAGAACAAATCCGGAAGGTGTTGTG
>CAZYIE010000034.1:8077-14618 GCA_964646755.1 uncultured Smithella sp.
TTTAAATCAGATCCGCAAATGCCGCAGGCCTTTACCCTCAGAATTATCTCGTCTTGACCCGGTGTTGGATCGGTCAGGGAAACTATTTCCAGCCCGTGAGTCTCATTGATTACTGCTGCACGCATATGAATATCCTATAGTCTGACGATGGCGCCGCCATTTACATCGAGTGTGACGCCTGTGATGAAACTAGATTCGTCTGCTGCTAAAAAAATTGCTGCATTAGCCACATCCTCGCTGCGGCCATGGCGCTTGATCAACTGCACCTCCCGGTAATGCGGCCAGAACACGGCGTCTTCCCCCAGAGCGTCTTCGTACTTGTCCGTAAGAATTCGTCCGGGGCGGATGACGTTGACGCGGATATTGTGTTCTCCGCCTCTTCCAGCTAGGTGAATTGCCAGCGCTTCCATAGCTGCTTTTGATGACTGGTAGGCGGCAGAAGGCTGTTGTCCTCCCATGTGATTGAGCTGATCTCTGCCTATGGCCATCCACGCGGAGAGTGATGTGACGGCAATAACAGACCCTCCTCCTGATGCAACAAGATGCGGCCAGGCCGCTCTACACAAGTACATCATTCCGTTCAGATTGAGCTGAATTATTTTATCAAAATCATCGGTTGATTCGGATGGCCAGGGCTTAAGCCGGCCGGTACCGGCATTGGACACCACGATATCGATGTGCCCTTTACTGGCGGCTATGCTTTCCACCCAAGAGCCAACCAATTTCTCATCGGTCACGTCGCATTTGGTGAAGGAGACCTCATGCCCGGCGGCCTTCATTTCTCTTTCGAAATCTCTGCCGGTTTTTTCGGTTCGTGCACAGAAAGCAACCCATGCCCCCTCAGTCGCAAAGCGCTTGACTATTTCTTTGCCGATGCCGGTTGTTCCACCGGTAACCACCGCTATTTTACCTTGAAGTCGTCCCATATCCTCTCCCGAACAGGCTGTTGAAAAAGATATTTCGTTACTTATATTTCGCTAATTCCAGCTTTCCAATCAGGTTACGGTGTACCTCATCGGGGCCGTCGGCAATACGCAGCATGCGCGCATTCGCATAGGACCAGGCCAGCGGAAAATCATCCGTGACACCGCCTCCACCATGAGCCTGGATAGCCCAGTCGATTACGCGACAGGCCATGTTCGGCGCCGCTACTTTGATCATGGCTATCTCTTTTCGTGCAACCTTGTTGCCGACAGTATCCATCATGTATGCCGCCTTGAGGACGAGAAGACGCGCCTGGTCGATCATGATTCTGGACTCGGCTATCCGCTCTCTTGTTACTGTCCGTTCTGCTATCGGTTTTCCGAAGGTCACCCGTAATTTGGCCCTTTTGCACATAAACTCCAGCGCTCTCTCGGCCAGGCCGATCAATCTCATGCAATGATGAATTCGGCCGGGGCCCAAACGTCCCTGAGCAATTTCAAACCCGCGACCTTCACCTAGCAGAATGTTGGAAACAGGCACCCGGACATTTTCGAAAGTTACTTCACCGGTAACATCAGGAGTTCCTACATAACCCAAAACGGGCAATTTCCTGACCATGGTAATGCCGGCTAAGTCCCGCGGAACGATAATCATCGATTGCTGGCGGTGTCGATCCTGGTTTTGAGGATCAGTTTTACCCATAAAGATAAATACGCGACACCGTGGATCAGGCGCGCCGGATGAAAACCACTTCCGGCCATTGATGACATATTCTTCCCCCTGACGAACAATGGAGCTCTGGATGTTGGTTGCATCCGATGAAGCAACGGCGGGTTCGGTCATGGCGAAACAGGAGCGGCTCTCTCCCCGAAGGATTGGCTCGAGCCAGGTTTTCCGCTGTTCCGGTGTTCCGTAACGGACAAGCACTTCCATATTGCCGGTATCCGGCGCGGAACAGTTGAAAACCTCCGGTGACCACATAACCCTTCCCATGATCTCGCATAAAGGAGCATATTCCATATTTGTCAGCCCCGCCCCGTATTCCGACTCCGGTAAAAAAAGGTTCCAGAGTCCGGCTTCCTTGGCTAGAGGTTTTAGTTTTTCAACTATCGATCCTTGCTCCCATTGACGTGATTCCGTAATTTCACGATAACCGAGCTGCTCGTTTGGGTAAATATGTGCGTTCATGAACGCAGTTAGTTTTGTCTCCATCTCCCTGGTTTTTTTTGAATATTCAAATTCCATTTTGTTCTCCTTTTAGTTAACTGTGTCTGATAGACGTCGTTTCCATTTGCTGCCGACCCAGTTTTGCGTATCGGGGCGTCCTCGCCCCATATTCAACAGCGCGCCGGCTCGAGGCCGTCCCGTCCAGAGCACGTGCTTTGATGCCCTGCGATATGGCGGCTATACGGAAAAAGCTGAACGCCAGATAAAATCTCCAATCGGCAGGGGTAACCATTTCCCGCCCGCTGTTGCGGCAATACTGGGCTATGTATTCCCATTCGGTCGGTATTCCCAGTGCTTGGAGATTAAGCCCACCCAGCCCTTTGCATTCGTTGTAAGGCACGTGCCAGTTCATGCAATGATAGGCGAAGTCGGCCAGAGGGTGTCCCAGCGTGGATAATTCCCAGTCCAGCACTGCCAAAATAGTTGGTTTATCGGGATGCAGGATGATGTTGTCCAGGCGATAGTCTCCATGGACAATTGCAGTCTCATCTCCCGGAGGTATGTTCTGCGGCAGCCATTCGATCAATTGCTCCATATCTTCCATTCTCTCGGTTTCAGAGGCCCGATATTGTTTAATCCAGCGCCCGATCTGTCTTTCCATGTAATTGCCGGACCGACCGTAATCGGCAAGACCCACGGAAACGTAATCCACTTTGTGTAATTTGGCGATAACCCTGTTCATGTCCTGGTAAATTTCCGCCCGGCTACTTTTTTCCCTCTCCGGAAAGGACGGGTCCCAAGGTACAGTGCCCGCCACATAATCCATGATATAGAACCAGGTGCCGATTATGCTGTCATCCTGGCAAAGGCAGTATGTGCGTGCAACAGGGACGTTGGAATTCCGAAGCGCCGAAATAACGCGGTATTCCCGATCGACTGCATGGGCCGAGGGAAGCAACTTGCCTGGAGGCTTACGCCGCAAAACATAGCGTTTTTTGCCACCCGTCAGAAGAAATGTCGGATTGGACTGACCTCCCTTGAACTGCTCAACTATCAACGGGCCGGTGAATCCTTCAATATGGTCGCGCATATAAGTTTCAAGGATAGCAACATTGAAGCTATACTTTTCTTGAACTTTACATGTGCCAATAAAATCTTCGATCATGTTACCCCCTTAAAATAGTGACTGATCCTACATCATCGCGAATCATTTCCAAAGTTTTTTCTCTGGAATCATAACCTATAGTTAAAAGATGATACTGAATGAAGTCCGATCAGCAAAACCATGGTCGGGGGAATAAATATTTATTGATATGAATGAGTAAATGCGGTAAGAACTGATCGATTTTAAACGTTAAAGGTTGATTTGCTTTGCTATTTTTAGAATTCATAAAACGATAGAAAAGGGACTATGGGGGCATGTGTCAGACCTGACATGCTCCCATTTTGATTTAGGAAAGCAACGAAAGCCAGGTTTTTTAAACTTTTTCAATTGTTTTGTAACGATAAATAATGGGTGGTGCCGGCACCATTCTCTGAGAAATGAGGTGAAATAAATGGGAAAAGAACAAATCGCAGAAAAGATAATAGTAAAGGCAAAAACCGAGAAGAGATCGTCGCTGACAGAAGCGGAATCAAAACAAATTCTGGCCTCCTATGGACTTCCCGTAGTTGCAGAAGTTGTTGCCTTGACGCCGGATGATGCCGTAAAGGCCGCTGAGGAATTAGGTTATCCTATTGTTCTGAAAGGGTTAGGATCAAAACTGACGCACAAAACTGAGCGGGGATTGGTGCATCTAAAGTTGTTAAACTCAGAATCAGTGCTGGAAGCGGCAAGCGACATCAGCCGTTCGGCGGGAGTCGATCTGGAAGGTTATCTTGTGCAGCCGATGGTCCGTGGACGACGGGAATTCGTTGCCGGCCTCTTCTGTGATTCGCAATTTGGACCTGTAGTTATGTTCGGATTGGGCGGCGTATTTACGGAGGCGCTGGACGATGTTGTTTTCCGGGTTGCTCCGGTAAGTGAGGCACAGGCCGAAGCTATGCTCGATGAGCTCCGTTCGTCAAAGCTGCTGGGGAGTTTTCGGGGAGAAATGCCGGTGAACCACAAAAAGATAATCGACGTGATCCTGGGTCTGTCACGGCTGGCCATGGAATGCACTGATATAGTCGAAGTGGATGTTAACCCCCTGGTGGCGGATGCCTCAGGTGAGATAACGGCTGTGGATGCTCTGATTATTCTTGGAAAAAGAATCGAAGTAAAATTGGATCGCAAACTCGTGAATCCGAAGGATATATACAAGATCTTCGCGCCCCGGTCCATTGCCTTTGTAGGTGTGTCGAGTGATATCAGGAAATGGGGATACAGGCTTCTGGCCAATACCGTAGCCGGCGATTATGCCGGGGAGGTTTACTTGGTTAATCCCAATAACAAGGATATTGCCGGCAGAAAGGTTTATAAATCCCTGGTGGATATTCCCGGTAAAGTCGATATAGCCGTCGTTACGATTCCGGCCTCCCATGTGCTGGATCTGATACCGGTCATGAAAGAGAAGAGGGTCAGGTACATGCTCCTGATCAGTTCGGGTTTTGCCGAGGCAGGAGGCGATGGAGTGCAACTGGAGAAAGATCTTGTTGCGGCGGCCGAGGATGCGGGCATTCTCATAATCGGGCCCAATACGATGGGGCTTAATAATCCCCACGAGAAGTTGTTTTGCGTGGGATCGGCCGCCTGGCCAAAACCAGGTTCAGTTTCATTGGTAGCCCAATCCGGCAATCTGGGAACGCAGCTTATCGCTTTTGCAGAAAAAGAGAATATCGGCTTGAGAGCCTTCTGTGGATCAGGTAATGAAGCTATGGTAACCGTAGAAGATTTTATGGGCGCTTTTGAGGTGGATGAAATGACTAAAACGGTTCTTCTCTATGTCGAGAGCGTGAAAGACGGGATGCGTTTTTTGCAGCAGGCCGAACGTGTTTCCCGGAAGAAGCCGGTTGTTTTGCTCAAAGGAGGCCGCACGGAAGCCGGGAATACCGCGGCGGCGAGCCATACGGGAGCCATGGCGTCCAATATCCGCGTATTCAATGCCGCATGCCGTCAGGCGGGAATCATTCTCGCGCGACAGCCGATGGATCTGCTTGATCTCTCTGCGGTTTTTTCATCCCTTCCGCTTCCCCAGGGCAAGCGTGTCGCCCTGATCACACTCGGGGGAGGGTGGGGCGTTGTTGCCACGGATCAATGCGCCGAATCGGGACTGATTATTCCGCCGCTGTCTAAGGATATTATACGGCGGATTGATGGGATTCTGCCGTCTTATTGGAATCGCGGGAATCCGGTTGATCTTGTCGGTGAGATCGATTTTGACATCGCTACTAAAATCATCGAGATGCTGGCCGAATGGGATGGCTGTGACGCTATTATCCACTTGGGAGTCGTGGGGCTGCAATCCTTAATCGAAAGTTTCGGAAAGTCCTGTGTCAAAATGCAACCCGAGTTACAAGATTCAATTGCCCAGAGGCGCGACTATGTCGATAAAATGGAGGGTATCTATATCGAGCATACAATCAATCTGATGGAGAAACACCGTAAGCCTATACTGGGTGTCAGGCTTCTGGACGGCCAAGGAAAACAGGCTGTTACTGACATCTCCGGAAAGGAATTTAAGGCAGTATCTTTTCCGACTCCCGAACGCGCCGTCAACGCCCTGGCCTCCATGGTGCGCTATGGAAAATGGCTGAAACGCGAGGGGATTCAGAAGTAAAAATGGCTAATTAGAGATATCAAAGTGGATGGTCCCAGCCCATGGCTAGGTCATCTTGGGCGTGATCAGAGTTTATATTCTCTTCAATCCGTTGACGCAGTGATTCAAACTCCGCTTCCGGCAGATCTTTGGGGACAGAGATAGGTTCCCCCCAGCGGATCGTTACCCGGCTGAAGGGTTTCGGGATCAGGAAATGATCCCAGCTTTTCAATATCCAGGCCCGGTTGGTGGATATAATAACCGGATAGATGAGAGCCCCGGAACGCTGAGCAATTCTAATGATACCGGCCTTGACGATTCCTTTAGGCCCCCGTGGTCCGTCCACGGCATGTACGGCGGCCGGATGGTCGGCCAGATATTCGACGATGGCCTCGAGAGCTTCCTTGCCGCCTTTGGAGCTGGAACCGCGAATAGGGTGGAAATGAAGCCGGGTGACGACTTCGGCGATCAGGTCGCCGTCACGGCTCTGACTGATGATGGCGGCAAGTGAAAAACGGCCGAATCGTTTTGCATAATCAATAACCCCGAACATCCGTTGGTGCATGAGGGCAATGACAACCTTCCGGTCATTTTCGAGGGTGGAAATGATTTGCTCTTCTCCGACAATCGTTTTGCGGATCGTACTCAGATAGGCACGGATCAGATTGTGAGCCAGCGGGATAAGACCGTATTGGATGGCCAGGGCCGACAAT
>CAZYIE010000034.1:14712-19912 GCA_964646755.1 uncultured Smithella sp.
AAGTTTGCATGTCAATTATTTTTTCTCACAAGATGATATGCTCGATGAACGATTCCAGAGTAATATAAAAGAAATAGCCAGGAGAGGGAGTTATTATGGTTATTGCAACACACAATGACATTTATAAGGAAAGCGCGGGAAGAATTGCAAAATTATCTTTTGCCATTGGTGTTTATCGTCCGCCCAGTGAGGGAGGAAGTGCATCGCTGCTTTTGAGAATAACAGAGAACTGTCCGTGGAACAAATGTGCCTTTTGTGAAATGTATAAGGGGCATCCCTTTGTTTATCGCAGTGTGGAAGAAATCAAGGGCGATATTGATACGGTGAAGAAAATTTGTGATGAAATTACAGACGTCTCCGAAAAAATGGGCCAGGGCGGCAGGATTACCCGGGATGTTGGGATGTCCATACTGCGGTCCGATCCTTCCTTAAATGACAATCAATATTTCATTACCGTATTCAACTGGCTCTATTCCGGCGGGAAAACGGCCTTTTTGCAGGATGCCGACAGTATGATAATGCGTCCCCATGAGCTCATCACCGTTCTTAAGTATTTGCGGGAAAAATTACCGACCCTGACGCGGGTCACGTCCTATACCCGTTCCAAGACGCTGGCGCAGAGAAAACAGGAAGATTTACTGGCTATCCGGTCCGCAGGCCTGGATCGTCTGCATGTTGGTTTGGAAACGGGCGATGATGAACTGCTGGAGATTGTCCACAAAGGTGTAACCAGCGCCCAGCAGATTGAAGGTGGTAAAAAGGCGATAGCTGCCGGATTTCAGCTCTCCGAGTACTGGATGCCTGATCTGGGGGGACGGGAGCGCTGGCGGCAGCACGCGGAAAATACCGCCCGTGTGCTCACAGAGATTAATCCCCATTACATCCGGTCGAGGCCTTTTGTTCCCCGTCCCGGAACACCGATATTTGCCGAATATGAACAGGGTCGGTTGCACATTTCTTCGCCACATGAGCGCCTGGAAGAGTTGCGCGTGATGATTGAAGGGCTGAACGTTACTTCCCGGGTTTGTTTTGATCATCAGATGAATGCCTGGACCAACAGGCGAGGCGGGTTGCTGTTTATTCAGGATTACGAAGGTTATAAATTTCCGGAGGAAAAACCGCTTGTTCTGGAACTCATTCGCGAAGGTTTGTCTGTAGACGAATCCAGGCATATTGATGTAAAAGACCTTATTTCTTTAAGTTCGCTGTAGGTATCCGTGAAAAGAAATAATTTCGCAGCATGGTGCAACAGTGTGTAGAAATAATAATTGACATACAAACTTAACTTCCTTATATTTCGTTTGCCCCAAAACAGTATCTTCTCCAATATCAAAAAACAAATCACGGGCCATTATGACCTGATTATCAGCAACATGATTTTTCATTTATCTCAACGAAATACTGAAAAATAAGGAGGTACTTCATGAGTCAAATTTTTAATTTGCAGGTGGAAGAGGGGATCGGTGTCATCACCTTTGATGTGGTCGGTGACGCGATGAATACATGGACGGATGCTGCCTTTGAAGATTTTTTCCGGCTGATGGGCGAAGTAGAGAAAGAAAAGGGGCTCAAGGGTATAATTTTTATTTCCGGGAAGCCGGATAATTTTCTGTCCGGAGCTAATCTGAAGACCATGTCCCAGGTTGAGTCTGCCGATGTGGCGTGGAAGATACTGGATACTTTTCACGGCTGCTTTGCCCGGATGAGCCAATTGGGATATCCGACGATCGCGGCGATACACGGCCACTGCCTGGGCGGCGGGCTGGAATTCGCTTTAGCCTGCACGGCGCGGATTGCCCGGGAAGGAAAAACAACTATTATCGGCCTGCCCGAATGCAATGTCGGTCTATTTCCCGGAGGCGGCGGGACCCAACGGTTGCCCCGGTTGATCGGTTATCCCGCCTTTGAACTGATCCTTAAAGGAAAGATGCTGCCTTTGGCCAAGGCCTTCGAGTTAGGAATCGCCGACCGGATCATTCCTGCCGATGCCGATCTCTTAAGTGAGGCCAAAGTATTCCTGAGAGAAATAAGCGCCGGAACAGCCGACCTGAAGCGTCCGGTTCAGGATTTCTCGCAAGTTGATGCCATAGCGGATATGGCCAAGCAGGGGATCATGAAGGCCACGAAAGGGCGCGAGATTCCCGGGCCACTCTACGCCCTTGATTCCATGCACCGGGGCGTCAAACTCTCCTTGGAAGAGGGGCTAAAAGTGGAGAAGGAAAACTTTGTCAAGGTGCTGCTCTCCAATCAGGCAAAGGGCAGTATCAACACTTTCTTCATCAAGGGGATGACAGACAAACCCAAGGGTATGATGACGAAGGGTTTTGTTCCCAAGGCGATAAACAAGGCCGCAGTCCTCGGGTTCGGTACGATGGGCCGGGGGATTATTATAGACATTCTGCGCAATACAAAAATTCCCGTCCTGGTGAAGGATGTTCCTGAGGCTCTGGAACCGGGCAAGGCCTTCCTCCAGAAGATACTGGGCGGCATGGCCGAAAAAAAGCGCCTGAAGGAACCCGTCGAAGACCTGATGGCCCGCCTTACCGCCACGTCTGATTACATCGATGCCTTTAAAGAAGTGGACATCGTTATTGAGGCCGTCTTCGAAGAGATCGGCGTTAAAAAGCAGGTTTACGGGGAGCTCTGCAAGGTGATCCGTGAGGATTGCATTGTGGCGAGCAACACATCTTCCATTCCCATCACTTCAATGGCGCCGTTTGTTGAGAATCCGGCGCGGTTCGGTGGTATTCACTTCTTCTCCCCCGTCTGGCTGATGGAGCTCGTGGAGGTGATCCGCGGCGAACAGACCGCCCAGGACACCATCGACAACCTTCTGAACTTCACGGGGCTCATTCGCAAGCGTCCCATAGTTTGCCTTGACAATCCGGGCTTTGTCGTCAACGCCCTTTTGTTCCCTTACCTCAAGTTGGCCCTGCAATACGTGGAAGCGGGCAATTCCATCGAGAAGGTGGATGGTGCTGTGACTGCTTTTGGGATGCCGGTGGGACCTATTCGCCTGGTCGATGAAGTTGGCATCGATGTTCCTTACAAAGCCATGAAGGGTATGGGATTTGTCGAGCCCACCCTGAAGAATGTTGTGGAAGCAGGGAGGTGCGGCCTGAAGAAGTCTGGAAAGGGTTTTTTCCTCAAAGATGGCAGCGTCGATCCCGAAGTTCTGCCGATGATTGCGAAGGGGACGCCGAAAGATGCCTCCGCCGAAGAGATGCAGAACGGATTTAACGAGTCCATGCTGAAAGTCGGCAAGGACCTTCTGGACAGGAAGATCGTCACTTCGCCTGCCATGATCGATGTCGGAATGATTTGGGGCACCGGCTATCCGGCGGATAAAGGCGGTCCCATGAAATGGGGTGACCTGACCGGATTGAGCGAGAAGCTCTTCGGGAAAAAGTTCTATCGGTAAAATAATTCGACTGTGCCGTCGGACTTAACTTTAATTGAGCCGGAGGGGGAGCGGGAAACCGCTCTCCCTTTTAACTACTGCTGTCTGTGGCCAACAGAGTAAAGAATTGTCCGTCCGATAAAAGAAAAATCTATTTGCAGTTTGGTCATAATATCCGCTGCTGATCCTACGTCTGTTCTTCCTGGATAAATATCATAACGGCTTTTGTAAATATCCGGTGTGAAATCAGGCATGACGACATTGGCGCCAGCCTTTAATGCCAGGAGGCGTCCCTGGGGGTGGAGAGTGCCGAGGGCTGTTGTTGCCGGAATATTGGTATTGCGGGTCATGAGGCGGGCGAGAGCTAAAACCCGCAGGGTTAGTTCCAGATCGTCATTATCCAGACCGCTAAGCGGTGTATCGGGATGGGCAATAAAAGGGCCGATGCCCAGCATGTCGGCATCAAGTGTTTTCATGATGAGAAGATCATCGGCCAGTATTTCCGGTGTTTGGCCCGGCAAGCCCACCATGTTGCCCGTTCCCGTTTCAAAACCCAGTTTTTTCAAGTTAAACAGACATTGCAGCCGGTTTTCCAGCTTACAGCCGGGGCGCAGGTAATTATAAATGTCCTTAGATGCCGTTTCGTGTTTCAACAGGTAGCGGTTCGCTCCCGCCTGCGCAAATGCCGAATAGTCAGCCAGGCTTCTCTCGCCGAGGGACAGCGTGATAATCAAACCGGTTTCAGCTCTGATGCGTCCGATGAGATTGATCAGAATTTCTGTCGAAAAAAAAGAATCTTCCCCGGATTGAAGCACTACCGTCGGAAGGCCCATGTTTTTAATTTGCGCAGCCGTAGCGACAATTTCATCACTCGTCATCCGGTAGCGGCTGATCTTCGAATTGCCGCAACGTAAGCCGCAATAGAGGCAGTTGCGTTCGCAGTAATTGGAAAATTCGATAATGCCCCGCAGAAAAATCTCATCGCCCACTTGTTCTTTTCTCACGACGTCGGCTGCCTGAAAAAGAGACGGCGAATTTTCTTCCGGCATCTTCAAAAGTTGAATGATGTCTTCGCGGCTTAAGTCGTGACCATCCCTTGCTTTGCCGATCAGGTTTTCGATATTTGTCGCGGATTTAGATAAAGATGTCACGTTTGCCTTCCTCAATTTGCTTCAGTTTGTTGATAACAGAGTTCTTGCGCTTTGTTTTGAATTTATCTCTGAGCATCTGCTCGATCAGTTTTTCACCGGCCACGCGAGTTTGGGGGCTGGCGTAATCAAGCAGATATTCTTTGAAAGAAAAGACAGCATTGGTCTGGCAGAACTTCTGAATCAGACCGGGTTTGGCCAAATCCATAAAATCTTTGCCGGTACGTCCCAGGCGGTAACAGGCCGTGCAGAAGCTGGGAATATGGCCGTGCTCGGTAATATCCAGAATAACTTCGTCCAGAGTGCGGGTATCGCCAAGATTAAATTGCGCGGCGCGGAAGGATTCGCTTGTGTCTTCCTGATAGCCGCCGGGATTGGTGCGCGAACCGGCGCTGATCTGGGAAATACCCAGATCAAACACTTCCGAACGAATGGCCGGATTTTCGCGAGTGCTCAGGATCATCCCGGTGTAGGGAACTGCCATGCGGATAATAGCCACCAGCTTTTTGAAGTCATGATCTCTCACCGGATGCGGCGGTCGAATTGCTGCCGGGGCATTGAATGCCGGTTCCAGTCGGGGTATGGAAAAGGTGTGCGGACCCACGCCGCAGTCGTTCTCCAGTTGCAGGGCATGCAGAAGCAGTCCGAGAAC
>CAZYIE010000034.1:19922-25206 GCA_964646755.1 uncultured Smithella sp.
CGAGAACTTCATATTTGTAATCATAGAGCCCGAAAAGCGCTCCGATGCCCACATCACTGATGCCGCCTTCCTGGGCGCGGTGCATGGCGGTGAGCCGGTTGGCGAAATCCATTTTAGGACCGGTTTGATGCATCTTCTTGTAGGTTTCGTGGTGATATGTTTCCTGAAATAAAACAACCGTGCCGATGCCCGTTGTTTTCAGCTTTTTATATTCCGCCACTTCCAGAGGGGCGATTTCCACATTGATCCGGCGGATTTCTCCGCCGTGTTCCGTTTTTACGGCATAAGCAGTTTCAATGGCTTCCATGAAATATTCCAGACTGGAACGGGTAGGGTGCTCGCCGCAGAGCATCAGCAGACGTTTATGTCCTTCGCGCTCGAGGACCTGTACTTCTTTGTATATTTGTTCCATCGTCAAAGTGACGCGATTGAGTTCCTTGTTGTCTTTACGAAAGCCGCAGTACAGACAATTATTTGAGCAGTAATTGGCGACATAAAGCGGTGCAAACAAAACAAGGCGGTTGCCGTAAATATTCTGCTTGATTTTATGTGCCGCCTGAAAGATCAGGCCGATGAGCTCGTCGTCTTCCGTTTGCAGCAAGACGGCGACTTCTTCCGGCGAGAGGCCTTTGAGCTCATAAGCCTTGGCGATAATTTCCCGAACTTGCTCCGGAGCGGGATTCTTTGCGTAAGTCAGCAGATTTTCAATTTTTGCATCATCAATAAAATCTTTAATCATTTAAATAATTCTCTATACCCTGGTGAGAGCCGATTTGACCTGAACTCCCGTTAATGCCCCGAGTTTGCCGGTCAGAGCGCCGATTTCATCGGTGGTGGCATGAACAATCAGGGAAATAATATGCAGCCCCTTGGGTAAATATGGTATGCCCATCCGTCCAATGATCACGTCGCCATATTCGCTCAGGATTTTATTTACATTTTCCGACTGATTCTTCCTGTTCGTGACGATAATTGTAATAGTTCCGATCCGCTTGTCCATAATTTCCTATCCGTTATTCCGATGAAGAGACTGTGTCACATCTTTTGGTTATGCCTTTTTACGTGTCCCCCGCTGGCGGGGGATTGAGGGGGTGGACGTTTCTAGCCTTTCAATCTCATCTTCAATTGCAGCTACAACGCCTGCCATATTTGTTAATACTTCCTCGTCGGTAAATCTAAGCACCTTAAATCCTGTTCGGATAAGCTCGTCTTCACGTCTTTTGTCCTTGCGCAATGAATCTTCTGTGTCATGAGTAATTCCGTCGATCTCAATAATCAGCATTAATTCCTTGCATATAAAATCAGCAATATAATTAAGCACTGGTCTTTGTCGCCGAAATTGATAACCTTTAATCTGTTTAGCTTTCAAAGCATATTTCCATAAACACGCTTCAGATTTAGTCATGTTCCGACGCAAATTACCGGCGAGTTGCTTTAAATTTGTATTGTAGGCGCAGTTATCAAATGTGCCATAAGCCATTTTATTTTCCACCTCCGTCACTTCGTGACACCTCCACCAGCGGAGGAGATAGAATTATTCCATGCTATTGCGAAATAATGTCTTTTGCCGCGATGCAAGAATTACTGGAAGACCTTTGCTGCAAATAAAAAGGTTTGATCCGGAAGAATCAAACCTTTAGAATTAAAGACTTCATACTTCCCTCAAGATCAGAGACATCCTCCCTCTCAGGTTCAACTTCATTGATTAAGACCCTATCTTTTTCAACTTCATTTTGTCAACACGGAATCCTGAAAAGGTGATAATTTCTATTGATAGTGACGATTATACACAATTGGGCCATGGTCAAATTGATGGTTGTTGGACAAATATTCCATATTTTACCTGCCAAGTATTTAGTCTTTATTACCACAAAATACTTGGTGGCTAAAGTTCAATTGCATTGATTTTATGGCATATTATTTCTTTTCATTTTTTCTGAAATGAAGTAGTGATATCCAAAATATCGGAAAAAACTTGGCAAGTATATTAATTGTTGAACTATGAAAGGAGGGAGTGCCGTGAAAAATATTCTGCAGGTCCTTGTCTGCGTGGTCGCCCTACTACTTTATGCCTCCAGGCCAGTCGTAGCGGGCCAAAAGATTAATGGTGAGGTATCAATATTCGGTATTACACTCGGCAAATCTTTGAACGAAGCGGGCATCAAAGAATGTAATAGAAATAATGACATAAGGTTAAAGGGGTCAGGAATCATAACTTATAAGGAAGTCCAAGAGAGTATTTGTTGGGAGAGGATTACTGATAGGTCTGACTTCAAAGCTGGCCTTATGAGGCTTGACTCCAAGTCTATTGCTGATATTTTTTATTGTGGTAAGTGTATTGGTCTACAGGTAATTTATTTAGAGAAAGCAAAGGAAGACGATTTGCCTTCCATTCCTATTTCAGAAATACAAATGGGATTTCCTTATGAAATGTCTGATCAATTTTTGAAACTTGTTGTGAACAAATTTGGGAAGCCGCATAATATTGAAAAGTCTGTTTTAAAGAATAAAATGGGTGCTAAATTTGATAATGAGACTTATTATTGGAACGTCGGTAAACATAAATTGGTTCTTCGTAGGAGATATATAGAAGTTGAAGCTGGGTTATTCACTGCTACTCATTATGATAAATGGTCAAAGGATGCTGGTGAGTATAGCAAGAAGATGCGGGAGACTGAAAAAAAATTTTAGACTGGGATACTTGTGGGACGGCGATGAATTAGTTAACATATTTTCGTTTCCAACCAACGGGTCGAGAGGGGCAAGCCCCTCACCCGCGTGTTGGGCAAAGGAGAAAATACCGTGGACGAAGAAGAGAAGAAGGCTAAACGTGAAAAGCTGAAGAAAGGGATAAAAGTTGCGCATATGGCACATCGGTTCGTGATGTATGGGTTCGACGAAATCGATGACTTCAACGATTTCATGAAGTCGGCAATTAAGAGAGAGCAGGACCGAACGTCTGAACGGTTGAATAAAGGGGCGAACGGTCTGGAGGGTGATGATTTAGACCAATACTGGGACTTTTTCGCCGAGGACTACCAAAAAATAGGCGGGGTATTTGAAAAACTTGCCCTTGATTCCTTTGTTGTAATGCTCTATTCGCGCGTCGAAACCGGAATGGCAACAATGTGCGACGGGTTACGTCAGGATAGGCAAAAGGAGAAGGGCGAAGGAATTCGTTTGCGGTACAGCGATCTCAGGGGGAGTGGTTATCTGGATCAGGCAAGGCTTTACATGGAAAAAGTTCTCGGAATAGATCTTAACCTCGGAAATAATCCCCAGTGGCCTGAAATAGTTGCCCTGAGGACGCTCAGGAATACGATCATTCACGAAGAGGGTTGGCTCAGCACGAAGAATGATACAGTGAAGAAGCATGTCAAGAAAGGCTGGATCGAACTCAAAAATCAAGAGGAAAAGAACGGAGAGATCTCAGGTCGCATGATGGTCCATTCTGAGTATGTCGACTATATACTTGCTCAAGTGCGTACGTTCTTCACAGATATGAAGATTTGATGAATATACTCGCGGTCATATATGTAAATAAAGGGGACGGTTCTATTTAATTATTGCCTGACTCTCCGCTAAAGCCTATCGTAGTAACAGGGGCTGCTCAGGTATAGCTTTTAGCTATCAAAGATGACTGTTGTGTGAGGTGAAGGCATGAGAACACCGTTGAATATCGAGGATAATTTGCTGGACAAGGCATCCAAAATGACTGGAATCAAGGAAAAAACCGCCCTCGTTAAGCTTGGGCTGGAGGCGCTTATTGCCAGGGAAAGCGGTAAAAGGCTGGCAAGACTCGGTGGAACTCAAAAGCAGTTGGAAGCAATATCAAGAAGAAAAGGGGCTTTATAAGTGACGGGTGTACCTGTCTGGACACTCGATAAGAAACTGGCGCAAGCTGCCGATAGCCTATCTATTAATTACCTGAAAAACAATTCATGAAATCAATAAAAAATCAAAATACCGGTGTCGTTTATTCCACAGAGTTTGGCCAGGCTTGCCCTGCTTGCGGAAAACCTGCGGCTCAGTGTGTTTGCCGCAAGAATAAAAAGGAAATCAGCACGGACGGTATTGTGCGGGTGCGGTTGGAAACCAAAGGGCGCAAAGGTTCCGGCGTGACGGTGGTTACAGGCATTCCTCTTGATGAGCAGGCACTTAAAAAACTGGCCTCGCAGCTCAAACAAAAATGCGGAACAGGGGGCACGGTCAAATCAGGAGTTCTGGAGATTCAAGGCGATCAGCGGGTTTTACTTGCGGAAGAACTATCTAAATTGGGCTACACTGTAAAACATTCGGGCGGATGATGGGGGTCATAATTATACCAAGTAGCATTCAAAGAATAAACTATGACAAGGCAGAGGATCCAAGGCAAATTACCAACTTGGTATTGCCACCCCGCATGCGCCTGGCAGGCTGTTCACTGTCGTGAACTCGCAATGACAAACGATGATTGCGACACAGTCTCCAGCGGGGGACACGAAAAGCACAAGATGATTTTTCGTCAGGTGCCTTCTATTAAGACAACTTTTTGTTTTTCATTTCATTTTCCAAAGCAAGAAGAGCGGAAGGGAAGGGGGCAAGGCTGCGCTTGATCACGCCTTGCAGGAAAGAGATGGCCACACCATAGTTGGTCACAGGTACGCCGGCCTCTTGCGCTTTGCGCAGGCGGGTGAGCATTTCCCGGCGATTTATCATGCAGGCGCCGCAATGCAGAATTAGTTTATAATCTTTCAGGTTGTCCGGATAATCCCGACCGCATACCGTATCAATCTGCAAGTCGCCGCCGACATACTGCCGCAGCCAGCGGGGGATTTTCACCCGGCCGATATCGTCTTCCAGTGGATGATGGGAACAGGCCTCGGCAATCAGAATCCTGTCGCCCGGCTGCAAGGTGTCAATGGTTGCCGCACCCCGTGCCATGATATTCAAGTCAGACTTTTGCCTGGCAAAAAGAATAGAAAAAGTGGTTACCGGAATCTCTTGCGGTACATCAGCCGTCACTTGGAGTATGACTTGCGAATCCGTTACGACGATGGCAGGCGGAGTTTTCAGACAGGCCAATGCCGCAGCCAGTTCTCTTTCCTTAACCACGAGGGTCATGGCGTCGTTATCCAACGCATCGCGGATGGTTTGCACCTGCGGCAGAATGAGCCGGCCTTTGGGCGCTTCCAGATCAATGGGTACTACTAAAACAGCCAAGCCTCCCGGGGGCAGCAAATCACCAATGAGTGATGGCGTGCTGCTGAAATCTGCCGGGGCAACTTCCAGCAGTTGGTGCTTT
>CAZYIE010000034.1:25216-39058 GCA_964646755.1 uncultured Smithella sp.
ACGTTTTGTTTCATTGTTGCAGGAAACTGTCAAAACCCACCCTGACTTTGCTTGCAAGAATTTCAGATGATCAGGGGAAGGACTGCGCAAATCGATTTTGTTGATGACAATCAACAGGGGAATCTTGCGTTTTTGGGCTTTGGCTAGAACAGCTTCTTCGAAATCTGTCCAGATATCAGCCTCGGTGACCAGAATGATGACATCGGTGCGGTCAAATACTTTGGCTGTTTTTTTCAGACGTGCGCCGGAAAGTTCCGATACATCATCCAGGCCGGCTGTATCCAGAAAAAGCACGGGACCCAGAGGCAGAAGCTCCATGGCCTTTTCCACAACATCTGTAGTTGTTCCGGCAACAGGTGAGGTAATGGCGATATCCTGACCGAGCATCAAATTCAGCAGGCTGGACTTGCCGACATTAGTTCGACCCAGAAGCGCTATATGCAGCCGGTTTCCTTTCGGTGTGTTATTCATTACTTATTATCCTTATAACCCAGAGCCTTTAGCTGATTGTGGAATAATTCATAAATAACGTGTACTTTGGTCTCTAAAAACAAAGAGGTTTGTCCGGCAGGACAGACCTCTTTGTTAGAGTAACTAATCTTGAGTAAACAATTTAAGCATTTTTTTTCTATATGGATCTGAAATAATATCCTAAACGGCCGCATCGCAGCGCAAACACCGGCATGCTTCGGCAATGGCGTCCTCCGGCGTAAATCCTAATTCCACTTCCGCAAAACTCGTTTTGCGAGTGTCGTGATGCATTTCCGGCATGGCCATTTGAGGAGCTTCGATGCTTTCTTCGTCGATGATCAAAGGTATATCGATTTTTTCTGCCACCGGTTTTTCGTAGGCCCGTTCGCCGTTAGCCTTACGGATTGCCGCATCGATATCATCGGCGGCCTGATGCCCGGCTCCGATGGCTGCAATAACTGTATCGGGTCCGGTTACGGCATCGCCTCCCGCAAAATACCGGGGGTTGGCAGTGCGGGTTTTGTAACCTTTGCCAACGTTGTAGCAATCCCATTTATTGATTTCGACGCCGGTGTTCTTATCGATAAAACTCATATCCGGCACCTGGCCGATTGCCGCAATAATAGCATCAACTTTTAAAGTAAATTCGGAACCGGCAACAGCGACGGGCTTTTTGCGTCCGCTGTTATCAAAATCACCCAGCGTCATGCGCTGGCAGGAAATAGAATTGACTTTACCCTTGGCACCTTCGATCTTCAATGGAGCAACCAGATATTCGATTTTGATGCCTTCTTCTTCGGCAGCCTTGATTTCTTCTTCAGCAGCGGGCATGTCCTGCCGGAGGCGGCGGTAGAGAATGGTTACATCAGATCCCAAACGCAGAGCAACACGGGCGGCATCAATGGCCGAATTACCCCCACCGATAACAGCAACTTTTGCCCCGAGAGATTTTTCCCCTTTTGACCATTTTTCTTCATGAGCATTGAAATCGCGGAGGAACTCAACACCGCCGAAAACATTGCCCAGGTCTTCGCCGGCAACGCCCATTTTCTGGCTCTTATGCGCGCCGGTGGCCAGATATACAAAATCAAAATCTTTTTCCAACTGTGAAAAAGATATTTCCCGGCCAATGCGGGTGTTTAAGCGAATATCGACGCCTAATGCCCGAATATCATCGATTTCGGAATCAAGAATGTTACGGGGCAGGCGGTAAGAGGGAATGCCCCAATAAAGCATGCCGCCCGCCTGGGGCAGTTCTTCAAAAACCGTTACTTTATAGCCACGAAGAGCCAGATCACGCGCGGCGGTGAGTCCGGCCGGGCCTCCGCCGACAACTGCTATTTTTTCTTTACGGGTGACAGGTACAGCTTCGATCTTGGGACGCGGGGCGTTATCTGTAATGAAGCGTTTCAGAAATTTAATCGCAATAGGTTCATCCAGATTGCCGCGCCGGCATTTAGATTGGCACTTGTGGTCGCATACTCTGCCGCAAACGGACGGGAAGGGGTTGGTTTGCAGCAATATTTTATAAGCATCTTCAAATCTTCCTGCCCGGACAAGGGCGATATAAGAAGGAATATCCATCTCAATCGGGCAGGTATGCTGGCAAGGTGATTTGAACAGAGATGAACAAACAGCAGCACGGCAACGATGGTTGCGGATATGTTCATTATATTCATCGCGGAAATAACGCAGGGTGCTTAAAACAGGGTTAGGTGCTGTTTGTCCCAGTCCGCATAAAGCTGCATTTTTAATTACACCGGCCATTTCTTCGAGAAGTTCGAGATCTCCTTCTTTTCCCTTGCCGTGAGTAATGTTGGTCAAAATATCAAGCATCCGTTTGGTGCCTTCACGACAGGGTGTACATTTGCCGCAGGATTCGTCCTGACAGAAATCCATGAAAAAGCGTGCCATATCGACGGCGCATTTGTCTTCATTCATGACAATTAATCCGCCGGAACCCATGATAGCACCTAATTCGACAACCTTTTCATAATCGATGGGTGCATTGAGATGTTGAACAGGAATCATACCGCCGGAAGGGCCGCCGAGTTGAGCAGCTTTAAATTTCTTGCCTTTGGGAATACCGCCGCCGATATCATAAACTATTGTGCCTAATTTAGTGCCCATGGGAACTTCCACGAGGCCTACATTGTTGACATCTCCGGTAAGGGCAAAAACTTTTGTTCCTTTGCTCTTTTCCGTTCCTATCGAGGCGTACCAGGCTGCTCCGCGCATGATGATTTGACCGATATTGGCCAGAGTTTCCACATTATTCAGGATACTTGGTTTTTGCCAGAGACCGGCAACCGCAGGGAAGGGTGGCCGGGGACGCGGCATGCCCCGTTTGCCTTCGATGGAAGTCATCAGGGCTGTTTCTTCGCCGCAGACAAATGCGCCGGCTCCCTGATAAATTTCCAAATCGAAATCAAAGCCTGTACCTAATATATTTTTACCCAAAAGACCTGCCTCTTTAGCCTGGGCAATGGCTAAAGATAAACGGTGTATTGCCAATGGATATTCGGCACGACAGTAAATATATCCCTGATGCGACCCGATTGCTTTTGCTGCAATAACCATCCCTTCCAGAACAGAATGGGGATCAGCTTCTAACACGCTTCTATCCATAAATGCGCCAGGATCACCCTCATCCGCGTTACACAGGACATATTTGACGTCACTTCTGGATTGAGCGGCAAACTGCCATTTCAAACCGGTGGGAAATCCCGCTCCGCCGCGGCCGCGCAGGCCAGAATCGAGGACTTCCCGGACAATTTGCTCCGGTTTCATCTCGGTTAAAGCTTTTGCCAGGCCCGCATAACCGTCACGGGCGATGTATTCTTCCATTTTTTCGGGATCAATCAAACCGCGATTTTTCAGTACGCGTAATTCCTGTAGTGCAAAAAAAGGAATATCCTGCATTGTCGGGATAGGTTTATCAGTAACCGGTTCGCGATATAAAAGACGTTCTAAGACTCTTCCCTTAATAAGATGCTCCTCAACCAGATCGGGAATATCCGTTGCATGGACGGAAACATAAATGATGCCTTCGGGATAAGCAACGATAATCGGCCCCAGGGCGCAAAATCCATTACAGCCTGTTTCCACGACTTTTATTTCGTTAGATAAACTTCTTTTATCCAGTTCCAGTAATAAAGCATTTTTTACAGCAAGGCTGCCGGAAGATTGACAACCGGTACCTCCACAAATTAATAAGTGTGAACGAAAAGCCTTCATTGAGCCAATATCCTCCTTAAGAAATGATCATGCTCCAAGTGCATGAGGGGCAATAGCTTTACTTTGTTATTTCAGTGCCTCTTGCTAAAACGAAAGGCAGTTGAATTTCTCCGTCCAAAATATGCCGTTTAAATACCTGTCTAATTTTGTTGGGATTCATGTACTCATATTTTATCGGGTCTTGATTTAATATTTCCACAGTGACTAACGGTTCACGGCTGCACAGCCCCATGCATCCGGATGTAGTCACAAAAATATCATTAACATTGGCTTGGGCAATTTCCTGCAGCAGTGTGTCGAGAACTTCTCTCGCTCCGGAGGCAATTCCACAGGTTCCCATGTGTACAGTAATTTTTACTCTGCGGTCACCGTCTCTTAAAGACATTTCCGCATGTACTTTTTCTTTTATTTTTTTTAGATCAGCAATAGTCAACTTCGCCATCGGCGGTTCCTCCTTTTATTCTGGTTCATGAAGAAATTATTTGTATTGACTCAATATTTCTCTGATTTTGGAAGGTTTGACCCGACCATGGACATCTTCATTGACAACTAATACCGGTCCCAGCCCACAGGCTCCCAGGCAACGAATGGTTTCCAGAGTGAACATCCGGTCCGGTGTTGTTTCACCATCTTCAATGCCAAATTCCTTCTTCAATGTGTCGGCTATTTCCTTGCCGCCGCGAACATAACAGGCTGTTCCCAGACAAACACGAACTGTATGTTTGCCGCGTGGGGTCATGGTAAAGAAAGAGTAAAAAGTAACAACTCCATAAACACGGCTCAAGGGTAGATTTAATTCCTGCGCAATCTTTTTTTGTACGGAAATCGGCAGATATTCCAAAGCAACTTGCGCTTCTTCCAGCACGGGGATTAATCCACCGGGCTTTCCCTTATGCTTAGTGATAATTTCATTGAGCTTGGTTACCTGTTCCGGTGTAAATTCCTTCAAAAGTTCACTGTCTTCCGCTTTCATCCAATTCCTCCTCGATCTTTGGGGCAAGTTAAGCTTCAGGTTTTATTTCACTAAAACCTTCTTCTAAAACGCCCCGAATATACTTCAATATTTCAGGATGATTAATTGGCACATCATCGATTTCTTTACGAATTGTTCTGGTATCCAGTTCCGACTGCTGGTCATTATGCCTGTATTTATAAAAAAAATCAACACCTGAATTACCGGCAATAAGAACAATTAACGTACTGATAATATTACCCATGGGCTGTCTATCCACATGACTGAGGCCGAAAGTTGCTTTAACAGTCGTTCCTTTACCTTCTTGAGATTCCAGGCTAAGATGACCACCGGCTCTTCGGGCGGCATCCGTCAGTAGTGGAATGCCCAGGCCGACACGCCGGACGGTTTTTGTTGTATAGAATGGATCTAAAACTTTTTCCATCTCTTCTTGTTTCATACCGCGACCATTATCGATGATCTCTATGGAAAGAGAATCGTTTGCAGTATCTTCATCGATATCGATTTCAATTAATCCCGCTCCGGCACGAACAGAGTTTTCGGCAATGTCCAGAATATGTTCGGCGAGCTCAAGCATTATTAGTGAAACTCCAATTCTGAAAGCGCAGCGCATAACCTAAAGGTCACTGGTCGGAATTGGTAAGTTGAACAATCCCGCAAAGCGGAGGGTATGACACCCCGCAACTTGCTGCTGAATATATTTCCTAAACTTACTTTGGGATTCATACCTGTGGCTGCTCCAAGACGTAACGGCCATTTTGTCTTTTTAAAGCCATTTTTAATTCGGAAAATGTTGGCTCCAAAAGATTCATTCGGGTAAATGTCTTTCCGATATCTCTGATAAAATGAGAGTCTGAAGAAACGATAAACGGAAATTTACACAGTTCCGAATATTTAATTCTGGCCCGGTCAAAACCGGTGTGCGGTGTTATCTCGAGCTCGTCAAAATCCGCATTATCATCGATGAAACCAAGCTGACTCAGCACACTAAAGCTTTCCCGGTCTATATGCGCGGCAATGGCCAGCCCTTCAAATTGATGAATATGGCCGATCAGAGTATCCAGGGATAAATTCGTCGCGCCAATGAGTAATTGATTGTTTATCCCCTCGACCTCGCCAATTTCATTGACGATAGCCTGAACACCAAAACGCTCTTCATCATTTTCTCCTACAAGATTCTGATCAATTATATTTTGCAGCAATATCAGATTGGACAGGGAATCGAATAGGGCTAAGAGGTGCACTTCTTCACTGGTTGTAATTTCCATTCCGGGCAGAACATTCAGGTTAGTTGTTTGCGCGGCTTTGATTACGTAAGGAACGTTTGCAGAAGAATTATGATCGCAAATGGCTATCATATCGAGCTTTGCTTCGATGGCTCTTTGCACTAAAGCCATAGGGTGCATATCAAGCTCGGCGCAGGGTGAGAGACAAGTATGGACATGCAGATCGCAATTGAAAACTTTCAGCATTGTTCTTTCCGGAAGTAGGCAAAAAAAATGACCATAAAGCTTATGGTCATTGACGTGGTTGCCGGGAATTAATCTTTTTTCTCCAGTAGATTATAGATTTTACCGGTTAATTCAAAAGCAGGCAAGTGGGATACCATTATTGGTATTTTTTCCTGACTGGCTTTTGCCAAAGTATCCTGAGTTGGTTCGCAGGAATTAATCAGAATAATGCCGGCGTGGTCTTTCAGGCTGGCGACAGCGACGATATTCTGGTGTACTTGTCTGGTTATCCAGATATTTCCTTCGCGAGAATTGGCCATCACTTCGCTTAAAAGATCTCCCGTGTAACCTCCGGTGACATTATTTTTTAGATTCTCTGACGCACACTTTACTTCTAAACTCAATTCTTTGACTATTGTTTCTAAATTCATTTTAATACCTGAAATAAGAATTTTGCCGTTTCTATTTCTTTATAGTCATCGTCATTAAAAGACGTGTGCCTTTGCCCAGTTCCGATGAAATAACGAACGCGTCGGAATAGCTTTTGATGTTATGTAGCCCCATGCCCTCGCCAAAACCCATTTCACGAATTTTTTGATTGGCCGTAGAGTAACCCTGCTGCATCGCCTGATCAATATTGGGAATTCCCGGACCCTCATCAATGACTTCAATCTGAACATTATCAGAGTTGATCGTTAAATTAACAACACCTTTCCTGGCGTAAGAGACCACATTTATCTCTGATTCGTAACAAACAATGGCGCATTTTCGAACTACGTCGCTGGGAAAATCCATTTGTTTGAGAATGGATTTTATGCTTGTAGACACTATGCCGGCGTAATTGAAATTGCCGCCTTCTATATAAAAGCTCCGTTGATAAGAAATATGATCAGTTTCTTGCACTGGCATTGTCAACTTTTTCTACACAACCAACCATTCCTTTTTCATAAAGCCTTCCTGCGGTTTCAAAGAGAATATATTTGGTTGTCAGTATGGGAATTTTCAGCTCCTTGGCCAAATTGATAGTATCGGTATTGGCTCTTTTGCCTCTAACCAGAACTATAGCTGCAATATCAAGAATATCGGCAGTGCGAATTACCTGGTCGTTAGTAAGACCGGTAAGCAGAATGCTTCCGGCTTTAGCGAAAGCTAGAACATCACTCATTAAATCAGCCCCGAAAGCTGTATTCACTTCCATATCCAGTTTGTCGTCGCCGACTATGACATCGGCGTTAAGAATTTCTTTTACATCGCGTAGTTTCAAAGGTTACTCCTCAATTAATCGGCAAACATGTTATTATGTGTTTTGGGAAAACTTAATTTGCTGTTAATATCTTCGTGAATCTTACCTGTTATCTAACATGGCCGATAATTTTATGTCAATAAGATAAAATTGTTTTAGTCTTTTTATTTGGCGAAGAAAGTGTTATTTCTGCAATGATGAGGTTCAAGGGGGATATAATCAATTGCACGGGCTGAAGCTACGAGAGACCAATATTATTCAAATAGTTACAGAGAGTATGGCGAAACTGTCTCTTCCTGATAATATTGCCGTCAGGATGAAAACTTCTCTGGACGATGAAAAGGCATGGATCGACCATGAACAAATGGTAACTGTTTTTTTTGATCTGGAACAAAACGCCGTCGAGGCCATGCCGGATGGTGGCACATTAACCATTATGCTTGAGGGGAATGAACGGCAGGTAGTGATCACCATGACCGATGACGGGGTTGGTATTACTGAAGAAAACATCCCTCTTCTTTTCACGCCTTTTTTTACCACCAAACCGGTTGGCGATGGAATAGGTCTGGGTCTGCCGCAGGCCTTTGCCGCCGTCAAAGCTCATGGCGGTAATATTAGCATTAAATCCAATGCTAACCCGAAGAAAGGGCCGACTGGCACCACAGTGAGAATATTCCTGCCCCGGCGGATGGTTTTTCAAGACAAACAGGCAAAGTTCATACTGCATGAGGAATAGGGGGAATAGGGGGTTAGGCTGAATACTGAAGGTTAAAATAAAAGGCGCAACGCGCCGTTATGCCGGCACAGGCCGGTAGCCGGAAAGATTTTATAACGCCGCAGGCCACAAAATAAACCTTCAGTCTTCAGTCCTCAGCCTTTGGCCTAAAGCCTTCAGCCTGTAGTTATATTCTCTCCACTGTCACGATCTTATTCCTGGCATTAAGATCGGCTACCAGTTCACGAATATAGACCATTCTCATTGGTTCACCCCGGATAAGGTCGGCCACCTGATTGGGGTTAATTGCTGTTCCCACAATCAGGTGAATGTCATCGGCTTCGAGAAAATATCGGGCAAGTCGGGTGGCGGCATCGTTGTCTTTGGGCAGATCGTGAATCGTCCTGGCACCGCGCATAATCTCAAGTGCCTGGCCGAGGGTCAATATGCCTTCCGTTACCAGGTTGATGCCTTTTATTGTAGCCGTGGGTGGCGAACCTTTCTTTTTTGGTTCTTCACCGGTGCGCTTCCAAGGGGGCACCCATTCCACTTCCAGCTTTTCCTTGAGGATGCGTGCCGACATCTGGGCAGTGCTGCCGCCGCAGATAATTTTATCTCCTTCGGCAACCATCAGGCGGGAGACCGCAAATTCGTCCATATCTTTGTTGGTGGGGGGACCGGTCAGCACACAGACGGAAGTTGCGGGACGCACCCTCATGCAGATAACGGTAGCATCATCACCCGGCTTGCCGTTGTAGAGTTTCAAGCAGGTTTTAGACATTGCTTCCGTAAGCTTTACGGTATCCACGCCGGTTTGCACGAAACGCTGTACAGCAGTGGCCACATTTTTCCATCCCCAACCCAGGCGATAAATACCACCCAGCCCCGCGTGTTCGTAGCCATCGCTGACTAAAACCATGTAGTCGTTATCCCGGAGTTGAAAATGTGCCTCCTTGATTATCCGGCCTTTGACCTGACGTTCTTCTGCCGGTATGGTGACGATTGCGTTGTCGCGAATGAGAATTAATGGTGGCGAATCAAAAAGGACTATATGGGCGTCGCGTCCATTATACACAATCAATACGGCAAAAGTGGCATAGGCCAGTTTACGGACAGAGCATTCCGGTAGGGTCTCGACAAGTGTTTGCATGACGTCTTCCACCGTGCCGTCCGCTTCAAACATCCGTGCAGCGATTTCAGCGGTGATCGTGGACAGAATGCTGGCTTTAACGCCGCTGCCCAGACCATCGGATAAAACAGCAACAAAAGAATCCGGTTTGGTGCGGATTATAACCGAGTCACCACATAATTCCTCACCGGCTTTATTCAGGCTGACCCACGTGCATGCGACAAGCTGCCTCACTTCGATCCTTCCTCTTCCAGCAGTTTCGCCAGATGCAAGACAATCATTTTACTTTCCGCAGTTGTCTCCCCTAAAAGATGCGCGATTTCGTGGGCCACCCGCATTTGTTTCTGCACCACTTCCCGAGTTTGTTCGAGCGTTTTCGCCCGCAGTTCCAGAAATTTCTGTTTTTCCGTCTCATCCTCTGTGATGTCGCGCATAATGGCTACCAAAAGTGATTGCCCTTCCACACGGACAATGTTCTGTTCCGCAACGAGATGATCATTGAGACGCCTGACTTTTGCAATCACAGGAACTCCCGTGTTCCGCACGGAGACGAAATCGTCATAGAGCGGAATAAGCCGTGAGATGTGTTTGCCCTTAACGTCCGCCAGCAAACAGCCAAAGAGGTGTTCGGCCGAGGGAGACATGTCCTGAATGCCAAGGTGCTCATCGAGAATGATAATGGAACTCGGAGATACATCCATAACGACCTGACGCAGGGATTCTGAACGGCGGCGCATATAGGGAATGCACATGGTGACTTCCGCCATGCCGCGCAAAGTGGCGACGGCTTTTTCGCGACAACTGGAATAACCGCAGGCACCGCAGTTGAGTTCGTCATCCGGCGTGTATTTATTGACACGATGCAGCACTTCCGTAATCTGTTCTTCACTGAATTCCGGAATGGGCTCTTTTTTGTTTTGATAAGAGCGCGACAAATCCGGCCAGTTTTCGCGGCAAACCGGGGTGTAGGCCGGGCGATTTCGTTGGTAGTCTAAAATTTTCTTACGCGCCGCATAGATACCGCCAGGAAGGTCGGACATGGCTGGGCCGTTAATGCAGCCGCCGGCGCACGCCATTAATTCCACCAGCGAAGCTCTTAACTGACCGGCCTGAATGTCGCACAGGATATTACGGCAGGCTTCCAGACCACTGGCAACAACCAGCGAGTTATTCAGCATATCAGTGCTCAATCCAGCCGTTCCCAGCAGACCTCCTTCCACAGGAAAAAGTCGCGCGTCAACAGCGGATGAGAATTCAGCGCTGTTAACCGCTTTTTGAAAGACTATGCCCGCTTCATTAAACCAGTTGGACAGGCCGCGAAAAGTCATTGCTGCCGAAACTTTGCCCGCTTCGGAGACATCGTATATTTCCAGCTTCTTGGCAATACACGGACCTATGAAGACGATATAAGCGTCCGGACCGAATTTTGCTGCAAGTAGCCGACCGTGCGCAATCATTGGCGAGACAATTGGCGCCAGATGAGAGATCAAATCGGGATGATACTTTTCAATTAGATTGACAATTACCGGGCAAGAGGAGGTAATTATCGGCCAGAGATCCGGCATTTGTTCCACGTAGTCGCGGTGGGCGAGTCCTACGATTTCCGCACCAACTGCGGTTTCCTCGGCAGCGTAAAAGCCAAGTTGTTGAAGTGCCGCTTCCATTTCGGAAAAATGATGGAAGCCAAAATACGCAGGGGCTGATGGAGCGACCGACGCGATGACCTTTCGTCCGTCCGAGATTGCCTTTTTCACATCCTGTGTCGCGCTGTGAACGTCTTTGGCCTTTTGCGGACAAGAGCGGATACATGTGCCGCAAACAATGCACAATTCCGGCACCACCTGGGCCTGGCCGTCGTGGACTCGAATGGCTTTGACGTCGCAATGGCGTACGCACCGGTAACAATCGCGGCAGCGGGCCGGGTTGGTGATGATAACAGGTTCGTTCATGATGGATCTTCCTTCCCGGAGGAGGGCAGCGCGACAGAATTATCTACGTCGCGTGGCGCAAATTTGTTGTCAACACGACTGATAACTTCCTTGAAAAAAAAAGATTCCGCCTGTTCGGGGCTGATGCCGTTGAATTCCTGATCGCCCACGCGCACGGAAACACCTTTGGAACATGAATCCATGCAGAAGGCGCCGACAATATCTACCAGACCTTCGAGTTTTTCTTTTTGAATCAGACGGAATAATTCCGACGCCAATTCATCAGAGCCGCGCAGGCTGCATGAGCTGCCTACACAAATTGTTATTATAAGCATTTTATTTTCCAGTTTCCTTCGCTTGGATTATCGGCAGCAGATGGGCATCAATAAAATCTCCTGCCTGATCGATATTCTCCACGGAAATGATTTTATTGCCGATTGCCACATTGGGTCCACCCTCACACTGCCCGGTGCAGAAACGCGCCTTGATGCGGAAATGATCGGCAATTCCCCGCAGTCTTAGTTCTATGGCCAATCCTTCCAGCAGTTTCCATGAACCCTTGATGTAGCAGTTCGTTCCGATGCACACTCCAACATCGACTACCGGTAAGGATACAACCGGTTCCTCCTTGATGTCCTGCATGCGCATGGAACGGCGCTTGTAGGTCGTATGGAGAGCGTGGTGTGATATTTCGCTGTCCGGCTTGCCCAGCCAGTTCGTGTAAATATCCTGGACGGAAGGATTGTCCTGGCTTGTGCGGATGGGGGCATCCTGATCCAGGCGATAGAGTACTTCCAGCCGGTGTTCCGTATCGCCTTGCAAAAGGGGCGCAGGATTGCCGGAGCCATTGATGCAGCCGCCGGGACAGGCCATGACTTCAATGAGATCATAAGGAGCATCGCCGTCTCTCATCCGGTCGATCAGCCTTTGAGCGTTTTGCAGACCGCTGACTACTGCCAGACGCACTTGGGAATCACCCATAGTAATGGTTGCTTCTTTCACGCCCTGAAGACCGCGGACTCCTTCATAGGCGAAGCTTTCCATCCGTTTTCCCATAACGCGTTCTGCCGCTAGCCTAAGCGCAGCTTCCGCCACGCCGCCGCTGGCGCCGAAAATAATCCCTGCGCCGGACACTTTGCCGAAAAAAGCATCCACAGGCACAGGTGTAATCTTGCGCGGATCGATGTTTTTTTCGCCCAGCATAGTCATTACATCCCAGGTAGTCAGCACACGATCGACATCTTGAATATTATCGGTTTTGAACTCGGGGCGCATAGACTCATATTTTTTGGCGTTGCAGGGCATGATGGACACAAAATAAAGAAATTCCGGCCGAACCTTGAGCTGTTTGGCGAAATATTGTTTCATCACAGCGCCGAACATCTGCTGCGGCGATTTGCAGGAAGATAGATGCGGCAAGAGATCCGGCGCCATTTTTTCGCAGTAATTTACCCAGGCCGGACAACAGGAGGTAATTTGCGGCAGAACACCGCCTTCGGCCACTCGCGATAGAAATTCCGTGCCTTCTTCCATGATGGTCAGATCGGCCGCCCAGCAAGTATCAAAAACAAAATCAAAGCCCAGTTTCTTCAAACAGGCACTCAAAACCGGCATGACTTCGGCGCCGTTGATGCCGTATTGTTCAGCGAAAGCGGCACGCACGGCCGGAGCTATCTGCGCGACGACGGTTAACTCGGGATCTTTCAGAGCCCGGTAAACGTAGGGCAGCGTCGGTTTCAGAGTTAGTGCGCCGGTAGGACAGACCATAGCGCAGTGGCCACAGGCCACGCAGGCGGTCATGTCCAGAGGGCGATGGTCGTTGGGGCCGATGGTTAGAACATCATTGGTTTCATAGAAGCTTAGCGCCGAAGCGCCTTCCATTTCCCGGCATACTTTCAGGCACAGCCCGCACAAAATACACTTGCCGGAATCCCGTATAATGATGGGGTGGTTTTCATCGATGGGCAGAGGCTTGGCTGGTTGTGTAAAATCATGTTCGACGCCATATTCGCTGGCGTAGTTGCGCAGTTCGCAATCATAGCGCTCCGTGCAGCCGCAGGCAATACAGCGGGAGGCTTCCGCCATCGCAGTATCGAGATCCCATGTTGTGGAAGATTCGCCGAAATTTGTTTTTCTGGACTGTGCTGCCAGAACCGGCACTTCCTGGCGAGGGGATGGGTTGATACCCCGAAAAGTTTCCGGCGGTAAATCCTTCCAGTTGCCTTTGGTGCAGGTATAAGGATCGTTTTTCGCAGTAATCGAGCCTATCCGCACAAATTCATCAATCGATTCCGCGGCGCGCTTGCCGGCGCCGATGGCGGCAATGGCGATATCCGGGCCGGTGACGCAGTCACCGCCGGAAAAAACCCAGGGCAATGCTGTTTGCATGGTGGACTGATTTACTACGACGTTGCCCCATTTATCAATTAATGTCTTATTCCCGATACATAAACCGTCCACTGCCTGGCCAATGGCGGAAATAATAGTCGTTGCTGTCAAGAGAAATTCCGAACCTTCCTGGGGTACGGGACGCCGTCTTCCGCTCTTATCAGGTTCACCCAGTTCCATCCGGACGCAGGTTAGTTGCAGCACTTCTCCCGAGTGTGTGATGGAAACCGGGGCAGTAAGATACTGCATGTTGATGCCTTCTTCAATGGCTTCTTCAATTTCTATATCCTGGGCGGGCATTTCCTGA
>CAZYIE010000035.1:0-2555 GCA_964646755.1 uncultured Smithella sp.
TGCTGGAAGTAGTTCAGGGCGTTCAGATCGATTCTGAGACGACCATCAAGGATTTCGTAACTGAAAGCGATGTTATCAAAACAGCCATCAGCGGTATGGTAAAAGGAGCGCAAATCGTCAAAAAAGAATATCTGTCCGATGCGACAGTAGAAGTGACTCTGCGCATGCCTCTCTCCGGAGTGGTCAAGGCATTACTTCCACAAGTAATTGCCGACGATAAAAAAGAAGATATGAAAGATCACAAACCGGCTCCTTTCTCCAAAAAGCCAGCTCCGGTTGATGAAGTATATACAGGTCTGGTCATTGATGGCCGCGGCCTTGGTGCCCGTCCGGCCATGTCGCCGAAGGTTTTTGACGAAAAGGGCGCCGAAGTTTATGGAACCTTGATTGTGAAAAAGGAATATGCAGTTTCGCAAGGCATCTGCGGCTACGCCCGCGATCTAACGGCTGCTCAGAGCAACGAACGCGTGACAGCTAAACCGATTACCGTCAAAGCAATCCGCGCGCAAGGAGCAGGCATGTCCGAACTTATCATTAGCCAAAGTGACGCAGATAAGATTCGGTCGGCAAAGGAAAACCTGAGTTATTTACAGAAATGCCGTGTAATCATCGTTATGGATTGACGCCCGGAGGGATCAACCGACATACGCCGGTTTTACCCTAATGGCGAATTGAAAATCAAAAAAAGGTCGCTTCATTTTTTCCCGATGAAGCGACCTTTTTTTATGATGCGGAAAAAATTTGAGGCAGCCTGTCCTGCATTATCAGTCTAAATACGGCTATGCATGTTGTGCAATTTCTAAAATCGCCAGCAAATTTTCCTGTTTAGTCTTTCTTAAAAGCAAAATTGACGGATCATAAAAAATATGCAAGATTACAAATCAAGGGTGTAAACCCCAACGAAAGCTGCGGGGTATTATACCCTCCGCTTCGCCCAGCATGCGAAGGGTTTATTTACTTTCGAAATTGGAGTTTAAACAATAATATCAATAGCAAGGAGGAAACAAAAGATGCCTGATGCAGATGGGATTAAGGAAGCAAAGATGTTCTGTTGCGATATGCCTCAACAGACACAGGGGTTTTTTCTCAAAGGTTCTAATTCTCTCGATTGGGGGATGAAAAACAGGCTGGCGCGGATATTTAATCCCGTCTCCGGCCGGACGGTCATGCTGGCCATTGATCACGGCTATTTTCAGGGACCTACTACCGGCTTGGAACGGGTCGATATTCACATCCTCCCTTTAGTGCCTTATGCTGACACACTGATGTTGACAAGAGGCATTCTGCGCAGTGTTGTACCACCGTCCACATCTCAATCCATTGTGCTGCGTGTTTCAGGCGGCGCCAGCATTCTCAAAGAGCTCTCCAATGAGGATATTGCCGTGAATATTGAAGAATCAATTCGATTAAATGTCTGTGCCATGGCTGTCCAGGTTTTTATCGGCGGTGAGCACGAAAAAGAGTCCATTATCAATATGACTAGAATGGTCGATATCGGGACGCGTTACGGCATTCCTACCCTCGCGGTGACAGCAGTAGGCAAAGACATGGCCCGCGATGCGCAATACTTCCGGCTGGCATGCCGGATTTGCGCCGAGCTTGGCGCCCACTATATCAAAACCTACTATGTCGATGACGATTTCGAAACCGTCACTGCATCCTGCCCTGTGCCTATAGTGATGGCCGGCGGCAAGAAAATACCGGAACTGGATGCTCTGACTATGGCTTATAACGCGATTTCGCGAGGCGCCGCCGGTGTCGATATGGGGCGCAATATTTTTCAATCGGAAGCACCGATTGCCATGATTAAAGCCGTGCGGGCCGTTGTCCATGACAACGAGACTCCGCAAAAGGCATTTGATTTGTATAACACATTAAAGGCTGAAGGTAAGTAGGCTCGAAGACCGGCGCATGCCGGTGAGAACTGACTGATAAAAAAGAAGTCAGAAGACAGAATTCAGAAGACGTGCGGTTAAATTCTGGATACTGAATTCTGTCTTCTGGATTCAAGTGAGAAAAAATGAAAGTTGCCTACTGGTACAACAACAATGACATCCGGATAGAAGAAATAGCAACTCCGGTACCCGGCCCACACGAGATGCTGATCAAGGTTATTTCCTGCGGGATCTGCGGCAGCGATATCGTCGAATGGTACCGGCTCCCGCGAGCTCCACTGGTGCAAGGGCATGAAATCGGCGCCCAAGTTGTAACGGTTGGTATTTCTGTAGAGAAATATAAACCAGGTGACCGGGTATTTATCGCCCCCAAAGTGCCCTGCCGGAAATGTTTTTATTGCCAAAACGGTCACTATCCCCAATGTTCAGAGATTAAGGAGCGGCTTCCCGGCGGTTTTGCCGAGTATATCCTGGTTCCGGAAATGCTCGTGAAAAATGGCACATACCTGTTGCCGGAGCAGATTACTTGCGATCAAAGCACCTTCATTGAACCCCTTGCCTGTGTTGTCCGGGCACAGAGACTGGCGTGTGTAAATAAGAAAGATTCCGTGCTGGTGATCGGCTGCGGCATGTCGGGACTGCTGCACGTAAATCTCGCCC
>CAZYIE010000035.1:2565-18371 GCA_964646755.1 uncultured Smithella sp.
GGCGAAAGGATGCGGAATAATTGCCGCCGACATTAACAAAATAAAACTGGAATTCGCCGCACAGATGGGTGCCGATATTGTTATCGACGCCGCCGGCAATATACCGGAACGATTGATTGCCGAGAACGGCAAAAAAGCCGACGTAGTTTTTTTATGCGCCTCGGCTGATTCCGCTCTGGAACAGGCCTGGAGCAGCGTGGACAAGGGCGGCAAGATTGTACTGTTTACCGTTCCCGAACCGGACAAAAAGGTCGTAGTTCCCATCAACGATTTCTGGATGAAAGAAATTACTATTCTTACTTCCTACTACTGCGGGCCTCCTGACATTATTGAAGCGATGCAATTGATAGAATCCGGCAGGATCGTCGTAGATGATCTGATCACACATCGGCTGCCACTGGCCGATATTGCCAAAGGCTTTCAATTGGTGACAGACGGCCGGGAATCGATCAAGGTAATCATTAAACCGAATGAATAATTTATAAACCAGATGTCCATTATTTTTGATTCTTGAGGGTTGAGGAGCACAAAAATGTTTGACTATCTATTGAACAAGGAACAGCTAAAAATCCGGGATGAAGCCCGGGATCTCGTCAAGTCGGTGCCACGTCAGATGATTCTTGATATGGACGCGGACATCATCAAGTTTCCCAAAGAATTCTTGCAAGAAGCTGGGCGGCGCAATCTGTTGGGGTGCCGCTATCCGCAGCAGTGGGGCGGGCGGGGCATGGACTGGGTCACGACGACCATGCTCATGGAGGAAATCGGAACCCTCGGCTATGAATTCGCCTGCGTGTTCGGCGTGGGTGCGGAACTTGTCTGCGACGCCATTATTATCCACGGTACCGAGGAGCAAAAGGAGAAGTACGTCAAACCTCTTCTCCGGGGCGATCTCTTCGCCGCCGAATGCCTGACGGAGCCCCGCGGCGGTTCCGACTTCTTCGGAGCAACAACAAAGGCCGAAGACATGGGAAATTACTTCCTCCTCAATGGACAGAAACGTTTTATCGTTGGCGGCGAGGGAGCGGATTTCTTTCTTCTTTATGCCAAGACAGACTTCGATCCCCAAACCAAACCCCAGAAAGCCCTGACAGCATTCATCGTGGATCGCGGACCGGGCGTCGAAACGAAATATCTCTATGGCCTCATGGGATGCCGCGGCGGCGGCACGGCCCGCCTTGTGTTCAAGGACGCCAAAGTGCCCAAGGCCAATATTCTCGGCAAACTTCACGGTGCCTACGACGTTTTCAACACCATGATGATCCCGGAGAGACTCGGCACGGCGGCCATGACCATCGGCGCCGCGCGACCGGCCCTCGAGGTGGCAACGAACTATACTGCCCGAAGGAAGGCCTTCGGCCAGATCATCGCCCAGTTCGAAGGGGTCAGCTTTCAAATAGCGGAGGCGGTGATGCTCCTCGATGCGGCCCGCGCCATGGCCTATGTGACGGCATCAGCCGTGGACCGCGGCGTGGACGTAAACCGCGTTCGGCGCATGGTTTCGGAATCGAAAAAATTCATCACCGAGTCCTGCCAGAAGGTTGTTCACAACGCCATGCAGGTTTGCGGCGGAATCGGCTATACAAACATTCTGCCCATTGAGCGCATTCACCGCGACGTCCGTCTCGCCTCCATCTGGACGGGAACAAGCGAGGTCATGTCCATGATCACCGCCCACGAGTGGTACCGGGAATACTTCCTGGCCAAGGCGGCGGGCCTGACCCGCGACTGTGAACAAGACGCGGCCGAAGCCCAAGCAGCAGACGAAATCATCTACGAATAATGAAAAAAGGGGGGAATCAGGACGACACCAGATGAGTCGTACCTTGATTCCCCCTTCACGTCATCCCTTTTGCTGTTAAAAACTGAGTCGGTCGTATTCCTCAAAAACTTTGTTGTATTTTTCATGAATCATTTTGCGGTCGAACTCCCAGAACTCCGCCAGCATTGTCTCCTGTTCTTCTTTATTGAAATACTCCTGGCAGGGATAAAAGAACTGCTTATCTTCTTTTGCTATATGCTTGGGATAAAAATCGGTCAACTGCCGCGCCAAATCGATTATTTCAGTCAATTTACTTTCATCTCCCTGCAAATACCTGTTTCTGGCGGCAACAAGCGCCGCCGTTGTCTTTCTACCCCAGACATGCTCAGCTAATAATTCCTGCATGATTTTTTTAAGTTCGGGCGTAAGTTCTTTTTTCGCCAAATCCCGAAAAAGAATTTCTTCTTCTTTCCCGTGATGGGTGCGGTCAGCGTATGTTTTTACAAAATCTACGGCCACATCAATTACCAGAGGATTAACCTTTTTGTTTTTTTCAATTTTATCAACATGTTTTGTTAAAGACGCAAGCATCTTTTCAATTAAGCGATGTTCCCACATCAAAGGTCCGACTGGCTTCATACAACCTCCTTATTCCCTATCATTACAAATATACGTTATATTAACATGAATAGGGGTAATATCAAAATATTTTACCTGCCCGGATGATCCATGCCGTGTTATTCATAAATTAACTATTGCAGCATAGTTGCATTTTTGATAACTAATTCTCATACCGCCCAAAACAAAAGATAAAGATACTTTGCTGATACTGAAAAAAACCAGTGCTTTCCAAAACACCGCAACGAATTGCTAAAGAGGTAAAATACGGTGGCTCTAATCAAATATTATTTTAGCCGGCCCTTCTTTCTTTTTTTACTGGCAGCGCTGACTGGTATAATCTTACCTCAAGGCGCATACATTGGCACAGCGCTGATTTTGCCGGCATTGACTATCATTCTGACAATTACTTTATTGCGCATGCCGCGCGGTTTTTTCCGTAACCCCGGTCCGCTGGTTTTTCCGGCGATCTGGGGCAATATTATGAATTACTTTATTTTGGCAAACTTTATCATCTGGTTGAGCATCTTCCTGATCCGCGATGAAAACCTATGGGTCGGAATGGTTTTAATTGCCGCAGTTCCTCCGGCTGTATCCATAATTCCTCTGGCTAAATTATTACGAGCACAACAAAAAACTTCATTTGCCGGCCTGGCGGGAGCCTATCTGGGAGCGATTTTAATAGCGCCGTTAATCGGCATAGGATTTCTCAAGTATATCCCTTTGAATTATTCCGGCATCATTCTCCTTGTTTTAGAATTAATCGTACTGCCTCTCGCCCTCTCGAGAATCGCCGTAGAAAAAGAATGGGATAAATTTTTTGAGCCGTACAAGGAAATAATTAATGACTGGTGCTTATTCATCGTCTTTTATGCCTTAGTGGCGAACAGCCGTTATCTAATCTTCCACCGTCCCCTCGATTTGGTTTTCATAGCGGCAATATCCTTTGCCAGCAATTTTTTACTTGGTTATGTCATTGAGAAAATCTGTGGTTTTTATCGAGTCCCTCCAGAAAAAATCATATCTCTGCTTCTTCTGGGTACCTTGAAGAACTACGTATTGGCCGGGGGAATAGCTCTGGCTGTTTTTAACAAACAAGCCGCCCCTCCGGCAATAGTGTTTATTTTTATTATGTTCATTTATGAGATCTGGCTGAAGTACAGAATGAAAACTATCAACATTGATAACCCCAGTGAAGTGACTGGATAAAACCCTAAATAATTGAGGGGACAGATCTGGCAAAACCTTCTCTTAAGGAAATTATTAAGATCACTACATTAGGGACCGTTACGAAATAAGCATTTTGTTGCGGCCCCTTATGCCGGTTACGATATTACTAATATTACAGTTGTTATCGAAGAACGGCCTGGGCTAAACAGATCAATTTGATTAAACTGGAAAGGGGCTTTTTTCCAAAAGCCCCTTTTTGTATTGCGGGTAATCCGACGTTAACTATTTTTATCTACTCTGTCTTTTAATTCTTTGCCCACTTTGAAAAAAGGCAGCTTCTTGGGATCTACTTTAATTTTAGTGCCTGTTTTGGGGTTTCTTCCGGTGTAGGCATCATAATTCTTTACTACAAAGCTGCCAAATCCTCTTATTTCGATACGGCCACCTTTTTTTAATTCATCGGTAAAACCTTTAAAAACAAGATTAACTACATCAATGGCCTTTTTTTCCGTTAAGTTCAGCTTTTGGCTTAAAGCTTCAATGAGACCAGATTTGTTCATACAACCTCCTTAAGACTATTTCCACCTTTTAATCACCAGATTAATAAAACAGGTTTATTTTAGATGGGCGTAACTATTATTTATTTTCTAACGATTGTCAAGAAAATTTTAAAGTCCGTTACGAAATAACCACTATTCTGGTCTTGTGACCTCGCGCCACCTTCTGATGGTTAGGTAGGCTATCAGGTTATGGCAAGACCATTTCGTTACGGCCCCTTATGCCGGTCAGGATGCTACAGTGTTACAGCTATTGCTTAAAAGCGGCTTACCTTTTCTCTATTACGGCATTATTTAGTAATTGACCAATCTCTTTTTTGGTCAAATAACGCCAGGAACCTTCTTTTAGATTACTAAGCGAAACGGCGCCTATTGACTCACGCACCAACCTTGCAACCCGATGGCCGGCCGCTTCAAAGCCCCTGCGGATTATTCTGTTTTTTCCTTCCCGAAGAATTAGCTTAAGCCAGCAGCTTTTATCATTGAATTTTTCTATTTGCATGCTTTCCGGTTTAAAGATTCCATCTTCCAGTTTGACCCCTTTGCTCAATTGCTTCATTTCATCTTTGCTCAGGCGCCCTTGAATTTTAACACGGTACACTTTGGGCAATTGGAAACGGGGATGCTGCATTTTCTGAGCAAAATCGCCATCATTCGTCAAAAGCAACAGCCCTTCGGAATCATAATCCAGCCTTCCTACGGGATAAACCCTTTCCGGAACATCACCGATCAAATCGACCACAGTTGGCCGATGCTGCGGATCGGACATTGTAGTAACATACCCGGCGGGCTTGTGCAGAACGATATAAGTCATTGTTTTTTCAACGGATATTGTTTTACCGTCAACCCGGATGATATCAATGGCCCCATCAGCCTTTACTCCCAGTTCGCGGACGACAACATCATTGACGCTAACGCGACCGGCAGTAATCAACTTCTCCGCATGGCGCCGCGAGTCAACACCGGCGGCCGCAATAATTTTTTGTAAACGTTCTTTCATGTATCAGGGCAATCCTCGATGAGTTCCAGTTCTGTCACTGGTTCCGGTTCCTTTTGTTCGTTCATTTCCTTCAATTCCCGAAGTGTCGGCAATTCGGAGAGATCTTTCAGATTGAAAACTTCCAGAAATTTTTTTGTTGTACCGTAAATAATCGGTTTTCCCGGCACATCTTTACGCCCGACTATGCGAACAAGTTTTTTATCCAGAAGGCCCCGCAGCGGTGCACTGACATCCACCCCGCGAATATCTTCGATTTCCGCTTTAACAATGGGCTGCCGGTAAGCAACAATCGCCAGAGTCTCCAGTGCCGCCGGAGATAAAGAAGCTGGTTTCGTCCCTTTTAATTTTTTTACCCAGGGACCAAGTTCCGGACGTGTACGGAATTGAAAGCCACCGGCAACTTCCGCAAGACCAATGCCGCTCTGACGCTCATCATATTCAGCAATTAACTGTTCTATGGCTTTTTTAACTTCCGCTTTCTCCACATTTTCCAGAATGACACAGATTTTTTCCAAAGCCAACGGAGCTTCGGAGGCTAAAATCAGTGCTTCAATAACTGCTTTGAAATTTTCCATTTAGAACTCCACAGCCGGAAATATCCGGATTACTCCAAAAGCTGATGTTTGATAGGCTTTAACCATCTTCATCTTAATCAATTCCAGTATTGCCAGAAACGTATAAATAATGCGCCGGCGATCTATTCGTTCCCCTAACAGCTCTTCAAAGGTAAGATTTTTTTCGCGGGTCAACCGCTCCATGACATCATTGATTATATCAGTTAGCGACATCTTTTCCAGATCAATTTCTAAAAGCTCTTTATTATCGATACGGGAAACCATACGATGAAAGGCTTCAATAAGTTCAAAGACATTAACTTCCAGAAGTTCATCCTCATCATCAGTTAGCTTCTCTACCTTATCATCAATTTGTGCAGAGCGCGTAAATACATCCCGCTGCAAAAGCGGCCTCGCCTCCAGGGCAGTTGCCGCTTCTTTAAATGTCTGGTATTCCAAGAGCTGGCGAACCAGTTCGGCACGCGGATCTTCTTCGTTCTCCTCGGCAGATGGTTCATCCGGGACAGGTAAAAGCATCTTCGATTTGATATGAATAAGAGTGGAAGCCATGACCAGGTATTCACCGGCCAGATCAAGATTAAGCGACTTGATTATTTTGAGATATTGAAGATACTGCTCGGTAATCAGAGCTACGGGAATATTATAAATATCAATTTCATTCTTCTTGATCAGATACAAAAGCAGGTCGAGCGGACCCTCAAAAATATCCAATTTAATAGCATAGTCTGTTGTTTCGTCGGCCAAGATAAAATATTCCCTGTTTGTTTTATTTTAGATTTTCACTGCCGCACGAACTTCTTCCATCGTCCGGCGGGCAATCTCCGCTGCTTTTTTGTTGCCTGCGGCGATGATCGAGCTAATTTCATCCATGTGATTAACATAATAATCCATGCGTTCATGGATAGGTGCCAAGGCATCGCTAATACACTGGGCCAGCATTTTTTTACAATCAGTACAACCTATTGACGCACTACGGCAACCGGCGTCTATTTCTTTGACCGTTTCGGGTGTAGAATATAAGCCATGAAAAGTAAATACATTGCATATTCCCGGATTTCCCGGATCGCTTTTTCTCATTCGTTGCGGGTCAGTGAACATGGATGATATTTTCCCCAACAAAACCTTGCCGCGATCACTGATATAAATCGAATTATCGTACGATTTGCTCATCTTTCTTCCATCAATACCCAGCAACTTAGGCACACTGGTTAAAAGTGGCTCCGGAATCGGAAATATTTCCGCATAAAGAAAATTAAAACGGCGTGCTATCTCCCGAGTAAGTTCCACATGAGGCAACTGGTCAACTCCCACGGGAACGCCGTAAGCCTTGTACATGATAATATCGGCGGCCTGTAGCACCGGGTAACCCAAAAATCCAAAAGTAGATAAATCCTTATTGGCCAGCTCAGTTTTCATTTCCTTGTATGTAGGGTTACGTTCCAGCCAGGCCAGAGGAGTAATCATAGACAGCAAAAGAAAGAGCTCCGCATGTTCTTTAATGGCAGACTGTACAAAGAGAGTGCTTTTTTGCGGATCAAGACCAACGGCCAGCCAGTCAATAATCATGCTGATTGTATTATCTTTGATCCCTTCCGTGGTACTGTATTCACTGGTAAACGCATGCCAATCGGCAACGAAATAGCAACAATCATATTTCCCGCTGTTTTGCAATTCTACCCAGTTTCCTAAAGCCCCGTGTAAATTGCCCAAGTGCAGTTTCCCGGTAGGACGCATTCCGCTGAGAATCCTTTTTAGTGCCAAAACAAAACTCCTTATGCTCTTATAATGCACCAAGGCCTCCGATTGTTTATTCAATAATGCGGAGGCCTTAGCTGGATGATGACTTAATGAATATACTATTTTACTTTGTCGGACAGAGCCTTGCCAGCCTTAAATTTCACTACTTTTTTTGCGGGAATCTTAATTGCTTTACCAGTCTGAGGATTCCGGCCTTCTCTTGCTTTTCTTTTCACAACGGAGAAGGTACCAAATCCCACAAGTCCCAGCTTTCCACTCTTTTTGAGCTCCTTGGTAACTGCCGTAACGTAGGCATCCAATGCCAATGCACCTGCTGCTTTGGTGATACCTGCTTCATTTGCCATAAACCCGATCAATTCTGCTTTCGTCATTCTCTAAATTCCCCCTTTCATAAAATTAAGCTTGAAATTTTATAATTAACCGCTTTTTGCGGCTAAAACCCAGATCAGGCATATAATATATTGACCTCTTTCACAACCAACATCTATACCAGATTATATTAACTTAATTTGGCTCAATCCCGCTTGGTTGCTGGTCTGGAAAGGTGCTTTTTACTTAAAACTGGCGCTACGCCTAACACAAAAAAAACCAACAATCAAGAAAAAAAGTTTTTTTGATAAACAATTTTATCGTTAACTATTTATCCCATTCCGAAGAGCATAATCAGGCTCAAACTGGCGATAGACAGCACGAAAGAAACGCATAGGCCTAAAGTGAATGGTTTCAGGCCAATTTTTAGTACGACCTGAAGCTGCGTGCCCAGGCCGACAGCCGCAAGAGCAGTGAGAATAGAAAATTTTGCTATCTCGTCAAAAGCCTTAAGGATTGACGCCGCCACCTGCAATGTTCCGGGGTGATTGATGTCCTGCGGCAGGATACCGGCACTAATGCCGACGGTGCGGATAAGCGACATGGTAAGGAAGCCGATCACGAACCAGGGGATCAGGATGCCTCCGCGTGGAACGGTCGATGGCCACTCCTCCCGCAAGGTATTCTTACGGTTCAGGAGCAGACCGACTAAGATAATGAGGGGTGCCATGATGGTATTGCGCATCAGCTTCACAATTGTAGCAACATTCAGCGCAGCCTGGCTATGTGCAGCCCCCACAGCTACGACCTGCGATGTGTCGTTGACAGCGGTGCCGGCCCACAGCCCAAACGCGGTGTCACTCAGCCCCAGAGCTTGCCCGATTATCGGGTAGATGATCACCGCAATCAGACCGAAAAGCGTGATAACGGCGACAGCAAAGCTGACTTCTTCCTCCTTTGCCCCGATGGCGGGCGCAGTTGCCACAATGGCGGTATTCCCACAAATCGAGGTTCCGACTCCGATTAATGCCGTCAGACGGGGCGGAATTTTAAACAGGCGACCGATGATGAAGGCAGTGGACAGCGCGACCGTAATACAGGTGAAAACGAGCAGTATTGCCGCACCACCGGTCGCCGCTACATCCTGCAGACTCAGGCGTAAACCGAGCAGAATAATTCCCAAGCGCAGGATTCGTTCCAGAGCGAATTTAATTCCCGCTTCAAAACTCCCGGAAACACCAAGAGTATTGCGGATAAAAAGTCCCAGTAGAACCGCTATTAAGACATCACTAATCGCCTTACTGAGCAGCGGCCCCGGAATCAGCTTATGCAGCATCCGGGCAACAACGGCAACCCCGACCGCCAGAAACAGGCCTTTCAATATGGGACTCCATCGCCTACTGATTTTTCCCCATCTGGGAATTAACAACCTCATGATTTATTTCTCCTGTGAATATATAGTGCAATCGTTGCCGCCACATCTGGAATGAACTGATTCTCTGACTTTTTTACTTGCCTTATATAGCTCTTTAATGATAAATAATAATTAATAATTTTTGCACTAATCATCATTATATTTTATGGAAGGCTGCTTATGACAATTACCTTGAGACAATTGGAGATTTTCGAAAAGGTTGCCGGCGGCAGGCACGTCACCCAGGCCAGCGAACAGTTGTTTATCACCCAATCGGCGGTCAGCATGGCTATTGCCGAATTAGAAAAATTTGTCGGCGCGCCGCTTTTTGAAAGGATCGGCAGAAGATTGTTGCTCAATGACCGGGGCCGCTTGATTGTGCCCAGAGTACAGGATGTACTGCGCCAAGTTTCTACAATAGAGCAGATGCTGATTGAATCCATCGGTGAACCGATCGGCATATTGAGAGTGGGAGCCAGTACAACCGTCGGCAACTACATTCTTCCAGCAATCGTTGGTGAATTTTCCCGAAAATATCCACGAGCCCAAGTTTTGCTGCAGGTCGGCAATACCGGTCAAATCGAGCATGAAGTGGAGACCGGAGCTCTGGACTTGGGAATTATTGAGGGGCCTCCACACGCAGGTTCGCTACACTCGACACTATGGCGCAAAGATGAACTTGTTGTAATAGTCGAAAAAGGCCACCCGTGGGCGATGCAAAAAAAAGTATCCAACACTATGCTGGAACAAGCGCCCTGGATTATGCGGGAAAAAGGATCCGGCACCAGAGAGGTATTTGAATCCGCTCTGGAAAAAAAAGGTATCACCTGCACCATTTCCATGGAACTTGGACACACTGAGGCAATAAAAAAGGCCGTTGAAGCGGGCTTGGGGATAAGTTGTCTTTCCCGAATGGCTGTGGCCAGAGAGCTTGCCCATGCCTGGCTTATGGAAGTGGTTACCAATCTTGATTTACGCAGAAATCTGATTGTCCTGACCAGGGATAGCGGATATCGCACGGCACTTTTGAGCGCATTTCTTTCCATTCTGGACGCGAACCGATAGTTTCGTTCGCTCAGCAACTCCCTTTTCCGCCGATGCCTTTCTCTGCTTTCTTAAATATCGACCACTGGCAACCTTTTTCAAAACATCCAACTGTTTCAGAGGAATCGCTATGTCCATTCCTTCATAAATAATACTGATTAATGTTATCAAAATTATAAATTGTTATTTATTATAAAAAGGACATATAAAATAAAAACTCAAGTCCAGCAAGACAGATCAGAGCCGGTATCTTATTCGGACTTTAGTGCCAGGCAAATGGCATTTTAAAAATGGAGGTGTTTTATGGAGAAATCAAAGACCCCGCTCCTGGACGAATTGGAAAAGGGCAAGTGGCCCAGTTTCGTTAAAGACATGAAGCAAGCCGCCGAAAAAAGTCCCATGGTGAAAGATCTCATCTCGCAACTGGAGCTTTCTTACAAAGAAAAAATTGGCCACTGGAAGCACGGCGGAATCGTCGGCGTGAAGGGATATGGCGGCGGCGTAATCGGTCGCTATACTGACCGCCCCGACCTCTTTCCTGGTGTTCAGGCTTTTCACACTATGCGGGTTAATCACCCGACGGGATGGTTCTATAAGACGGACGCCCTACGCAAGCTCTGTGATATCTGGGACAAGCACGGCAGCGGTCTCACCAACATGCACGGCTCCACTGGCGATGCCATCCTTCTGGGCACGACGACAGAACACATCCAGCCCTGCTTTGACGATCTTTCCGCCGCCGGTTTTGATCTTGGCGGCTCCGGCTCAGCCCTCCGTACACCAAGCGCCTGCGTCGGACCGGGACGTTGCGAATGGGCATGCATCGACAGCCTGGATATCTGCTACAATCTCACCATGACCTATCAGGATCAAATCCATCGACCCATGTTTCCCTACAAGTTCAAGATAAAGGTCTCAGCCTGCCCTAACGACTGTGTCGCTTCCATCGCCCGTTCCGATTTTTCCATCATCGGGACATGGAAGGATGATATCCAGATTGATCAGCAGGAAGTACTCGCCTATGCATCAACGCTCAACATCCAGAAGGAGGTCTGCGAACTTTGCCCAACCCGGTGCATGGAATGGAATGGAAAAGAGTTGAAAATATACAATGAGGATTGCACCCGTTGTATGCACTGCATCAATCTGATGCCGAAGGCCCTTAGGCCCGGTAAGGAGAAAGGCGCGACCATCCTTGTTGGCGGCAAGGCGCCTATTGTTCAGGGAGCGCTGATGTCGTGGGTCATCGTGCCTTTTATAAAGCTGGAACCGCCTTATACGGAACTCAAAAACTTGATTGAACGTATTCAGGACTGGTGGGATGAAAATGGCAAATCGAGGGAAAGGCTGGGCGAATTAATCACCCGTCTGAGCATGCGGGTTTTTTTGAAGGCTGTGGGCATTCCCGCCCTACCCCAGATGGTCAAGGCGCCCAGAACCAATCCTTACGTCTTTTTCTGGCCTGAAGACATTAAAAAGGAGGTAAAGTAAAATGGCAAAAACCGATATTGGCCCCCCCGACTATAAAACCATGCTGCCGCCCGTTATTCAGAGAAACTACGGGAAATGGCTCTATCATGAAATTCTCAAACCGGGAGTGCTCATGCACGTTGCGGAATCAGGAGAAGCACTCTACAGCGTGCGTGCCGGATCGCCGCGACTGGTTTCGACTGATCACATCCGGGAAATCTGCGACATAGCCGAAAAATACTGTGATGGTTACCTGCGTTTTACCAGCCGCCACAACATCGAGTTTCTGCTCGACGACAAAAATAAAATCGACTCCTTGATCGACGAATTAATAAGCCGCGGTTATCCCGTGGGCGGCACCGGCCATGCCGTAACGAATATCGTGCATACCCAGGGGTGGATTCATTGTCACACCCCGGCCACGGACGCGTCCGGCCCGGTGAAGGCGTTGATGGACGAGATTTACGACTACTATACAACCATGAAGCTGCCGAACCACGTCCGGATTTCCCTGGCCTGCTGCCTGAATATGTGCGGCGCCATTCACTGTTCCGACATTGCCATTTTGGGCATCCACCGGACGGTTCCCAAGGTTGACAACACACGTGTTCCGAATGTCTGTGAAATCCCGTCCACGGTTGCCTCGTGTCCTACAGGCGCCATCCGGGGTGACATGAAAAACAAATCCGTCGCGGTTAATGATGAGAAGTGCATGTACTGCGGGAACTGTTACACCGTTTGTCCGGCCATGCCGATTGCCGATCCCGACAATGACGGGATATCCATCTGGGTTGGCGGCAAGGTTTCCAATGCCCGGAGCGCCCCGATGTTTTCCAAACTGGCGATTCCTTTTCTGCCCAACAATCCACCGCGCTGGCCGGAAGTCGTTGATGCCGTAAAGAACATCCTTGAAGTTTATGCCAGCCACGCAAAGAAACATGAACGGGTCGGCGAATGGATCGAGCGCGTCGGCTGGGAGCGTTTCTTCAGTCTGACGGGCATACCTTTTACCGACCAGCATATTGACGACTTTGATCTGGCTGTAGATACATTCCGGACATCGACGCAATTCAAATGGAGGTGAGTATGAGTGAAGAACTGAAAAAGCGGATCACCGATTTATTCCATGAAAAATCCAAGGGCGACAAAAAGATGTTTTACATCCGGGACGTCACCAAATGGCTCCCCGATGAAGACCGGCACGCCATCCAGGATGCCGTGAAGGTGCTGCTCGATGAAGAAGTTTTGAAATACTGGTCGAGCGGAAGCTCTACATACCTCATACTGGCTGAATTCTTTCCAAAGGAATAAGGCCCGTTTTTTAACAGGTGATGAAACATGAACCAGCTCCGTCCGCGAATAATCATAGCCGCCCTGCGGGGTGGCGCGGGAAAAACCACCCTTTCCGTGGCAATAACTGTCGCCCTGCGCCATAAAGGCATCAAAGTCACCCCTTTCAAAAAGGGACCGGACTACATTGATGCCGCTTGGCTTTCGCAGGCGGCATCCCGTCCCGCCTATAATTTGGACACATTCCTAATGGGTGCCGAGCAGGTTGTTCAATCTTTTTCGCGCCATGCCATGGAAGACGGCGTTTCCCTGATTGAAGGAAACCGCGGCCTTTTTGACGGCGTTAATGCCGCAGGTGTTTTCAGCACGGCCGAACTTGCCAAACTCCTTAATGCGCCGGTTATCCTGGTGGTGGATTGCGATAAAGTAACCCGGACGGCGGCGGCGATGGTTTTGGGCTGTCTGCATCTCGATTCCGCCGTAGACATCCGGGGCGTCATCTTAAGCCGGGTGAGCGGCAGCCGCCACGCTTCCGTCATCCGTCAGTCCATCGAGGAATATGCCGGTCTTCCCGTTTACGGTATTGTTCCCCGCCTGCCGGACTTGCCTTTTACACAAAGGCACTTGGGATTGGTTCCCCCCGCCGAACACCTTCAGATCCGGCAGGCCCTCGAAAAAGCGGGAACCATCGCCCGAGACTATCTGGACATTCCCGGTCTGCTGCGGATTGCCCACAAAGCGCCCCCCTGGAAGGTCGACGCCTTTCCCAGGCCGGCCTGGGGCCATAAAACCTTTGAAGAATCATTAACCATCGGCGTCATTAAAGACACGGCGTTTCAGTTTTATTATCAGGAGAATATAGAAGCGCTGACCGACCGGGGCGCCAAAGTGATACAAATCAGCGCCCTTAACGAAAAAGTTTTACCGCCGGTGGACGCTTTATACATTGGTGGCGGTTTTCCTGAAACGCAAGCCAGACAACTCGCTCAAAACGAATCTTTTCGCCGTTCCCTGAAAGCGGAAGCGGAATCGGGGCTGCCGATTTATGCTGAATGCGGAGGGTTCATATACATGGGCGAATCTCTGACTATCGGCGATGAGCACTATCCGATGGTTGGCGCTTTGCCCGTCACCTTCGGAATGGAAAAACGACCACAGGGGCACGGATATACGACTTTGGCCGTGGATCGGGAAAATCCTTTTTTCCCCGTTGGCGCAAAGATTACCGGCCATGAGTTTCATTACTGTCGGGTCTTGTCACAACGCGATGAAGAAACGCACACCGCCTTTAACGTTATGAAAGGAACTGGGATTGACGGCCGTCGGGAAGGATTATGCCGGAAAAACATTCTGGCGGGGTTTACGCACCTGCATGCTTTGGGCACCCCCAAGTGGGCGGGCGCGCTCATGGACCGTGCCGCGCAGTATCGTCAAACCAGACTAAATCAAGGTTCCGTTTTGGTTGCAGACGGTTTTGACGCCGCTCCAAACAGACGGACAGGTTAAGAATAAGAAAAATATCGATTCAATGAGGAGGTTTTTTAATATGGCACAGATCGAACTAGCAGGCAAAATGTACGAAGTTGATGAAGACGGGTTCTTGCAGGAACTAGACAAATGGAGCGAGGAATTTGCTGAAGCCTACGCCCATGCAGAAGATATTGAGGGGAAATTGACCGAGGAACACTGGATTGTAATCAATTACCTGAGAAATTATTTTCAGCAGTTCGGCATTGCGCCCATGATCCGGAAAATCTGCAAGGACTTGAAGATCGACATGAAGAAGCTCTACGAGCTCTTTCCGACCGGCCCGGCCAAAGGGGCTTGCAAGCTTGCGGGGCTTTCCAAACCGACCGGTTGCGTCTGAAAAAAGGTGAAGTCCCCTTGTCTGCCGGAATGGGGTCCCATCATGTCCATCAGACGAATATTACTGAGCGTATTGTAAAAATCACCATGGAACTGGAGACAACAGGAAATAATGGTATGGGATTTTATATTTTGACATATTTTTGCATTGCCGTGTTTATTCTGGCGTCCGTTCGCCTGATTTACAGGCAAATAAAGCTACCCCTGCATCTTCGCTGGGAGATCTACCCTGTCCAGCATGAACCGACCGACAAGCTGGTCCATGGCGGTTCTTACATGGAGGATTTAAACTGGTGGGAAAAGAAACGCAGGAGTTCCCTGCTCAATGAAGTGAAATACATGGCGCCGGAAATTTTATTGCTTCGTGGACTGTGGAAAGCAAACAGAGGACTGTGGTTGGTCTCCTTCCCTTTTCATTTCGGTTTGTATTTGATGATCGCCACCTTCGCCCTGCTGTTTCTCCAGACCATCCTTGTGCTGTGGGGAGGAAAAGCCTTTGTGGATGGCAGCGCCATCGGAGCCCTGTCGGGCGGGCTTATCGTTTTTACGGGGTGGACCGGCCTTATTCTGGGGGTTGTCGGCAGCTTGGGGACTTTTTTCCGGCGGCTGGCCGACCCGGAACTGAGAGAGTATTCCTCGTTTTCGGACTATTTTAACATCACGTTCATATCCTTTTTTTTCCTTTCCGCCTTTATCACATGCCTGTTTGTCGATCCGCTGCTGGGAGGCGCAAAAGCCTACGTCTTCGGTCTGCTTACCGGGGGACGTTCCCTCAACGACTATGTGCCGGCTCAGAGCGTTTTCGGGGGGAGTGCCATCATCCTGGCCTCTCTGCTGGTTGCCTATGTTCCCCTGACGCATATGTCCCATATGTTCATGAAATTTTTCTTCTATCACACGATTAAATGGGATGACGCCCCAAGTCTACGGGGCGGGAAGAGCAAAGAAGACATCCTGTAGAATCTCAGGCTTA
>CAZYIE010000035.1:18381-28940 GCA_964646755.1 uncultured Smithella sp.
AAAACACATTAAAGCGGATGGAAGGAAGTCCTGGGTGGACATTGCATCTTCGGCGCCTAAGGAAACGAAATGAAAAAACATCTGAAACCATCCGATATGGCGATATCTGCCGATTGTCTGTGTTCCATCGAACCCGGAGATCTCTCACCGTTACCTTTTCCGTATGAAGATTTCAATCTCAAGACGATTCCCCCGTTGAACTCGGAAAAGGTCAAAAACATTGAAACCTCCCTCGACAACACCCTGGCTATCGGTATCCCCAAACCTGAAAGCAAAGAGGAAGAAGAGGTTTTGATTCGCCAATTTCTCTCGGGACTAAAAAAGCTTTTTGAGAAGGAAAACAACTGGACGTTCCTGCAACAACTGCAGCTTTCCATGGAACACTGCGCCAAATGCCAGACCTGTTCCGACGCCTGCCCCGTCTATGAGATGAGCGGCAAGAAAGACATATACCGGCCCATGTTCCGCGCCGAGGTTCTGCGCCGGATTTACAACAAATATCTCAAGCCGGCCGGTAAGATCACCGCCAGACTGACCGGCGACATCGATTTAAACTGGACGACAATCGCGCGTCTGGCGGAACTGTCCTATCGCTGCACGCTCTGCCGCCGCTGTGCCATGGTTTGCCCGATCGGAGTGGACAACGGATTGATCACTCACGAGATCCGCAAGCTCTTTTCCCAGGAAATGGGGATCTCCCCCAAGGAACTCCACGAAAAAGGAACCGTTCAGCATCTTCGGGTCGGATCTTCTACGGGCATGAATCCCCTGGGCGCAAAGGACAGTATCGAGTTCATCCAGGAAGAAATGGAAGAGATTACCGGCTACAAGGTCGAGATCCCCTGGGATGTGGAAGGAGCGGATATCCTGCTGATTCATAATGCCGGAGAGATCATCTCCTGGCCGGAAAACGTCGGGGCCTTTGCCATTATTTTTCAGGCAGCCGGTCTTTCCTGGACCCTCTCTTCGGAAACAGTCGGCTATGACGCCGTCAACTACGGCGTATGGTATGATGATGTTCAATTTTCCCGTGTTGCAATCCGGCATGCCGATATTGCCCGGAAGCTGAAGGTTAAGAAGATCGTCGTCGGCGAATGCGGCCATGCGCACAAGGCTCTGATCGAGACCGCCGACCGACTCTTGACGGGAGAAAACAACATTCCGCGTGAATCAGCCCTGGTTACCCTGGAAGACATTGTTCTGAGCGGAAAACTGCAACTTGATCCCCGTAAAAATAGTTTCCCCGTTACCCTGCATGATCCCTGCAACTATGTCCGTCTCATGGGAATTGTGGAACCCCAGCGGCGCATCCTGCGCAAGATCGCTCCGCAATTCCGGGAAATGACACCGCATGGCGTGGACAATTACTGCTGCGGCGGCGGTTCCGGTTTTGCCATCATGTCAGGATATAATTTTACCGATTGGCGCAATCTGGTCAGCTCACGGCGGAAGTTCCTGCAGATTCTGAATGCCTTTTCGAATGAACCGCAGGATATCCCCAAATATGTCTGCGCGCCCTGCTCTAACTGTAAAGGCGCCATCCGGGACATGATCGGCTATTACCAGGCAGAAGAACGCAGCGGGCTGCATTACGGCGGGCTGGTCGAATTGATTGTCAATGCGCTGGCGGGCATGAAAAAGCCCATGATCCGCTTCGGCGAAAAACCATCATGGGAAGCATGATCGGAAAATGAGAAAGACTCAGCATCCATTATGAACCTTTTAACATCAATCATCGCTATCCTGATCCTGACCTTGCTGGCACTTGGTATAGCCCTCAGTCAGAGCATGGTATATCTTCTGACCGTTATTATGCCTTATCTTGCCTTTGCTATTTTTCTTATCGGGTTTGTATATCGAGTTATAAAATGGGGCACCTCCCCAGTACCTTTCCGCATTCCGACAACTTGCGGCCAGGGAAAATCACTACCCTGGATCAAGACAAGTCCTTTGGAAAATCCATCCGGATATTGGGGTGTGATCGGGAGAATGGCCCAGGAGATATTCCTGTTTCGGTCTCTTTTTCGCAATACTAAAGCAGAGATTATCGACGAGCGGCCCGTTTACGGCAGCGCCAAATGGCTCTGGTTTTTCGGTCTGATGTTCCACTGGTCGCTGGCGATCATCGTGCTGCGCCACCTGCGTTTTTTTATCGAACCAATCACCCCCTGGATCGGTGCTCTTTCCGCAGCAGATGGATTCTTTGAGATCGGCATTCCGACTCTTTATCTGAGCGATGCCGCACTCCTCATAGGGCTGACTTTTCTGTTTCTGCGCCGGGTGGTTGTTCCGCAGGTTCGTTACATCTCCCTGTTCACCGATTATTTTTCACTGCTGCTGATCGCCGGCGTCATTACTACTGGCCTTCTGCTGAGGCACTTTTTCCCCGCAGATCTCAACGCGGTAAAAACAATCGCCCTGGGATGGATCACCTTTTCGCCCGTTGTCCCCCAGGAGGTCAGCACCGTTTTTTACATCCACATGTGCTTCGTATTCACTCTTCTGGCCTGGTTTCCCTTAAGCAAACTCATGCATGCCGGAGGTATCTTTCTGAGCCCGACCCGCAACCTGGCCAGCAACAATCGCCGGCAGCGGCATATCAATCCCTGGAATGGGCCAGTTAAAGTCCATACCTACGAGGAATACGAGGATGAATTCCGGGACAAAATGAAAGCATCGGGATTACCCGTGGAAAAGGAGTAGCCGTGTCTTTTGCCAAGATACCCAAACCGGATCAGTTGATTCAAATCCAGTATGCACCGCCCAATACGGCCTGGATGGACACACCTGTCGATTTCCGTCCGGGAACCTGGAGTTACAGCGGAACCGCAAAAAACCTGACCTACCTGGATCTCCCGAACCCCAGAGCATGGCAGCCCGCAGACGAAGACTGGAAGCTGCCGGACAACTGGCAGGAGATCATCCTGGCAGGCATGAAGGAGCGCCTGGAAAAAAATCGTTCCTTCCGCCTCTTTATGGATCTCTGTGTTCGTTGCGGTGCCTGTGCAGATAAATGCCATTTCTATATCGGTTCCGGCGACCCCAAGAATATGCCTGTACTGCGGGCGGAACTTCTGCGCTCGGTCTATCGGCGCTACTTTACGACATCAGGTAAGCTTTTCGGCCGACTTGCCGGCGCCCGCGACCTGACCATCGACGTTCTGAAAGAATGGTTCTACTACTTCTATCAATGCACGGAGTGCCGCCGGTGTTCCGCCTTCTGCCCCTTCGGCATCGACCAGGCGGAAATTACCATGATGGGCAGAGAGCTTCTCAATCTAGTCGGTTGCAATATCAACTGGGTTATCGAACCGGTAGCCAATTGTTTCCGGACGGGCAACCACCTGGGCATTCAGCCCGGCGGCATTAAGGATATGCTCGAATTCATGGCCGACGATATCGAGGACCGCACAGGCGTCCGCGTGGACGTGCCAATCAACAAGAAAGGCGCCGACATCCTCTTTGTCACGCCATCGGGCGATTACTTCGCCGATCCCGGAACGTTTACCTGCATGGGCTACCTGATGCTCTTCCACGAAATCGGTCTGAATTACACCTTCAGCACCTATGCCTCCGAAGGGGGAAACTTCGGTCTTTTCACCTCCACCGAAATGGTCAAGCGCCTCAATGCCAAGATTTACGCCGAGGCAAAGCGGCTCGGCGTAAAATGGATACTCGGTGGCGAATGCGGCCACATGTGGCGGGTGATCCACCAATACATGGACACAATGAACGGTCCCGCCGAATATCTTTCAGAGCCCGTCTCTCCTATCACGGGGACCCGCTTTGAAAATGCCCGGGCCACAAAGATGGTTCATATCACTGAATTCACGGCGGACCTGATTCAGAATGGAAAACTGAAACTCGATCCTCAGCGCAACGACCATTTAAAACTTACCTTTCACGATTCCTGCAACCCCGCTCGAGCTATGGGGCTCTTCGAAGAGCCAAGATATATCATTAACAAAGCCTGCAATCATTTCCATGAAATGGCCGAAGACACCATCAGGGAAAAGACCCTCTGCTGCGGTGGCGGGGCGGGTCTGGGAAATGACGAAAACATGGAGACGCGGATGCGGGGCGGGATGCCCCGGGCCATGGCCGTCAAAGCGGTCAGGGAGAAACATGGCGTGAACCGCCTGGCCTGTATCTGCGCCATCGACCGGGCGACGCTTCCCCCGCTGATGGATTACTGGGTGCCGGGAGTCACGGTTATGGGCGTCCACGAGCTTCTGGCCAATGCCCTGATTATGACGGGAGAAAAAGAACGGAGTACCGACCTGCGCGGAGAACCGCTAGACGGGATGTATAGAAAATGAAGAAACATCAATGGAGCATGATAGCATTAGGACTGGTGATCTTTATCATCGTGGCTACTCTCCCCTTCTGGTACGGCAAAGGGAAGACATCTCCCCCGAAGCTTAGTCTCGACACTCCCGCGATTGCTCAATTGAAGGAAAAGCGCTGCGTGGAAGACACATTGTTCATGCGCGAAAACCATATGAAGCTTCTCGGGACTTGGCGTGACAAAGCAGTCCGCGAGGGGAAGCGTCTTTACACCGCCCGTGACGGTCGTATTTTTGAGGTCAGCCTTTCCGGTACCTGCTTGAAATGCCACAGCAACAAGGAACAGTTTTGCGATCTGTGCCACAACTATGTAGGAGCCAAACCGACCTGTTTTAGTTGCCACAGCATTCCGGGGGAGGTAAAAAAATGACGACGAACCGCAGAGAATTTCTGAAAATAACGGGGGTATCCGCCCTCTCCCTGATTGCGCCGGCGATCCTCTGCCGCCCGTCCTGGGCCAAAGAGAAAGTGATCATTCCCGGCAACACATCACTAAAAACAACATCTTCCGTGAAAGCACTTCCAGCCAAACGCTGGGCCATGGCGGTGATCCCGTCAAAATGCCCCGCCGACTGCACCGATTGCATCGCCGCCTGTCACGGCATCCACAACGTTCCCAATTTCGGCAACCCCAAGGATGAGGTCAAATGGATCTGGCAGGAACCATTCGCTGCCGCCTTCCCTAATGAGAAGCACCAGTATCTTGGAGAATCTTACCAAAAGCTGCGATTGCCCATTCTATGCAACCATTGCGCTAATCCTTCTTGCGTCCGGGTTTGCCCCACCGGAGCCACATTCCAGCGCCCCGACGGCATCGTGATGATGGATTATCACCGCTGCATAGGCTGCAGGCTTTGCATGGCCGCCTGTCCTTACGGCGCCAGAAGCATGAACTACCGCGACCCTCAGCCATTCATTGCGAAAATAAATCCGGACTTCCCGACACGAACCAGGGGTGTCGTGGAAAAATGCAACTTCTGTGAGGAAAGGCTGGTTTCGGGAATCCTTCCGGCCTGCGTAACAGCCTGTAAGGAAAAAGCCCTGATCTTCGGTGATATAGAAAATCCCCAATCGGAGATCCGGCTTCTTCTCGGAAAACATTTTAACCTGCGCAGGCGGGCGCACTTAGGAACCGGTCCGCAGATTTATTATATTTTATGAGGACATTATGCTGGAAAAATCTCTGAAAGGCAGCCGCGGATACTGGATATGGATTTGTTTTTTACTGATTGTCGCCGCGATCGGGTTTCTCTGCTATCTACAGCAACTGGATTATGGTTTAGGCGTCACGGGAATGAGCCGGGATGTCTCCTGGGGGCTTTATATCGCCCAGTTCACCTTCCTGGTCGGTGTTGCCGCTTCGGCGGTTATGCTTGTTCTTCCTTATTATCTTCATGACTACAAAGCCTTCGGAAGAATCACCGTCCTGGGGGAATTCCTGGCCGTGGCCGCCGTCATCATGTGCGTGCTCTTTATCTTCGTCGATCTCGGGCAGCCCTCGCGGGTCATGAATGTGATCCTTCATCCATCCCCCACCTCGATACTTTTCTGGGATATGATAGTCCTTTCCGGTTATCTCCTGATCAACATTATTACCGGCTGGGTCATTCTGTCCTGCAATCATCAGGAAGTCCCTCCGCCGGGTTGGGTCAAACCGCTTATCTATCTCTCGATCCCCTGGGCAATCAGCATCCATACGGTTACCGCCTTCATTTATGCCGGTCTTCCGGGGAGAAGTTTCTGGCTGACGGCGATTATGGCCCCCCGGTTTCTGGCTTCCGCCTTTGCCTCCGGTCCCGCACTGTTGATTATCTTCTGTATGATCCTGAAACGTTACGGACACTTTGATGCCGGCGTTAAAGCTATTCAAGCCCTGTCCAAGATCGTGGCCTATGCTCTCGCGGCCAGTATCTTCTTTGTGTTGATGGAACTGTTTACAGCCTTTTACAGTCAGATTCCGGAACATGGTCATCATTTCCAATACCTCTTTGCGGGGCTTGCGGGTCATCATAATCTTGTTCCCTGGATGTGGACTTCCGCAGTGCTCGCCTTTACCGCCCTGTCCATTCTAACCATACCCCGGATTCGCCGCAACGATGGATGGCTCGCCGTCGCCTGCGTAGCGGTGTTTGTTTCCCTCTGGATTGAAAAGGGACTGGGCCTGGTTATAACCGGCTTCATCCCCTCACCACTGGAAACGATAACCGAATATGTCCCCACCCCAACGGAAATAGCCATTACCCTCGGCATATGGGCAGTCGGGTTTCTTATCCTGACACTCCTTTACAAAATTTTTGTCAGTGTGCGCATTGTCATTGATGTCGCACCGTATATACCCACTGCCAGCAAAGGGAATAATGAAAAATAACTCCAAACAAAAGCAGGATTTGATGAACCATCCAAAGCGAATCCTTGTCATCGGGGCATCCGCTTGCGGTGCAAAAGCCGCATCACGCATTAAGCGCCTACGACCCGACTATGCGGTTACCATTCTCGACCAGGGGCAGTATATCTCCTATGCCGCCTGCGGTATTCCTTACTATCTTTCCGGAAAAGTCCGCGATCTGGACGACCTGCTGAAAACAACATACGGCAGAATCCGCGATCTGCAATATTTCAAAGATCTGAAGGACATCATGATTCACACGAACATCATGGTCCTCCACATCGACAGGAAAACCCGTACGGTCGGTGCGAAGAACATGGTCACCGGCGAATCTCTCTTATTCGAATATGATTCCCTGGTATTAGCGGCAGGCGCATCGCCAACAATGCCCCCGATTCCGGGATCGAATCTGAAGGGGGTTTACCACTTGACCCGTATGGAAGACGCAGCGGCAATCGCCGGGGAGATAAAGGACCACGAACGCGGTTTGGCCGTAATTGTCGGTGGGGGATTTATCGGTGTCGAGGCTGCCGAGGCACTGACCCTCAAAAAATGGAACGTGACGATTCTCGAGCGTGAGAGTCAACTCTTTCCGGGAATGCTCGACTTTGAAATTTCGGCGATGATTCAGGAGCATTTCTACGAGAACAGGGTGGATTCCGAATTCAACGCCGAAATCCTTTCCTTCGAAGGAAAGGACGGGAGGATCAATAAAGTCATCACCAAAAAGAATGAATATCGCGCCGATATCGTCATAGTAGCGACCGGTCTCCGGCCCAATACGGCGATGGCGGAAGAAGCCGGCCTCGAATTGGGGAAGACGCGGGCGCTCAAGGTCAATGCCCATATGCAGACCAGCGATCCGGCCATTTATGCCGGCGGCGACATGGTCGAAAACACCCATATCATCACGGGGAAACCCTGTTACATTCCCCTCGGTTCCACCGCCAACAAACACGGCCGGGTCATTGCCGACAATGTCTGCGGCACCCATTCCAAGTTTCCCGGCATACAAGGCACTTTCGCGTGCAAGGCTTTTGAATACCATGTGGGTTCTACCGGCATCACGGAGACACAGGCCAAACGAATGGAACTCCCCTCCTATGCTCTTTGTGTCTCTGGATTCGACAAGGCCCATTATTATCCCGACAGTCAAATCATGGCGTTGAAACTCATATTTGAAAGTGGTACAAACAAACTTCTGGGGCTTCAGGCCGTGGGAAAAGGCGATGTCACCCGCCGCATTGATGTGGCCGCAACGGCCATGCGTCTCGGCGCAACCATTCAGGACATCGTTTATCTGGACATGGCCTATGCACCTCCGTTTTCACCGGCTCTGGATGTCTTTGTCACCGCACTCAATGTCGCTGGAAACATGAACGCCGGTATCCTGAAACCGGTTACGGTTATGGAGGCCAAGAGGCTTCTGGACCATGAAGACGCCGTATTGATGATGGACGTCAGATCGGATTTGGAATTTCGGCGAGCTCACATCGAGCATCCCAAGGTTATCAATATTCCCCTCGACGAATTGCATCAGAGAATAAGTGAATTGCCGAGGGACAAGAAAATTATTTGTACCTGCCTGCTCGGATTGAGGGGATTTTCGGCCCAAATAATCCTCGACGCGGCCGGTTTTCCCAAAGTCTGCACCCTCGAAGGAGGCCTGTTCCTCTGGCCATGGAAAGAGGACATGGTATGATTTGTTCACAACAGATCGCATCTCGAAAGATATGGTCTGTCGGTAATGTGATAATAGGAGAAGTATTTTTTTGTCTGGAACAGGAGGAATAATACAATGAAAAAAGTCATTATTGCAGCAGCAGTCGTTATACTTTTCGCCCTCACTGGTTGTTCAACCCTGTTGAAGTCAATGGGATTACATGCGGATTACTCGGGTCAGAGATTTGACCTCGGCGGCCGCAGGGCTTTGATTATTACCACCAGCCATGGTGTTCTGGGCGACACCGGCAAAAAAACAGGCGTATATGCATCGGAGATGACCATCCCCTACTACGAATTTTTAGATGCCAAGATGCAGGTGGACATTGCCAGCATTAAGGGCGGGGAAATTCCCATCGAACCGATCTCTCTTAAATGGCCGGTATCTACACCGTCCGATAAAAGGTTTTTGCAGGATTCTGATTTCCGGAAGAAAGTAGAGAATTCTCTAAAAATAGATGATATTGATTTTACCCGGTATGATCTTGTATATCTGGCCGGCGGATGGGGTGCTGCTTATGATCTGGGAACTTCTGCGGTCTTGGGAAGCAAAATAGGCGAAGCATATTCCAGAAAGGTTATTCTGGGCTCTGTGTGTCATGGTGCGCTGGGCTTCCTTCAGGCCAAGGATGAGAAAGGCAATCCCCTCGTCAAAGGCAGAAAAATGACAGCTGTTACCGATAAGCAGGTAAAGGAGCTGGGCATTGAGATAACTCCACAGCATCCGGAAAGAGAGCTGCGTGCGGCTGGAGCGCTTTTTGAGGCAAAGAGTGCATTCCGGGACATGTTTGCCAACCACGTTGTCATTGACGGCACTATCGTAACCGGGCAGAACCAGAATGCCGGTGCGGAAACCGCCCAGAAGATGATGGATCTAGTAAATAAGAAGACAAATCCTGCGGAAAAGATACCAAAATGAGAAAAATCACACACATCGTCATATTGTCGGTCATGGTTATGACCTTTACCGCCTGCCAAAGCATGATGGAGGGTGCTGTTAAAAAAGGATTAAATCGGCAGACGGTGGAGATGCTGAACGATGGCAAACTGCATATTGTCCTGGTGGGGTCTGGTGGTCCCATGAACAATACTGAACGGGTTTCCACTTGTACCGCTATTATTGCCGCCGGCGAATTTATCTTAGTTGACGTCGGCCCCGGTAGTGTCCGCAACGCAGACTTCCAGAACCTGCCGCTCGCAGCGCTAAGCGGTGTGTTGCTGACCCATTTCCATTCTGATCATATAGCCGAGTTGGGTGAGGCGAATTTACAATCCTGGCTCAACGGCAGACAAAAAAAATTGGAGGTATATGGTCCCGCAGGTGTGGAAAAGGTTGTCCAGGGTTTTACTCAGGCCTATGAGTACGATTCTCACTACCGAACCGTACATCACGGTGAGGCCACCCTGCCGTCTACGGCCTCCCGGCCAGTTGTTACAACAATATCATTCAAAAATACGGATAAGGCAGAACTTGTTTTTGAACGAAACGGTTTAAAGGTGTACGCCTTTTTAGTGGATCATTTCCCGGTAGCTCCGGCACTAGGTTACCGTTTCGAATACAAGGGAAATGTCGTTGTCCTGACCGGCGATACTAAAAAGATCAATATTTTAACACAGGTTGCTAAAAATGCCGATATTCTCGTGAGCGAAGCCCTTTCTTACAAAAATACCGCTCTTATCAAAAAAATAGCCTTAGAAAATGACAAACCCCGGATCGCGAAACTAATGGGCGACATACCGGATTATCATATGAGCCCTGTTCAGGCCGCAGAGATTGCCAGAGATGCAGGCGTTAAAAAGTTGGTTCTTAATCACATCACTCCGCCAGTGACGAACTTCTTTGCCAAACAGGCGTTTATGGACGGTGTCAGCGCTGTTTACAAAGGTGAGATCATTCTGGGCGAAGACGGAATGACCTTCGCCCTTGATCCCAAGTAGTAAGGTACAGGCCGATATTTTTACAGTTGATAAAATGGTGCTGTCATAAGGTTCCACTTATTTCTGTTGTTTACTGATCTTGAAGAACAACAAGCGCATCGACGGCGATCGGTATATCGCCGTGCACAATCATCGGGTTGATGTCAATCTCGGCGATCTCCGGCCT
>CAZYIE010000035.1:28950-31441 GCA_964646755.1 uncultured Smithella sp.
GGCTGACAAGCGTTCCGGCCAGAAGCGTCCTGTTCACTGCCGGTTTACCACGAAATTGATCAAGCAGTTTTTTTGCCCTGATCTCATCTAGCATTTCCAGAGCATCATAAATGGAGAGCGGCGCGATGCGGAAGGTGACATCATTGAGAGCCTCGGTGAAAATGCCGCCCAGGCCAAACATCACACAAGGGCCCAGCTGCGGGTCTCTGATAAAGCCGGCAACAAACTCACGTTCGCCTTTGATCATTTGCTGAACAAGAATGCCGTCAATTTTGCTTCCGCCCCGCTTTTCAATCGATTGATATGCCTCTTCCAGCGCTTTCTCATCCTTGATATTGAGCTCGACCATGTCTAGTTCCGTCTTATGGGTCAATGCGCTCGCAGAGCCCTTCAGGACGACCGGATAGCCGATTTCCCGGGCGAATCTTTTGGCTTCATCCAAACTCTTCACGATAAACTCCCGGGTCACCGGTATGGAATATTCGGCAAGCACTTTCTTCGAATCGAATTCGCTGAGTGTCTTTTCGCCCCGCCTGATGGCATCTTCAATGACTTTCATATCCCCTCCTGTTCGCGTTGGAATTTCCTCTGGAACTGCGCATACCTGATGAGATGGGCCACAGCCTTGAAGCCGTCCTCGGCATGCTCGATAAAATAGGCCCCATGATTCCGATAGTAATTCCGGGCGTAATCACTCACATGGCGGAAAGTAATCGGGATAATTGGTTTTCTGGAAGAAGGAATAAGCGGCATAAAGGATTCATTAACCTGCGGGGCCCAAGCTGCGGTCTCGCTGGCCGGTGGAAACGATATCGGCATGAGAATGTCGATTTGCTCATCAGCCAGCAGGAGATTGATGATCTTATCGTTGCTGCTGGCCCACCCGGACCCGGTTAAATCAAGCGGGTTGTCCGGCTGGGCAAAATCGGGAAGCAAACGCTTAAGCTTGTCCACCGTCTGCGGCGAGAAATCCGGGATTTCGATGGACAAGCGGGAACAGACATCCGCATAGAGGCTGCCAAGCCCCCCGGACATTGTGGAAATCCCCACGCGGCCGCCTTGCGGCAGCGGACACCGAGAAAAGATGCCCGCTGTTTCGACAAGCTCCTCTATCGTTTCCACATGGATGATGCCGGCCTGCCGGAAAAAGCCGTCCATCACCATGGCATTGCCGGCCAGCGCGCCGGTGTGGGAAAGAGCCGCCAGTTTACTTTTCGCGGACCGGCCAACCTTGAGCAGAATGATCGGTATTTTCCGTCGGGCTGCGTCCCGGGCGATTTTTTGCATCCTGGGAATTTCTCTAAAGCCCTCCACATAACCGGTGATCACGCTGGTCGTGCCGCTCTCAAGCATATACTCCATGCAGTCTTCGCTGGTAATCAGTGCTTCGTTGCCGGTGGTGACAAACAGCGAAACGCCGAACCCTTTTTTCATCATCTTGTTGGTAATCGCCTCACTGGTCGCTCCGCTCTGGCCCACTATGCCAATATTTCCGCAGAGCAGTTCCCCCTCAACCGCAGGCCCGGCAAAGACACTTTTGCCTTCACCGATATTCATGAAACCCAGGCAATTAGGTCCGAGAAGTCGGATATCCCTTGCACGGCACAGACTGATGAGTTCTTTCTGAAGTCTCTTTCCTTCTTCGCCCAGCTCCGCAAAACCGCCGGAAATGAGAAGGATATTATTGATGCCTCTTGAAGCCAGTTCATCCAATGTGGCAATTGCCATAGAACTCTTGACGATGACCACGGCAAAATCGATTATCCCCTCAGGGAGCTGTGAAATGGACCGGATGGACGGGATTCCGCATACCTCATCCGCACCCGGATTAACCGGGAAGAACCTCCCGCCATTTCCCTGTTTACGGGCATAATTCACCATATTGGCGAAGAACATATTTTTTGTGGACGCCCCTACAACGGCAATATTCTGTGGCGAAAAAAATCTTTGCAGACCTTCATTCATAACCGGCCTCCTTCGGGGCTGATTTATGGCTGGAAGCAGGAAAATCAATACTGCTTCCAGCCTATGAAAACAAATTAACTATTATTGAAACTCCAGCGTTTTAAGTATATTGAACAACTCATCGGTGGTCGTTCCTTCTGCCTCGACTGTGGAGGCATTCAAAGTAATGATTTTGTCTCCCTTATAGATCTGTAGAACACTTGATATAACCTCAACCATCGGGTTCATCTTCCATCTAACAATCAGGTTCATGGCCTTTATTCCGCCTTTGAGCTCCAAAGTTCCCTTTTTCTCAACTTTGTAATTGTCAGATTTAGGTTGATTCTTCTTCATATGGGCCAGATAAGCGGCAACAGCGGCATCACTTCCCAGTTCCGGAGCATCTGCAGCCTTGTCCAGGATATCCAGGGCAACTACTGGAATCTTATATGGATGCAACCCGACGATCCGGAAAATTTCATCTCCTTGTCTTTTATCAGTCTCCCAACCTTCGGGGAACTGCATGGTAAATGCAGGCGATTTGTTT
>CAZYIE010000035.1:31451-38594 GCA_964646755.1 uncultured Smithella sp.
TTCCTGCGGAAGCGGGTGGCGCGGATCTGGCCGGGGCAGCTGGTCGTGCTGGCCGGGCTGGCCATGGTTGTCGCCGCCGCCACGGCGGTCGGCTTCCACCCCGACAATCCGGAAAACTTCATTTCCTTCTCTTTTATCAGTCTCCCAACCTTCGGGAAGATGCATGGTGAATGCCGGCGACTTATTTATATATTTGCCGTTTACAAATTCACCTTTTGCCGGATCTATGTCTGCCGCAACTGCCGAATTAACTATAAAAATCATCAACAACACCAACAAACCTATTATTCTTTTCATTGACTGACCTCCTGATTTAATTTTAACTACCAATTACCAATTGAATTAAATATTTTTGAAAACTGTTTTAATATGCATGCGCTGATCACTTGGGGTGAACAACGACGTCAAAATCAATGATTCGCAGCGGGGTCTTTCATTCCCGAATGCTCGTCAGTACTTGGGCAGACTAATGTCTTCTCCTTCCGGCAGTATTATGATATAAGGAGCGATCCGATCGAGATATTCTTTTGTCATCCCCGGAACTTTCAAAAGATCATTCAAAGTGTCAAAACGCATCTCTTCTTCTATGCTGCATGCTACGATCGCCTTGGCCAGCGGCTCGGTCATCCCCGGCAACCCATATAACTGAGAAATTGAAGCCCGATTTATGTTCACCTTTTCACTTTCCTTAACTTTTCCCGCTGCAAAAGTAGCCGTCACCCCAAGAACACCGGATAAAAACAACACCATTAACATTATCGCTGTTACTTTACGCATCAAACTTCCTCCTTCTATGAATAATTAATTTTCTACAAAAACTTCATGCAACTATACTTGCCACTGGTAATTATTAGACGGCGTTGGTCTGTAAACTTTTCATTTCGCCCTCTCTGCTAAGAATGATATCTCCTTACCATTGAAGAAAGCATGCTCATCAGGTAGGCACGCTGCCTTTCTATCTGCTCGGCAAACTGATCAAGCCCCGGCACATCATTTATGTAACTGCGGATTTCCGGCCAGCTCGACAGATTGTCCTTTATCTTTTCCACGTTTGCCTGAGTTATCTGCCGGCCGGTGGAAAATTCGAGTTGCGTTAAATCAGTAGTCAACAGGATGCCTCCTGCGGCCGCCCTCCGGAAGCTATCATCGTTTAAGAGAAAGCCTGAAAGAAAATAACCTATGATGTGATATCGTGCTCCTGCCGAATTATCGGCCACGTATTTCCGTACCAAAGGCCTTTCCAGGCGCGCGCTGATCTCTCTGGGATCAATGTGGAACTGACGGCGGCTGCCGATCATAACCGGATCAACCCCATTCCACCAGAGGATGGTGTGCTCAAACACAGCACTGAACGTTCGCATCACACTAATCATCTCGATTTCGGACATGTGGGTCAGCGGGAGAACTTGAGAAAAGTAACCATCTTCGCTGAGACGAGCCCGGGCCAACCCGTAAAATTCTTTAGTATAGAGAACAGCGCTGCGGAAGCTTAGTGTCGGAGGATTGGGGTCCATAAGAATCAGATCATAGCTATTGCTGCTATATTTGAGGAAATTGTAAGCGTCATCTACAATAAATCTAACTCTCGGGTCCGTCTTCAATCCTTTGTTGTGTTCAAAATTGTTCAGCGCTATTTTTATATTCTCTCTAGAGATATCGACAAAGTCGAACCGTTCGACCTCGGAAAAGAGTGTACCGGCGTGGGAGGACACACCACCCCCGAAGCAAAGCCCGAGCACCGACCGCGGAATCCGGGGAGTAAGCACCAGTGGTATATATCCCTGGATGGGAAAACTACCGGGTTCGGTCCTGCTGATAACCACCCTGTTTTCCAGCAGCTTCTTTCCAAAAGGAGAGCTCGTTGCCCAGGTAGTGCCTGATATACCCTCTTCAATCTCCAGTATTTTTTCATTATGACTGATTTTCTTGACCAGAAGATCGGGCAGATGCCCCTGAAGGCCGTACTGGAGGCCAAAGGGAATAAGCAGTCCCGCGGCAACAGGTCCCAGGATCCAGCACTTCCATCCTTTCTCTGCAGCTATGAGCACTGCTGCCAGGATCATATTGATGCCGAAAAGAATGTAAAGCGTAACCTGAAGTCCAAGAAAGGGCAGGAAGAAGAATCCCGCCAGAAGAGTGCCGATAATGGAACCGGTTGTATTGAATGCGTAAGCCTTCCCCACTTTGTGTCCCACGGTTTGGACGTCCGTTGTTATTATTTTGGTGATCGTGGGAAAAGTGGCACCCATAAGGATGGTCGGCACAATGATCAGCATTGCCAGCATTAAGAGGAGATAGCCTCTGTGCACTTCTGCGGCATCAAAAAATACCTGCTGCCAGGGGATAGGCAAGAAAATTGCCAGAATTGTAAAAATTCCGATACCCAGCTGCAGCAGACCGAAAAGCGCCAGTGGTCTTTCTACCCTGGATAAAAACCCGCGGCAGATGAAGCTTCCCAGGGCAATGCCAGTGATGAAAATTGCGATGATCCCCGAATAAAGGTAAGCTGTGTCGCGGAAGTAGAAGAGAAGATAACGAAGCCAGACCATCTCGTAGGACATGGAAACAACCCCGGAAAAGGCAAAGCACCCGACAGCCAGCCATACCTTTGCTGACCAGCGGCTGGATTGCGCTCTTCCCTCTGCCTCTTGAGTCACCGCATCCGACTGCATGCGGCCCGTCTTACGGCTTATAAGAAGCGCGGATATCCCGGCAATAGTGTTGACAATTGCTGTTACCGTATTGGTTGTGTTAATTCCGATCATCTGAAACAGAATATAACCGGAGAGTATACAGCCCAGCGCCGCTCCCAGCGAATTTAATCCATACAACAGTCCCGTACCTTCCCCTGCCTGCCGCGATTCCTGGACGAAGTGGCGGACAAGAAGCGGCAAAGTTCCACCCATGAGCATAGTGGGCACAATCAGTACCACGAAGGCGAGCGCTAAGCGGACTGCCTGCACAGCCGTAAATTGAGTGGAAAGCGAAGGATAAAGAAGGCCATAGATTTGTTCCACCGCCGAAAGGAGTAGAGGAAAAATCAAGGCGTACATACCGATGATGCATTCAAATATCCCGTAAAGACGAACCGGGTTCCGGGTTGAAGTTGATATCTTGCCGAATATCCAGCTTCCGGCGGCAAGGCCGAGTAAAAAGATCGCAATGACTGCGCTCATTGCCGGCAGCGTCGCACCGAAAATAAGAGTAAACTTACGAACCCAGACCATCTGGTAAATGAGCCCGCAAAGCCCCGACAATAAATATATTAGAAAGATGACGTACGTTGACATTAAATATAATTACTCAGTACCCTGATTTTCCGGAGTGATCGGCAGCATGGAGATCATACCTTAAGTTTAGGCCGAACCGGGAAAACCCGGCCCGGCCTAATAATCTAATGATAAACCACCCTATTTTTTACTTGCTTTTGTTTTCTTCACCGGATCTACCGGCAATCTCCAATCTTCCAGTTTGGGAGGTGTGACACTTCGTTCCACAGGTTTTTTCAGTTGCGGCACGTAATCGTAAGGATAACGGTAGGCGCGATACACCATGTTGGCCATTCCCTCACCCGGCTTTACCTTTTTCTGATTAAAACCTACAAGTGCCCCACCCAGTCCACCCCAATCATAGACAGGGTGGATATATTCCCATACAATTTCCAAATCTCTGGTTACTTCAAAGATGCGCCCGCCATCGCCTTCAACGATCATAGTATTGCCGTTGGGGAGACGCTGCGCCATACTGACCGATGGGCTGAAAAATTTGTGAGACAAACCGTGAGACTCGGCATATCCCAACTCGATACCGGAATATTCCCACACTACTTCATATGTTACCGGATTAAATTCCATGACGATGGAATAAGGCATTCCATTCTTGAACACAAGGATATTCCCTTCACCGGGAAGTCCCTTGGGAATCATGTGGGGGTAGTGCGTCATTCCGCCGACATATCCGCCAAAATGAGGCCCCAGGAATTCCTTGCGGTCTAAACCCAGTTTAGCCAGTTTCGGTATTTTGGAAAAATCCGGACCAACCTGCCAAACCATCTTGCCCGTCTTTCTGGAAATAATACCAATAGTGTCGGCATAGTTGTCCACGATGATGTTGTCGGGATGGAAGCGCTCATCTCCGCTGTCGTACCACTTATTGGGACCGAGCCAGGCGGCTGTATTTCCGCTCCACCACTTTTCCTTGCTCCAGGAATTATACGCAGACATCTCATTTATATGTTCGCTGCCTTTGAAATCCCAGAGCACAGTTCCATCCCAATCCACTTCGATGATATGGTCAGATTCACCTACGCGGGCATGGTTAACTCTCAGGAGAGTTTTTCCCTTATTTACATAAGGATCGAGTCCAGGCACGTAATAACCAACCGGATTCGGCTCGCGCTGTATATCATGGTGCTGATTCGCGCTCCAGATTTTCTCCACCTTTCCACCCCGCTTCACCCTTGCCTCGGTAAACTTGTCCCACTCCCACTCAATTTTACCGTTAAAGTCATACTGGGCGATTGTATCCACTGTAATACCTACCGTACCTGCTTTGGGCTGCCCCCCGAGGAGACGGCCACCCGGAAGGAGCATCGGGGGATAACCGGCTACATTTTTCCACTCCTTGACGACCTTACCGTTCATGTCGATCAGCTGAATGCCGTATTTTTCCGGAACCGTCCCCCCCGGTTTCTTCGCAACGACCTTGCTGAGCAAGGTATAGCCATTCCAGCATTTTTCAGGCTTGTAGATTGTTACGCCGTGAGGGAAAACTGTGGGGTAGGCGTAAAGAATTCCCGGAATTAAAGAAAGCAATCCCGCCAACAAAAACATCCTCATAAATTTCATTACATTTCCTCCTTATATCTTTAATGGAAAATTTCTATTTTTACACGGTACAAATTATTACAACTACATTCCGGTACAGGAATTCAATGCCGGAATACCCGCAACAAACTTGCATCTTTGCAACTTCAATGCCAGAGAAGATAAGCAGGGATTATGTATGTATCCTCCCGTATTTATTATAATATTGTTTTATTGAGTCGATATGACAGAGAATGGAGTGGCAGCAAGGGGCGATATGTCACATCAGGACATGACATATCGCCCCTTGCTGCGTCCTGGTACCTGTCAAGGAATACTATCAGTGAAAGTTTGGGTGAGTACAGGTCGGCAGGCGATGCTTATGGCTGCGAAAAATCAAAACATCCTGTGGCATGTTTACCGAAACTATGTATTCTTATCAGGCCTTTTTATTCCCAGTTTTTTCATCCTGGAACGCAAAGTACTCGGATTGATTCCGAGAAGAGCAGCGCCACCTTTGCTGCCTTTGATTTGCCATGCTACTTGCTTTAATGTTTTCAATATATGATCACGCTCAATATCTTCCAGATGCCGGGAACCGGAGACATTTTTGCCGGTACTCTTTAAAAAATCGACTTGCAGTGCAGAACCATGTGAAGTGATTACGGCCTGCTCGATTACATTCATTATTTCCCTGACGTTGCCGGGCCAGGAGTATCCCATAAATGCCTGCATGGTCTCCGGCAGGATCTTATCAACATGTTTACCAATTTTTTTATTATAATAGCTCAGGTAGTGCTGGGCCAGTATGGGAATATCATCTCTGCGCTCCCTCAATGGTGGAACTGTAATGGGAAAGACGTTCAACCGGTAAAAGAGGTCTTCCCGGAACCGGCCCTCACGAACTTCCTTGGCCAGGTCTCTGTTCGTTGCCGCCAGCACGCGGACATCTACTTTGATGGTGCGGGCACTGCCAAGACGTTCGATTTCTCTGTCCTGGAGAACACGCAACAGCTTCGATTGAAGATCAAGGGGCATTTCACCTATCTCATCCAAAAATATTGTTGAACCGTCAGCTATTTCAAAACGTCCCGGATTTGTCTTTTCGGCGCCGGTAAACGATCCTTTTTCATGTCCGAATAATTCACTGTCCATGAGCTGGGGGCTGAAGTTGGCACAACTGACCTTCAACAGCGGCCGATCTTTACGATTGCCTAGAAAGTGTATTGCCCGGGCAACGAGCTCCTTTCCCGTGCCTGTCTCGCCCTGGATGAGGACTGTCGCATTCGTCGGGGCAACCTGTTCGATCCGATACAGGACATGCATCAGGGCTTCGCTCTGCCCTATTATATCTTCAAAGTTCTGGTAATATTTAATTTCCTCCTGGAGGAAGGAACTCTCTGTCTCGATGCGGTTTTTTAATTTCTTGAGCTCGGCCAACGCTCTCCGGAGTTTTTTCTCCATCTCCTTTTTTTCAGTTATGTCCCGCAAAGTGTTCCAAGCTCTTACTACCTTCCCCTCTTTAACAATGCCTACCATACTTGTAAGAAAATATCTTGTATCACCTGTTAATATTTTTGCGCTGATTTCAATATCAGCCACATTATATCCGGACTTAACGATACTCTGTAAAGCTCTTTTAATGTAATGGTCTTCGGTGTTGATGAATTCTTTTACCTGGATTCCGACAGGCACCTCGCCTTCTTTAAATCCAAATAAGCGGGCTGCACTGGCATTACCTGCAATGATAACCCCATTTATAAACTGGAGATACCGTTCATCTGCCGGTGCTTTCAAGGAAATCGGGGGATTCCATTCAAACAGGACAATACCTTCCATGGAATTATTGATGAAAGAAACGGCGTCTTCACCCATTTGCAGCAAGTCTTCTTTTACTTTTTCACTTAAATTAATGTCCGTGTCCAACTCGGTCGTACGAATCATTAAATCAAAAATCCGATTACCCATATTACAGTCCTAAAGCTAATCTGTCTTGATTCTTCGGTTGTTGATTCTGCCGAAAGCATCAACTGAGTCCAGAAAAAGTTGGCATGCTGCCATCCATTGAAGAAGTTTAACTTAAATAACATAATTTAATTCCATCAGTCAACAGATTCAATTTTTTGATTACTCAGCCTTCTTTGGCTTCCACGCAGTAATCGTTATAATCAAAAGTTTTCTCTCTGAGTTTCCGACTGTTTTCAGACATTACGGTTGATTTTAAGAAACACACTGCAGGAAGATCAGTTTCAAAATGGCAAAGTTCTAACTCAATATAGGCTTACCTTAATCCACCACCAAAAAAATAAAGAACCTCGTTGATCCTGAAGAATCAGGG
>CAZYIE010000036.1:0-4032 GCA_964646755.1 uncultured Smithella sp.
TTAAAAACAGTGATGTAATTCTGATTATGGGAAGCAATCCGGCTTCCAACCATCCCGTCTCCTTTAAGTGGATTCAGGAAGCTGTCGATAAACGAGGCGCCAAGATTATTTGCGTTGATCCGCGCTTCACGCAATCGGCCGCTAAAGCTCACCTCTATGCCCCCCTGCGGTCGGGCACCGATATCGCTTTCTTAGGCGGTATGATCAAATACATATTGGATAAAAATCTTATCCAGCATGAATATGTGCTCAATTACACCAATGCTTCATTCCTGGTGAATCCGGCATTGAAAATGCCGGGAAACAATAAAGGCGTATTTTCCGGTCTGACGGACGGTAAGTATGAGAAAGATACCTGGTCTTATCAAACCGATGCGGAAGGTGTAATTAAAAAAGATAAAACATTGCAAGATCCTAATTGTGTTTTCCAACTTTTGAAAAAACACTATTCCCGTTACACACCGGAACTTGTTTCGAGAATCACCGGAACACCCAAAGACAAGCTTCTGGAAGTTTACAAAATTTATGGCTCCACGGGAAAACCGAACAAAGCTGGCGTTGAACTTTATGCGATGGGCTGGACGCAGCATACCGTAGGTGTGCAAAATATCCGGACGATGTGCATTATCCAGCTTCTTCTCGGTAATATGGGTATTGCCGGCGGCGGCGTTGCTGCCATGAGAGGCGAGGGGAATGTGCAGGGTTCCACCGATCACGGTCTGCTTTTTCACATCTGGCCCGGTTATCTTGGTGTTCCTACGGCATCGCTGAAAACACTTAAAGATTTTAATGAAAAGCGGACTCCGAAAACCAAGGAGAAAGACAGCCTAAACTGGTGGAAAAATACTCCCAAATATTCGGCCAGTTTCCTGCGTTCCATGTACGGAACGAATCTGAGCATTGATGATGCCTATCAAATCATGCCCAAACTTGACGACGGCGGAAATTATTCCTGGCTGACGCTCTTCGATCAGATGTATAAAGGCAAATTCACCGGGTTCTTTGCCTGGGGAATGAACCCCGCATGCAGTGGCGCCCATTCCAATAAAACGCGCCAGGCGATGACCAAACTCGACTGGATGGTCAACGTCAACCTGTTTGATAATGAAACCGGATCATTCTGGCGCGGTCCCGGTATGGATCCCGCCAAGATCAAAACTGAAGTGTTCATGTTGCCCTGCGCATCTTCCATCGAAAAGGAAGGCAGTATAGCCAATAGCGGCCGTTTAATGCAATGGCGTTATAAAGCGATCAATCCTCCCGGAGTTGCATTGCCGGACGGCGATATCATGAGCGAAATATTCTTTAAAGTAAAAGAGCTCTATGACAAGAAGGGTGGCCCGCATAAAGAAGCCATTACAAAACTAACCTGGCCCTACGGCAAAATAGTAGGATCGCATTTCCATTATGAGCCCCGCAAGGTGGCTGCCGAAATCAACGGTTACTTCCTGCAAGACAAAAAGCTGGAAAATCCGACCAAGAAGGGCGAATTCAAAGAATTCAAAAAGGGCGATCTGGTACCGACATTTGCCTGGCTGCAGGATGATGGTTCCACATCCTCGGGTTGCTGGGTCTATTGCGGTTCGGTTGGCGAAAAGGGTAATCTGGCCATGCGTCGCGGTCAAGCTGACGTGACCGGTTTGGGTCTCTTCCCCGAATGGGCCTGGTCATGGCCTGTCAACCGCCGAATCATTTATAACGGCGCTTCGGTTGATTTAAACGGTAAGCCTTGGGATTCGTCCCGCGCCGTCATCAAATGGGACGGTGAAAAATGGACCGGTGACGTTCCCGATGGTGTCGGTAATCCCGGCAAGGGAAGACCGCCCTTTATTATGAAACCGGACGGCGTGGCCAGTCTCTATGGCCCGGGTCTGGCTGACGGTCCATTCCCTGAGCACTACGAACCTGTGGAGTGTCCGGTGGAGAAGAACCTGATGTCTGTGCAAAAAAACAATCCGGCTATCAAACGTTTCGACAAGGCCGGTGTCGGCTCCGATATGGATGTCTATTCCGGGGTGGCAACTTGCGATCCGCGGTTCCCGTTTGTCTGTTCAACTTATCGTGTCAGCGAACACTGGCAGACGGGTGTGCTCACCCGCTGGTGTCCATGGCTGGCGGAAATGCAGCCGGGTATGTTTGTGGAGATAAGTCAGGAATTGGCCAAAGAAAGAGGTGTTGTAACCGGAGATAAGTGCGTAGTTAAATCTCCGCGTGGTGAAGTGGAGTGCACAGCCATCGTTACGCCGCGCTTCAAACCGTTCAACATTGACGGAAACACGATTCACGAAGTTGGCATTCCCTGGCATTACGGATGGATTACGACTAAAGACCGGAATTATAATCCCGGCGACAAGAAGGCGGAAGTGTTCACCCATGGTGACGCAGCGAATCTTCTAACATCAACCATCGGCGACGCCAACACCATGATTCCGGAGAGCAAAGCCTTCATGGTGAATGTTGTAAAGAAGGGGGTGAAGTAACATGGCCGAGAAAATTAAATTATATGATGATTCCAAGTGTACGGCCTGCCGCGGTTGCCAGCTGGCCTGCAAACAGTGGAACGCGCTGACAGCCTCGCAGACGGAAAACTGGGGCAGTTTCCAGAATCCGCCTTCGCTTGCGCCAAATACGTTTATGCTCATTCATTTTCAGGATTATGTGGATGATAAGGGCAACGTCAAGTGGCTTTTCCGCAAGGAAGCCTGCATGCACTGCACCGATGCGGCTTGTGTAACGGTTTGCCCCAGTGGCGCTTTGTATTACAATAAAGATACCAAAACCGTCGGTCTTGATCATGACAAATGCATCGGCTGTAAGGAATGTGTTGCGGCCTGCCCGTTTGAAGTACCCCGTTATGATGCCAAAACGGAGAAAGTTTATAAATGCGATATGTGCGAAAGCAGGATTACCAATAATATGGAACCGGCCTGTGTGAAGGCCTGCCCGACCGGCGCTTTGAAATGGGGCTTGAAGGATGATGTCCTGAAGACTGCCGCCAAGCGTGTAGAAATGCTGGGCGGTGATGCGACTACTTACGGCGATAAATATGTTGGCGGCACGCACTTCATGTACGTGTTAAAAGAAAAACCGGCCATTTACGCAGGGCTTACCAAGGATCCCAAGGTACCTTTCTCGGTTATTGCCTGGAAGACCTGGTTAAAACCTCTGAGTTTACTGGCCGCAGGCGGCGTAATCGGCGGATCTTTCCTCCATTATATACTGCACGGGCCGAAGAGACCTGATCCGGAGCCAACTGATGAAAAGACGGAAGGAGGAAAGTAAAATGAAAAAAGGAATGATTAAAGTAACTTCCGGCTACGAAAGATTTGTGCACTGGATGCTGGCCATTTCCTGTCTGCTTTTATGTTACACAGGAATGGGGATGATGTATCACGAACTAAACTTTTTCGGCGCCATTATGGGTGGATTGCATGGTTTAAAGGTTGTCCATAATATTACCGGAATAGTTTTCGGCGTTGCGCTGCTGCTGGCCATCCAGATGTGGTGGAAAGAAGCAGGTGTGTTTGTTTTCCCGGAAGATCTTGACTGGATTATGACGGCCGGCGGTTATTTGTGGCATGTGGACAAAGTACCGGAAACTGGTAAATACAATCCCGGGCAGAAGATGTTTTTTCTGACCGTCGCTCTTTTTGGCCTGCTCATGTTGGTCACCGGATTCTTTATGTGGTTTCCGGGATACTTTCCTTTAAGCACAGATATGTTGCGCTGGATCTATCCGCTGCATGCTTTGGGCTTTTTAGTGATCTTCGCGTTCTTCTTTGTCCATCTGTATCTGGGCACCATCGGCAATCCCGGTACTGTTCAGGCGATGATCAGTGGCTGGGTAACCCGTAACTGGTTGAAGAAGCAGCATCCGGGATGGCTCAAAGAGATGGAACATAAGGGAACGCTGATAGTCTCCGACGGGAAAAAGTAAAGTTAGGAATAATTGAGTTAATTTTTCAAAAGGCCTGGAGTTTGTTGCTCCGGGCCTTTTTAGTGAGACTCCAGTTCCACAAGCAAAGCGCAGTG
>CAZYIE010000036.1:4132-37949 GCA_964646755.1 uncultured Smithella sp.
GAACTGGCTAGTCGAACTTATCCCGCAAAGCGAAGCGGCGCGGGGTTAGTGACACAATTAACACAAGCAAAGCGCAGTGGAACTGGCTAGTCGAACTTATCCCGCAAAGCGAAGCGGCGCGGGGTTAGTGACACTGTTAGCACAAGCAACGCGTAGTGGAATTAATTTAGTATGTATAACTAACCGCAGCGCCGAGAGAAAACCGTTCTGAATATTGTCCTTCAATATTCAGATGGAATCCTTTGGCCAGAGGTATATCGATTCCGATAAAGCTTCCGGCAATTGTCTTGTTATTAAGCAAAATATTTTCCGTTCCCAATGCAAGTCCTGGAATATTCGCTGAAAGGCATACTTTGGCTTCCGAATAATATATATATGGCCCGGCATATATCTTTATGCCAGAGGGTACAGTTGCCTGAAAGCCGATCCCAAAATTAACATTCCACATATTATGAACATTGAGATCAGCTGTAAAAGGTGCTCCGGCATTAGTTCCGGCAACACCACCTGTAAAATTATTAAAGTAATAGGTTCCCTGAAGAAAAGCACCGATTCCTAAAATTTTGTTGATCGGCAGAAATCCCCTTGCTCCCAGAGTGCCGAAAAATTTCCAGTTTTCTGTAAAATCGTTGGAGGAAGTTATGGTTGCGGCATTATTAGACCTGAAAGCATCGAGGATTTTTAAATCTGATACGCCGATTCGTCCATATAATTCCCAGTAATTCTTGCCGCCGTAAGACACCTGTGAATAAACTTCATTTTGGCGAACTATATATTCTGAACCGTTTTTGAATTTGTCCTCATGATACCAGTAACCGATGGCCGTGTTTAATCCTCCCACCTTCCGGGAAACAGTTTGCGGCGGACCAAACAGTCCGGCGGCAATAGCTGCCGGACTAAACGACAGAATTATAAATGCGGATATCGCAATACTTAAAATTTTTTTCGTAAGAATTTTCCTTTCCGCCGGATTTATTTTTTCGGTAATGAAAGATCCGACGTTGAGTTGTTCGTGTCTGAGGCTTTAAATAGCAGAGACTTTGCTTTCCGCGCTTTTATTTCTTTCACACGGTATTGGACGTAGGCATCACGCATCGATATATAGGGATCGATTGCTGCTTCCTTGAACGACTCATAATCGCCAATTCTCAGAGAGGCAGAATTGATTTTTTCGTATGACCAGACTCCTAACCAGGCATACCAGGGATTAATATACGAAACCGGGTATAAGAAGTTATTACTCGCTATGCTTAACGTATCGCGTGGACTGGATGGTCCATAGATTGGCCAGACGATATAGAAACCATGCCCCACACCATAAACACCCAAGGTTTGACCAAGGTCGGCATCTTGTTTCTGGAGATCCAGCTCCTTATCGGAAGAAGGGTCGAGCAATCCGCCAATGCCCCATATGGTGTTAATTGTAAAGCGACCAAATTCCGTGGCAGCACCACTGAAATCCGCCTGGAGTAGGCAACTCAGGAAACGGGCCGGAAATCCGAGATTGGAAAAGAAATTCTTCGCGCTTACGCGCGCCGGTTCCGGAACGACATTGCTGTATCCCTGTGCAACGGGCTTGATCATCCAGAAGTATAATTTATCGTTGAAGGAATACATGGCCCGGTTAAAGGGTTCCAGAGGATCAGCAATTGTCGCTGTTTGTTCGTTTATGTCGTCGGGATATTCTTCATCACCATTGCTTTCATTTTCTGATTTGGCAGGTATTTCCGCTGGGTTGGGAGAAGTCTCCTTCGCCATTTTGGCCACCTGTTGCGGCGAGGACATATCTCCGGCCGGCACGGCAGAAGCAGTCTGAGCAGGGCTGTGGGCACACCCTGTCGCCACAAAGAAGAAAATGACAGCCAGACAAGCATAATATTTTACGTTGCGAATAACTTTCATTAGTCTTTTATTGCCTACCATATCAACGCAGTGCTGATCTCCATGCCCGTTTTGTCCTTCACCGGCAGTTTACTCCGGCGCATGCCGGATACGCCGGTCTGCGAGCCCTTAGCCCTCAGCCCTTCAGTCTTCAGCCTGTTTTTTAATGTTCCTTCACCTTTTTTCGCAGAATTTCCAGTAATTGCTCAGGTGTATTCTTGTTCAGGATGTCATTGAATTGCGTACGGTAGTTCTGCACCAGGCTCACATTTTCCACCACAACATCATAAACTTTCCATTTGCCGTCTTTCAGGATCATGCGGTAGTAGATCGGAATTTCCTTGGAAGAAGTGATAACCTTTGACTGAATCTCCGCTTGATTATCCGCCACCATTGTTTCTTTATAAAAGACGATTTTTTCGTTGGAGTAATCCAGGATTTTATCGATATATGTTTTTTCCAGTACCTTCTCAAAGAGATTGACAAACTCCACACGCTGATTGGGAGAAAACTTGTTCCAGTTGCGCGTCAGGGTGCGCCGGGAAAATTCCATCTCATCAAACATGTCTTTGTAAATGACCCGAAGTTTTTCTTTCTTTATTTCTTTGGCGGTTGCAGATTTCAGTTTAGGATCACGCAACACATCGAGCACCCTGTTGACTGTGGCTTCAACGGTGGCCATTGGTACTCCGGCGTATAACGGAACGGATAATACAAAAACCATCAATATACTAAATGCTGCGAACAGCTTCTTCATTATTTAATCCTCCTGCAACCTATTTCTTTTCTTCTTTCTTTTCCTTTTTCACTTCACCAAAGGCATATTTACTGATGAGTTCCTCGATATCCATAGCCGCCTGCGTGTCCTTGATTATCCCGTTTGGTTGGAGCAGTTCGCCTCCGCCTCCCGGATCAATGCTGAGATACTTGTCGCCTATAAGTCCTTCGGTCTTAATGGATGCAATGGCGTCATCATATACTTTGATGTCTTTTTTAACTCGTATTTCCACCGCCGCCTTCAGGTTTTCCTGATCCATGGTGATTCGTTCCACCCGTCCGACGTTAATACCTAAAATATTCACCGGACTGCCGATTCTTAAGCCCGTAACCGTTGTGAAATTGGCAATAAGCGAGTAGGAATTATCTCCCAGAATATTAACTTTGCCAAGTTTTACAGTCATATATCCGACACAGAGCAGTCCGAAAACAACAAAGATGCCGACGATGGTCTCTATCTTGTACTTTTTCATTTATTTCACTCCCCCGCGGCGCAATGAAGCCGCCCGATTTCTGTTTGTCTGGATTTGGCCGACTGTATGATGGAGTCTATTTCGTCAATAGGTTGCCCCTGAGCAACTCCGGCGCTGATGACGAATTCAACGCATTTATCCTCAGATGCCTGATTTGAAGTTTCGGCCCAAATATCGCGTAACCCCTGTTTCTGAAAATCATTAATAAAATTCTTCAAAATATTATCGGCTTCCTCAAGATTGGAAAAAGGCAGTACCGTAATAATTTCATTCGACTTGTGGCGCATGGAAAATCCGCCTATGGTACCAAAGTTTTTATCAATATATACTCCCATAGAATGGATTGCTTCCTGTGCCGCATCGTAACCCAAGGCAGAAATAATTGCATCCAGATCGGACAGAGTGAAAACTACGACACAGTAACTTTCACCTGATTTTCTGCGCTCTATTTGAACACGACTTACTGTATTAGGCTTTCTTCTATGCTCCAGCTGAACATGATTTAAAACTTTAAACTGTCGTTTAGAGTAAAAACCTGTTAATTCTTTTTGCAGTGATTCCAGGCTGCTGATGACTTCGTCCATAAACGGGTGATCGAAATTTTCCAGTTCCTCCGGCGTTCCCTGAAAAACAATTTGCCGATCATAAAGGGCAAGTACGCGATTGGAGATAAAATACACATCCGGAATTTCATGGCTGACGAGGATGGCGGTAAAATTAAATTTTTTCTGGTACTGTGCTATCATCCCCAAAATAGCGTTTTTCCGGACAGGGTCCTGGCCGGTCGTCGGTTCATCAAAAAGAACGATTTGCGGATCAGTTATCAGGGCACGCGCGAGCGCAGCTCGCTTTTGCATGCCGCCGGATAGCTCCGACGGATATTTGTAAATGGCTTCGGAAAGTTCAGTTTGCTCGATTCTGTCCATTACCCGCCGGTCGATTTCCGCTTTTTTCAAATTGGTCGTTTCCCGCAGCGGCAGCGCGATATTGTCGTAAACAGTCAGGGAATCAAACAGTGCATTGCCTTGAAACATATAACTGATCTGCGCGAATGCTGCAGCGATCTCCGACCTTTTCATTTCGGCGATCGGTTTGCCCCGGAAATAAATAGCACCTTCGTCAGGTTGGATCAGTCCGATGATGTGCTTGAGCATGACGCTTTTACCAGAGCCGGAAAGGCCGATGATGGTTGTGATCTGCCCTTCATATATCTGTAAATTAACGCGTTCGAGCACAGTCCGTGTGCCGAAGCGTTTGGTAACATTTTTAAATTCGATGAGTGGTATATCCATAAAGTCTTTCTATGCCAACAATGAAGTCACGACGTAGTCCGAAACCAGAATAAGCACGCAGGAAGTTACTACCGCCGAAGTCGTCGCCAGTCCGACTGCCTGGGCACCGTGGCTGTCCCTGCGCAAATGGGCGAAATATCCTTGATAACAACAAACGGTGGCAACAATCATTGCAAAAACAATCGATTTAACAAATCCGTTGGTTATATCGCTCATTACGACGTAAGTGTTGATGCTGTGCAGGTAAACACCGCCATTCAACCCCAGAAGCACAACTGCAGAAATATAGCCACCGAGAATACCGATTAGATCAAACACAGCCGTCAGCAGGGGGAAGCTGATAATTGCCGCGGAAATTTTGGGGCTGATGAGATAGCGGACGGGGTTAATCCGCATGGTATGCAGAGCGTCGATCTGCTCGCTGATGCGCTGGATGCCGATCTCAGCCGTTATGGCCGAGCCGGCCCGGGCCGTAATCATGATGGCTGTAAGCACCGGCCCCAATTCCATAATAAGGGAAAGGGAAACCAGAGAACCGACCGCGCCGGACGCGCCAAATTTGAGCAGCGAATGGTAAGACTGCAGCCCCAGAACCATACCGGTGAATAAACTCACCAGCATAATGATGATAATTGATCTGGCCCCAATGTAATAGATCTGTTGTAGTGTCTTAGAAAGCTGCTTGCGCCCTATGGTACTAAGAAGCGCCATACAAAGAAAAATTGCGGCCGCGCCCAGACGATCGATCCAGCCTATAACGTTACCGCCGATAAGGGCGAATGGCCGGAAAACGAGCGTACCCGTTCCCCCTTTTATTTCATTTTCAGATCCGCCCTGAATGTCCGGGGTAAGCGCCATTACAGTTTCCTTATTTTGCAATTATTGAACCGCCGCGGATACTAACATTGGCAACTTCATTTGACAAGAACTTCCTTTTGCCGGGCGGGAGTATAAAAAGAATGCTTTTTGCTGTCAATTAAATATTATTTGGCAGTGTTGACGGAAACTACATTCGTATAAGGAGTTTCGCCCTGACAGCTGCGGCAGGAATCACCATCCTTCAATGGGTAGGCTTCCCCGCAGACAGGACAAATGCCTGACGGCCCCATTTTCTTGCGGCGAACTTTTTCCGGCTCGACCTGCACATGCTGGATACTGAGTAATCCGTGACCTGCTTCTTTAATTTGTGCCATCAAAAGTTCAGAATTCTGCTCGTTCTTTTTCTTCTTCTTCAGATACCAGTCGCGCACTTCCGGCCAGGCATCGAGCTTTTGAGTATCCAGATAAACCCGTACACCTTTACCGGTGTATTTTTCATACAGGGTGACGGCAAAACGCCCAAAGTTGACAATGCTTAGCCAGCCGTTGCCGATGGTGCAGGGGGTCAGAATCTGGACAGCATCGGGAAGGCAAACCGGGGTTTCACAAACGGCGTCAAAATATTCTCCCTCCGGCAGATGCTTCATGGCAAGATCAACAATAAAACCGCCGATAATCAGACCTGGCGCGAGTGTGCCGTGAAAGGACTTCACCAGATGGAGATACTCTTCATAGGAATATGTACAGATGTTCATAAATATAGGACTCCTTTTCTTATTAGTATACTAATGCCAGACGCGGTTCCCGCGCAGCGCGGGTAAATCCGTCTGCCGAAGGCTCGCGGGTAATGCTGCGCTGTAGCCATTGGTCGTCATTTTTGCCGTCAACAACAGGCATAATTTCATCAGCCAGAAATAGCGCCTCATTAATGTCATGTGTCACGTAAATAATGGGACACGAAAGCGTGCCTTTCAGGTTCTTGAGTTCCTCTCGCAAGCCTCGACGTGTGATCACATCGAGGGCGGAAAACGGTTCGTCCAGCAACAGCAGTTGCGGATGCCTGGCCAATGTCTGGCAGAGCGCGCAGCGCTGACGCTCCCCGCCTGATACCTGATGCGGTTTACGCTCCCGCAGATGATGGATGTTAAACAGTTCAAAAAGATCGTCCACTTCCTGTTTATGTACGGCGGCAAATGCCGCATTGTCGTAAAGATTGAGATGAGGGAAAAGGGTATAATCCTGAAATACATAACCCAAGCGGCGTTTCTGCGGAGGGATATTAATGCGGTCATTTGAATCAAACCAGACTTCATCGCCGAATATAACCCGGCCTTCATCCGGTGTCGTAAGCCCCGCCAGCATGCGGATGATTGTTGTCTTGCCGCCGCCGGAAGGTCCGATCATCACCATCATGCTTTCCGCTCGGCAGGAAAACGAAATATCCAGATCAAAATATTTCAATCTTTTTTGGAAAGAGGCGGAAATGGTCATATGCTGGATTCCTTATTGAGTTTGTTTATTAATAATAAAAAGGCATAACTGATCGGAATAAAGCTGAGCGCGATCATGCCGGCGGCCCTGTAATTCATTGTTTCCACAGCTTCATAAATGGCAATGGAGGCGACTTTGGTTTCTCCCGGAATGCTGCCGCCGACCATCAGGAGAACTCCGAACGCCCCGATGCTGTGCAGAAAAACTAAAATAGCGGCCGCGGCAATGCCGCCCAGAGAATTAGGAATTATTACCCGTAAAAATGTCGCCCGCTTGGACAGACCGAGAATATAGGCATTTTCCAGGAGGCGTTGGTCGATTTTCTGGAAAGCCGCTTTCATCGGCTGGACAGCAAAGGGAATCGAGTAAATAATAGAGGCAATCGTTATTCCTGTAAAAGTAAAAAGGAGCGAATCGCCGGTAAGCATTACCCAGGTCTTACCTACAAAACCTTTCGGTCCCATGATGATGATCAGGTAAAATCCGATAACGGTGGGAGGCAAAGCCAGCGGCAGATAGATTAGCGCTTCCAGAAATGATTTCCCCGTAAAACGGTAATAAGCCAGCGTGTAAGCAATAGGCGCAGCGATCAGCATCAAAAAGACTGTTGTGACCAGAGCCAGTTTCAATGTGACATAAAGCGCGAGATAATCCATTTAACGATAACCGTACTTAATTTTTATTTCTTTTGCGGCGGGAGAGTTCAGAAATTCCACGAACTTTTCCACGGCGGCGCGGTTTGTTGTTCTTTTTAAAATACAGGCCGACTGAATAATCTCCGGCGCTTCATTGATAATGAAGAAACAGCCTTTTTTGCCTTCAGCACTCACCATAGCCGACATCGCGCAGAATCCGGCACCAACCGCCGATGTTGAAGCATATTGAAAAGACTGGGCAATAGTTTCGGCGTAAACCAGTTTGCTCTGCAGAGCATCCCACATCCCTGATTTTTCCAATGCTTCTTTCGCTGCGGTTCCGTAAGGCGCGGTCTTAATATTGGCAATAGATATCTTTTGAATCTTGTTATTTTTTAGAGCGTCCTGCCATGTTTTTGTCTTGCAAAAATCTTTGTTGGCCGACCATAAAATCGCCTGTCCTTTGGCGTAAATGAATGGTGCATCAGCCACGCCGTCTTTGTTAAGTTTGGTCGGTCTTTCCTCATCAGCAGATAAAAACAAATCATAGGGCGCCCCGTTGGTTATCTGGTTGTAGAAGTTTCCCGTGGAAGAAAAAGTGCCTTCAACTTTGATTTTTGTTTTAGCTTCAAAGTCAGCAGAGATTTCTTTGAAGGCGGAAATATAATTTGCCGCTACCGCGACGGAAATTTTTTCCTGGGCCAGTGCGGAAAAGGGACTCAGCAGAGTGATCAGAATAAGCGCAATAAAAAACTGGCAATATTTCATGGTAACTACCTCCTTTAAAAATTTTCTATGTGTTATTAATAGCATACGAGCTTACAAAAAAAATCCCGCAGTACAGTGGCAACTTTCCCAGTGTCAGATTTTTTTCAATACGGAGGACGCCGATTCGCTTTCTGTCAATCAATGTCATCCCCAACAAAGCTTAAGGTTATAATCGCTATATGTCAAAACTAACATAATATTTTCCGCTTCCATACAACATTAGCCGCCTTACTGTCAACGCGGAAAATTGCTCCATTTCTATTGTTAAAGCTTATCGATCCTCACGGCGCAAGCCTTGTATTCCGCCGTCTGGGTAATCGGGTCATAGACCGGGTTGGTGAGCCAATTAGCGCAAGCTTCCCGGAAATGGAAAGCCATCCAGACCAGTCCCTGCGGAACCTGATTGGTAACACGTGCTTTGACTGTGACCTCACCGCGCCGTGATTTCACGGAAATCATCTCTCCGTCGGTAATGCCCTTGGACTCGGCATCCGTTGCGGAGATATCGGCTGTTTCTTCACTTAGTAATTCATTAATACCCTGGCAACGTCCCGTCTGTGTCCGAGTGTGGTAATGGTATAGACGACGGCCTGTGGAAAGTACCAGCGGATACTCCTGATCGGGAACTTCCGCCGGTGGTATCCAGTCGATGGGTTTAAGCACGCCCAAACCACAGGTAAAGCAACCATCCTTATGCAGAGTAGCGGTGCCGGGATGATCTTCACTGGGAGCCGGCCACTGGAGTCCGTCATTTTCCAAACGGGCATATTTTATTCCGGCCAGCGACGGCGCGAGCACCGCTACTTCGTTATCCCATATTTCCTGCGCGCTGTTGGACTTCCATTTGTGTCCCATTCTTTTGGCTATTTCTTTGAAGATCCACCAGTTGGGCTTAGCCTCGCCCGGCGGTTGGCTTGCTGTGCGCACGCGGTTGACGCGCCGCTCCGAGCTGGTAAATGTGCCGTCATTTTCGCTCCACGCGGCAGCCGGTAGTATTACATGAGCAAAGCGTGTTGTTTCCGTCGGGAAAATATCCTGGCAAACCAGAAATTCCGCCGATTCCAGACAGTGTTCGACATGGGAAATATCCGGCTCGGTGTTGGCCAGATTCTCGCCGAAAACGTAGAAAGCTTTGACTTTTCCGGTGGTCAGACCTTCCATCATCGTGGGCATCATCATGCCGGGCTTTTCAGGGAGCGATTTGACTTTCCACGCCTTCATAAATTTTTCTTGTGCCTGCGGGTTGTCAACCTTCTGATAGCCGGGGAAAACATTGGGCAGCGCGCCCATATCGCAGGCGCCCTGAACGTTGTTCTGGCCGCGCAGTGGGTTGACGCCGCCGCACTCAAACCCGACGTTGCCCAAAAGCATTTGGAGATTGGCGCAGGACATGACGTTGTTTACGCCACAGATATGTTCGGTGATACCTAGGGTGTACATCAGCATTGCCGGCTTAACCGAGGCCAGCCTCCGGGCCAGATTACGAATAGTATCGGCGGAAACGCCACTGATCTCCGCTGCCCGTTCGGGCGGATACTCCATCACTTTCTTTTTGAGTTCCTCAAAACCCATCGTGCAGGAATCAACATAATTTTTATCATAAAGATTTTCGCTAATGAGCACATTCATGACGCCGTTGATCAGAGCCACATCGGAGCCGACTTGAATTTGCACATGAAGTTGAGCGAAATTCACCAGATCCGTACGCCTAGGATCGACAACTATCAACTGGGCGCCGCCAATGGCTGCGTCTTTCACAAATGTTGCAGCAACCGGATGCGCTTCGGTCATATTGGAGCCGATGACCAAAATCATCTTGGCCTTCATGAAATCAGCAAAAGAATTGGTCATTGCACCGGAACCGAATGAAGTCGCGAGACCCGCGACAGTGGGAGCGTGTCAAGTACGGGCGCAGTGATCAATATTGTTTGTGCCGATTGCCGCACGGAAAAGTTTCTGCATCTGATAGGAATCTTCGTTGATGCTGCGGGCGCAGCTGACACCGGCAATGGCGTCCGGTCCGTCTTTTTTAATAATTTCTTTGAATTTCCCGGCGACCAGATCGAGGGCTTCATCCCAGGAGGCCTCGCGGAACTCGCCATTGGTCTCACGAATCAGCGGTGTTTTCAGCCTTTCTGCGGAATAAATAAAGTCGTAGGCGAAACGGCCTTTCACACACAAACGTCCCTTATTGGGTTGGGCGTCTTCGACGGCGGTGATTTTTACAATTTTGCCGTCATGGACATGCAACCACTGCTGGCAACCTACGCCGCAGTAGGGGCAGGTTGTGCGGATTTTTGTTGTTTCCCAGGGGCGGCCCAGGCCTTTAGCTTTCTTTTCCGTCAGTGCGCCAACCGGACATACTTCCACGCATTGGCCGCAGAAAACGCATTCGCTTTCGTTATAAGGACTATCGCCGCCAGTGACAATTTTGCTTTTCGCACCGCGATAGCCCTGGGAAATGGCCCGGTTGACAACCAGTTCATTACAGGCCTGCACACAACGTCCGCAGAGGATGCAACGGCTGAAATCACGGACGATAAAAGGATTTTGATCCTCTGTCGGATAAATATCCTTTTCATCCTTTTCTTTAAATTTCAGTTTAGTAATTTTGTAGAAATAGGCCAGATCCTGCAGGCGGCAATTGCCGTTGGCTTCGCACATCAGGCAGTTATGCCTGCCGGAGGCGAGCAACAACTCAACATTCATTTTTCTGGCACGATGGACAAGATCAGTGTCGGTAAACACTTCCATTCCCGGCGATACCGGTGTGGAACAGGCCGCTATCAATGATCGCGCTCCTTTAACCTCGACCAGGCACACCCTGCAAGCGCCGGACGGCGCCACACCCTTCAGATAGCACAAAGTTGGAATTTCAATCCCGCCATTGCGTACCGCTTCCAGAATCATTTGTCCCGGTTTAAATCCGGTCTCTTTCCCGTTTAAAATAAATGTGTCGCCCATGCTCATTTCTCCTGTAATTATTTCAAAACATTCCAAGCGCAAGCGGTCATCGGCGCGTAGCCTTTTTCCTGCATAATCATATCCAGATGAACCAGACTGATCGCGGAAATATCCATGTCGCGGTCGTGCAAACTGCCGGCGCGGTAAAGCGTGACTAGATATTTTTTACACTTTTCACAGACGAAGGCCGACTCCTGCGTTTTGTTTTCGACGTAAAAATAATCCATACCCTGCTGGGCTTCATTTTCACAGTTAGGGCAGACCACACGTGTAAAACGCCAGGCATGGCCGCACGAGCTGCAATGTAAAAACCGCTTGCCGCCTTCTTCTTCAATCAAGGCTACGGCCGGAAACTCGCCGCAGATCGGACAATAGCCTTTTTCCCAGTTAAACTCGCCCAGCACTTGCGTTATTTCGCGAGCTCGCCTCTCCAATAGAACACGGGCAATTAAGCTGATTAAAAATGAAGCGTTGGACGGGGATATCTTCAGCTCTTTGATCCAGCCATCCGTAGTTTTGTTTTCATTTCCCGGATCTGCCTCAAAATAATCCGCAAGACGCAGTTTGCCTTGTGAAATAAGGTCAGACAGGCGATCGAAATCGACGGCTAATGCGGGAAGGCCTTCTTTCACTGCTGAAGCAAGAGATAAAGCAATTTCCGCAAGCGGATCGGAAGGCGCAAACAAGTTGATCTGCGAACTGACCGGAACGCCGGCGAGAAGTTTTTCTCGATCTAATGATGAGTAATCCAACTTTGGTAAGGCAATAGTGGCTGCCAGTTGCCTTTGTCTGGTGATAATCGGCCCGAAAGCTTGTAATAGCTCCCTTGAGTGAGGATTTTGTTCCAATGCGCGTTCAAGAATTTGATTCATACCGGATGTTTCAGTATTGCTGGACATCATAAATATAATTACCTTTCTGTACCAACGTTAAGCAGCAGAAAGCGGCGCACACCGTTGGGATGAACGCCGCTTTTGCCAATGTTTATTTTTGTGTAATTAAAACAATTAATTACTTTATGCGCAATACTTAGTCTTACTTTTCCCCATCGGAAATAATTAGTTTGCCTTCATGCTCCATTTCCTTGAGCCATTTCGGGTGTTGCTTCTTCAGCCATGCTCTGGTTACCCAGCCGCTGATCATCGCCGAAACAGAACCGGGCGAGCCAATAGTCCCTAAATATAAATGGACAAAGAAAAAGGCAAAGATAACTAAAAATCCCAATACATGCAGCGGATACGTCCAACGTAACATATCTACCTTGAAAGGAAAGTATCCCGGGAACCACATAAAAAATCCGGTGATAAGCATGAGCACGCCAAAGAGAGCGACGGTAAGGAAAAACATCTTCTGACCGGGATTGTATTTCCCGACTTCCGGCACATGATCCACATGCCACAAATAACCGCCTGCCGTCTTAATCCAGTCGATGTCTTCCGGAAAAACAAAGATTCCGGCTTCTCTCCACCACATCTGGATGGCCAGGAGAAGCGCAATTCCGAAAACCAAACCGGTAAAGTTATGCACAACTTTCAATCCCTTTAATCCGCCCATGATGACGCCGAAAAAGTTTAAAGATTCATACATCATCCCTAGTCCTGTGTAACACAAAAGAAGGCAGGAAATGGCCAGCAGCCAGTGGACAAATCTTTCATATCCGGAAGTCGCTTTAATTAATCCTTTTTTCATCTTACTTTCCTCCTTCCGTCTTTTCGTCATTTGGCTCCGGATCCGGCCTCTTGGGCCCATGCAGGATGTAATGGAGGAAAGATCCGCCGATTACTCCGCCCGCAGCCAGTAAACTAAGCGGCTTGAGCAGATCCTTCCAGACAATAATGGATGTTGGCATTTTCGGATCAACCGGCAGCGCGTCGTAAACTTCCGGCTTAAATTGCAGTACATAAATAACATGCGTTCCGCCCACAAACTTGTCGCCGTAAACATTGGCGTCTCCACCCAAAGCCTTGGCTTTCGCGTAGGCTTTTTTAATCATCTCATCTTTGGGACCGATGGTCAGTGCGCCGGTCGGGCAGGATTTCACACAGGCAGGAACATGGCTTTCCTTGATGCGGGAATAACACAGATCGCATTTATAAACCTTGTCCGTTTTTGCGTCATAGCGCGGGATATTAAACGGACAGGCCGCAACACATTCCTTGCAACCGATGCACTTGTCATGATGAATGCCGACGGTTTTCATCGGCGTATAATACAGAGAGCCGCTGGGGCAAACTTTAACGCAGGCCGCGTCGGTGCAGTGCATGCAGCCGTCTTTGCGGAAGATCCACGTGAAATTTTTGTCTTTATCCTCATATTCCTGGAAGCGGATCAGCGTCCAGGTGTTCCACTGTAAATCAGGCGGGTTCTGGTAGGTGCCCAGCTGTTTGGTTTTCAGGCCGGGCAGTTCATTCCATTGCTTGCAGGCCACCTGGCAGCCCCGACAGGCAGTGCACAGGGTGGTGTCGATCAATTTTACGAGTTCCGGTTGTTTATTCATGGTCGCTTCCCTCCTACAACTTTTCTACGTTGACCATGAACGCCTTATACTCGGGGCAGAAGGTGTTCGCGTCGCCAACGGTTGGGGTTAACATATTTGTGCTGTCAGAGCCGCTGTCTTTGGGGAAGAGCCAGCCGTAATTGAAGGGCATGCCGACCTGATGAACTTCTTTTCCTTCAACAGTGAACGGTTTGAAACGCTTTGTCACCATGGCGACACAGGGCGCCTCGCCGCGGATGGAGGAAACCTTAATGCGCTCGCCGTTCTTAATGCCTTTTTGCTTGGCGAGTTTCTCGCCGATTTCCACGTATAGTTCCGGCTGCATTTCGAGGAGCCACATCTGCCAGCGCGTCAAAGCTCCGGAACACCAGTGCTCAGTGCAGGAATAAGTGGTGCAGACATACGGGAACTTGTCGCTCGCGTTGGCCACCTTATCCATGTCGCTTTTGAAAATTTCAGCAGCGGGATTAATAAGTTGTCCCGACAGAGGATTCTTGGTAAGCGGGCCTTCCAGCGGTTCATAATGCTCGGGGAAGGGACCTTCAGCCATGCCGGGGCCAAATAAAGCGCCCAGGCCGTCTTTTTGCATAATGAAAGGATATTTCCCCTTCTCTTTATCCGCCATGGGCGGCCAGGGGCCGTCCGGCACGTCGCCCACCCACTTATCGCCCTTCCATTCCAGAATATTGCGCTTGGGATTGTAGGGCTTGCCGTTCAAATCACAGGATGCGCGGTTATAGAGAATGCGACGGTTGACCGGCCAGGCATACGACCAGTTCGGGAAGAGGCCAAGTCCTGTCGGATCTTCCTTGCCCCGAGACATCATCCTATTGATGCCGTCTGCGGTGTAGCTGCCGGAGATAACCCAGTTGCCGCATGCGGTTTTGCCGTCGGCCTGGAGCAGCGCAAAGCCCGGTACCATCTGGCCTTTCTTGAACTCAGTCTTGGTTTTCTTGGCTTTGTCTTCGATGACGGTATCTTCCAGGAAGACACCGTTGATCCGTTTGGCCACTTTCATCACATCCATGTGGCCTTTGCCGTCTAAATAATCCCATTTGAGATTGACAATGGCTTCGGCATTGGGACCGCCTTCCTTTTTATACAGCTTTTTGATGGCTGCCAGAATCTTTATTTCTATCTCGCCAACGGGAAGGGCATCACCGGGAGATTCGGCAGCTTTGTATTTCCACTGCACCCAGCGGCCGGAGTTGCTCTGTGAACCCTCTTTCTCCATACTTGCGGAGGCGGGAAGAAGGAAACATTCCGTTTTAACCTTTTTGGGATCGACTCCGGGACCTCTCCAAAATTCATAGGTTTCGTTGTCGAAGATGTTCTCGCCGACCAGCCAGTCCAGATTTTGGAGCGCTTTGCGGACTTTGTTGGAATTCGGAGTACTGACGGCCGGATCAGCGCCAATGCAGAAAAATCCCTTGATCTTGTCCGCATACATTCTGTCAAACATGTGCATCGTGGAATAGTGCTTCCCTTCTTCCATTTTTGGCAGCCAGGAGTAGCCGAATTCATTTTGCTTCGTTGCTTTGTCTTCCCAATAGGATTTCAGGAAGCTGACAAAAAACTTCGGATAATTCGAATAGAAGTTTGCCGACTGCGGATCTTTGGATTCCGGCGTGTATTTTTTCAAGTAATGTTCCAGCGTATCGAGAGAAGCCGAAGGCGTTTTGAGATAACCGGGCAGAACATTATACAGAATAGCATGGTCGGTGGAACCCTGAACGTTGGGTTCGCCGCGCAGAGCGTTGATGCCGCCGCCTGCAATCCCCATATTGCCTAGAAGCAACTGAATAATAGACATAGTGCGGATGTTCTGGGTGCCGGTCGTATGGTGCGTCCAGCCCAGAGCGTAACATTCCGTTCCCGCCTTGTCCGGAACACCGGTAGCACTGTAAGCTTCATAAACCTTGAGAAGATTTTCTTTCGACACGCCGGTGATGCTCGAAACCTTATCCAGCGTGTAGCGGGAATAGTGTTTTCTCATCATTTGGAAAACTGAGCGGGGATTTTGCAGGGACATATCCCGCTTGGGTATTCCGCTGCCGTCTTTTTCCAGCACCCAAGTTGCCTTATCGTATTTCCTTTTCTTGGCATCGTACCCGGAGAAAAGACCGTCTTTAAAATAAAAGTCCTCGCCGACAATAAAGGAGGCGTTGGTGTAATTGATAACATACTCTTTAAAGTATTTATTTTTCTCGATTATGTAAGAAATCATGCCTCCCAGAAAAGCGATGTCCGTTCCAGAGCGAAGCGGAACATGAAAATCACAGCGGGCGGATGTTCGAGTATAACGGGGATCGACATGAATAATGGTGGCGCCTTTTTCTTTGGCCTTCAATATCCATTTAAAGGCGATGGGGTGATGCTCGGCAGCATTGCTGCCCATAATCAAAATGACATCGGCATTCTTTAAATCACAATAGTGGTTCGTCATGGAACCGCGTCCGAACGACTCTCCCAGAGCCGCTACAGATGGACTGTGTCAGACCCGGGCCTGGTGATCCATGTAGACAAGCCCCAGGGCTCGCGACTTAGCGGTAACCAACCAGCATTCCTCATTGTCAATATTGGAACTGCCGTAGTGACCGATAGCCTCGCAGCGGTTAACCAATTCACCCTTGTCATTTCTCTTTACAAAAGTCTTGTCACGTGTGTCCTTGACCAGACGGGCAATTCGGGAAAGGGCAAAGTCCCAGTCTTTTTCTTCCCACTCGGTTCCATAAGGCTTGCGATAAAGCACCTTGGTCAGACGATGCTTGTTGGCTTCGGTCAGATCAAAGAGCCCCGCACCCTTGGCGCAAAGCGATCCCTCATTAATGGGATGGTCGGCATCTCCTTCGATATTGAAAATCTTTCCAGTTGCCTTATCGACGCTGCAGATAAGACCGCAGCCGACAGAGCAGTAACAGCACACAGTGCTGACCTGTTTAGCAACCTTAATCCTGTTCATTTTGCTTAGCTCTTCCGCATGCGCCTTTGTTGTGTTGATGTTGATCCCCAAACTTGATAGGGCAACACCGCCTCCAACGACGCCGGTCAGAGTTAAAAAACCTCTTCTTGTGATTTGCATAAAAGCCTCCCGATGCCTGTGTCAAATATGATCTATGTCAAATGTGGCATAGTTTGACCAAAAGTCAGAAAAAAGTCAATATGTTATATAAAGCATAGGCACAAAAAAGATGTGGCAGAAGATTAATTTTGTTGACATTTTATGGTCATCGTCCTTATATGAAAATTAATCAGTGCAGAGGAGTGGTCGTAAACTATGGAAATAAAGTATAAAATCTGGATTGAAAAAGACGGGAAAGTGGTTTTCGGCAAGGGACGAGACAATATTCTCCAGGCCATTGACGAGCAGAAGAGCCTCAATGCCGCGGCAAAAAAACTGGAAATGTCCTATCGGGCGGCCTGGGGGCGGCTAAAGGCTTCGGAAGAGCGGATGGACATGAAACTGGTGGATATCGGCGTGCGCGATAAATCCATGCAATTGACCTCGCAGGCCCGGGCGATCATCAACCGTTTTGAAAAACTCGAGAAAGATGTCGAGGAACTCCTGCACGCGGCTGATAATGATTTCCAGAAATTAATCAGAAAGGGCGGGAAATAAAGAACTATCATCTTTACAAAGATATAACATTAATAGCTTGGCCTTTTTTAATTTCCAACACTCCTGCCGGAAATGAAATAAACCCTTGGGCAAAACATAAAGCATTTATGTGTGCCGAACCATGGTATTCCAGCGGAAACGCTTTACCGTTTTCAATTTTGACGGGAACAAAAGACCTGCGCTCACCTGTTTTACGTTTAAAATTATCGCCCGTGATGAGGGGGAAAATTTTTGGAGAATAGTCATGCCCCATTAATCTGTAAATAAAGGGCTTGGCCATAATTTCAAAGGGCAAAAAAGTAGCAACCGGATTGCCCGGAAAAGCGAATACGGTGGTTTTCTCTTTAGTTCCGAATGTTAGTGGTTTGCCGGGCTGCATAGCCACTCTATCAAACAGAATGTTGACACCGTTGGCCTTCAATACAGCTGGAACCAGATCATAATCACCCATGGAAACACCACCGGAAAGAATAACTATATCGCTTGTTTGCAACGCCTTCCGTATCAGAAGATTTAACAAATCCTCCTTATCGCCGGCGATTCCCAGATATTCTGGTTCAATGAACATTCTTTGCACCTGTGCGATCAATTGGTAACTATTGCTGTTGCGGATGCAGCCCGCAGGCAGATCCTCTCCCGGTTCCTTGAGTTCGCTCCCCGTTGTTATAATGCTGATTCGGGGCTTTCTGTAAACAGGGACGCTGCTGATCCCGGCATTGACAAGCACAGCAATATGCTGCGGTTTTATCAATGCCCCCCGGGAGAGGACAACTTCACCTCGCTTAATATCTTCCCCCTGATAGCAGATATTGTCAGGAATATCGCTCTCAGTGATCATGACTTTATTTGGCGGAACGGTTTTTGTGTTTTCCACGGGGACCACACAATCCGTGCCTCTGGGCACGATAGCCCCTGTCATTATCTTCGAGCATTCATTCTTCGAAACAGTTTTCTGTGGGTTGCCGCCTGCGGGAATAATTTCAATAACGCTGAGCATTTCTTGCAAATCAGCTCTGCGGCAGGCATAGCCGTCCATCGCCGATTTATTAAAGGGAGGCATGTCGGTATCCGATTGGATGTCGGAAGCGAGCACTCTGTTTAGTGAGTGAGTTAGTTTTACAGATTCCGTCTCCAGTGTGAAAGCGGAATTCATGATTATTTCAAAAGCTTTTTCATAAGAAATCATAATTAAATTCTACCTAAATAATCATTGTTTAATGTATTTTTTATAGTCTTCCAGCGTATTCAAATTCCTGTACCATTTCATCTCGTCCGGCAGAGGCAGGTATTTAACATCAGTTGATTGGAACAAAAGGCTGATCTTCCTTTGATCGGCGTCGAGTAGATTTTTAATATTATCCAGAATAGACCTTCTGTACACAGCGAATAAAGGTTCGTGTTTCCCGTCCTTCCAGGTGGGGATGACTATTTGGTGATCCTGTGCCTGCCGGATCAACTCCTGAACATATTTCATATCCAGATCCGGAATATCGCAGGCGACCACAAAATTTACTTCATGGTTGGAACTAAGTAACGTTGAGTATATACCCATCAACGGCCCCTTGTCTTCTTCCAGATCCGGAATAACCGGCAAGTTTAAAAAGCGGTATTTTTCTAAATCATTGGCGCCGATAATAATTTCCGGAAAATAATTTTCCAGTTGAGATACAATTTTTCCGATCAGGGGAAGGTTGTTGGCGGAAAGAAGGCTTTTATCCCGTCCCATCCGGCTGCTTTTCCCTCCGGCCAGAATGATTGCGGTGGCGTTCTCTTTTAGTGACAGGCGGCCGTTCACAGAATTAATGCCAGCGGCTTCAATTTTATTCATCTTTTACAATTACTCAACGGCTGATCTGATGATAGCCCAATTTATTTGTTTAGTTTTTCCAGTTCCCGGACCAGGTTTTCCAGGGGGGGGCGCTTATTAATATTATGGATATCTATGTAGCGGATAAGGCCTTTTTTATCAATCACGAACAGCGCTCTTTCCGCCTGCCCATCGGAACGCAGTACACCGAACCGTGCCGCCACATCCCCATGTGGCCAGAAATCGGAAAGAACTTCAAAGCAGAGATTCCCCATCTGGTTCGTCCAGGCAAATAAAGTGGGAATATTATCCACTGTAATCCCCAGCAGAACAGCATTATTACTTTCAAATATATCAGAAATAATATTGTAGCCGGGCCATTGATCGGAACAAACCGGCGTCCATGCTGCGGGCACAAAGGAAATGACCACATTTTTCCTGCCGTGAAAATCCCGGAGAGAAACTGTTTTTCCGCTGACAGATTTGAGTTTAAAATCGGGAGCCTTCTGGCCTACTTTCACTTTTAACAAGCTATCGGTCGGCTTGAGCTCTCCGGTATTATAAATATTGGTTTTATAAGCATCGGATGCGGCATAAGCGCTGCAAGCGAAAAAACTAATAACTAAGGTAATCAGAAGTGCCGCTTTTTTCATCGTCCTCTCCTATTTTAATCCGGCTGATTTTATCAGCCCCGCCAGAAAAAGATCATTATTTTCCAGTGCGCCCAGACGTGAATAGATGACTTCCATCCTGCCGCCGGCCGCTATTTTCACTGCAATAAAGTAAGGTGTCCGCACCTCACCCAGAATTTTATGGATTTTAAAATCTTCGTCAGGAATTAGTGGAAAGGGGACCGTATATTTTCTCTGATAAGTTGCAACTTCAAACGAAGTATTGCCGGCGCCAATGCCGATAATTTTAACTTTATCTTTCAGCGCCGGATTTTTCTCGATCAACCCATAGAGATGATTGACATTAGGAGCCTCAGCCTGGCAATAAGGGCAGTACATGCTGTATATTTGAATGATCACTATTTTTGCTTTTATCTGGCCGACTCTGAATGTCTTGCCGCCGGGTGGCAATCCCAGATATCTAAGATCGGCAGAATTATTCGGCAGAAGTAATTCAATTTCCGGCAAGGAGATACCCACTTTGGGCGGATTGTTTTCCGCCGCACCGGTTATGCTCGCCATAATTAGCAACAAAATGGCAGCCGCTAAACAGAATATTTTTCTAACCATGACATACTCCTTAACTAATTATTATGTAAACCTTTTTGCCACAATCTCTTTTAAGTCTTTTACTAGTTCCGCCGGGCTTGGTTTGGCGAGTTGGCCATCGGCGCCAACGGATTCACCCTTGTGGCGCAATTTGTCCGTGATCATGGAAGAAAAGAGGATGACGGGCAGTATCATAAGGTCAGCGTCGCTTTTCACTTTGTGGCAAAGATGGTAGCCGTCCATCCCCGGCATCTCGATGTCCGAAAGAATGATATCGAGAAAATCACTAACAGGCTTGTTTTCCGCCACGGCCTTTTTCTTTAAGTCTTCAAGGTATGTCCAAGCTTCTTTGCCGTCTGCCACCGAAGTCACAAGAAATTCATTTTTCTCTTCGAGTAGTTGCTTTGTTGTCCGGCGTATCATTCCCGAGTCGTCGGCATGGAGAACCCTTAAGGGGTATTTTATTGCGGCAGTCAGCGCCTCAGAAGCAACCACGTCGGTTATGCCTTCCTGAAGTTTAGGCACGGCTAGGCGAGGATCAAGCTCACCTATTATCCTTTCGAGGTCGAGCATAAGAACTGTCTTGTTTTCCAGGAGAATCATGCCTGTAATGGCTTCAGAGAATCTTTGCAGGTAAATATCCAAAGGTTTGATATTGGCCCAACTGGTGCGGTGGATTCTTGTGACCCCGGAAACGAGGAATGCGGAAGTTAAGTTGTTGAACTCCGTGATGATGACAATCGGGGGTTTCTGCTGTGATCGATTTTTCCCGAGCCAGAGAGCGAGATCCACAAGGATAATAACCTTGCCGCGGTGGTTGAAAACGCCGGCAACAAATTTGGCTGCATTAGGTGGTTTATGGATTTGGGCGGGCAGGCTGATAATTTCTACCACTTTTGCTACGTTGACACCGTAGTAACCGCGATATTCATTACCATCAACACCTTCTTCATCGACATAAAGCTCTATTATCTCCAATTCATTTGTTCCGCTCTCCAGCAAGATCCCTTTATTGACTGTTATCGCCATAACTATCACTCCCTTTTAATAAGCCACTACTGTCTAAAAAATTTCTACCGCCCCAAACTCATATAGTCAATGAATTAACACATTATACGGTCAAAAACCAGCAGGTTCATGAATCTGTTTCAGGCCAGCACCTCCCGAACCTTGCCGGCAATTTCTTTCAGACGAAATGGTTTTTGGATGAAGCCGTTGCAGCCGCGATTTATGATTGTCTGGGCTTCTCCGTTGAGGCTGTAACCACTCGATAGAAGAACCCTGGCATTTGGATTGATCTCCCGGAGGCGATCAAATGCCTCTGATCCTTGGATTCCCGGCATAATCATATCCAGAATAATCAGGTCTATTTTCTCTTGCTTCTCCATGTAAACAGCAATAGCCTCCTGGCCGCCGCCGGCCGCATAGACCTTGTATCCCAGTGACTCAAGTAACTCCTTGCTGACCTCCAGAACCATCTTCTCATCATCCACCAGTAGAATCGTCTCCGTGCCCCCGACGATTTCACCGGTTGACGTCTTTATCGGGACTACGTCCTTTTCCGATGCGGGCAAATAGATGGTGAATGTTGTTCCCTGGCCGGGTTTGCTTTCCACAGTGATCATGCCCTGGTGCCCTTTAATGATCCCATAGACTGTTGCCAGTCCTAAACCGGTGCCTCTTCCCATTTTCTTCGTGGTGAAAAAGGGATCAAATATCCGTTCTTGAGTCTTCTCATCCATTCCTGTCCCGGTATCGGTTATTGTTATTTTCACATATTTTCCCGGCTGCACAGAGCAGAGAAGGGCCTGCTCAACATTCAAAATAACATTCTGTGCCGCCAGGTTGATATTTCCGCCTCCGGGCATGGCTTGCCAGGCATTAACATACAGATTCAGAAATACCTGTTCCATTTGTCCCTGGTCAACTTCCGCGATCCAGAGGTCTTTGTCGGATTGTCGGTGAATGGAGATTTCTTTTTTGGTTCTGCCGAACATGGAGGAGGTCTTTTCAAGAATTGCGTTCATATCGGTGGGTTTAACTTCATATCTTCCCCCACGGGCAAACCCCAACAGTTGACGAGTTAAATCCGCCCCGCTTTGCACCTGTTCCTCAATCCGTAAGAGCATCTCATAAGCAGGATCATCTTGACTGAGGTGTCGCAATGTCAGTGAAGCATAGCCCTGAATACCCATAAGTAGATTATTGAAATCATGGGCGATACCGCCGGCGAGAATGCCTATAGCTTCCATCTTATCTGCGTGTTGCAGACGTTCTTCCATAATGCGCTTCTCTTCTTCTATCTTCTTGATGTCCGTAATGTCTTCGGACACACCTTCATTCCAACTTTTATCAGGAACAAGTTTAGCTGAAAAACGAACCCAACGAATTTCACCGCTATTAATTCTGAGCCGTGCTTCATAATTGTTGACCTGACCATCTTCTTTTAGAATGGTCAGCATTTTCTGGCGAGCGTCAGGATCAACATATCTTTCCGCGATATTAAAGTTGCTCAACAAAAGTTCTTCCCTGTTTTTAAACCCGATAACTTTCGCCAGTTTATCATTGGCTTCAACCATTATGCCTGTTGTTATATCTGTTCGAAATAATCCGATCTGAGCATTCATAAAAATATTTCTATATGTTTCTTCTGCTGCTTTTAATTTTTCTTCCGCCCCCTTGCGCTCGGTTATGTCGGTCAAAAAACCTTCAAAATGCAAAGGACCTCTGTCGGCGGACCCGACAACTCTGGTGTTCAGGGAAATCCAGCAGATACTACCATCTTTACGATGCATTTGTACTTCAAAGCCATTCACTGCTCCCTTTTCTCTGATCAATCTCAAGTATTCTTCGCGCACTTCGGGGTGTGCATAAAGCTGCCTGCCGATATCGGTTACCGTAGCCATCAGGTCAGCCGGCGATTCATAGCCGAGAATTTGGGCAAGGGCAGGGTTGATGGTGAGAATACGACCGTCCATAGTGGTCTGGAAAATACCTTCCACGGCATTTTCGACAATAGACCGATAATTTTCTTCGGCCTCCCGGCGCTGTGACTCCAATTGCAGGCGCTTTGTTATATCCCGTCCGGAAAAGACAGCACCTGTGACTTTTCCCTGTAAATCAGTTAATAATCGAACTCTAGTTTCCATTGGTACATAATGCCCATCCTTGTGGCGTGTCCTCGTTTCAAATATTATTTCGCGCCAGTTTTGCTCAATACCATCCAGGTAAATTTGCGTAATTCGTTCCAGATCATCCGGATGGGTGAGGCTAAGTCCAGTAATGCCAATCATATCTTCATGGTCATATCCAAGAGTTTCTCTGTACGATGGTGTCACGTACTGATAGGCGCCGGTTGAGTCCACTAAAGCAACGCAATCCGACATGTTTTCTGTGATCAGACTTAATTTTTCCTCACTTTTCCGCAAAGCCTCTTCGGCACGGCGGCGCTTTTCTCCTTCCGCGATGATAAACCAGGCTTTCAACCCAAAGTAAGCAAATAAAAATACACAAAGCAGAAGAAAAGCAACTAGCATTATGAGTTTGTTGCGGAATCCCTCCAGAGTCGCGATAATTTCATCTTCCGAGGTGGCAACAACAATCGACCAGAAGGTATTCCCGATATTTATGGGTGAGTACACGGCATGTTTTCTGACAATTTCGACGTCTTTTCCTCTTATTTTATCAAAGGTATAGGTGGTTGACCCTGCACGGCCCTTGAGCATCTCTCCGGCCATGGTCAGGATGGAGGGGAAATCCTGGCAGTTCTCCATGACCGATTTCCCTGTATGGCCGGGAACGGGGCAGTATAGTTCCGTGCCATCCCGGCTGATCATCCAGGCATAGCCTGTATTACCTATCTTTATGTCTTCGAGGTATCGCTTGGCCAGAGCTTGAAAATTAATAGTAATTCCTATCGAGCCCTGGTAGGTCTTATTTTTGAAAACGGGAACATGGAGGGCAACCGTATTGTATCCCTGAACGGCAAAAAATACATCACTGACAACGGGCTTGTGGGTGTTCATAATCTCGCGGATATGTTTCTGGTCAGAGATATTTCTGCCGATGGCTTCGCGATTATAGGGGAAAGCGTAAATAATTTTACCAGTCGCATCTACTCTTGCGATCGATTTGATCCTGTCCTGATTAGTCCGATACAGGAGGTTGATATCCTCTTTACCTGCCTTGTCTATATTGATGACCGAGTCCGATTCCGCCAGGGCGTTGAGGGTACGCGTCCAGTTATTAAAAAAGTCTTCTATCCCCCGTGCAGCCTGTCTGGCATAAAGCAACTGCTCGTTATTTGTGTTTTTGATGGCTTCTCGTTTGGCCTGATTATAAAAGGAAGTGAAAAGGAAAAAACAAATGCCCAGCATAACAGCAAAAACAAAAAGCATGTGCCGAAGTTTCATTTTATACCTCTTTCGGAGGATTGTTTAAAATTGTGATTAAATATCCCAGATGAAGATGACGCCGCTTGTGGGGAAAATCCATTCCTTATCGGATACATTAATGTCCATGAATTTCCCTTTGTCCCGAACTATCGATGGAGAGGGGTGACGGCCTGCAAAAAAGCTTTCCACACGTACATTTTTCAAATTGGCCTTTTCGTAATTGAAAGCAATATCGACTCCTCGCGTCGGGTATACAAGGTAAACAGGAAAGATATTGTTGTTCTTGGCCTTCTTGGTGATAATGTCTATGGCAATTTTAACTTCCGAGTTGATTTTTTTCTTCAATTTATCGCTTCCGCACCAAACCTCGTAACCTCGATCGGTTATCTTTGCATCGGTAATCGGAATATCTTCATCATCAATACGCACTCTATCGACGTGGAAATCTCTTTCCATAACCAATTCCTCGCCGCCACCCAAAAGCCAGCGATATTCACAGCGCGGGTCTTCCAGCAGAGCCGACAACTGCTGATTATTCTGGGCGCAGCCGATCATAAAAACATTGTTTTTGATGGTTTTTCTATATTCAATATGGGCGCCGACCTGAAAATAAGCGCCAAAGCGCGATGTATGCTTTGTTGCTTCGGGTAATTGGGCAATTGTGATGTCATAGCGAAAGCCGGTACGTAATTCCAGTTGCCGGTTTTCTTTGCCAAACAGGGTTTCAAACATTTCGTAATAGATGGCGTCGCCCATCTCTTCGTTGCGCGTCCGTGCCTGGAAACAATGCCGGATGATGTTGTCGATGCGGGTGAGAGATTTTTCCTCGCCGGGAATAAATATTCGCCGCAGCCGCGGTTCGACGGCATTGGTTTTACCTTTTTGCAGAAAAATACGGGGCGCCCGCTTGCCTAAAGCGCAAAGCACTTCGTAGCTGATCGTTTGCGCCTTTGCCGCAATTTCGTTGGCGCTGATATATTCGTTGCCCTGTTTGCCCAAAAGAACAACTTCATCTCCCACAATGCAGTCGGGAATGTTCGTTACATCAATTGTGCACAAATCCATGGAAATTCGCCCAACAAGAGGAGCACGCCTGCCGTTAATCAGAGCTTCGCCCTGATTAGAAAGAATAAAACCGTAACCGTCGCCGTAACCGACAGGAATAGTGGCGATGCGTGTCTTTCCCTTAGTCACGTAAGTGCTGTTATAGCCAATGCCATACCCGGGAGGAAAATCCTTGATTAAGGCGATAGTTGTTTTAAAAGACATAACGGGGGAAAGCGAAGCTTTCGTTTCGGTGCCGGGTGAAGGATAAATGCCGTAAGTCATGATCCCCGGACGCACCATATCTAAATTAAATTGCGGATAATTTAAGATGCCGCCGCTGTTATCCATGTGCCGCAGAGGTATTTTGATGTTCAGCTCTGCGAGCTTGTTCAGTAAAGTGGAAAACAACTGCCATTGCTGATCATTATAGGGAATGGTTGTTTCACTCGACGCCAGATGGGTGAAAATTCCAGCAAGCGTAATATCGGGAAGCGCCAGGACATCAGAAATAAGCCCAATTGCTTCGCTGTTCATCGTGCCGCCGCGTCCCATGCCGGTATCAACTTCGATATGAACGGATATTGAACCGCCTGAAGACTTTGCCGCTTTTTGCAGTTTCCGCGCAAATGTTAGATCGGAAACGGAAGGTGTTAGGTTATATTTGATGATTTCTTCGACTTCCGATTCCGTGGAAGGTCCGAGAATAACGATCGGTGCTTCAATACCGCTGACTCGCAGCTGCACTCCTTCATCGGCATTGGCGACACCCAGCATCCGGGCGCCGTTTTTCAAAGCAACATTGGATATTTCAATAGCGCCATGTCCGTAAGCATCAGCCTTGACTGCCTGCATAAAATCAACATGTGGTCCGATTAACCTTTTTATTTCATTTAAATTGCGGATGAAATTGTCAAGATCAACTTCGACCCAACTGCGATATTTATGCCCTTTATTAAATCCCATTTTTATATTCAGCCTGAAAGTATTATTTTCTGGTCATTGTAAAAACACCATCCCATGGTTCCGGTGGCGGGTTCTCTTTCAGGTTTTTACAGCGCTCAATATATAATTTGGCAGCTTCATCTTCCGGCCGAATGTCCAGAGTTTTTTGGAATATGGCAATTGCTTCATCCCACCGGGAAGCGCGATAAAGCGCCAGCCCTTCTTCAAAAGTGCCGATGAGTTCTTTGAACTTGCCCTCGTCCTTCTTTTCTCCCAGTAATTCATAAATCTTTACCGGCAGTTTTTTGCCTTTGACGCGAACCCAGTCCAGTTCGCGGCCGCACATGGAGTCTTTAACTGCATTATAAGTGAATTCACTAAAAATAATATTTGAGCCATATTCCTTATTGATACCTTCAAGACGTGAACCCAGGTTGACCATGTCACCCATAACCGTATAATCAAAGCGCATTTCCGAACCCATGTTGCCCACAACCATATCACCGCTATTGACACCGATGCCGATGTTCAATACCGGTTTGCCTTCGGAGAGCCATTTCTTTTGCAGGCGGTGGAGTTCGCTCATCATTTCTAATGCTGTCTGGCAGGCCCGTCGGGCGTGGTCGGGCTGATCGAGCGGCGCGCCGAAGACGGCCATAATCGCATCACCCATGTATTTATCGAGCATTCCATCGTGTTTGAATACAACATCGGTCATGGCGGTAAGATATTCATTGAGCAAATGAACCAATTCTTCCGGGCTAAGCTTCTCCGAAATAGTCGTAAAACCGCGAATATCGGAAAATAAAACTGATAAATCTTTTTTATCCCCGCCTAGTTTCAGCTTGGTCGGGTCTTTGAGCATTTCATTGATGACGGATGCCGTCAGATAATATTGGAAAGCGCCGCGGATTTTCTTCTTTTCCCGCTCTTCTTTAATATAGTGGTAAACGGTGATTGCCAGATAAATAACGGCCATAGTAATAGCGGGGTAGATGAGGTTCAACCAGACATTAAACTTCGAAAAAATGAACATGTTGACGGCCACGAATATACCGAGAATCAGCAGAGCAAAGAAAATTCCCGTTACTGCCCGCAGGCGGGGAATAATCAATCCCATCAGCAGGCCGAACAGGATAATGGAGCAAAGATCGATAAAGCGGGTGAAGCTGGAGTGCGTTAAAAAATTGCGGTGCAGGATGTTGTCGATTACAGTTGCGTGAATTTCCACTCCGGGGTAAGTGGCGCCAAAAGGAGTTACCCGCAAATCATAAATGCCGATCGCCGTGGCTCCCACGAGAACAATTTTATTGCGGATTTTCTCGGCCGGAATTCTTCCTTTGAGAATATCGGAAACGGAATAGTGCGGGAATGTCTTTGCCGGGCCCAGATAATTAACTAAAAGTCGTCCTGATTCGTCGGTCGGGATAGTAGTGTCGCCGATTTTTACGCTTTCCGCACCATAACCGGCCAGGTTTAGCGAAAGCAGCGGCCAGTCCAGATATTGTTGTAAAATAGACAAGGAAAGGGATGAATAATAATCGTTGCCATATTTAATCACCAGCGGAGACCAGCGCATGGAACCATCAGTGTCGGGAATCATGTTAAAATAACCGCTGTTGACGGCGGCAGCTGCCAGAATCTTGAGGTTGGATTCCGGGGCATAAGCCTTAATCAAAGCATAATCATCCGGATTTTTTTCCGCAGAGTTAAGTATCGGGTAGCGCGAATTTTTAATGTTGTCGGCATCTGCAGCAATTTCTTTTTCCGACAGATGTGCCACATCTCTCTTGGACAGGTGGAAAAAGTAGCCGAGAGTCACATTATCAGCGCGGGCTATTGATTTGGCCAGGGCAGCATCCGCATTAGCCGTCTCTTTTTCTGAAAAAATAACATCAAAGCCGATAGTTTTTGCCCCCGATGCTTTCAACTTATCCATCAGTTTTGCAATTGTCGTGCGCGGCCACGGCCAGCGTCCCAATTCAGTCAGGCTCTTTTCATCGACAACCGCAATTATTACTTCCCCGCCTGTCGGTAGCGCACCGCGCGATGATATGCGCAAATCAAGAGTTTTTAATTCCATAAAGCGGAGGAAGGGAAAATCAAAAAAGAAAAGAACCAATGCCAGAAAAATAACAAAGGTGGTGATTTTTAAAGGCGTGATCTGGAGATGTTTTTTTATGTATTCTTTCATGGTTGTTCCTTTTATTGATTATGAGAAATTAAAATAATTGTGACAATTAGTGACTCATTTTCTCCTGATTTGCGAAAGATTTACTATAGTTCAGGGCGAGAAGATAATATCAAATGACAGCCGGAGAAGTCAAGCTGTCTATAATGAACAAATTGCCTCAAATAAGATATTGCTGATCAAGAGGTTTCAGAACGATCGAAGAATTATCGGTATCCTTATAGACTTGCTATTTCCCCAAATGAGAATCATTATTCTGCAAGTAGTTAACTACGTAATCGCGTACGGAATCTTCCAGAGAAGAAAAAGCCACGGGACAGTTCGCCGCTTGGAGCTTGCCCATTTTCGCCTCGGTGAAATACTGGTATTGATTGCGTAATCCATCCGGCATTTCGATATATTCAATATTGGGCTTTAGCCCCAAAGCTGCAAAAACAGCGCCGATTAAATCATTCCATGACCTGGCTTTACCTGTGCCCAGATTGAAAATACCGTTGGCGGTCGGATGCTGCAGCAGCCACCAAACGACGTTAACGCAGTCTTTGACGTAGACAAAATCACGCAACTGGCCGCCGTCTTTGTATTCCGGCTTATATGATTTGAATAATTTTACTTTGCCGGTCTGGTTGATCTGGTGAAAGGCTTTGAAGATAACACTGGTCATATCTTCTTTGTGATATTCGTTGGGACCGAAGACGTTGAAAAATTTGATGCCGGCAATTTTTTCTTCCAGCGAATTCTTTAATACCCAGAGGTCGAAAACCTGTTTGGAATACCCGTACATATTGATTGGTTGGAGGGATCTAATTTTGTTGTGGTCATCAGAAAACCCTTGGGAGCCATCGCCATATGTGGCGGCGGAGCTGGCGTAAATAAACCGGATACCTTGTTTTAGCGCCCATTTGGCCAGGCTGCGAGTGTAAGCATAATTGTTTTGCCAGAGGTAATCGGCATCACGCTCGGTTGTTGAGGAGCATGCGCCCATGTGAATTATCGCCGTTACGTCAAACGGAAGACGATCTTCGCAAACCATTGGCAGGAAATCATCTTTGTGGATGAATTCGGCGAAGCGCCGGTTGACAAGATTCTTCCACTTGTCTTTCGTGCCTAAGCGGTCAACAATAATAATATCATCAATGCCTTCCTGGTTGAGTTTCCAGACAAAAGCACTCCCGATAAATCCGGCGCCACCTGTGACAACTATCATTAGCACTTCTCCTCAGATTTTTTTAAAGTTGTTGTTCCTAAGTAATACTGAAAAGAATTACTGTCAATAAAGAAAATGCATTAAAACAACTTGTAATATGGAGCAACATAACATTCAAAGGGAGGAGTAGCATGAAAGATTGACAATTGTTTCTCCTTTTTCCTATAATACAGCAAAATTAAAAATCTGAAAATAAACTAGAGGAGAAAAAAGATGAAACGAGTACTGATTTGCCTGGTTGCCGTTTATTGCCTTCTTGGTTTAAGTATGACCGTATTCGCCGCTGATGACAGGGACGCAAAAACGAAAACAGTCGAAATCTACAAGGAAAGCAAAGATGCTATTGTTCGCGATGGAAAAGAGATCAAAGAGAATGTTCCGAAAGATTTGAAGGAAGCAAAAGACTCGGCGGTTCAACAGTCGAAGGAAATTAAAGAAAGCACCAAGAAGGAACTCAACGAAATCCGTGATAATATGAAAGATGCTTTTTCGAAGCCGAAAGCGGGAAACAAGTAACTTCTATTCGGTCGACTCGACCGAACGAGGCGTTGGTTCCCGGCAATAGTTCTTGTTGCTGCGGGTAACTGCTAAACAGGGCTCGTTTCTTTAATTCTCATAAAATTAATCTGCCGTCCGGTAACTCCGCCGGAGCCGCGGTGCGAGAAAAAGATATCCTGATTGCACATGGTGCAGTAACCGGATAGTTCGATGTTTGTCTCCGGGATATCGCAATTAAGCAATTGCCTGCGGTTGGCTTCGGGTAAATCCAGCAGATATTTATTCTTCATTGCTTGCGGAAACAAAAAAGACTCTTTACATTTTTGTGCTCCGAAAGCATCAGCGGTAATGGAATCTACTTCATAACAGCAGGGGGCGATGGATGGTCCTACGGCCGCCATAATATCGTGCGGCAGTGAGCCATATTGATTCTTCATCAAGCGGATAACTTTGGCGCTTATGCCTGAAGCAGTGCCCCTCCATCCTGCGTGAACTACTGCAATAACTTTCTGCACTTTATCAGCAATAAATACCGGCACACAGTCCGCAGTTTTAATGCAAATAGCCAAGCCGGTGCGGTTGGTCACAATGGCATCGTAATTGAACTCATTGTGCGGGGGAAAGTATCTGCCTTGCGGTTCGATAACAAAGATTCTATCGCCATGAACCTGATTGAGAACCAGAAACTGTTCCACGGGAATGGCAAAAGCCTCTGCCAGTTTCGACCAGTTTTGTAATACGCGGAACTCCTCATCGCCTTCGAGAAAACTCATATTGAGGCTGGCATAATCTTCCCGGGAAGTGCCCCCCTGCCTTGTACAGAAAGCATGGGTAAGAAAGTCGCATTCCTGTAAAATGGTTGACTGGAAATAGGGGATGGAATTGTTTTGGGTAAGTTTGAACATAAATTATTCTCTGCTTTTTCTTAGGTTCCGTTACGAAAATAATCCTTATATTTCTTACTGTTTTGTTAAGTCCCCTTATGCCGTTTTTGCAAAACGGCTCAATTGAGCGCACAAACTAGCCATGTCTTCCGGCATTTCGGCGGTAAAAACAATTCTATCATTACTAGATGGGTGCAAAAACGAAAGCTTGGCGGCGTGCAGTGCCTGCCGGTCTAACGCCTTGAGCTGTGCCTTCAAGGCAGCATCGGTGACAGCACGAATTTTGGAAGCATTACCATAAACGGCATCACCGATGACCGGATAGCCCCGGTCAGCAAGGTGTACACGGATTTGATGCGTCCGGCCGGTCATGATCTCGACATCCAGCAGCGTTGCTAAGCCATACCGCTCTTTTGCTTTCCAAAGAGTGATTGCATCTCTTCCGCGCTTGCTTTTTGTGGACATTTTTTTGCGATCACCCGGATGCCTGCCTACAGGCAATATTATTTCGCCATGATTGCCTTTTATATCACCCCAGACTATTGCTCTGTAAGTTTTGTGCACGTCGTGACGGACGAATTGATCCGTCAGCTTTCGGTGTGCCTCGTCAGTTTTAGCCACCACGATCAAGCCGGAAGTTCCTTTATCCAGGCGGTGAACAATTCCCGGACGCACAACACCGCCAATTCCGGATAGGTCATGACAATGAAAAAGCAAGGCATTAACCAGCGTCTGATCGTAATTGCCCGGTGCCGGATGGACAACCATTCCCGCTTCTTTATTGACGACAATAATTGCCGCGTCTTCATAGACTATATTTAATGGAATTTCCTGCGGGATAGCTGTAGTTTCTTGCGCCGGTCTCAGTGTTAGCCGGATTACATCGCCTTCCTTCAAACGCTGGCTAGGCTTTGGTGTAATGGCGTTGACCAGAACATCTCCTTCTTCAATCGCGCGCTTTACCTGGGAGCGTGACAAAGATGGATCGTTTTGCGGCAAAAATACATCGAGCCGTTGTCCGCTTTGGTTTTCATTCACAATAAAATTTATTTCTATTTCCGGGGACATAACACCTATTTCAGCTTCTCTGTGTTTTCTTCCTTCCAGGCTTTGCTGGTCGCAGCAACCGTCCAGTTCGACTTTCAATTGTTATCGTAAAGTCGTCATCGCCAGCAGGACGGCCTGTTCTTGTCGCTTTTCTGATCGTATTGAAAATATCATGTTGTTCCTCTCCAAGATAAATCCGCCAATCATTGACAAGTCCATATAAACTTCTGTCTTGAACAAGAGCATCATCTTCAATGTTGCCAACGTGATAAGCAGCACTTGACCAAGGATAATCCCAGGCATGCTTCACAATACCTGCAGCAACAGGATTATTTTCAACATACCGGACGGCAGCGAGTAAATGACGCTCGTCAAGCACACATGAGCCAAATCGTCCCTGGAATAAATAGCCGCGAACTCCTTCACTGAAATTCTTCATGCGTGTATATCGTTTATGCGCCTCTCCAAATCCCTTGGCTAATGAAGATTCATTGTGAGGCACGGCAACAAAGTGGACATGATTGGTCATCAGACACCAGGATAAAACATCAATATCACAACGCTGCATTTCTTCTTTTATAAACTGTAAATAGGTGTTTCTGTCGCCATCGTTTTTGAAAATATCCATAGAACGTACACCACGTTGCGTAATGTGATGTGGATATTCGACAGCTACTATGCGAGATATGCGCGCCATGAGAAGAGATTAGAACATTATACTGTCTTTATCAAGGGAAATAGGTGTTGTGTCCCCCGAATATCCGCAAATTCATCGACCCTGACAATTTGAAAAGGGACGTATCAAACGCAAGAGTCCGGTGTTGATAAAAGAATGTGAATGAATTTCATTGTTTGCCGAACGCATCCATACTATTCAAGTCCGTCTTTGTTGTCGGCTCAAAAACAAAGATAGTTGCTACAGGGTCGTGGGCATTTGAGATGCACAACCACCTGTATCCAATGCAAAAAAATGATGTAGCTACCCATTCGAGAGAGTTTTTTTGAAAAAAGCAAGACGTTTAATTTATTTCATAAATTGTCGTAAAAAGTAATAATTTGTAAGTATATGTCGAAAATGTTACTTGACAGATTGCTTGGCATATCCTACCTTGCCGTCGCCTTAAAGTATCAGGCCTAGAAAAACCAGTAAAAAACAATGCTTAAACACGAACAAACTGGCATGGATGAAAATAAAATTAGTGGTCCAAGAGTGGTCAAAAACGATAAATTGTCTGAAATGGTGGCGGAAACGTATCGATTTTGCTCCTATTGTTTTTCCCGCGGATGGCTGAAATGGGTTTTTCTTTTTCTGGGCGGGTTGATTCTGCTGTTTATCACCGTTCCTATTTTAAAAATGATTTACG